>NZ_JBFAWC010000022.1:0-127298 GCF_040680155.1 Streptomyces sp. NPDC052114 | reverse complement strand
ATCATCCTGCACTCGCTCGCCAAGAGCATCACCTCGCTGCGGGCGGCCTGTGTCACGCGGGCCGACCGGGGCTCATCGGGTGTGCGGCCCGCTCAGTAGCCGACCGCGAAGCGGGTGCGGGAGTGGGTCGGGGATTCCGCCTCGTCCAGGAGAGCCACCGCCAGGTCCTCCATCGAGACGGACGAGGTGCCGTCCGCGGCCACCGGGAGTTCGTCCTTGAAGAGGCGGAACTCGCCGGTGCGCACGCCCGGTTCGAAGAGGGCCGCGGGGCTCAGGTAGGTCCAGTCGACGTCCGTGTCCGCCGTGCGGATCGCCTCGTACTGGGCGGTGGACGCCGAGGCGATGGCGCGCCAGGCCGTGGGGATGTAGCGCGTGTCGTCGATCGCGAGGACGCCCGCCGTGCCGGGGACGGTCAGGCTGCCCGCGCCACCGACGACCAGGAGGCGGACGCCCGTTCCGGCCAGGCCCGCCAGGAGTGACCTGGAGATGGCGGGATGGTCGGCCTCGCGGCCGGGCGCCGGTCTTGTCGCGTTGACGACCAGGTCCTGGCCCGCGCTCAACTCCCGTACCTCGGAAGGGTTCTTGGCGTCACCCGTGCGGTGCGTGGCGCCCGGGTGGAGCGCGGGGAAGCGGGCGGCGTCGCGGACGACCGCGGTGACCTCGTGGCCGCGGGAGAGGGCCTCGGCGACGACGCGGCTGCCGGTGTTGCCTGCTGCTCCGAAGACGGTGATGCGCATGGTCGTGGCTCCTTGGGAGTGGGTGGGGCGGGGGGCGGTGCTGTGCGGTGGGGGTTACGCGCGGGGTGCCGGGCGGGTGCGGGTCTGGCCGAGGACGACGCTCGCCACCACCAGGACCAGGCCGCCGACCTGCCAGAGGGTGAGCGTCTGCCCCAGGACGAGCAGTCCGGCCAGCGTCGCGACGACCGGGTTGGTCAGACCGAGGAAGGACACGGAGGAGGCGGGCAGGCGCTCGATGCCGCGGAACCAGAGGGCGTACGCGAGGGCCGTGCCGATGATGCCGAGGTAGGCGTAGCCGGCGAGGTTGGCGCCGGTGAAGTGGTCCGGCAGGCCCTCGGCGGTGAGGGCGATCGGGGCAAGGACGAGTCCGCCCACGGTCAGCTGCCACCCGGTGAAGGCGAGCAGCGAGACGCCCTCGGGCCGCCCCCACCGCTTGGTCAGCACCACGGCGAGGGCCATCAGCGTGGTCGCCGTCAGCATCGCGGCGATCCCGGCGAGGTCGACGGCGGCGCTGCCGCGCAGGACCAGCAGGCCGACGCCGCCGACGCCGACGAGTCCCGCGAGCAACGTACGACGCGTGGGCCGCACCTTCAGTACGCCGATCCCGAAGCCCGCGACGAGCAGCGGCATGACGGCGCTGATCGTGGAGGCGACGCCGCCGGGCAGCCGGTAGGCGCCGAAGAAGAGGAGCGGGAAGAAGGCGCCGAAGTTGAGGATGCCGAGCACGGTCGCCTTCCACCACCAGTCGCCGCGCGGCAGGCGCCGGGTGAGTGCGAGCAGGATGAGTCCGGCGGGCAGCGCGCGCAGGGCGGCGGCGAGCAACGGGCGGTCCGGGGGGAGGAGTTCGGTCGTCGTGACGTAGGTGGTGCCCCAGGTGGCGGGGCCGATGGCGGCGAGCGCGGCGATACCGGCGGCGGCCTTGGCGGAGGTCGCCTTGACGGCGGCGGCCTTGGCCTTGCTGGCCCCCGTCGTGGTGGCGCCCGTCTTGGTGGTGGCCGTCTTGGTGGTGGCCTCGCCCGTGACGGCCTCGGTGGCGTTCGGCCGCGGTGCGGTGCTGCTGCTGACGACGGTGGACATATCGCTTCCCCTCGGTTCCCCTGAACGCTGTTATTCTCAACGTTGAGATAAATATGGACCCCAGATCTGCGAACGTCAAGTATCTGAATGTTGAGAGATCTGGTTCCGGGCGCGGGAGGAAGCGGAGAGATGACCGAGCAAGAGACCACGGGCAGCGCGGACGCCATCGACGAACTGCGCGGCCAGTGGCGCCGCGAGCGACCCGACCTGGACCTCGCGCACCTGGACGCGATGGCGCTGGTCGGCCGCATCAAGCGGGCGGACCACCTGCTGAGCAAGGGCATGAAGCGGGTCTTCACCGAGTACGGCCTGGAGTTCCCGGAGTTCGACGTCCTCGCGACCCTGCGCCGGGTGGGCGCCCCGCACGAACTGACCGCCGGCGGCCTCCTGAAGACGGCCATGGTGACCTCCGGCGCGATCACCAACCGCCTGGACAAGCTGGAACGCAAGGGCCTGATCGAACGCCGCCAGGACCCCAACGACCGCCGCGCCATCCGCGTCCGCCTCACGGAGGAGGGCCTGGACCTGGTCGACCGCGCGGTGGTCGACCACATCGCGAACGAGGAGCGGATGCTGGCGGCCCTGACCCCGCAGGACCGCGCGGCCGTGGACGGCGCCCTGCGCCGACTCCTGGTGTCGCTGGGGGACACGCATCTGGGGTGAGGGGTGGTGGTGGGGCCGGGGTGGGGCTGGCGGGGGCGTTGCTATCGCGTGCGTGAACGCCGCGGCCCTCAAGCCCTCGCCGTATGGCACTGGGTGATCAATCGGCTGCGCCAGGCGATCAATTCACGCCAACGAGGGGAGTGCTGGGCTGCTATGTCCGCGTATGCCCAGCTCAGCGGGGACCTCGGCCTGGCCTCGCCTTTCTGCCCTGGATAGCTTGGTTCACTCAAGAGAACTCTCGTCCCACCAGGAGCTGACAGTGAACCGCCGACCCGCCCTGCTCGCAGCGGCTGCCCTGACCACTGCCGCGGTCCTCTCGCTCTCGGCCTGCGGAAGCGGTGACGGCGAGTCCAAGGGCAACGACAAGATCGCGGGCGCGGACTCGGGCGACGAGGCGAAGAAGTCGCCGTCGCCGGAGGCGTCGGCCGATGGGATCGACCGGCCGAAGGTCGTCGTCCCTGACGACGTCAAGCTCGTGTTCGCCCCCGAGGCGGCCGGGGACGCCAAGACGGACGCCGTCCTGCGCGACAACGCGGAGTACTGGAGAGCGGTCGTCGAGTCGATCGGGAAGCAGGACCCGAAGTCGGATGCCGTGCGGTTCTACAGCAAGGGCGCGGGGCTGCTCGGGACGATCGAGTGGTCGGGGAACTTCGTCAAGTCCGACCTGACGCTTGCCGGGACGGTGCGATTCACTGACCGGAAGGTCACGTTCAGCAAGGATGGTTCGGCCGGTCTCACCTACTGCTCGGACGAGTCCAAGGGGTACACGAAGGACCGCAAGACCAAGAAGAAGAACGTCACCCCGGCCAGCAAGGACTCGTACATCCTCTACAACGACCGTCTGCGCAAGAACGCCGACGGCGTGTGGCAGCTCACCAACAGCACGTCGGAGATGGGGAGCGCCCAGTGCCAGCCGTGACCCGCAAGGCCGCGGTGACGGTCGCGTTCGCGGCCGTGGTCATCACTGCTCAGGCGGTCCCGCAGGCGTGGGCCGGCTGGTCCGACCAGACGGGCGGCAAGCAGGCCAAGGGCACCAAGAACGGCCGCACCATCACCGTCGAGACGAAGGTGCAGACGTCCGTCAACGGCGACACGGCGTCCGCGCGGACCGGCAACCTCTCCTCGGCGGACAGCAATTGGAACCCGCCGGCCTGCTGGTACGAACCCGCGTTCTCGCCCAAGGAGATCGAGAAGACGGTCAAGTCGTGGCGCGGTTTCGGCGACGGCGTACCGCTCTTCGACGGCGTCGGGGAGTTCGTCGGCGACTACCTCGACAGCCGCTACAAGGAGGGCAAGCCGTACAAGGACTACAACCTCGACAAGCAGGGCAAGGGGATGTTCTGGGCGGCGGCGGTCAACCCGAACCGCAAGGACGACCCGGAGGCCAGCGCCTGCGACAAGCAGCCGTTCTGGGTCGACGAGGGTGAGACGCCCAAGGAGCCCCTCGCCGTGAACCCGCGGATCCTCGCGGAGTACGCGTACGACGAACTCCCCGTGCCCGGCACCGAGATCACGATGGCGCCCGAGGGTACGACGAAGGTCAATCTCCCCACCTGGATCTGGCTGGACAAGGCCAAGTTCAAGAAGGTGTCCGTCACGGCGGGCATCCCGGGCTCGGGCCTCTCCGCGACCACGACCGCCGAGCCCGTCGCGCTCACGATCACTCCGGGAACGGACGACGCGGAGACCTACCCCGCCTCCGGGGAGTGCCCCATCGAGAACGGCAAGATCGGCACGCCCCGCCCCAAGGGCACCCCCGCGGACACGGCACCGCCGTGCGGCGTGAAGTACCTGCGGTCGTCCGGCGACGCCTCCTACGCCCTTCAGGCGACCGTCACCTGGAAGATCAGCTGGACCAGCACCACGGGCGAGGGCGGCGACCTCCCCGACGGCATGTTCGGCGCGGAGCGGCAGGTCCAGGTCGAAGAGATCCAGTCCATCAACCGCTGAGCAGGTGCCGGGCGCCGGGCGTCGCCGCCCGGCGCTTCCGCGGCCGAACCGGGCCCGCGGCCCTGGTGGCCGCCCCCTCACCACCCCACCCCACCCCGAGTGAGAGCAACGTTCCCCGGTGGTCACCGTGGGGCACAGGGCTGAAATGCGGTCTCCCTACCTTCTGGAGCGTCGGCCGGGGCACGGCGACTACTCCGTGGAGGCATGTGATGTGGATCGAGCGGTGGGAGCCGGAGGACGAGAGGTTCTGGAAGGAGGAGGGCGGGGAGCGGGTCGCGCGGCGGAATCTGGCGTTCTCCGTGCTGTCGGAGCACATCGGGTTCTCGGTGTGGAGCCTGTGGTCCGTGATGGTCCTGTTCATGGGGCCCGAGTACGGGATCGACGCCGCGGGGAAGTTCTTCCTCGTGTCGATGGCGACCCTCGTGGGGGCCGTCGTCCGCGTGCCCTACACGTTCGCCGTCGCCCGGTTCGGGGGGCGGGAGTGGACCGTCGTCGCCGCCTCCCTCCTGCTGCTGCCGACCGTCGCCGCCTTCGTCGTCATGGAGCCCGGCACGTCGTACTCCACCTTCATGGTGTGCGCCCTGCTCACCGGCATCGGCGGGGGCAACTTCGCGTCCAGCATGACCAACATCAACTCCTTCTTCCCGCTGCGGAAGAAGGGGTGGGCGCTGGGGCTCAACGCGGGCGGCGGCAACATCGGGGTGCCCGTGGTGCAGCTCGTCGGGCTCGCCGCCATCGGCGCCGGGGGCGGGCCGCGCCTCGTGCTCGGGATCTACATCCCGCTCGTCGTCGTGTCCGCCGTCTGCGCCGCCCTGTACATGGACAGCATCGCGTCCGTGCGCAACGACACCGGCGCGGCGAAGGCCGCCGTGCGCGATCCGCACACCTGGATCATGTCCCTGCTGTACGTGGGGACCTTCGGGTCGTTCATCGGGTACAGCTTCGCCTTCGGGCTCGTGCTCCAGACGCAGTTCGGGCGGACCCCGCTGGAGGCCGCCCAGCTCACCTTCGTCGGGCCGCTGCTCGGCTCGCTGATCCGGCCCGTGGGCGGACGGCTCGCCGACCGGTTCGGCGGGGCCCGCATCACGCTGGGGAACTTCGCCGCGATGGGCGCCGCGACCGGCGTGGTCGTGCTCGCGTCCGTGCGGGAGTCGCTGCCGCTGTTCGTCGGCGCGTTCATCGCGCTGTTCGTGCTGACCGGGCTCGGCAACGGGTCGACGTACAAGATGATCCCCGGCATCTTCCAGGCGAAGGCCGAGCGGGCGGGGCTCGTGGGCGAGGAGGCCGCCGCCCGCGCCAGGCGGCTGTCCGGGGCCGCCATGGGGCTGATCGGGGCCGTCGGCGCGCTCGGCGGGCTCGGCATCAACCTCGCGCTGCGGCAGTCCTTCCAGACGGTCGGGTCCGGGACCGGGGCGTTCCTTTCCTTTCTCGGGTTCTACGCGGTGTGCTCGGGCGTGACCTGGGCCGTATACCTTCGCCGGCCGCGGGCCGTCACCCCCGCGCTCCCCGGCGCCGGGACCGAGGCCCGGGCCAAGGGGGAGGGTGAGGGCGCGCGCGAGGGCGCGCGCGAGGTGAAAACGCAGCTCGGATACGCCGAGGTGTGATCCGTTCGACGCATGGATCATGGACGTAACCTGGCGGACATCGTCGCGAACCGGGCCTGACACGCGCCGTTGACAGGCTCGGTCGTCCGCCGCCCGCCGACCGCCGCCCGCCAGCCGAAGGGCAGGGCGCGCACCACGAGCAGGACGAGCCACGAGCAGGACGAGACGAGACGGACCTATGCGCGACGGACCCACGCACGGCCTTCCCGAGAACGCCCTTCCCGGCAACGCCCATCCCCTGAACGCGCACCCCGGCACGGCCCCGACGGCGCCGGAGCACGGCCCCCTCGCCGGATTCACCGTCGGCGTGACCGCCGCCCGCCGCGCCGACGAGCTCGGCGCGCTGCTGCGGCGGCGCGGTGCCACCGTGCTGCACGCGCCCGCCCTGCGCATCGTGCCGCTCGCCGACGACAGCGAACTCCTCGCCGCCACCAAGGAGTTGATCGACCACGCGCCGGACGTCGTGGTCGCCACCACCGCCATCGGCTTCCGCGGCTGGATCGAGGCCGCCGACGGCTGGGGGTACGGCGAGGCCCTGCTCGGCTGTCTGCGGGGCGTCGAACTGCTCGCGCGCGGGCCGAAGGTCAAGGGCGCCGTGCGCGCGGCCGGGCTCACCGAGGAGTGGTCGCCCTCCTCCGAGTCCATGGCGGAGGTCCTCGACCGGCTGCTCGGCGAGGGCGTCGACGGGCGGCGCATCGCGCTCCAGCTGCACGGCGAGCCGCTGCCCGGCTTCGTCGAGGCGCTGCGCGCCGGGGGCGCGGAGGTCGTCGGCGTCCCCGTCTACCGGTGGCTGCCGCCGGAGGACCTCGGCCCCGTGGACCGGCTGCTCGACGCGCTGGTCGGACGGGGCGTCGACGCGGTGACGTTCACCAGCGCGCCCGCCGCCGCCTCGCTGCTCGCCCGCGCCGAGGAGCGGGGCATGACGGCCGAGCTGCTCGCCGCGCTGCGCCACGACGTGCTGTCCGCCTGCGTGGGCCCCGTCACCGCGCTGCCGCTCCAGTCCCTCGGCCTGGACACGGTGCGGCCCGAACGCTTCCGGCTCGGCCCCCTCGTGCAGCTGCTGTGCCAGGAACTCCCGTCCCGCGCACGGGCGTTGCCCATCGCCGGGCACCGGGTCGAGATCCGCGGGCACGCCGTCCTCGTCGACGACGAACTGCGGGCCGTGCCGCCCGCGGGGATGGCCCTGCTGCGCGCCCTGGCCCGCCGCCCCGGCTGGGTCGTGGCCCGCGCGGAGCTGCTGCGGGCGCTGCCGGGCGCGGGCCGCGACGAGCACGCGGTGGAGACGGCGATGGCCCGGCTGCGTACGGCGCTGGGGGCGCCCAAGCTGATCCAGACGGTGGTCAAGCGCGGCTACCGGCTCGCCCTCGACCCGACGGCCGAGGGCAAGTACGCGGACTGAGGGGGGCGGACCGGCGGGGAGAGGCGGCTGGGCGGGCTTCAGCCCCGCAGCCCCCTACCTCCGCGCCCGCCCGAACAGCACCAGCGCCCGCGCCAGCAGCCCGAACGCCACCGTGCACAGCACCGCCCGCACCACGTTCCAGGCCACCCACGCGTCCTCGAACCGCTCGCGCACGGCCGCCGGATCGGCGATCCTCGCCGGGTCGCCCGCCGCCGCGAGCTCGTCGTTCAGGGGGACGTTCGCCCCCGAGGTGAGGACGAACGCCGCCGCATACACGAACAGCGCCGCGAACACCCACCACCGCAGCGGGGCGCGGCGCAGCTGCCAGGCGGCGACCGCCGTGCACAGCAGCGCCCCGAAGAAGCTCGCGAAGAAGACCGGGTTCTGGATCACGTCGTTGATGTTCTGCATGACCTCGACGTAGACGCGGTCGTCGCTGCGGGCGAGCCCCGGCATGACGGCACACGCGAACACGTAGAAGGCCCCGGAGATCAGGCCCATGGCCAGCGTCGCCGCCCCCAGGACCGCACCGGCCGTACGGCCCGCCGCCCGCCCCGCGCCGCGGCCGGTCCCGCGCGTTGCCGGTCCGCCCGCCGTCCCCGAGTTCTGACTGTTCGTCATCCGCTGCTGTGTCATGGGGAGAAGTCAACCGTCCGGCCCGCTCCCCGGCCATGGCCGCCCGTCGCGCCCCCATACGCGACCGTCTCGCGGTGGCAGGGGTTCCGGACCCGCCGGGAGGCGGGCACTGTAGGGGTACGCGACGGCATTCACTCACCGGTAACCCCCAAGGCGGTGACAGGCGCATGGCGTTGGGCACGGACCCGGCTCCGTACGAGCTGCGATTCGACTCCGGGCGGAGCTGCCTGGACCTCGTGGCGACGAACCACCCCGTGGAGCGGCTCGACTCGGTGGAGCGGCTGCGCGCCTGGCTGGCCGGCGCCGGTCTCGTCCCGGCGGGCGCGCACCTGCCCGGCGCGGGCCCGCAGTGGCTCGCCGCGTTCCGCGAACTGCGCGGCCACATCGCCCAGTTGGTGCGCGGCGAGCTCGGCGGCCGCCCCGTCGACGCCGCCGCGGCGCTGGACCGGGTCAACGCGCTGGCCGCGACGGCGCCCCCGGCCCCGTGCGCGGTGCGCGCCGACGACGGCACCCTGGTCCGTGCCCTGCGCGGCGACCCCGGCTGCGCGGCGCTGGTCGCCGCGGTCGCCCGGGACGCCGTCGACCTGCTCACCGACCCGGTCGCCCGCGCCCTGCTGCGCCAGTGCGAGGGCGACAACTGCCCCATCGTGTACCTCGACACGTCCCGGGGGCGGCGCCGCCGCTGGTGTTCGAGCGAGGTGTGCGGCAACCGCGAGCGCGTGGCGAGACACCGGCGCAGGGCGGCGCTCGCCCGGACGTGAGCGGGGTCCGCGCGCGGCCTCCGCCCCCGCGGACGTACCCGCTCGTTGAACGCGTCTCGTCCCGCCTACGTACCTCCGGCATGAGACCCGTCCGAAGCGCGGACAACGGAGGTACGCGTGCGCAAGGATTCCGCCGTGGCCGATGAACGCCCGCAGCCGCCCCGACATCGCCTGCGCCAACCGCCGGGCCCGGACGAGGAGTTGATGCGCGCGCTCTACCGCGAGCACGCCGGGCCACTTCTCGCCTATGTGCTCCGGCTGGTGGCGGGGGACCGCCAGCGCGCCGAAGATGTCGTACAGGAAACGCTCATCCGTGCCTGGAAGAACGCCGGTCAGCTCAACCGGGCGACCGGTTCGGTACGCCCCTGGCTGGTGACGGTCGCCCGGCGCATCGTCATCGACGGTCACCGCAGCCGGCAGGCCCGGCCGCAGGAGGTCGATCCGTCGCCGCTGGAGGTCATCCCCGCGGAGGACGAGATCGATAAGGCACTGTGGCTGATGACTCTCTCGGACGCGCTGGAGGACCTGACTCCCGCGCACCGGGAGGTACTTGTCGAGACCTACTTCAAAGGGCGTACGGTCAATGAGGCGGCGCAGACGCTGGGCATCCCCAGCGGCACGGTCCGCTCGCGGGTCTTCTACGCGCTTCGCTCGATGAAGCTGGCGCTCGAGGAGCGGGGGGTGACGGCATGACCGAGTCCTACGGCCACCATGGCGCGCGGCAGGACGAGACGATCCACGAGACCGTCGGTGCCTACGCGCTCGGCATCCTGGACGACGCGGAGGCCACCCGGTTCGAGGAGCACCTGGCCGGGTGCGAGGTCTGCGCCCACCAGCTGGAGGAGTTCTCCGGCATGGAGCCGATGCTCGCCGCGCTCGCGGACCTGCCGGGCCCGCAGGGCGTGCCGGAGATCGGCGAACAGCTCGCCGCGCGGCCGAGTCCCCGGCTCGCCGAGCGCCTCGTGGACGAGGTGTCGGCCAAGCGGGAGCGCCGGCGCAGGCGCGGCCTGTACCTCGTCGCGGCGGCCGCAGCGCTCATCATCGGGGGGCCGCTCACGGTCCTCGCGGTGACCGGCGACGACGGCGGCTCCAAGGACGCGGTGGCCCAGCCGCACTCCACCAGCCCCGCGGAGGACGCCTTCTTCCACCACATGGAGGAGAAGTCGGCGGCCACCGACCCGTCGACCAAGGTCAGCGCGACGGTCGGCACGGAGAAGAAGGCCTGGGGCACGCACGCCGTCCTGGAGCTGAAGAACGTCAAGGGCCCGCTCAAGTGCTCCCTGGTCGCCGTCGGCAAGGACGGCGAGAAGGAGACGGTCACCAGCTGGTCGGTGCCCAAGTGGGGGTACGGCATCAAGGACAGCCCGATCAAGTGGGCGCGCAGTCCGCTGTACGTCCACGGGGGCGCGGCGATGGACCGCAACGACATCGATCACTTCGAGGTGACGACGTTCGACGGACAGCGCCTGGTCAAAGTGGACGTGTAGCGCACGACACGTGCACAGCGGGGCCCCCTTTCGCCTAAGGTGGACGGCTGCTCGGTACGGGCAGCAGCACGGTGTGAAAGGGGCCCCGGTGGCCGACGTCAACGCAGTAATGCCGTCAGGCACACGCGACCGCGAGATCAGCGTCGAACAGGAACATCTCGACCAGGTCTACCGGCGTCTCGAAGAGAAGATCCACGAGGCCGAGTTCCTGATGAACGACGCGGCCAAGCGCTCCCAGGTGGGCACGCCGGGCGCGCTCGCGGAGCGCGACGCGCAGGTCTTCCGCGCCGGCGTCCATCTGAACCGGCTCAACAACGAGTTCGAGGACTTCCTCTTCGGCCGCATCGACCTGCTTCAGGGCAAGGACGGCAAGAAGGGGCCCGACGGGGCGTACACGGCGGTCGAGCCCGCCGAGGGCGCGGTCGTCGAGGACGGGAGCGGCAAGCGCGCGGACATCGCGGAGACCCTGCACATCGGCCGCATCGGCGTCCTGGACGCCGACTACTCCCCGCTGGTCATCGACTGGCGCGCGCCGGCCGCCGCCCCCTTCTACCGCTCCACCCCCGTGGACCCCGGCCGGGTCGTGCGCCGGCGCGTCATCCGCTCCAAGGGCCGCAAGGTCCTGGGCGTCGAGGACGACCTGATGCGCCCGGAGATCACCGCGTACCTCGACGGCGAGGCGCTCCCGGTGATCGGCGACGGCGCCCTGATGGCCGCGCTCGGCCAGGCCCGCAGCCACTCGATGCGGGACATCGTGGCGTCCATCCAGGCCGAGCAGGACCTGGTGATCCGCGCGCCCGCCGCCTCGGTGACGTACGTGGAGGGCGGACCCGGCACCGGCAAGACGGCGGTGGCGCTGCACCGCGCCGCGTACCTCCTCTACCAGGACCGGCGCCGGTACTCGGGCGGCATCCTCATCGTCTCGCCGACCCCGCTCCTGGTCGCCTACACCGAGGGCGTGCTGCCCTCCCTCGGCGAGGAGGGCCAGGTCGCGATCCGCGCGGTCGGCTCCCTGGTGGACGGCGTGGAGGCCACGGAGTACGACAGCCCTGCGGTGGCCCGCGTCAAGGGCTCCTCGCGCATGCTGAAGGTGCTCAGGAAGGCGGCGCGGGGGGCGCTGGAGGGGACGGGGGCACCCGCCGCCCCGGCCTCCGCCGCCCCGCAGGACGGGCAGCTGGCCTTCGGCGAGGAGCCCGAGGAGCCCGCGGAGCCCGCGGAGTCCTCGGCGATCCGGGGCACCCCCACCCGCCTGCGCGTCGTCGCCTTCGGCCGCCGCCTCGAACTGGACGCCGGCCAGCTGAACCGCATCCGCCGCAACGCGCTCGGCGGCACCGCCCCCGTCAACCTGCTGCGCCCGCGCGCCCGCAAGCTCCTCCTGGACGCCCTGTGGTCGCAGTCCGGCGCGGCCGGCCGGCACAGCGACCCCGAGCTCGCCGCCGAGCTCCGCTCCTCCTTCGACGACGACATCACCTCCGAGGACGACTTCCTCCGCTTCCTCGACGCGTGGTGGCCCGAGCTCACGCCCCGGGCGGTGCTCACGGCGATGGGCGACGAGAAGCGGCTCGGCCGCTGGGCCCGGCGCGTCCTCAACCCCGGCGAGGTCCGCAAGGTCGCCCGCTCGCTGCGGCGCGAGGCCCTGTCCGTGCACGACGTGGCGCTCCTGGACGAGCTCCAGGCGATCCTCGGCACCCCGCACCGCCCCAAGAAGAAGCGCGAGCTGGACCCGCTCGACCTGCTGACCGGCCTTGAGGAGCTGATGCCGCAGCGCGAGGAGTCCCAGCGCGAGCGCGCCGAGCGCCTGGCGGCGGAGCGCACCGAGTACGCCCACGTCATCGTGGACGAGGCCCAGGACCTGACGCCGATGCAGTGGCGCATGGTGGGCCGCCGCGGCCGGCACGCCACCTGGACGGTCGTCGGCGACCCGGCCCAGTCCTCCTGGTCCGACCCGGACGAGGCGGCCGAGGCCCGCGACGAGGCCCTCGGCACCCGCCCGCGCCGCCGCTTCACGCTCACCGTGAACTACCGCAACCCCTCCGAGATCGCGGAGGTCGCCGCCAAGGTCCTTGCCCTTGCGATGCCCGGCTCCACGTCCCCGTCGGCGGTCCGCTCCACCGGCGTGGAGCCCCGCTTCTGCGTCGTGCGGGACGGGGACCTCGGCGCGTCGGTGCGGGAGGAGGCGGCGCGGCTCCTGGAGCGGGTCGACGGCACCGTCGGCGTCGTCGTGGCGATGAACCGCCGCGAGCAGGCGGCCCGCTGGCTCGCGGACCTCGGCGAGCGCGTCGTGGCGCTGGGCAGCCTGGAGGCCAAGGGCCTGGAGTACGACGCGACGGTCGTCGTCTCCCCGGCGGAGATCGCGGACGAGTCCCCGGCGGGCCTGCGGGTGCTGTACGTGGCGCTGACGCGCGCGACGCAGCAGCTCACGGTCCTGTCGGGCGCCCGGGACGAGCCGGACGCGGACGGGGTGCCGGACCTGCTCAGGGACTGACCGGCCGGCCGGTCGCGGGACGGGTTCGAGCGGCTTCCCGAGACGGGAATTGCCTTACGGGGATCGTTTGTTACCTTGGATGTGGCACCGGCTCGATCCAAGCCCCCGGGCCCAACCTTCGTCGCTACGAGCGACCACTTGCCGCGAGGCGAGCATGGCGGGTCGGTGTCATGAACGTATGAGAGAGGCCCACGTCACCACGTGACGTGGGCCTCTTTCTGTGTTCCGGGCGCCTCTTCCAACCAGAGCCCACTTCTCGTATGGTGGAAACAAGTTTCCGAAACTGCAGCGCACTGGCCGATGAACAAAACGTTCTCAATCCGGGGTGACTACCAGGTACTCGACGGTAGGTGCGACCATCGGACGGCAAGAGCTACAAGGTGAAAGCAGAGGAAGTCGGCCATGGCAACGGCGCCCAGCGTCTCCTACTCGATGACGGTCCGGCTGGAGGTGCCCGCGAGCGGAACCGCGGTCTCCCAGCTCACCACGGCCGTCGAGTCATCCGGGGGCTCGGTCACCGGCCTCGACGTCACGGCCTCCGGCCACGAGATGCTGCGGATCGACGTGACGATCGCGGCGACCTCCACGGCGCACGCCGACGAGATCGTCGAGGAACTGCGCGGCATCGAGGGCGTCACCCTCGGCAAGGTCTCGGACCGTACGTTCCTGATGCACCTCGGCGGCAAGATCGAGATGGCGTCGAAGCACCCCATCCGCAACCGTGACGACCTGTCCATGGTCTACACGCCGGGCGTGGCCCGCGTCTGCATGGCGATCGCCGAGAACCCCGAGGACGCCCGCCGCCTCACCATCAAGCGCAACACCGTTGCGGTCGTAACGGACGGCTCGGCCGTCCTCGGCCTCGGCAACATCGGCCCGATGGCCGCCATGCCGGTCATGGAGGGCAAGGCGGCCCTCTTCAAGCGCTTCGCCGACATCGACGCCTGGCCGATCTGCCTGGACACCCAGGACACCGACGCCATCGTCGAGATCGTCAAGGCCATCGCCCCCGGCTTCGCGGGCATCAACCTGGAGGACATCTCCGCGCCCCGCTGCTTCGAGATCGAGGCCCGGCTGCGCGAGGCCCTCGACATCCCCGTCTTCCACGACGACCAGCACGGCACCGCGATCGTCGTCCTGGCCGCCCTCACCAACGCCCTGCGCGTGGTGGGCAAGGGGATCGGCGAGGTCCGCGTGGTCATGTCCGGCGCCGGCGCGGCCGGTACGGCGATCCTGAAGCTCCTGCTGGCCGCGGGCGTCAAGAACGCCGTGGTGGCCGACATCCACGGCGTCGTGCACGCCGACCGCGAGGACCTGGTCTCCGCCGACGCGGACTCGCCGCTGCGCTGGATCGCCGACAACACCAACCCCGAGGGCCTGAGCGGCACGCTCAAGGAGGCCGTCGTCGGTGCCGATGTCTTCATCGGCGTCTCGGCTCCGAACGTGCTGAACGGCGACGACGTCGCGGCCATGGCCGACGGCGCGATCGTGTTCGCGCTCGCGAACCCGGACCCGGAGGTCGACCCGGCAATCGCCCGCCAGACGGCGGCAGTTGTGGCCACCGGGCGCTCGGACTTCCCCAACCAGATCAACAACGTGCTGGTCTTCCCTGGCGTCTTCCGCGGCCTGCTCGACGCCCAGTCGCGCACGGTCAACACCGAGATGATGCTGGCCGCCGCGGGCGCCCTGGCGGACGTCGTCGCCGAGGACGAGCTGAACCGGAACTACATCATCCCCAGCGTCTTCAACGACAGGGTCGCGGGCGCGGTGGCCGGCGCGGTGCGCACGGCCGCGAAGGCCGCGGGAGCCGCTGTGACGGGTCCCACGGCCTAGGGCGCTCCGGCGCGTCGCCCGACCAGGGCCCGACGGGCCCCTCTAGGGTGGCTTGGCAGTAAGCCCTCCGGCCCCTTCTTTCGAGGGGCGGCGGAAGCTTTTCGTGTGACCCCAGCGGGCGCCGGATTCGCTTTCCCGCCGCAGGTGGGGGCAGGATGCGTAATCGGGCGCGAGGGTCTGACGTCAGACCCGGGTCCGGGGACTGTCCAAGGACCCTGGCAGCATCGTCTTCGCTGTGCCCATCATGCGGCTCTGCCGCGTGGCACGCCTCAACGGCAAAAGAACACGGGAGTACAAAAATGAACCGCAGTGAGCTGGTGGCCGCGCTGGCCGACCGCGCCGAGGTGACCCGCAAGGACGCCGACGCCGTGCTGGCCGCGTTCGCCGAGACCGTCGGCGAGATCGTTGCCAAGGGCGACGAGAAGGTCACCATCCCCGGCTTCCTGACCTTCGAGCGCACCCACCGTGCCGCTCGCACCGCCCGCAACCCGCAGACCGGCGAGCCGATCAACATCCCGGCCGGCTACAGCGTCAAGGTTTCGGCCGGTTCCAAGCTGAAGGAAGCCGCGAAGGGCAAGTAAGGCCTCAAGCAGCGAAGAGGGGCGGTCACCCGGTGGGTGACCGCCCCTCTCACGTGTTCTCGGGCCCGGCGCGGGACGCCGGGCCCGTCCTGTCTAGCCCAGCGCCGCCTTGCCGGGCAGCTCGACCTTCGCGCCGAGCTCCACGAGCTTCTCCATGAAGTTCTCGTAGCCGCGGTTGATCAGGTCGATGCCGTGGACGCGGGAGGTGCCCTGCGCCGCCAGCGCCGCGATGAGGTACGAGAAGCCGCCGCGCAGGTCGGGGATGACCAGGTCGGCGCCCTGCAGCTTGGTGGGGCCGCTGACGACCGCCGAGTGCAGGAAGTTGCGCTGGCCGAAGCGGCAGTCCGAGCCGCCCAGGCACTCGCGGTAGAGCTGGATGTGTGCGCCCATCTGGTTGAGCGCGGAGGTGAAGCCGAGGCGGGACTCGTAGACCGTCTCGTGGACGATGGACAGGCCCGCCGCCTGGGTGAGCGCCACGACCAGCGGCTGCTGCCAGTCGGTCTGGAAGCCGGGGTGCACGTCCGTCTCCAGGGCGATGGCGTTCAGCGAGCCGCCCGGGTGCCAGAAGCGGATGCCCTCGTCGTCGATCTCGAAGGCACCGCCCACCTTCCGGTAGGTGTTCAGGAACGTCATCATCGAGCGCTGCTGGGCGCCGCGGACGTAGATGTTGCCTTCGGTCGCCAGGGCCGCGGAAGCCCAGGAGGCGGCCTCCAGGCGGTCCGAGAGGGCGTGGTGGTTGTAGCCGCCGAGGCTGTCGACACCGGTGATCCGTATGGTCCGGTCGGTGTCCATGGCGATGATCGCGCCCATTTTCTGCAGGACGCAGATCAGGTCCTCGATCTCCGGCTCGACCGCGGCGTTCGAGAGCTCGGTCACACCCTCGGCGAGCACGGCGGTGAGCAGGACCTGCTCGGTGGCGCCCACGGACGGGTACGGCAGGCGGATCTTGGTGCCGCGCAGGCGCTGCGGGGCCTCCAGGTACTGGCCGTCGGCGCGCTTCTCGATGGTCGCGCCGAACTGGCGGAGCACCTCGAAGTGGAAGTCGATCGGCCGGCCGCCGATGTCGCAGCCGCCGAGGCCCGGGATGAAGGCGTGCCCGAGGCGGTGCAGGAGCGGGCCGCAGAAGAGGATCGGGATGCGCGAGGAGCCGGCGTGGGCGTCGATGTCGGCGACGTTGGCGCTCTCGACGTGCGACGGGTCCATGATCAGCTCGCCCGGCTCCTCACCGGGGCGGACCGTCACGCCGTGCAGCTGCAGCAGGCCGCGTACGACTCGGACGTCCCGGATGTCGGGGACATTGCGCAGCCGGCTCGGAGCGCTGCCGAGCAGCGCGGCGACCATGGCCTTGGGCACGAGGTTCTTCGCGCCGCGCACACGGATCTCGCCCTCGAGCGGGGTGCCGCCGTGGACAAGCAGTACATCGTCAATGCCGGTGACGGTCATGAATCTCGCGTTCCGATTGGATGGACGGGGGGACCAAAGGGCAAGCGTAATGGCCGCGTACCCCCCTTCCGTAAGGCCAAGGCCGCGCAGAACACGTCATGAGTTCGCCACAACACGAACCGTGCGGAACCGGACACTCCGGGTCACTGGCCCGGCGGGGCGCACGGGGCGCGTTCACCCGCCCTGAACTGCATCGGCTCACATACGGCCATTACCTCCCCGCTCAGGGCAAAGATGCGGGATCATGTGGTCCATGACCGAGGTGTCCTCGCTCACAGGGCGGCTGCTCGTGGCCACACCGGCCCTGGCGGACCCGAACTTCGACCGCGCGGTCGTGCTGCTCCTCGACCACGACGAGGAGGGCTCGCTCGGCGTGGTCCTGAACCGCCCGACCCCGGTGGGCGTCGGCGACATCCTGGAGGGCTGGGGAGAGCTGGCCGGTGCGCCGGGCGTCGTCTTCCAGGGCGGTCCCGTCTCGCTGGACTCGGCGCTCGGGGTCGCGGTGATCCCCGGCGAGGAGGCCCCGCCCCCCGCCCGGCGCCGCACCGGCGCGGGCGATCCCGGCCCCGGGCCCCGGCTCCGCTCCGGCCGGGGCGATCCGACCGGATTCCGCCGGGTGCACGGCGCGATCGGCCTCGTCGACCTGGAGGCCCCGCCGGAGCGGCTCGCCCCGGCGCTCGGCTCGCTGCGGATCTTCGCCGGGTACTCGGGCTGGGGTCCGGGCCAGCTGGAGACCGAACTGGCCGAAGGTGCCTGGTACGTGGTCGAGTCCGAGCCGGGTGACGTCTCGTCGCCGGATCCGGAGCGGCTGTGGCGCGCGGTGCTCCGGCGCCAGCGCAGCGAGCTCGCGATGGTGGCGACCTACCCGGACGACCCGTCGATGAACTGACCCGACCGGTCGGCGAGGGCGAGATAGCGCTCGGCCAGCGGGTGCGCGTCCCTGGCCGGTACGGCCAGGTGGACGGCGACGGACGGCGCGTTCTTCAGGCGTACGCGGCGCAGGGACGGGTGGGAGTGCCGGCGGGCCACCGGTTCGGGGGCCACGCCCACCCCATGGCCGGCCGCGACGGCCTCCAGCCATTCGTCGACGTTGTCGGCGGTGCAGGCCAGGCGCGGGCGCCGCGCCGCGGGCCACAGCTCGGGGCGGGTCGTGCCGGTGACGGTGTTCACCACCAGGGGCAGGTCCGCCAGCTCCGCCCAGTCGACCACGCGCCGTCCCGCCAGCTCCGCCGCGCCGCGGGCGACGACCGCGACGCGGGGCTCGCGCGGGAGCGGCCGGGCGTGCACCGCGGCGCCGGGCGGGAGGTCGCCCCGGACGACCGCGACGTCGCAGGCGCCCGTGGCCAGGCCCGCGAGCGGCGCGTCGCGCCGGACCAGGCGGACGCCCGCGCCGGTGGCCGCCTTGAAGGCGGTGGTGAGCGGGACGCAGACCTCGGGCAGGACCGAGGTGAAGCCGAGCCGGAGCAGGGGCGGTTCGGTGCCCGCCGCGGTGCGCAGGGTGGCGTCGACGCGCGTGAGGAGCGGGGCGAGGTCGTCGCGCAGGCGGCGCCCGGCGTCGGTGAGCTCGACGCGGCGGGTGGTCCGCTCCAGCAGCCTGGTCCCGAGGCTCTTCTCCAGGGCGCGCACGGTGCGGGTCAGCGCGGGCTGGCCGATCCGGAGCCGGTCGGCGGCGTGCGTGAAGCTCAACTCGTCGGCGACGGCGAGGAATCCCCGCAGGTGCCGCAGCTCGACGCCGTCGGGGACCGCCGGTCCCTCATCCCTCACGTGATCCATGCCGCCCCAGCATAAGTGCACTCCGCGGGCATTTCCCCGGCAATCCGGAGGCTGCCTACGTTTCTTGCTCCGCCGGGCACGGCGGAGCGAGAGACGAGGGAGTGGAACGCTGTGCGCAAGGTGTGGCTGTTGATGCTGGGGGCCTTCACGCTGGGGCTCGATGCCTATGTGATGGCCGGATTGCTGCCGGTCGTCGCGGACGACCTGGGGACCACCGTCTCGCTCGCGGGACAGATGGTCACCGTCTTCACCCTCGCGTACGCGGTGAGCGCGCCGCTCGTCGCGGGGATGGCGTCGGGCGTGCGCCCCCGCACGCTCATCGTCGCCGCGCTCGGCGTCTTCACGCTGGGCAACGCCCTGACCGCCCTCGCGCCGGGGCTCGCGGTGCTGCTGCTCGCCCGCGCCGTCGCGGGCGTCGGGGCCGGGGTCTACTCCGCGCTGTCCACCGCGGCGGCCGCCGCCCTGGTGCCGGGGGAGCGGCGCGGCCGGGCGCTCGCCCTGGTGATGGGCGGGATGAGTTCGGGGACGGTGCTCGGGGTGCCGCTGGGCGTGCTGCTCGCCGAGGGCGCGGGGTGGCGCGCCACGATGTGGGGCGTGACCGCGCTCGGGGCCCTCGCGCTCGTGGGGCTCGCGGTGTGGCTGCCCGCGGTGCCCGCCGATCCGCCGGTGCCGGTGCGGGCCCGGCTCGGCGCGCTCACCGACCGGGGCGTCGTGCCCGTCGTCGGGGTCTCCTTCCTCGCGGCCGTCGCGAGCCTCGGCCTCTACACCTACCTCGCGCCCGTCCTGGAGTCCGCGGGCGGCGTGGGGGAGGGCGACGTCGCGCCGTACCTCTGGGCCTGGGGCGTCGGCGGGGTGCTCGGCAGCGTCCTCGCGGGTCCGCTCGTGGACCGTACGGGCAAGGTCGTCACGATCGTCACCGGGCTGCTCGTGGCCGTGATCGTCGCCGAGGGGGCCCTGCCGCTGCTCGGCGCCGCCGCCTTCCCCGCGCTCGTCGTCTGGGGCGCCGCGGGCTGGGCGTTCCAGGTCCCCCAGCAGCACCGCCTGCTCGCCCTGCGCGCCGAGCGCGGCACGGTCGCCCTCGCGCTCAACAACTCCGCGCTCTATCTGGGCAGTGCGGTCGGTTCGGGCGTGGCCGGAGCGGCCCTCGCGGCGGGGCTCGCGCCGCGCGACCTGCCGTGGGCCGCGGCGGCGGTGGCGGCCCTGGGGCTGGTGCTCCACCTGGTGGCGACGCGACGAGGAGGTGCCGGGGGCGCGCTCCCCGACACGGCCGCTGCCGGGACGCGCCGGGCGTGAGTACCCTTGGCCGTTATGAGCACTCTTGAGCCCGAGCCCGAGCGCGGGGCAGGTACGGGGACCCTCGTAGAGCCGACGCCGCAGGTGTCGCACGGTGACGGCGACCACGAGCGCTACGCGCACTACGTCCAGAAGGACAAGATCATGGCGAGCGCGCTCGACGGCACGCCCGTCGTCGCGCTCTGCGGCAAGGTGTGGGTCCCCGGCCGCGACCCGAAGAAGTACCCCGTCTGTCCCATGTGCAAGGAGATCTACGAGTCCATGGGCGCCGGCGGCGACAAGGACAAGGACGGCGGCAAGGGCGGCAAGAAGTAGTCCCTTTCGCCCTCTTGTGAGACCTCTTCGCCCGAGGGGCGTTGCGCCTGCCGCAACGCCCCTTTTGCGTTGCGCAATCGCGTGACAGCCTCTGTTTTCATGACCTTTGAGCACCTCATCCCGGCGCCCGCACGCGCCGAGGCCCTGTCTGGTTCCTCCTTCGTCACCGGCCCGTCGACCACCCTGTGGGCGGGCCCCGGCACCGAGTCCACCGCCCGCTGGCTGCGCGCCACGCTCGGTGCCGCGCTCGGTCTGCCGCTCGCCCCCGCCGCCGAGGGCGCGGCCGGCTCCGTCGCCCTGCGCGTCGACGGCTCCCTGGACCCTGAGGCGTACCGCCTCACCGTCGACGGCGACCGCGTCGAGATCCGCGGCGGCGCGCCCGCCGGCGTCTTCTGGGGCGCCCAGACGTTCCGTCAGCTGCTCGGTCCCGAGGCCTTCCGCCGCGCCCCGCTGCGGCCCGGCGCCGAGCACCCCGTCCAGGCGGGCGTCGTCGAGGACGCGCCGCGCTTCGGCTGGCGCGGCATGATGCTCGACGTGTCGCGGCACTTCATGCCGAAGGAGGGGGTCCTGCGCTACCTCGACCTGCTCGCCGCGCACAAGCTCAACGTCTTCCACTTCCACATCACCGACGACCAGGGCTGGCGCGTGGAGATCAAGCGCCACCCCAGGCTCACCGAGGTCGGCTCCTGGCGGGCCCGCACCAAGTGGGGCCACCGCGCCTCGCCGCTCTGGCTGGAGCACCCGCACGGCGGCTACTACACGCAGGACGACATCCGGGAGATCGTCGCGTACGCGGACTCCCTGCACATCACCGTCGTCCCGGAGATCGACATCCCCGGCCACTCGCAGGCCGCCATCACCGCCTACCCGTACCTCGGCAACAGCGACGTCGTCGACACCGAGGCGATGACGGTCTGGGACAGCTGGGGGGTCAGCCCGAACGTCCTCGCGCCCACCGAGGACGTCCTCCGTTTCTACGAAGGGGTCTTCGAGGAGGTCCTCGACCTCTTCCCGTCCACCTTCATCCACGTCGGCGGCGACGAGTGTCCCAAGGACCAGTGGAAGGCCTCGCCGACCGCCCAGGCCCGCATCAAGGAACTCGGTGTCGGCGACGAGGACGGGCTCCAGAGCTGGTTCATCAAGCACTTCGACACCTGGCTGACCGCGCGCGGGCGGCGGCTCATCGGCTGGGACGAGATCCTGGAGGGCGGCCTCGCCGAGGGCGCCACCGTCTCCTCGTGGCGCGGCTACCAGGGCGGCATCGACGCGGCCAAATCCGGCCACGACGTCGTCATGTGCCCCGAGCAGCAGGTGTACTTGAACTTCCGCGAGGACGGCGGCCCCGACGAGCCGATGCCCATCGCCTACGTCCGCACCCTGGAGGACGTGTACCGCTTCGAGCCCGTTCCCGCGGAGCTCACCGGGGCGGAGGCCGCGCACGTGATCGGCACCCAGGCCAACGTCTGGACCGAGGTGATGGAGAACCAGGACCGCGTCGACTACCAGGTGTTCCCGCGGCTCGCCGCCTTCTGCGAGGTGGCCTGGCGCGAGCTGCCCGCCCCGGCCGAGCGGGACTTCGCGGACTTCGAGCGGCGAATGACCGGGCACTACGCGCGACTTGACGCCCTCGGCGTCGACTACCGTCCGCCGAGCGGCCCGCTGCCCCGCCACCAGCGGCCGGGCGTGCTCGGACGCCCGATCGAGGGGCCGCCCCCGAACGTGTGAGGTGACCGGCCGGAGCGCGCTTCCGGCGGCCCGCGCCGGGAGTGCGGGCCGCCGGAAGCGGCGCGAAGGAGTGCGCGGGGCACCGGTCGGCGGAAGCCGCCCGGGCATCACCGTAGAGGGGCAATTCCCGCCGACCGGTGAGCGCGTGCGAAAACGGCACATCCCCCTGGTCTGCGGACGAATGCCTCCTAGCGGACCCCCGCGTCGGGGCCAGGGGAAGATGTGCCAGAGTTGCCACGTCCGGGTTGTGAGCACGTACCGTACGGCGGAACAGGCGTAACGGTGACACGTCGCGAACGGCGAGCACCTCACGTACGCGTCGTACGCGAGGTACGCGGCCGGGCATCGGGAAGGGGCAGCCGGTTTGACCACGCACGCACCGCGGGCGGCACAGGCACCGCAGTCGGTGAAGCTGCCCGCCACGCTCGACGAGGCAGTGGCGGCACTCGCCGCCATGCCCGCCGCCGTGCCCGTCGCCGGCGGCACGGACCTGATGGCCTCGGTCAACTCGGGACAGCTGCGCCCCGCCGCCCTCGTCGGCCTCGGCCGCATCAGCGAGATCCGCGGCTGGCAGTACCAGGACGGCCACGCGCTGCTCGGCGCCGGTCTCACCCACGCCCGCATGGGCCGCCCCGACTTCGCCGCGCTGATCCCCGCCCTGGCCGCCGCCGCGCGCGCCGCGGGACCGCCCCAGATCCGCAACGCGGGCACCCTCGGCGGCAACATCGCCTCGGCCGCGCCCACCGGCGACGCGCTGCCCGTCCTCGCCGCCCTGGAAGCCGTCCTGATCGTCGCGGGACCCGGCGGCGCCCGGCGCGAGGTCCCCGTCTCGCACCTGCTCGCGGGCATGGAGATGCTCCGCCCCGGCGAGCTCATCGGCTTCGTGCGCGTGCCGCTCCTGCACGCCCCCCAGGTCTTCCTCAAGGCGACCGGGCGCACCGGCCCCGGCCGGGCCGTCGCCTCCGTCGCGCTGGTCCTCGACCCCGCGCGGCGCGGGGTGCGCTGCGCGGTCGGCGCCATCGCGCCGATGCCGCTGCGGCCCCTGGAGGCCGAGGAGTGGGTGGCCTCGCTGATCGACTGGGACGGCGAGCGGGGCAGCCTGGTGCCGGAGGCGGTGCACGCGTTCGGCGAGTACGTCGCCGCCGCGTGCATCCCCGAGCAGCCCCCGGCGGCCGACGGCACCGAACAGCCGCTGCCGCCCGCCGTACTGCACCTGCGGCGCACCGTCGCCGCGCTGGCCCGACGAGCACTGGGGAGGGCGCTGTCGTGAGCGACGACCGGCACGATGAGAGCACGGCCAACGGCGGTGGCTGGCAGCCGCACCCGCAGGGCGAGTACGACTCGGACGCCACGGCGTTCGTGCAGCTCCCCGAAGGCATGCTGGACACCCCGCTCGCCGCGCCCGGCCACGGCTATGTGCCGCCGCAGATAACGGTCACCCCGACCACCGCCGACGCCACCGACCCCGCCGCCACGGGCGCGTGGGTCATGCCGCCCGAGGTGACGGGGTCGGCGGACGGCGGGCGCGCGGTGCGCTGGCCCGACCCGGACGCCGCGCCGGCGCACCCCGTGGCGCACCGGCCGGCCGAGAGCCAGGAGTACGACCCGCGGGCGACCGGCCAGTGGAGCTTCGCCGAGGCCGAGGCCGCGGAACAGGCGTACGGGCAGGAGTACGGCCAGGGGCACGGTCACGCTCACGGGCACGGGGGCGCGGCGCCGTCGTCCGACGTGACCGGGCAGTGGTCGATCCCGGTGGCCGACGGCGATCTTCCGGACGAGTCGGGCGAGTTCACGGCGTCGTCGCTCGCCGTGCAGTGGGGGCGTACGCCGCCCGCGACGCTGCCCGGTGGCGCGCCCGCGCCCTGGGCGACCGAGGCGGGCGCGGGCGCGCCCTGGGGCGTACAGGCCCCGGAAGAGGACGTGACGCACGCGCGGGAGACCTATCCCGAGAGCCCGGCGGCCCCCGCCCCCGTGGAGGAGCGTCCGGAGAGCCGCTTCGAACAGACCACGCTGCTGCGGGCGATCACGGTGCCGTCGCCGTCCGAGGAACGGCCGGTCGAGGAGCGGCCTGCCGCCGAGGGCGTCGAAGGCGCCCCGGGCGTCGAGGCCGTCGAGGAGCCGGTGGCGGAGTCCGCCGGGGAGGCGCCGGAGGCGCACGCGGCCCCGCAGGCCCTTGAGGCGCCGGTGGCGCATGAGGTCCCGCGGGCCCATGAGGCCCCGGAGCCGGTGGTGCACGAGGCGGACACGGTGGCGGAGCCCGTCGAGTCCGCCGAACCGGGCCAACACGTCGAGCACGCCGAGCACGTCGAGTCCGTCGCGGAGCTCGTCGAGGTCCCCGAGTCCGTGGAGGCGCCGGACGCGCCGGACGCGCCGGACGAGGCGGACGAGGCGGACGACGCGCCCGTGGCCGCAGAAGCGGTCGCCGAAGCGGCCGTCGAGGTGGCCGTCGAGGCGGTCGCCCCGCACGCCGTCGAGACCCCCGGGCCCACCGACCTCGCCGAGGCCCCCGAGCCCGGCGTGTCCGCTGAACCCGGCGAGGCCGAAGAGACCGGTGACCCGGGCGAGCCCGACCCGGCGGAGGCCCTCGCGGCCACCGGGCCCGCTCCCCTCCACGACGACCACCCCCTCGTCTCCTACGTCCTGAGCGTCAACGGCACCGACCGTCCCGTCACCGACGCCTGGATCGGCGAGTCCCTGCTCTACGTCCTGCGCGAGCGCCTCGGCCTCGCCGGGGCCAAGGACGGCTGCTCGCAGGGCGAGTGCGGGGCGTGCAACGTCCAGGTGGACGGCCGTCTCGTCGCCTCCTGCCTGGTTCCCGCGGCCACCACCGCGGGCAGCGAGATCCGCACCGTCGAGGGCCTGGCCGTCGACGGGCAGCCCTCCGACGTGCAGCGCGCGCTCGCCGCGTGCGGCGCGGTGCAGTGCGGCTTCTGCGTGCCCGGCATGGCCATGACCGTGCACGACCTCCTGGAGGGCAACCCCGCCCCCAGCGACCTGGAGACCCGCCGCGCCCTGTGCGGCAACCTCTGCCGCTGCTCCGGCTACCGCGGGGTGCTCGACGCCGTGCGCGAGGTCGTGGCCGAGCGCGAGGCGTCCGCCTCCGCCGAGCCCGCGGCGCAGGACGGCCGCGCCGACGAGGCGCGCATCCCGCACCAGGCGGGACCGGGCGCCGGGGGCGTCCACCAGCACGCGCACGACGGTACGTACGACGCGGGACACGGCGGCGGATACGACGCACCCGAAGGACCGCAGGGCCCCTACGGCCAGGACGGAGGCCAGGCGTGAGCAGCGAGGCCACCACCGCGACCGCGTCCGACCCGCAGGGCCCCGAGCAACTGCCGCACGGCATCGGCTCCTCGCTGCCGTCGGCCGAGTGCCGCGCCAAGACCGAGGGCACCTTCCCGTACGCCTCCGACCTGTGGGCCGAGGGCCTGCTGTGGGCGGCGGTGCTGCGCTCCCCGCACGCGCACGCGCGCATCGTGTCGATCGACACCACCCACGCGCTGGAGATGCCGGGCGTCCGCGCGGTCGTCACCCACCAGGACGTCCCGGGCGAGGTGCTGCACGGCCGGGGGGCGCCGGACCGGCCGGTCTTCGCCTCCGACGTCGTACGCCACCACGGCGAGCCCATCGCCGCGGTCGCCGCCGACCACCCCGACACCGCGCGCATGGCGGCCGCCGCCGTCATCGTCGAGTACGAGGTGCTCGAACCGGTCACCGACCCCGAGAAGACCTTCGAGGCCGAACCGCTGCACCCCGACGGCAACCTGATCCGGCACATCCCGCTGCGGCACGGCGACCCGGAGGCGGCGGGCGAGCTCGTCGTCGAGGGCCTGTACCGCATCGGCCGCCAGGACCCGGCGCCGATCGGCGCGGAGGCCGGCCTCGCCGTGCCCCGCCCGGACGGCGGGGTCGAGCTGTACACCGCCTCCACCGACCCGCACGCCGACCGCGACCGCGCCGCCGCCTGCTACGGCCTGTCGCGGGACCAGGTCAAGGTCGTCGTCACGGGCGTGCCCGGTGCGAGCGCCGACCGCGAGGACGCGAGCTTCCAGCTCCCGCTCGGCCTCCTGGCGCTGCGGACCGGCTGCCCGGTCAAGCTCACCGCGACCCGCGAGGAGTCCTTCCTCGGCCACGCCCACCGCCACCCCACGCTGCTCCGCTACCGCCACCACGCGGACGCCGAGGGCCGCCTGGTCAAGGTGGAGGCGCAGATCCTGCTGGACGCGGGCGCGTACGCGGACACCTCCTCGGAGGCGCTCGCCGCGGCCGTCTCCTTCGCCTGCGGTCCGTACGTCGTGCCGAACGCCTTCATCGAGGGCTGGGCGGTGCGCACGAACAACCCGCCCTCCGGGCACGTCCGGGGCGAGGGCGCCATGCAGGTGTGCGCCGCGTACGAGGCCCAGATGGACAAGATCGCCAAGAAGCTGGGGATCGACCCGGCCGAGGTGCGGCTGCGCAACGCCATGGCGACGGGCGACATCCTGCCCACCGGCCAGACCGTGACGTGCCCCGCCCCGGTGGCCGAACTCCTCGCCGCCGTACGGGACTTCCCGCTGCCCGAACTGCCCAAGGACACGCCCGAGGAGGACTGGCTGCTGCCCGGCGGTCCCGAGGGCGCGGGGGAGCCCGCCGCGGTGCGCCGTGGTGTCGGCTACGGCCTCGGCATGGTGCAGCTCCTGGGCGCCGAGGGCACGGACGAGGTCTCCACGGCCACGGTGCGGGTCCAGGACGGCGCGGCGACGGTGATCTGCGCGGCCGTCGAGACCGGTCAGGGCTTCACCACCCTGGCCCGCCAGATCGTCCAGGAGACGCTCGGCATCGACGACGTGCGGGTCGCGCCGGTCGACACCGACCAGCCGCCCGCGGGACCGAGCTGCCGGGGCCGGCACACCTGGGTGTCGGGCGGCGCGGTGGAGCGCGCGGCGAAGATGGTCCGCACCCAGCTGCTCCAGCCGCTGGCCCACAAGTTCGGCATGTCCACCGAGCTGCTCCAGATCACCGACGGCAAGATCACCTCGTACGACGGGGTCCTCTCCACGACCGTCACCGAGGCGATGGACGGCAAGGAGCTGTGGGCCACGGCGCAGTGCCGCCCGCACCCGACCGAGCCGCTCGACGAGGCCGGTCAGGGCGACGCGTTCGTGGGCATGGCGTTCTGCGCGATCCGCGCGGTGGTCGACGTCGACATCGAGATCGGTTCGGTCCGGGTCGTCGAGCTGGCCGTCGCCCAGGACGTCGGCCGCATCCTCAACCCCGCCCAGCTGAAGGCCCGCATCGAGGCGGGCGTCACGCAGGGCGTGGGCGCGGCCCTCACGGAGAACCTCCGCACGCCGCGCGGCCTGGTCCGCCACCCGGACCTCACGGGCTACGCCCTGCCCACCGCCCTGGACACCCCCGACATCCGCATCGTGAAGCTGGTCGAGGAGCGGGACGTCGTCGCGCCGTTCGGCGCGAAGGCGGCCAGCGCGGTCCCGGTCGTGACGTCCCCGGCGGCCGTCGCCTCGGCGGTCCGCGCGGCGACGGGCCGCCCGGTCAACCGCCTCCCGATCCGCCCGCAGGCCGCGGTGGCCCAGTAAATCCAGGAGCGCCCGGGACGGCGGCGCTGGCACGATGAGGTCATGACCACAGGTACCTCTGATCCCGCCGGTGTCGTCGTCATCACCGGCATCATGGCGTCCGGGAAGTCCACGGTCGCGCAGGCGCTGGCCGAGCGGCTGCCGAAGGCCGCGCATGTGCGGGGCGACGTGTTCCGCCGCATGGTCGTCTCGGGCGCGGTGCCGTACGAGCCGGGGGCGGGCGGCGAGGCCGAGGCCCAACTCCGTTTGCGGTACGGCCTTTCGGCGTCGACCGCCGACGCCTACGCCGCGGCGGGGTTCACCGCGATCGTCCAGGACGTCGTCCTGGGCGAGGAGTTGAAGGGGTACGTGGAACTCCTGCGCACCCGCCCCCTGTACGTCGTCGTCCTCGCCCCGCGCCCCGCCGCGGTCGCCGCCCGCGAGGAGGGCCGCGGCAAGACGGGGTACGGCGCGTGGACGGTCGAGGACCTGGACACGGCCCTGCGCGAGCAGACCCCGCGCATCGGACTCTGGCTGGACAGCTCGGAGTTGACGGTCGATCAGACGGTGGACGCGATCTTGGAGCGGCTGGGGGAGGCGCGGGTGGACGCGCCCTCCTGAGCGGTCACCAGATGCCGTCCTCCGGGACGCTTCGGCCGGCCGTGCGCGTCAGGACCGGGGTCACGGCCAGCAGACCGGCGTCCTCGGGGTGGACCAGGGTCGGGTACAGGACCTGGGGGACCGGCGGCCGGTGGGCGCCGCCGCCGGGGCGGGGCAGGGTCGTGTGCCAGTGCAGCATGAACCGGAGACCCTGGCTCCGGCGGTCGGCCGCCGCCAGGGGGTGCGGGGCGCCCCGGGGTTCCTCGGCGTCCCCGGAGTCCCCGGCATCCGGGGCGTCCGTGCTCAAGCCGTCGGGGGAGGCGGGTCCGGGCGGCCCGGTCAGCGGCGGAGGCGGCGGCAGGGCCGGGGACGCCGTGTTCCGGACGATCTGCTCCCACTCGGTCTGGGGGTAGCCGAACACGCGGCACGTCCACGTCCGTATGCCGCCAGCCTCGCGGCACACGAGGTCGGCGCGGATCTCCAGCAGCCCGCTGAGCCCGGCCGGCGCCAGGAGTCTCAGATGCCGCATCGCGGTCGGCCCGGTGTGCAGCCAGAGGAGGGTGCCGTCCTCGGAGCCGCCGATGACGTGTGCCGGTTCGTGGTTGAGGTGGACGGTGACCTTCGCCTCGTCCAGGTCGGCGCCCGCGGTCTGCTTGATGACGGCGATCACTTCGAGGGCGTCGCCCTCGCTCTCGCGGACGTCGGTCTCCTGGACGATGAACCGGGGGCAGTCCGCCTTGTCCCGCTCGTCCCTGGCCAGGTCCCGCTGCTCGCGCTGCGCCGCCAGCTGGGCGTCGGTCGCCTGCTTGGCCACCCGGGCCTGCCACCACGCGATGGCGACCGCGCCGCCGGCGACGGCGGAGTTCGCCGCTGTGATGTAGTCCCCAGCCTCCACCCGGCCACCTCTCACCCACCGTTCCCACGCGCCGCCCCGAGGCCATTGTGGCGTCGGAACGACCCGAGGGTCCGGCCAACCGGCGAGTCGTGCACGGAAGTTGGAGCGGCGCGGGGAGTGAGGGAGCGTCACGACGAGCAGGGGGCGGTCCCGTGAAGGACCGCCCCCTGCTCGCCGTAACCGGAGGCCGTGGCGGGAATCGAACCCGCGTAACTGGATTTGCAGTCCAGCCCCTGAGCCATTCGGGCACACGGCCGAGTCGTCGCCGTTTCACCGACCGCCGACCTGACTCCTCGAACGTATCGGGGCCCCGGCCGGGGGCTCAAGGGATCACCGGGTGGTGCAATGGGACTGCCATGCGGCGTTCATGAAGCGGCGCCGCCGGCCCGACGCATCGGACAGGATCCGCCGAGCGGGATCCACAGGTGAGGAGAGATCTCCGGCATGGCCGTCATCCACCAGACCACCCTCAGGCCGACCAAACTGGAACTGCTGGACGCCTGGCTTCCCGCGCGCCCCTGGTACCGAGGCGGCGCGGACCGGCCGCGGCTGGCGAAGGCCGGCGGATTCCGGCTGGACGATCCGGCGGGCGAGGTCGGCATCGAGGTCATGGCGGTCACCGACACCTCCGGCGCCGCGCCGGTCACCTATCTCGTGCCCCTGACCTACCGCGGCGCCCCGCTGGACGGCGCGGAGCACGCCCTCGTCGGCACCATGGAGCACGGGGTGCTGGGGCGCCGCTGGGCCTACGACGGCTGCCACGACCCCGTCCTCGTCGACCGGTTCCTCGCCCTCGTCGAGGGGCGGACGCGGGCCCAGGACCAGAACGTCACCGACGCCGTCGACCAGGACGTCACCGTCTCCTGGACCGGCGAGGACCCCGCCTCCGCCGTCCTCGCCGCCGACGCCGTCACCGTCACCGAGGACGAGGAGGGCACCGAGCTGACCGCGCCGCGGGGCGCGGTCCTCCGCCTCCAGCGGGTCCTGCGTCCCGCTCCGGACGGTGCGTCCGCACCGCCGCCGGGCGCGGCCGGCCATGTCGCCGGGGCATGGCGGCTGCCCGACGGCACCCGAACCCGGGGAATGTTCGCCGTGCTGCGCGCGGACGGCTGACGACGGGGCCAACTAGGACAAGAACTGGCCTAGTTGCCTTCTAGCGTGGTGTTCCACCGGCCGAGCGGCACGAAGGGAAGGCGGACACCATGCCCGAGACCAGGACCACCGAAGAGACCGAAGAGGCCACAGAGACCACAGAGGCCACAGGGATCGAAGAGGCCGAAGAGGTCGACGTGCAGGCCGCCGACGGCGAGCGCGCCGATCTGCTGGCGGCGCTCGCCGGGCACCGGACCATGCTGCGCCACACCGTCCGCGACCTCACCGACGAGCAGGCCGGGCTGCGCACCACCGTGAGCGAGCTGTGCCTGGGCGGCCTGATCAAGCACGTCACGTCGGTCGAGAGGGTGTGGACGGAGTTCATCCGGCTCGGCCCGGCCGCCCTCGGCGGCGTGACCGACATGACCGAGCAGGACTGGGCCCGCCGGGCCGACGAGTTCCGGATGCTGCCCGGCGAGACGCTGGCGGGCGTGCTCGACGCCTACGCCGAGGCCGCCCGCCGCACCGACGAGGCGGTCGGCGCCCTGCCGCACCTCGACGTCACCCACCCCTTGCCGGACGCCCCGTGGTCCGAGCCCGGCGGACGCTGGTCGGCCCGCCGGACGCTGCTGCACGTCATCGGCGAGACCGCCCAGCACGCGGGCCACGCCGACATCATCAGGGAGTCCCTGGACGGCGGCCGCAGCATGGGCTGAAGGGGGGGCTGCGCCCCGTGAGGCGTACGACCAAGGGACCAGAAGGTCACCGCCTCCGGACAGGGGTCACCGCGCGGAATGCCCCTTACGCTGGCCGACATGACCGCCCTGGAACCCGGTGACACCGACGTCACTCCCGCCGCACCGCCAGCGCCGCCCGAGGCTCCCCGGGGCGGAGTCCTGAGCAAACCCCACCGCGCCCTCAGCATCGGCATCGTCTCCGTCGTCCTGCTCATCGCCTTCGAGTCGACGGCCGTCGGGACCGCGATGCCCGTCGCCGCCCGCGAGCTGGACGGCGTCTCGCTGTACGCCTTCGCCTTCTCCGGGTACTTCACGACCAGCCTCTTCGGCATGGTGCTCAGCGGGCAGTGGGCGGACCGGCGCGGTCCGCTCGGGCCGCTCGCCGCGGGGATCTCGCTCTTCGCGGCGGGGCTGCTGCTGAGCGGCACCGCGGGGGCGATGTGGCTGTTCATCCTGGGGCGGGCCGTGCAGGGCCTCGGCGGCGGCCTGGTGATCGTCGCGCTGTACGTCGTCGTCAGCCGCGCCTACCCCGAACACCTCCGTGCCTCGATCCTCGCGGCCTTCGCGGCGAGCTGGGTCCTGCCCTCGGTGGTGGGTCCCCTGCTCTCCGGGACCGTCACCGAACACCTCGGCTGGCGCTGGGTGTTCGTCGGCATCCCGGTCCTCGTCGTCGCGCCGCTCGCCCTCGCGCTGCCCGCGATCCGGCGGACCGCCGCGGGCCCCGTGGACCCCACCGCGCCCGCCGAGGCCTTCGACCGGCGCCGCATCCGCCTCGCCCTCGGCATCTCGCTGGGCGCCGGGCTCCTGCAGTACGCGGGCCAGGACCTGAGCTGGTTCTCGCTGCTGCCCGCGGCGGCGGGCGCGGCGCTCCTGGTGCCCGCCGTCCTCGGCCTGCTGCCCCGCGGCACCTACCGCGCCGCCCGCGGGCTGCCCTCCGTCGTCCTGCTGCGCGGCGTGGCCGCCGGGTCGTTCATCGCCGCCGAGTCCTTCGTGCCGCTGATGCTCGTCACCCAGCGGGGGCTGAGCCCCACCCTGGCCGGGCTCTCGCTGGCCGTGGGCGGCGCGACCTGGGCGCTCGGCTCGTACGTCCAGTCGCGGCCCCGCATGGAGCCCCACCGCTCCCGGCTCGTGGCCCTCGGCATGGTGCTCGTCGCGGCGGCCATCGCCACCGCGCCCACCGTCCTGGTCGAGGCCGTGCCCGTGTGGATCGTCGCGGTCGCCTGGGCCTTCGGCTGCTTCGGCATGGGCCTGGTCATCGCCTCCACGAGCGTGCTGCTGCTGCGCCTCTCGCCGCCCGCGGACGCGGGGTCCAACTCCGCCGCCCTGCAGATCTCGGACGGACTCTCGAACGTCCTGCTCCTCGCCGCGGGCGGCGCCGCCTTCGCCGCGCTGGGCGGCGGCACGGTGGGCGCGGCACACGGGGCGGGCGGGGCCGCGGGCTCCCATCCGGAGGCCTTCGTCGCCGTCTTCCTGCCCATGGCGGCGGTCGCCCTTGCCGGGGCCTGGGTGGGCACGCGGCTCAAGGAACGCACGCGCTGAGGCGGCACCCGGGGCGGATGTGAGACCCGTCGCACCCGTCTCCGGCACCGCCTCGATCTCACCGGTACGTCAACCCGTCACCGGTAAGGTGGCCCGGTTGTCGTACGTACCCGAGACGTCAAAACCCGGAGACCGTGACTACCACCAGCGCCGCCGCCACCTCCTCCCACCACCTCTCTCCCGCCTTCCCCGGCCGTGCCCCCTGGGGCACCGCCAACAAGCTGCGTGCCTGGCAGCAGGGCGCGATGGAGAAGTACATCCAGGAGCAGCCGCGAGACTTCCTCGCCGTCGCCACCCCCGGCGCCGGCAAGACGACCTTCGCGCTCACGCTCGCCTCGTGGCTGCTGCACCACCACGTCGTGCAGCAGGTCACCGTGGTCGCGCCGACCGAGCACCTGAAGAAGCAGTGGGCCGAGGCGGCCGCCCGTATAGGCATCAAGCTCGACCCCGAGTACAGCGCGGGACCCCTCAGCAAGGAGTACCAGGGCGTCGCCGTGACCTACGCCGGTGTCGGCGTACGCCCGATGCTGCACCGCAACCGCTCCGAGCAGCGCAAGACCCTCGTCATCCTCGACGAGATCCACCACGCCGGGGACAGCAAGTCCTGGGGCGAGGCGTGCCTGGAGGCCTTCGAGCCCGCCACGCGCCGCCTCGCGCTCACCGGCACGCCCTTCCGGTCCGACACCAACCCGATCCCCTTCGTCACCTACGAGGAGGGCAACGACGGCATCCGGCGCTCCTCCGCCGACTACACCTACGGCTATGGCAGCGCGCTCGGCGACGGCGTCGTGCGGCCCGTCATCTTCCTCTCGTACTCGGGCAACATGCGCTGGCGCACCAAGGCCGGCGACGAGATCGCGGCCCGGCTCGGCGAGCCGATGACCAAGGACGCCGTCTCGCAGGCCTGGCGCACCGCCCTCGACGCGCGCGGCGAGTGGATGCCGAACGTCCTCAAGGCCGCCGACAAGCGGCTCACCGAGGTCAGGAAGGCCATCCCCGACGCGGGCGGCCTCGTCATCGCCTCCGACCAGGACTCCGCGCGCGCCTACGCCAAGCTGATCCGCGAGATCACCGGGACCAAGGCGACCGTCGTCCTCTCCGACGACACCGGCGCCTCCCAGCGCATCGACGACTTCAGCGGCGGCACCGACCGGTGGATGGTCGCGGTCCGGATGGTGTCCGAGGGCGTCGACGTGCCGCGCCTGGCGGTCGGCGTGTACGCCACCACCATCTCGACGCCGCTCTTCTTCGCGCAGGCCGTCGGGCGCTTCGTGCGGTCGCGGCGCCGCGGCGAGACCGCGTCCGTCTTCCTGCCCACCGTCCCCGACCTGCTCGGCTTCGCCAACGAGATGGAGGTCGAGCGCGACCACGTGCTCGACAAGCCGAAGAAGGAGGGGGAGGAGGACCCCTACGCCGAGTCCGAGGCCGAGATGGACGAGGCCAACAAGCAGCAGGACGAGGACACCGGCGAGCAGGAACAGTTCTCCTTCGAGGCGCTGGAGTCCGAGGCGGTCTTCGACCGGGTGCTCTTCGACGGCGCCGAGTTCGGCATGCAGGCGCACCCGGGCAGCGAGGAGGAGCAGGACTACCTCGGCATCCCCGGTCTCCTGGAACCCGACCAGGTGCAGATGCTGCTCCAGAAGCGGCAGGCCCGGCAGATCGCCCACAGCAAGAAGAAGCCCGACGAGGAGGCCGATCTCCTCGAACTGCCCGCCGAGCGGCGCCCGGTCGTCTCCCACAAGGAGCTCCTCGGGCTGCGCAAGCAGCTGAACACGATGGTCGGCGCGTACGTCCATCAGAGCGGCAAGCCGCACGGCGTGATCCACACCGAGCTGCGGCGCACCTGCGGCGGGCCGCCGAGCGCGGAGGCCACGGCCGGACAGCTGCGGCAGCGGATCGAGAAGGTCCAGGAGTGGGCGACCCGGATGAAGTGAGCGGGTCCCTTCCGGCGAAGTGAGGGGGTTCCCTCCGGCGTGAGCGGGGCGTTCCGGGTGCGGAGGTGGTGTGCAAAGGTCGTGCACGCCCCCACACGGGCGCCCGCCGCGTAACGGGGCAATGGGGGGCGCTAGGGGCGTCGCCGTGCCCGGATTCTGGACGAAGTCTTCCGCTGAGCGGGACGGCCTCGCTACTGTCCCCGCAACGCACACGCCCCGTGGCAGCGCCGCCGCGGAGCGCAGCCGGTGTTCCGACCGGCGGCCTCTGACGCGCGTCGCCCACGGGACCGGCGGCGCAACCGCCGCGTAGGGGGGCCGCCGACCCTCACCTAAGGAGTGGGCGTCGTGACCGCGGAGACTTCCCAGACGCTCGACCGAGGACTGCGCGTCCTCAAGCTGCTGGCCGACACCGACCATGGCCTCACGGTCACCGAGCTGTCCAACAAGCTCGGCGTGAACCGCACCGTGGTCTACCGCCTGCTCGCCACGCTGGAGCAGCACGCCCTGGTCCGCCGCGACCTCGGCGGCCGGGCCCGCGTGGGCCTCGGTGTGCTGCGGCTCGGCCGCCAGGTGCACCCGCTGGTGCGGGAGGCCGCGCTGCCCGCGCTGCGCTCGCTCGCCGAGGACATAGGCGCGACGGCGCACCTGACCCTCGTCGACGGCACGGAGGCCCTCGCGGTGGCGGTGGTCGAGCCCACGTGGACGGACTACCACGTCGCCTACCGCACCGGCTTCCGCCACCCCCTGGACCGCGGCGCCGCGGGCCGCGCCATCCTCGCGGCGCGCCAGGGCCTGGTGACCGACCCCGGGTACGCGCTCACCCACGGCGAGCTGGAGGCCGGCGCCAGCGGGGCGGCGGCCCCCCTGGTGGGCGTCACCGGCATAGAGGGCAGCGTCGGCGTGGTCATGCTCGCGGACTCGGTACCGGAGCGGGTGGGGCCGAGGGTGGTCGACGCGGCACGGGAAGTGGCGGACGCCCTGCGCTGAGGCGAGGCCGCTGATCGAGTCACGTTAGATTGATCCTGTGTTCTCTCGTCTCACGCGCCTCCAGGCCGTCGCCGTCTGCGCGCTCCCCGTGGTGACCCTGCTCGCCGTCGCGGGGTTCGCGCCGTTGCCGTTCGCCGTGGCCCAGCCCGGCGGCACGACGAACGTCCTCGGGGACCACGACGGCAAGCCGGTGCTCACCATCTCCGGCGCGCCCACCCGGCCCACGACCGGTGAGCTGCGCATGACGACGATCGTCGCGACGGGTCCGCAGCTGGACGTGTACCTGGGCGACGTGATCGACGGCTGGTTCCGCACGGACCGCGCGGTGATGCCGAAGGACTCCGTCTACCCGGTCGGCGACAACGAGAAGGAAGTCGAGAAGCACAATCTCGGCGACATGAGGAAGTCGCAGGACGACGCCACGAAGGCGGCGCTGGCCTATCTGAAGGAGAACGGCGTCGACGGCACCGACAAGGTGGACGTCAAGGCCGACCTCGGCGACATCGGCGGCCCGAGCGCGGGCCTGTTCCTCTCGCTCGGGATCATCGACAAGCTGGACGGGAACGGCAGCGGCGGCGACCTCACGGGCGGCCGCACCATCGCGGGCACCGGCACGATCAAGGCCGACGGCAAGGTCGGCCCGGTCGGCGGTGTGTCCATGAAGACGCAGGGCGCGCGGCGCGACGGCGCGACGGTCTTCCTGGTCCCGAAGGCGGAGTGCAAGGACGCGCGGGCGGAGCTGCCCGAGGGCCTGCAGCTGATTCCCGTCACGACACTGTCGGGCACGGTCGACTCGCTGCGGGCCCTGGAGAAGGGCGAGAAGGTCCCGAGCTGCTGACGTCGACGAGACGCAGTCCCAACTCGACGAGGACCCAGCCGAGTTGCGTGCGCAGCTGAGCACGGGGGAGTCGTACGGGCGCCTCCTGCCGTAATTCCTCGGCGCGGTCGTGATGCAGCATCAGGTGTACGTCGGGGTGCATGTCGTGCTCCTCTCGGGGGTCGTCTCTCAGGTGTCGTCGGCGTTCGTCGGCCGGGTCGGGAAGACGTGGGAGTGGACGCGCACCTGGGCCGCGTCCGGCGTTCCCGCGTCCGGCGCCAGCGCGCGGTAGCTCTCGATGAGTTCGCCGACCCGGTGGCTCAGCTCGGCGGCGAGCGCGGGCGTCAGCGTCAGGGTGAAGTCGCTGGTGTCCGCGGCCTCGTCCCACTCCTGCGACCACTCGTGCCGTGTGGCGATCCAGGTGGTCACCTCCTGCGAGCGCTGCGCGGCGTACTCGTACAGGAGGGTGCTGAGCGCGCCCTGCACCTCCGGGTCCCGGTCGCGGATGAGGTCCTCGTCGGTCCTGGTCCCCTGGTGTGCGGAGCGCCACCACCGCTCCCGGCCCTTGCCGCGCTCCGGATCGTCCTCGACGAAGCCGTACTCCGCGAGCTGGCGCAGGTGGTAGCTGGTCGCCCCGCTCGACTCGCCCAGGCGCGCGGCGAGTTGGGAGGCGGTCGCCGGGCCTTCGAGCCGCAGCGAGGAGAGCAGGCGCATCCGCAGGGGATGCGCGAGTCCGCGCAGCGAGCGGGGGTTGAGGCTGTGGACCTTGCGGGGCGACTGCGGCTCTTCCATGCCCTCACCGTAGCCATGCAAAGACTCCGTTGCAACGGTTTCTTTGCAACGGAGTCTTTGCGGCCGACTGCCGCCGCTCGCCTACTCCTTGACGAACCCCTCCTGGATCAGCCAGTCCTTCGCCACCTCGTGCGGGTCCTGGCCCTCCACGTCCACCTTGGAGTTGAGGTCCTGCGCCACCGTGTTGTTCAGCTTCTTCGTGATGGGGTCCAGGACCTCCGCCATCTCCGGGTACTTCTCCAGGGACTTGCTGTTGATCTCCGGGGCCGCGTTGTAGTTGGGGAAGAAGTGCTTGTCGTCCGCCATGACCGTCAGGTCCATCGCCTTGATGCGGCCGTCGGTCGTGAAGACCTCGCCGTACGTGCACGACCCCTTGGACGCCTGCGTGTAGATGATGCCGGTGTCCATCTTGGTGATGTTGGAGGACGGGATGCTCATCCCGTACGCCTTCTGCATGCCGGGCAGCCCGTCCTCCCGGGAGGAGAACTCGCTCTCCACGCAGAGCGTGACCGCCTTCGGGTCGGACTTGGACAGGGCCGCCACGTCCGAGAGCGTCTTGGTCCGGTACTTCGCCGCGTTCTTCTCGTTCATCGCCAGCGCGTACGTGTTGTTGAGCGCGGCCGGCGGCAGCCAGGTGACGCCGTTCTTCAGGTCCGCCTCGCGCACCGCCTGCCACTGCTTCTGCGGGTCGTCGATGGGCTCGGTGTTGCCCTGGTACGTGATCCAGGCGGTGCCGGTGTACTCGTACATGGCGTCCGCGTCACCGCCCTTGACTGCCTCCCGCGCGCCGATCGACCCCTGGATGCCCGTGCGGTCGAGCACGTCCGCGCCGGCGGCCTCGAAGGCGATGCCCATGATCGCGCCGAGGATCAGCTGTTCGGTGAACTCCTTGGACGTGACGGTGAGATCGGCGCCCTTGAGGGGCAGGCCCCGGCCGATCGAGCCGGGCTTGACGTCGTCCACCATCGGGCTGCCGCTGGTGAGCCCGCACCCGGCGACCAGCGCGGCTCCCAGGACGCCGACGACCGACGTGCGCAACGAGACCCTCATGACCGCACCTCCAGGCCGCGCGGGCGCAGGACCAGTTCGGCCAGCGAGGCCAGCCAGTCCACCAGGAGCGCGAGCGCGATCGTCAGGATCGAACCGAGCATGAGGACGGGCATCCGCTGGTTCGTCATGCCCGTGGTGATCAGGTCGCCGAGGCCGCCGCCCCCGCCGAACGTGGCGAGGGTCGCCGTGCCGACGTTCAGGACGAGCGCCGTGCGCACGCCCGCGAGGATCAGCGGTACGGCCAGCGGGAGCTCGACCCGCGTCAGCACCCCCAGCGGCGACATGCCGATGCCGCGCGCCGCCTCCAGGAGGGTCGGGTCGTTCGCCTTCAGGCCCGCGATCGTGTTGGACAGGACCGGCAGCACGGCGTAGATGATGATGCCGATCAGGGCCGCCTTCTCGCCGATGCCGAGCCAGATCACCAGGAGCGCGAGCAGGCCGATCGCGGGCGTCGCCTGGCCGATGTTGGCCAGCGCCATCGCGACCGGGGCGGCCCTGCGCAGCCGCCCGCGGGTCAGCAGGATGCCCAGCGGGATCGCGATGATCAGCACGAAGAAGGTGGAGATCGCGGTCAGCTGGATGTGCTGGCGAAGGCGCAGCCACACGTTGCCGTTCGCCAGCGCGTTCTTGGAGATCGAGTCCAGGTCGGCCTGGTGGAACCACCACCACGTCAGGAGCAGGATCACCGCGAGCACGGCCGGCAGGAACGTGAGCCGCTGCCAGGTGACCCGGCGCTCCTTGCGGTCCGGCGTGGCCGGGGGAGGGGCCTCCTGCTCGCCCTCGCCGACGTCGCGGAAGGCGAGTCCCTTGACCTCGTGCTCGCCCTCGGGGCGCGTGTCCTCGCGCGGGGACGGCCTCATGCCTTCGCCTCCCCGCCGTCGCCCTCCTGCTCCTGGTGGGTCAACCGGGCGCGCTGCTCCTCCAGTTCGTGCTGGTGCTCGACGGCTTCGAGGCGGTCGGCCTCCAGCATCTCGTGGACGGAGTTCATCAGCGTCTCCATGTCGACGACGCCCGTGTACTCGCCGCGCCGCCCGGTCACCGCGACCCGCCCCGCGTTGTCCGTGAGGACCGCCTCCAGGGCGTCGCGCAGGGTGGCGTCCCGGGTGACCGTGTCGTGGACGAGGGTGCCCGCGCGGGCCAGTGAGCCCTTCGCGCGCATCAGGTCGCCGCGCCGCAGCCACTTGTAGGGGCGCCCGCGCTTGTCGAGCAGGAGCAGTTCGTTCGTACCGCCCGCGCGGAGCTTGTCGAAGATGTCCTGGAGCGGGTCGTCGATCGTCACCGTCGGCACGTCGGCGATCTCCACGTCGCGTACGCGCGTGAGGTTCAGGCGCTTGAGCGCCGCGCCCGCGCCCACGAAGCCCGAGACGAAGTCGTCGGCGGGGTTGGTGAGGATCGCCTCGGGGGTGTCGAACTGCGCGATGTGCGAGCGCTCGCGGAGCACCGCGATGCGGTCGCCGAGCTTGATGGCCTCGTCGAAGTCGTGCGTGACGAAGACGATCGTCTTGTGCAGCTCGTGCTGGAGCCGGATCAGCTCGTCCTGGAGGTGGTCGCGGGTGATGGGGTCGACGGCGCCGAACGGCTCGTCCATCAGCAGGACCGGCGGGTCGGCCGCCAACGCCCTTGCCACGCCCACGCGTTGCTGCTGGCCGCCGGAGAGCTGGCGCGGATAGCGGCCGTGGAACTCGCCCGGGTCGAGCCCCACCAGGTCGAGCATCTCCTCGACCCGCGACTTGATGCGGGACTTCGACCAGCCCACCATCTTCGGGACGAGCGCGATGTTCTGCGCGACCGTCATGTGCGGGAAGAGGCCGGAGGACTGGATCGCGTAGCCGACCTTGCGGCGCAGCTTCACCGGGTCGATGTCGGTGACGTCCTCGCCGTTGATGCGGATGCGGCCGCTGGTCGGCTCGATCAGCCGGTTGATCATCTTCAGCGTGGTGGACTTCCCGCACCCCGAGGGGCCCACGAAGATGACGATCTCGCCCGCCTTGATCTCCATGTTCACGCTGTCCACGGCCGGGTCGCCGCTGCCCGGATAGCGCTTGGTGAGGTTCTCCAGCTCGATCGTCGCGCCGGAGGTGGTCGCCGAACCTGCGGCGGCCCGCCCGGCGGCCTCGTCCGTGCTCGCGTCGGTGGCGGTGGTCTCAGACACGGATACCCCTCGGAATCGTCAGCCGGCCGATCAGGACGTACGCGGCGTCGAAGAGCAGCGCCAGGACGATGATCCCGAGCGTGCCCGCGAGCACCTGGTTGAGCGCGTTCTTGCTGCCGAGCGAGCCGATGCCGCGGAAGATCTCGTTGCCGAGGCCGGGCCCCGACGCGTACGCGGCGATGGCCGCGATGCCCATCAGCATCTGCGTGGAGACGCGGATGCCGGTGAGGATCGGCGGCCAGGCGATCGGCAGCTCCACCTTGAAGAGCCGGGCGAGCCGGGACATCCCGATGCCCTTCGCCGCGTCGACGAGCGAGGGGTCCACGCCCCGCAGTCCGACGATGGCGTTGCGCACGATCGGCAGCAGCCCGTACAGGGTCAGCGCGATGACGGTCGGCGCCACCCCCAGGCCCACGACCGGGATCAGCAGACCGATCATGGCGAGCGAGGGGACGGTCAGGATGGTGGAGGTCGCGGTCGTGGCGAGATTGCCCGCCCACTCGCTGCGGTACGTGAGGACGCCGATCAGGACGCCGATGACGGTGGCGACGACCATGCACTGGAAGACGGCGCTGGCGTGCTGGTACGCGTCCGTCAGCAACTGTTGGTGACGGTTGCCGAGGTAGTCCCAGAAGTTCACTGAAGTGCTCACCTCGTCTTTCCGAAGGGTCTCAGCGGTCGTGGACTCGGGTCGGCGGTCGGCTCTCGTGCGCGCGGGTCGGCGGCCCTGCCTCAGGGGTCCTCGGACGCCTGCTCCACCAGCGGGATGATCCGCAGCGGGACGGGGTTCTCCATGACGATCGCCGTGGAGGCCCGGACGATGCCATCAAAACCCACCACCCGGTCGATCACACGCTGGAGATCCGCGTTCGACCGGGCCACGAGGCGGCACAGCATGTCGCCGTGGCCCGTGATGGTGTGCAGCTCGAGGACCTCGGCGACCGACGTCAAATGCGCCCGTACGTCCGCCCCCTGGCCCTGTTTGATCTCCAGCGTCGCGAAGGCCGTCACGGGGTAGCCGAGCGCCGCCGGATCGACCTCGGGCCCGAAGCCCCGGATGACTCCATTGGACTGAAGCCGGTCCATGCGCGCCTGCACCGTGCCGCGCGCGACGCCGAGCCTGCGGGACGCCTCAAGAACCCCGATACGCGGCTCCCGCGCCAGGAGCACGATGAGTCTCCCGTCCAGATGATCGATCGCCATGACGCCTCCGTGATGGTCATGATGTACAGATAGCCCGCCCATCCTGGCCAGTGCCTGGACAGATTGACCACTGAAAACGCGAACTATTGCGCACCTTGTGGATCGGCGGGAGCCTCGGGACATGACTGAGACCACCACCCACACCACCCCCGACACCGCGCGCGAGGCCGACCCCTTCCCGGTCAAGGGAATGGACGCGGTCGTCTTCGCCGTGGGCAACGCCAAGCAGGCGGCGCACTACTACTCCACCGCGTTCGGCATGAAGCTGGTCGCCTACTCCGGACCGGAGAACGGCAGCCGCGAGACCGCGAGTTACGTGCTCACGAACGGCTCCGCCCGCTTCGTCCTCACCTCCGTCATCAAGGCCTCCACCGAGTGGGGCACCTTCCTCGCCTCCCACGTCGCCGAGCACGGCGACGGCGTGGTCGACCTCGCCATCGAGGTGCCGGACGCGCGGGCCGCGTACGCCTACGCCGTCGAGCACGGCGCCCGCGGGATCACGGAGCCGTACGAGGAGAAGGACGAGAACGGCACGGTCGTCCTCGCCGCCATCGCCACGTACGGCAAGACCCGCCACACCCTGGTCGAGCGCACCGACTACGACGGCCCTTACCTGCCCGGTTTCGTGACCGCGAACCCGATCGTGGAGCCGCCGGCCAAGCGGACCTTCCAGGCCATCGACCACTGCGTCGGCAACGTCGAGCTCGGCAAGATGAACGAGTGGGTCGGCTTCTACAACAAGGTCATGGGCTTCACGAACATGAAGGAGTTCGTGGGCGACGACATCGCGACCGAGTACTCGGCGCTGATGTCCAAGGTCGTCGCGGACGGCACCCTCAAGGTGAAGTTCCCGATCAACGAGCCGGCCATCGCCAAGAAGAAGTCGCAGATCGACGAGTACCTGGAGTTCTACGGCGGCGCGGGCGTCCAGCACATCGCGCTCGCCACGAACGACATCGTCGAGTCCGTGCGCACCATGCGCGCGGCGGGCGTCCAGTTCCTGGACACCCCCGACTCGTACTACGACACCCTCGGCGAGTGGGCCGGTGAGACCCGCGTGCCCGTGGAGACCCTGCGCGAGCTGAAGATCCTCGTCGACCGCGACGAGGACGGCTACCTCCTGCAGATCTTCACCAAGCCGGTCCAGGACCGCCCGACCGTCTTCTTCGAGATGATCGAGCGCCACGGCTCCATGGGCTTCGGCAAGGGCAACTTCAAGGCCCTGTTCGAGGCGATCGAGCGCGAGCAGGAGAAGCGCGGCAACCTCTAGGCGCCGTCGATCGCGGGCTGCGACCGGCTCGTCCTCAATCGCCGGACCGGCTCGGATTCCCCGGACCCGTCCGGCGATTCGGCGTCCCGGTCCGGCCGCGGGCCGGTGGGGGCTGGTCGCGCAGTTCCCCGCGCCCCTGACGGGGCGCCGCCTTACGCGGTGTCACCGGCCGGGGCGCGTACATCTGGGCGGGCCCACCCTCCGGTGGGTCCCCCAGCGCCGCCAGCGCGGCCTTCGCGGCGGGCACGCCCAGCGGCGAGAAGGAGGGGTTGATGCGCAGCGCCTCGCCCAGATGGCGCCGCGCGGCCCCGTAGTACCCGAGCTCCCGCTCGATCTGCCCCCGGTGGAAGGCGAACAGCGCGCTGCGCGGCCCCTTGTCCATCGCCTTCGTGACGAGCTTGAGGCCTGCCTCGCCGTCCCCGGCCCGGTGCATCGCCCAGCCCAGCGCGTCCGCCGTCTCCGGGCTGCCGTGCCGCTTGTACTCCGCGGTGAGCCGCTCCACCGCCGCGCCCGGATCCCCGTGGTCGGCCTCGAAGAGCCCGAGGACCCGCTCGTTGTTGACGCCGCCCGCGCCCTCCTCCTTCACGCGCGTGCGCAGCAGGTCGTACTGCGCCTTCGCCGCCGGACCCAGCCGCAGCGACTCGTACAACTCGCCCAGCTCCAGGGCGTACTGGGGCAGCGGCTGCCGGGCGAGCGCCGAGCGGTAGGCGTGCAGCGCCTCCGAGGAGCGGCCGAGCGCGGCCAGGGCGCGGCCCCGGCCCGCCAGCGCGGGATGGTGGTCGGGGTCGGCGGCCAGCGCCGCGTCGTCATAGCGCAGCGCCTCCGTCGGCTCGCCCCGCTCCCACGCCAGCTCCCCGACCCGGAACAGGCACGCCGCCTTCTCCGCCGGGGCCTCGGCGAGCGCGGCGGCGTCGGTGAGCGTGGCGTTCGCGTCCTCGCGCCAGCCGCGGTCGCGGTATACCTGCCCGGCCCGTGCCATCACCGAGGGGCCCGAGCCCAGCTCCTGGAGGGACTCCAGGGCCCTGCCGACGCCCTTCGCGTCGCCGAGCCCGCTGTAGGCGTCGATCAGCGCGGGGTACGAGGTCCAGCGCTTCGGCGCGGACTTGGCCGCGCGCTCGCCCCACATCTTCCCGGCCCGGAAGTCGTGCCGGGCGTTCGCCAGCGCCGCGAGCCCCGCGAGGGCCTCCGCGTTGCCCTCGGGCCGTGCCTTCAGCGATGTGCGCAGCGCGTTCTCCGCCTTCGGGTAGGCCGCGGCGTCGGCGGTCCGTACGCCCCGTGCGACGTACGCCGAACCGAGCACGGCCCAGGACTGGTCGTCGCCGGGGTGCGCCCGCAGATGCGCCTCGCGCTCCGCGATGAGCGCGGTCAGGTCCGGCAGGGCGGCTGGCGCGCCCGCGCCCACGGCCGCCATCGCCCGCCCGGCGGGCCCGAGTACGGGCGGCGCCGCGTCCTTGTCGTCCGAGGGCAGCAGCACGAGGAGGCCGCCGAGCACCACGCTCCCCGCGACGGAGCCGATCAGCACACGCTTCACCGAAGGCTTCATGGACCTCACTGTGCGTCAGGCACTTCAATACGAAGAGCACATCCCGGCATGTGGAAGGGCGTCGCACACGGGTTCACACCGATGGCCCCGGGTGCGAGGCTGTGATCATGAGCCGCACCCTCATCGAACGCCTTCAGGAGGGCCTCCCGGCCGAGGCGGTCCTCACCGACCCGGACGTCACCTCCTCGTACTCCCACGACATGGCGAGCTTCTGCGAGGCGGGCACCCCCGCCGTCGTGGTCCTGCCGCGCACCGTCGAACAGGTCCAGCACGTGATGCGCACGGCCACCGAGCTGCGCGTCCCGGTCGTCCCGCAGGGCGCCCGCACCGGCCTGTCCGGCGCCGCGAACGCCAGCGAGGGCTGCATCGTCCTGTCCCTGGTCAAGATGGACCGCATCCTGGAGATCAGCCCCGTCGACCGGATCGCGGTCGTCGAGCCGGGCGTCGTCAACGCCACGCTCTCGCGCGCGGTCAACGAGCACGGCCTGTACTACCCGCCGGATCCCTCCAGTTGGGAGACGTGCACCATCGGCGGGAACATCGGCACCGCCTCCGGGGGCCTGTGCTGCGTGAAGTACGGGGTCACGGCGGAGTACGTCCTCGGGCTCGACGTCGTCCTCGCCGACGGACGGCTCATGAGCACCGGCCGCCGCACCGCCAAGGGCGTCGCCGGATACGACCTGACCCGGCTGTTCGTGGGCTCCGAGGGCAGCCTCGGCATCGTCGTGCGCGCGGTCCTCGCCCTCAAGCCGCAGCCGCCTCAGCAGCTGGTCCTCGCGGCCGAGTTCGCCTCGACGAAGGCGGCCTGCGACGCGGTGTGCGCGATCATGGAGGGCGGCCACGTGCCGTCCCTGCTGGAACTGATGGACCGTACGACGGTGAAGGCCGTGAACGCGCTCGCGCACATGGGCCTGCCGGAGACCACCGAGGCGCTGCTGCTCGCGGCCTTCGACACCGCGGACCCCGCGGCCGACCTCGCCGCCGTCGGCGCGCTCTGCGAGGCGGCGGGCGCCACCCAGGTGGTGCCGGCCGAGGACGCCGCCGAGTCCGAACTGCTGCTCCAGGCACGACGGCTCTCCCTCACCGCGCTGGAGGCGGTCAAGGGCACGACGATGATCGACGACGTGTGCGTGCCGCGCTCCGGGCTCGCGGACATGCTCGACGGCGTCGAGCGCATCGCCGAGAAGTACGACCTGACCATCGGGGTCTGCGCGCACGCGGGCGACGGCAACACCCACCCCACCGTCTGCTTCGACGCGGCGGACCCCGACGAGGGCCGGCGTGCCCGCGAGTCCTTCGACGAGATCATGGCCCTCGGCCTGGAGCTCGGCGGCACCATCACCGGCGAGCACGGCGTCGGGGTCCTCAAGAAGGAGTGGCTGGCACGCGAGATCGGCCCGGTGGGAGTGGAGATGCAGCAGGCCGTCAAGGCGGCCTTCGACCCGCACTCACTCCTCAACCCGGGCAAGCTCTTCTGAGTCCGTCTCCGTATCCGTCGCTCTCCGTCCCGCTCGCTCCTTCCCCGTCTCCGCGTCCGTCTCCTGACCGGCTCCGCGCTCGCCCCCGTGGCGGCGGAGCTCACTCACCGTCCTTGGACTCGTCCGAGGGCCACGGGTCGCGCAGCCACAGGTCGTCGGCCGGGGTGGGGGCGAGCAGCTCGGCGAGGCCGTCGTCGATGCCGAGCTGCTCGGACTCAGAGCCCGGAGGGACCACCCGCAGCGTCCGCTCCAGCCAGGCGGACACGGCGGCGGCCGGCGCCTCCAGGAGGGCGTCGCCGTCGGGCGAGCTGAGCGCCATCAGGACGACGCTGCGCCCCTCCACCTTGGTCGGCCAGACGCGCACGTCGCCGTGGCCGCACGGCCGGAACACCCCCTCCACCAGGAGCTCACGGGCGAACGTCCAGTTCACCGGGTGCTCGGAGCCGATGTGGAAGGCGATGTGGACGGCGTAGGGGTCGTCGGTGCGGTAGGTGAGGCGGGCCGGGACGGGGATGGCCCGCTCCGGCGACAGGACCAGCTTGAGCTCCAGCTCGCGTTCCACCACGGAGTGCATCACGTTCTCTTCCTTTCGTCGTGGGGCCCTGGGAGCGGACCCGTACGAGTGGAGAGCGCGAGATCGCCGGAGCATTACGCGGGTTCGGGAAAATTTCTTCACGGGACTTCGCGGCGGCGCCCGGGAGGGGGTGCGCGGGGCGCCGGGGATGTGTGGGGAGCGTGCCCGGAAAGTGGTCCGAAGGGCGGGACCCGCCCGGTGGGACACGCCGGTCTGATAGATGTGGAGCCTCCAGTAGACCCCCGAGCAGATACGGGACGACGGACATGAGCGCCCCAACTCCGGCCCCAGGCGACGACCGGCCGCGCGAAGGCTACTACCCCGACCCGTCCATTCCCGGATATGTCCGGTACTGGAACGGTGCCGCCTGGGTCCCCGGTACGAGCCGTCCCGCGCCGTCCGACGGCGAACCGCTGCCGGCCCCGCCCGGCGCGGGCTCCGGAGCGGGCGCGGGGGCCGCGGGGCCGCCCGCCGTGGAGGAGACGGGCCCGCACTTCTTCGACGAGGACCCGCGTCCCGACCAGGGCGGGCAGGCCGCGCAGCCCGAACCGGCCGACCAGCACGGCGCCCGGCCCGAGCCCGCCTCCGCCTGGCAGGCCGACGCCGCCCGCCAGTCCGGCCTCGGCGGCGAGCAGGAGCGCCGGGTGTCCTGGGGCTCCCCGCCGGGCCAGGGCGCCGACCCGCGCGTGCCCAGCGACGCCGCGCCCCGCGCGGAGGCCGCCCCCGCGGCCCCGGAGCCCGGGGCCGACGACAGCAACCCCGGCACCGTCGCGATCCGTGCCATAAGGCCGGGCACCCCGCAGCCGTCCGCCGCGCAGCCGGGCACCGAGAAGCCCGCCGGCACGCCCCCGGCCGCCGCGCAGCCGACGCCCTCGGGCGAGGGCACCGTGACGTTCCGCCGGCCCACCGGCCCGGTGCGGCCCTCGGCGTCCGCCCCCGCGGCCCAGAAGCCCGGCGGGCAGGCCACGCCCGCCGCATCGGCCGGCACCGACGGCACCATGGCGATCCGCGCGATCCGCCCCAAGTCCGGGCAGCGGGGCGCGCAGACCGCCGCCGCGCAGACCTCCGTACCCCCGCAGACCGCCGCACCGCAGCAGCCGCCCGCCGCCGCGCAGCCCCAGCCCCCGTCGCAGCCCCAGCCGGGTGCCGCGCCCGCGCAGCCCGCCGTGCCGCAACAGGGCGGCCCGCCCGCGCCCGTCACCACCGGGCCCGGCGGCGGCTCGCCCTCCTGGGCCCAGCAGGTCCACCAGCTCGCGCAGTCACCGGCCGCGCCGCCCGCAGGACAGCAGGACGAGGGGCAGCCCGTCGTGCCCTGGAAGCCGGTGGCCGAGGACCCGTTCCTCGCGGTCGCGCAGGCCCAGGCCGCGGCCCGTCCCGCCGGGCTCGGCAGGCGCCTCGCCGCACGGCTCGTCGACACCGTCGTGCTCGCCGCCGTCACCGGCGCCGCCGCGCTGCCGCTCGGCACCCGGGCCGCCGACCACATCGACGGCAAGATCGACGCGGCGAAGCTCTCCGGCGAGCAGACCACCGTCTGGCTCCTCGACGGCACCACGGCCGGCTACCTCGGCATCATCCTCGCCGTCCTGCTGCTCTTCGGCGTCGTGTACGAGGCGCTGCCCACCGCCAAGTGGGGCCGCACCCTCGGCAAGAAGGTGTGCGGCATCGAGGTGCGGGACATCGAGGAGCACGAGGCTCCGGCGTTCGGGGCGGCGCTCAAGCGCTGGCTGGTGTACAGCGTGCCGGGCGTCCTGGTGATCGGCGTCGTCGGCGTGCTCTGGTGCGTCTTCGACCGGCCGTGGCGGCAGTGCTGGCACGACAAGGCGGCGAACACCTTCGTCGCGGTGAGCGCCGGGTGACCCGGACGGCCGCCGGGTAACCCGGTCAGCCGCTCGCCGGATGCGGAGCGGGGGCCGTCGCGGTCGACTCGGGCCATGAGCACCGAACCGCCGCAGTACCCGCCGCCGGACGACGACCCGTTCAAGAAGCAGCCGCCGCAGCCTCCGCAGGGCGGCGGGTCCCCCTACGACACCCCGCCCCCGGGCGGCGGCTCGCCCTACGGCAGCCCGCCCCCGGGAGGCGCCGCCCCGCCGCCCGGCGGAGGTGATGGTTCCCCTTACGGCGCGCCGCCCCCGCCCTATGGGGGCGACCCCTACGGCGGTGGACAGGGCGGCTACGGCGGAGGGGATCCCCTCGCCGGAATGCCTCCCCTGGCCGACAGCGGAAAGCGTGTGCTCGCCCGCATCATCGACATGATTCTGGTGGGCATCGTCGTCAGCCTGCTGTCGTGGCTCTTCGGCACGGCCGAGTACGACATCGACCCGGACAAGGTGAACACGGGCAAGTCGTTCGGCCAGTCCCTGGTGGCCGCCGTGCTCTACATCGCGTACGACACCTTCATGGTCTCCAAGTCCGGGCAGACCCTCGGCAAGAAGTGGCTGGGGATGCGCGTCGCGAACCTCAACGACGGTGCCACGCCGAGCATGCAGACCGCGCTCGCCCGCGCGGCCGTGCTCTGGCTGCCGTTCGCCTTCTGCTGCGCCTGCATCTGGACGGCGATCAGCGGCGGCTGGAGCTTCTTCGACAAGCCGTACAAGCAGGGCCTGCACGACAAGGCCGCCAAGACGGTGGTGGTCAGCGTCTGACAGGTGCTGGTCCGGGGGTCACCCGGACATGGCGGCGTTCTTGCGTCCGGCGGGCTCGTGATCCACGGGCCCGCCGGTTCGTGTCACGGACCCGCGGGTTCGCGCACGGACTCGGCGAGGACGGCGCGCTGCGCCGGGACGCGGTCCTGCGCGCGGGCGGGCCCCGACGACGCGCGGGCGGCCGTGGGGGCCGGCCTCGGCAAGGGGACCGTCATGGCGACGAGTAAGCCGAGGCCCAGCGCGGCAAGGGCTATCACCATGATTCCCACGCCTGAGCTCGTCTGGGAGAGAAGCAGCATGGCGAGCGTGGAGAAGACGACGGTCACGGCGCCGTAGGCGATCTGCGCGGCGGTCGGACGAGGCATGGGACGAGGCATGACGGGATCCGTCCTCGGGACAGCAGATGGTGATCTGGTCATTTGCGAATCAAAGGGTCCCCGACGGCGACGACTTGGGATGTGTCGCCTCGCGCTGTGGCGCACCGTCGATTGGCTTTGTTCCATTGACTCTATTCCGCTGTCTGCCCGACGGGAACGAGCGGTAAGCGTGACCTTACCCACGGTGCCGGAGCACAGGGGGCGCACGGGTTCATGACGTCCACCAAGTGGACGGTGTGGCGCGCCTGTTGACCTTCTCCATGGGGGAGTGACCCACGTCCGGATAGCGGACCTCGGGGTCTGCATAGTGCACTTGGCCTGTTCAAGTCAAGGTCTGTCTTTTCTCCCGTACTTCCGGTCGAATGTCGTCACTTGTGACGCGTACATCGCGCGCGGACCTCCTCCGACCGGGATCTCGGTCCGGCCATTTTCGCGCGGGCGCGGGGGAGGATCTCATCAAGTGACAGCCAGAACACGGACGTTCAGAGCCACCGCGGTGGCCGTGGCGATGGCCGCGGCCGCCGCGATGTACTCGGCGGCGACGGCGACGGCCGACACCGGCACCTCGGGCGGGGCACCGGCGGTCGACCGCCAGGACCCGTCGAGGACCAAGGCCCAGGTCGACCACGATCTGGACGGGCCGTTCAGCAAGCAGCAGGCGCAGCAGCGCAAGGCCGCCCTGCAGCAGGTCGTCGCGGGCGACGCCAAGGTCCAGAAGAAGGGCGCCTCCAAGGTCGTCAAGCTCGACGACAAGAAGTACGTCGAGCTGGGCCGGGAGAAGACCGACAAGATCTTCACGATCCTGGTGGAGTTCGGGGACAAGGTCGACGACACGACCATGTATGACCCCGACGGCCCCGAGGGCCCGGAGCAGCCGGTCAAGAAGTACGGCGGCAAGCCGGGACCGCTGCACAACAAGATAGCCAAGCCGGACCGTGCGAAGGACAACAGCACGGCCTGGCAGAAGGACTACGACCAGAAGCACTTCCAGGACCTGTACTTCGGGAAGGGCAAGGACTCCAAGGGCAAGCAGAAGGAGTCCCTGAAGACCTACTACGAGAAGACCTCCTCGGGCCGTTACTCGGTCGACGGTGAGGTCTCCGACTGGGTCAAGGTCGACTACAACGAGGCCCGTTACGGCTCGAACTACTGCGGCGACACCAACTGCCCGAACGTCTGGGACGCGGTCAAGGACGGCGTGACCGCCTGGGCCAAGGACCAGAAGGCCAAGGGCCGCACGGACGCCCAGATCAAGACGGACCTCGCCAAGTACGACCAGTGGGACCGTTACGACTTCGACGGCGACGGCGACTTCAACGAGCCCGACGGCTACATCGACCACTTCCAGATCGTCCACGCGGGCGAGGACGAGTCGGCCGGCGGCGGTGCCGAGGGCGAGAACGCCCTGTGGGCGCACCGCTGGTACGCCTACGGCAACGACGCGGGCAAGACCGGCCCCTCGAACAACAAGGCCGGCGGCACCCAGATCGGCGACTCGGGCATCTGGGTCGGCGACTACACGATGCAGCCGGAGAACGGCGGCCTCGGCGTCTTCGCCCACGAGTACGGCCACGACCTCGGCCTGCCCGACCTGTACGACACCTCGGGCAAGGGCGACAACTCGGTCGGCTTCTGGTCGCTGATGTCGGCCGGTTCCTGGCTCGGCACCGGCAAGGACGCCATCGGTGACCTGCCGGGCGACATGACCGCCTGGGACAAGTTCCAGCTGGGCTGGCTCGACTACGCCAAGGCCAAGGCGGCGACGACGTCCGAGCACAAGCTCGGCGTCTCGGAGTACAACACCCGCCACCGCCAGGCGCTCGTCGTCGACCTGCCGAAGAAGTCCGTCACCACCACGGTGACCAAGCCCACCGAGGGCGCCAAGCAGTGGTGGAGCGACCAGGGCGACGACCTCAAGAACACCCTGACGCGCCCGGTCGACCTGACCGGCAAGTCCAAGGCCGAGCTGTCCCTGGACGGTTGGTGGGACATCGAGGCCAACTACGACTACCTCTACACCGAGGTCTCGACGGACGGCGGCGCCAACTGGACGCCGATCGACGGCACCGCGGACGGCAAGCCGATCACCCGTGACGCCGGCGACAAGCCCGCGTTGACCGGCGCCTCGGCGAAGTACAAGAAGCTGGTCTTCCCGCTCGACGCCTACGCCGGCAAGAAGATCGACGTCCGCTTCCGCTACTCCACCGACGGCGGCGCGGGCGGCAAGGGCTTCGCGGCCGACGCCCTCGCGGTCACCGCGGACGGCACCAAGCTCTTCGAGGACGGTGCCGAGGGCGACGACAACGGCTGGACGGCCAAGGGCTTTTCGCGCATCGGCGAGTCCTTCACCAAGAAGTACGACCAGTACTACCTCGCCGAGAACCGTCAGTACGTCTCCTATGACAAGACCCTGAAGGTCGGCCCGTACAACTTCGGCTTCTCGAAGTCGCGTCCGGACTGGGTCGAGCACTACCCGTACCAGACCGGCCTGATGGTCTGGCAGTGGGACACCTCGCAGAAGGACAACAACACCAGCCAGCACCCCGGCCAGGGTCTGATCCTTCCGGTCGACGCGCACGCGAAGCCGCTGAAGTGGACGGACGGCACGCTCCTGCGCAACAAGATCCAGCCGTTCGACGCGCCGTTCAGCAAGTACGCGACGGACAAGCTCACGCTCCACAACGCGGACGTGGCGCTGAAGGTCAAGTCCCAGAAGGGTGTCTCGGTCTTCGACGACCGCAAGGGCACCTACTGGTACAAGGAGAACCCCACGGGAAGTGTCAAGGTCACTGACACCAACACTCAGATCAAGATCATCAAGCAGCCGAAGGATGGCTCCTCGATCACGGTCCAGGTGGGTCCCTCGACGAAGTAATTAGCGTTATCGCAGGTCAAGCCATGATCGGCCGTCGCCCTCTAGCGGGCGGCGGCCGATCGTGTTTAGGTGCTGGCTGTGGATTTCTTATTGACGCGGGGTCCGGCCAGGGATCTCGTGCGATGTCTCACGGGGGTGTGACGAAGCATGTCCGCAGGAGGTTTCTGCAAGCTGCCGAACGGCAGCGTGGTGGTGGCGCTGACCCTGCCGAACCCGTCGCCGGGCGGCGGCACGGTCCGCATGATCGTGCACGCCGTGAACCGGGCGAGGGCCCTGACCAGGCTGCGCAATCTCGGCCTGCGGGCGGTCTACCTGCGCGGCAACAGCCAGCCGCCGACCCCGGACGAGGTCACGGCGGTGCTGCACCACCCGGACGGCCTGATATGGCGGACGGCACCGGACGACGCGCGGGAGCTGTGGCACCCGATCAGGGCGCTGAAGAGACAGGGCGGGAGGGCCAGCCCTTCCTGGACGTGAGATCCGGCCCCTCCGGCGGGTGAGGAGCGGGGCCCGGGGCGGAGCCCCGTGGCGGTCAGACGACCGGCTTCCCGGACAGCTCCACACCGGCCGCGCGCAGCTCGTCCAGCGCCCGCTCGGTGGTCTCCTCGGCGACGCCTGCGGTGAGGTCGAGGAGCACCTGGGTGGTGAACCCCTCCCGCGCCGCGTCCACCGCCGTGGCCCGCACGCAGTGGTCCGTCGCGAGCCCCACCACGTCGACCTCCGTGATCTCCCTGGCCCGCAGCCACTCCGCCAGGGAGACGCCGTTCTCGTCGACGCCCTCGAAGCCGCTGTACGCCGCCGCGTACGCCCCCTTGTCGAAGACCGCGTCGATCGCGCCGGAGGCGACCGCGGGGGCGAAGTTCGGGTGGAAGCCGATGCCCTCCGTGCCCGCCACGCAGTGCGGCGGCCAGGAGTCGACGTAGTCGGGGTGGTCGGAGAAGTGCGAGCCGGGCTCGATGTGGTGGTCGCGGGTGGCCACGACGTGGCGGTAGCAGGCCGGGGCCTGGCCGATCAGCTCGGTGATGGCGGCGGCGACGTCCGCGCCGCCGGCGACCGCGAGGCTGCCGCCCTCGCAGAAGTCGTTCTGCACGTCTACGACGATCAGTGCGCGGCGCATGGTCGGTGTCCTTCTCCTGGGAGACTTCGAGCGTAGAGACTTCAAGTATGGGTCGGGAAGGGGCGGTTGAAGCACCCGGCCGGAGCACCGCGCCGCGCCGGGCGTCGGTTCACACGGACTCGGCCGGGTTCACTCCCAACCGGCCCGGTTCACGCGTACTCGGTGGGAATGACCGCTTCGCCCCGGGACAGCTGGGTCGCCGAGAGCGGCAGGCCGGCGCGGGCGGCGGCGTGCCGGTCGCGCACCGCGTCCAGCGGCTCGCGGGCGACGACCTCGCCGCCCTTGACCAGCTCGACCAGGAGCTGCCGGTCGGCGAGGTCCGCGGGGACGGGCCCGGTGCCGATCACCTCGGCCTCGGCGACGCCCTGCGCGTCGGTCCGCCGCGCGGCCCACTTGCGGCCGCCCATGGAGGACTTCGCGCCGAGCGACTTCTTCGCGACCGGCTCCAGGGGAGCCTTGGGGTCCGCCGAGTGGGCGCGGGCCACCAGCTTGTAGACCATGGAGCAGGTGGGGTGCCCGGACCCGGTGACGAGCTGCGTGCCCACGCCGTACGCGTCCACGGGCGCCGCCGCGAGCGAGGCGATGGCGTATTCGTCCAGGTCGGAGGTCACGACGATCTTCGTGTCCGTGGCGCCGAGGTCGTCCAGCTGCTGGCGCACCCGGTGGGCCACGAGCAGCAGGTCGCCGGAGTCGATGCGCACGGCGCCCAGCTCGGGCCCGGCGACCTCGACGGCCGTGCGGACGGCCTCGGCGACGTCGTAGGTGTCCACGAGCAGGGTCGTGCCGCGGCCGAGCGAGTCGACCTGGGCGCGGAAGGCGTCGCGCTCGTTGTCGTGCAGGAGCGTGAAGGCGTGGGCGCTGGTGCCGACCGTGGGGATGCCGTAGCGGAATCCCGCGGCCAGGTCCGAGGTGGTCGCGAAGCCGCCGACGTAGGCGGCGCGGGAGGCGGCGACGGCGGCCAGCTCGTGGGTGCGGCGGGCGCCCATCTCGATCAGCGGACGGTCGCCCGCGGCCGAGGACATGCGCGAGGCGGCGGCCGCGATGGCGGAGTCGTGGTTGAGGATGGAGAGGATCACGGTCTCCAGGAGCACGCACTCCGCGAAGGAGCCCTCGACGCGCAGGAGCGGCGAGCCGGGGAAGTAGACCTCGCCCTCGGGATAGCCCCAGATGTCGCCGCTGAAGCGGTATCCGGCGAGCCATTCCAGGGTGGCCTCGTCGACGATGGCGCGCTCGCGCAGGAAGCCGAGGACGCCCGCGTCGAAGCGGAAGTTCTCGACGGCGTCCAGGACCCGTCCGGTTCCGGCCACCACGCCGTAGCGCCGCCCCTCGGGCAGTCTGCGGGTGAAGACCTCGAAGACCGAACGCCGGTCGCCCGTGCCCGCCTTCAGCGCGGCCTGCAGCATCGTCAGCTCGTACTGGTCCGTGAAGAGCGCTGTCGACGGAACATCCACCGGCAGGCCAAGGTCCGCTGTGTTCATACGAGGGATGCTACCCCGCATCTCGTCACTCTGACGATTTCAATGGCGTCCACGGGAGGCCATTTGTGCGAGGCCCCCCTCGGGGTGGCAGCATGGGGCGTGTGAGTACGGCTCCCGCAGAGATCACCCGACCGGAATCGGCCGAAGAGACGTTCACGGCCCCCGAGCCGGACGTCCCCTGGATCACGCTCGTCCACAACGACCCGGTGAACCTGATGAGCTACGTGACGTACGTGTTCCAGACGTACTTCGGGTACTCGAAGGACAAGGCCACGAAGCTGATGATGGACGTGCACCACAAGGGCCGCGCGGTCGTCTCCAGCGGCACGCGCGAGGAGATGGAGCGCGACGTGCAGGCCATGCACGGGTACGGGCTGTGGGCCACCCTCCAGCAGGACCGCAAGTAGCGTCCCACCGGGCGGCGCCCGCCCGGGGAGCGGCCCTCACCGGGCGGCCCCCGTGGAGCGGCGCCCACCAAGCAGCGCCCGCCGAGCGGCGGACGGACCGGAAGCAGCGACTCAACTGATGCCAGGACACTTCGAACCGATTCCCGGGGGCGGCGCCGCCGTCGCGCTCGACGAGGTCGAGATCTCGATCATCCGTTCCCTCGCCGTGCAGCTCCTGGAGCTGATCGGTCCGGGCCCCGGGGGCGAGGCCTCCGACGACCCGCTCGCGGAGCTCTTCGCGGAGGGGCCGAGCGAGCCGCCCGCCGATCCGGTGATGCGGCGCCTGCTGCCCGACGCCTACGGCGGCCCGGAGGGCGCGGAGGGCGCCGGCGACCCGGATGAACTGCGGGCGTATTCGGCCGAGTTCCGCCGTTTCACGGAGAACGACCTGCGGGCCAAGAAGCGCGACGACGCCCTGGTCGTGATCCGCTCGCTCGACTCGATGGCGTCCTCGGGCGAGGGCGGAGCTGTCCTGAAACTGTCGGTCGAGGAGTCCCGGCACTGGCTCGGGGCCCTCAACGACCTCCGGCTCGCGATCGGCACGCGTCTCGACGTCACCGACGAGGAGGACGCGGAGCTGCTCTTCCGCCTGCCCGACTCCGACCCCCGCAAGCCGATGGTGATGGCGTACCTGTGGCTCGGTGGACTGCAGGAGACGCTGGTGGGGACGTTGCTCGGCTGAAAATGGGTGCAACGGACACCTTTTGTTCAGCCGGCGGGTCGTTCGCTCAGCGGATGCTCAAATCCGGATAACGATCGCGTCACTTCATTGCCCGCGTTTATTGCGTCAAGGGAATTTTGTCCGCTTCTTCCTGTGGTCTGCGCCACAAGTGGCTCATTCCCTCGCTCTGGTCACCGTGATAAATCTTCACGACCGCTCGGTGACGCCACCCATGTCGCCGAGGGCGCTCGGGCCGGCAGACCGCCGGTAGCACTCCATTCCATATCCGGGGGGATCAGGACCTGATCCGCAGCCACAACGCAGATGTGCGGGCGCGGATCAGCATGGAGAAAGGCGTCACCATGACCTCAGTGCAGGTCGAAGAGCACCACGACGGCAATGAGGCCGTGCACGCCGCCGGCCAGTCCGGCGACGGCGAGGGGTACCAGCGCGGGCTCGGCGCCCGGCAGATCCAGATGATCGCGATCGGCGGTGCCATCGGCACCGGCCTGTTCCTCGGCGCGGGCAAGGCCATCCACAAGGCCGGACCGAGCCTCATCCTGGCGTACGCCATCGCGGGCCTCGTCATCTTCTTCATCATGCGGGCGCTCGGCGAGCTCCTCATGTACCGGCCCGTCTCCGGCTCCTTCTCGGAGTACGCGCGGGAATTCATGGGCCCGTTCTTCGGATTCGTGACCGGCTGGACGTACTGGCTCTTCTGGGTCGTCACCGGCATCACCGAAGTCACCGCGGCCGCCCAGTACATGCAGTACTGGACCCACGACTCATTCCCGCAATGGGCGTACGCGCTGGTCTTCACCGTCATCCTGTACGGCGCGAACCTCATCTCCGTGAAGCTCTTCGGTGAGCTGGAGTTCTGGTTCTCGATGGTCAAGGTCACCGCGATCATCGGCATGATCCTGATCTGCCTCGGCATCCTCACCATCGGCTTCTCCGACGCCGGCGAGACCGCCTCCGTCAGCCACCTGTGGAACGACGGCGGCTTCTTCCCGAACGGCATCGGCTCCACGCTGATGACCCTGCAGATCGTGATGTTCGCCTTCCTCGCCGTCGAGCTGGTCGGCGTCACCGCGGGCGAGTCCAAGGACCCGAAGACCGTCCTGCCCAAGGCCATCAACACCGTGCCGTGGCGCATCGCCGTCTTCTACGTCGGCGCGCTCATCATGATCCTCTCGGTCGTCCCGTGGACCTCCTTCAAGCCCGGCGTCTCGCCGTTCGTGAAGGCCTTCGAGGAGATGGGTCTCGGCGTCGGCGCCGCGATCGTGAACTTCGTGGTCCTCACCGCCGCGCTCTCCTCCTGCAACTCCGGCATGTACTCCACCGGCCGCATGCTCCGCGACCTGGCGATGAACGGCCAGGGCCCGAAGTTCTTCACGAAGCTCACGAAGAACGGCCTGCCGCTCATCGGCACCACGGTCTCCGCCGGCTTCATGCTGTTCGGCGTCTGGATCAACTACCAGTGGCCGGGCGAGGCGTTCAACTACGTCGTCTCCTTCGCGACCATCTCCGGTATGTGGGCCTGGATCATGATCCTGTGCTGCCAGATCCGCTACCGCCGCAAGGCCGACCGCGGCGAGCTGCCGCAGTCCACCTTCCGGGCCCCGGGCGCGCCGTTCACCAGCTGGTTCGCCCTCGCCTTCATCGGCATGGTCATCGTGATGATGGGCGTCGACAAGGACGCGCGGATCTCGCTGTACGCCGCTCCGGTCTGGGCCGCGATCCTGACGGTCGCCTACCTGTTCCTCAAGCGCCGCAACCCGCAGGCCGCCGCGTTCAGCAAGCGCAAGACGGGTGTCGTCCTCGACGCCGCCGAGGCGCCGGCCGACCGGAAGTGACCTTCCCCGTGACCTCTCCGTAGAGGCCGCTGTCCAGCATTCGGGCCCGCCCGTACCACCCTTCGGTACGGTGCGGGCCCTCTGCTTATCCTGGCTGCCATGCTGACCATCACCCAGGCGCTCCACGACCAGATCGTCGCGCACGCGCGGCAGGACCACCCCGACGAGGCGTGCGGCGTGGTCGCGGGGCCGGTGGGCACCGGCCGCCCCGAGCGGTTCATCCCGATGCTGAACGCCGCGCGCTCGCCCACGTTCTACGAGTTCGACTCGGGTGACCTGCTCAAGCTGTACCGCGAGATGGACGACCGCGACGAGGAGCCGGTGATCGTCTACCACTCGCACACGGCGACCGAGGCCTACCCCTCGCGCACCGACATCACGTACGCCAACGAGCCCGGCGCGCACTACGTCCTGGTCTCCACGGCCGACACCGACGACGCGGGCCCCTTCCAGTTCCGCTCCTTCCGGATCGTCGAGGGCGAGGTCACCGAGGAAGAGGTGCAGGTCGTCCAGGCATACTGACCCGGACAACCTTGAGGCGGCAGGAGCCAGGAAGCCGGTGCGAACCCGGCACGGTCCCGCCACTGTGACCCCACCCCTTCGCCGGGGCGGGGGAGTCAGGAACTGACCTGCCGCCTTCTCCACGCAACGCAGGGGACGCGGAAATCCCCTGGAGGAGGCAGTTCAGCCATGTCCCGCCGTCACACCGGCATACGCGCGCTCGCCGCGGCCACCCTGCTCGTCCCGCTCGCCGCGTGCTCGTCCTCCGACGCAGGCTCCGACGGCGAGCCCGCGGCCAAGGCCGCCGGATTCCCGTACACCGTCACCAACTGCGGTGTGCGGACGACGTACGACGCACCCCCCAAGCGCGCCGTCACCATGAACCAGCACGCCACCGAGGTGATGCTGGAACTGGGCCTCAAGGACCGCATGGCCGGTACCGCCTACCTCGACGACAAGGTCCTGCCGCAGTACGCGAAGGCCTACAAGTCGGTCCCGGTGCTCGCCAAGGAGTACCCCTCCTACGAGAAGCTGCTCGCCGCCAACCCCGACTACGTGTACGGCGGTTACGCCAGCGCCTTCCTCGCGGGCGACGGCCGCAGCCGCGCCGCGCTCGCCAAGTCCGGCATCGAGACCCGCCTCAACGTCGAGGGCTGCGCCAAGAGCCCCGTCTCCATGAAGGACGTCTACCGCGAGGTCCGCGAGGTCGGCTCGACCTTCGGCGTGCGCGACCGCGCCGACGCGTGGGTGCGCGGCGCCGAGCGCGAACTCGCCGCCACCGCCGAGAAGGCGAAGGGCAAGAAGCCCGCCAAGGTCTTCGTCTACGACAGCGGCGACAAGACCGCGTTCACGGCGGGCGGCCGCGGCATCGGCAACGACATCATCGAGCGGGCGGGCGGCCGCAACGTCTTCGCCGACGTGGACAAGTCCTTCAGCGACGCCTCCTGGGAGTCGGTCGTCGAGCGCGGGCCCGAGGTCATCCTGATCCTCGACTACGGCGCCACGAGCGTCGCCCAGAAGAAGAAGCGCCTCCTCGACGACCCGGTCCTCCAGGACGTCCCGGCGATCAAGAACAAGCGCTTCGCGGTCCTGCCGCTGTCGGACACGGTGACAGGCGTACGAGCACCGGAGGCGGTGAGGAAGCTGGCGGCGCAGCTGTGATCCGGACCCAGACAACGAACCCCGGGGACATCAAGCCCGTCCGGCGATCGAGGACGAGCCCGAAGGGCGATCGACGGAGGTCGAAGGGGCAGCGCCTCTTCGTCCTGGCGGTCCTCACCGCAGCCCTCGCGGCAGCGACGGTCGCAGGGCTCGCGCTCGGCTCCGTCCGCATCCCCCCGGGCCAGGTCGTCGAGATCCTCACGGGACGGGCGGAACCCTCCCCGTTCCGCACCATCGTGCTGGACGTGAGACTCCCGAGGATCATCCTCGGGGCGACCGTGGGCGCCGGCCTCGCGGTCATCGGCACCGTCCTCCAGGCCCTCGTCCGCAACCCGCTCGCCGACCCGTTCCTGCTCGGCGTCTCCTCGGGTGCCTCCGTCGGCGCGGTCGTGGCGATCGTGCTCGGCGGTGTCTTCGGCCTCGGCGCGAGCCTCGCGACCACCGTCACCATCCCGGCCGCCGCCTTCGTGGGCGCGCTGATCTCGCTGGTCCTCGTCTACGCCCTGGCCAGGGGCGGCGGCGGGGGATTCGCCACCGGCCGCCTGATCCTGTCCGGGGTCGCCGTCTCGTACATCCTGACCGCCCTGACCAGCCTCATCCTGGTCACCGCCGACAGCGCCGACCACCTCAAGGAAGTCCTGTACTGGACGCTCGGCGGCCTCGGCAGCGCCCGCTGGAACATGCTCGCCCTGCCCGGCGTCGCCCTCGTCCTCGGCACCGCCCTCCTGGTCGCCCTGGCCCGCCCCCTCGACCTGCTGCTCGCGGGCGAGGAGGGCGCCACCGTCCTCGGCCTGGACACCGCCCGCTTCCGCGCCGGCGTCTTCGTCCTCGCCTCGCTCCTGACCGGCGTCCTCGTCGCCTACAGCGGGGCCATCGGCTTCGTCGGCCTGATGGTGCCGCACGCCGCCCGCATGCTGGTCGGCGCCGCGCACCGCGCGCTGCTGCCGGTCGTGGCGCTGATGGGCGCCGTCTTCCTGGTCGTCGCCGACCTCGCGGCGCGCACGGTCGCCGCCCCGCAGGACATCCCCGTCGGCGTGCTGACCGCGCTGACCGGCGGCCCGTTCTTCCTCTGGCTGCTGCGGCGGCGTACCGAAGGAGTCCCGGCATGACCCGGCCGCAGCCCGCCGGCGCACTGCGCACCGAGAACCTCTCGTACGAAGTGGACGGACGCGCCCTCGTCGACGGCGTCGACCTCACCGCCGCCCCCGGCGAGACCGTCGGCGTCGTCGGCCCCAACGGCAGCGGCAAGACCACGCTGCTGCGCTGCGTCTACGGCACGCTGCGCCCCACCCGCGGCCGCGCCCTCCTGGACGACGAGGACCTGCACACCATGACCCCGAAGGCCCGCGCCCGGCGCCTGGCCACGGTGCCGCAGGACGGGCAGGGCGCGTTCGAGCTCACCGTCCGACAGGTCGTCGCGATGGGCCGCTCCCCGCACAAGCGGTTCTGGGAGGCGGACACGGCCGCCGACGAGGAACTGGTCGAGGCGGCGCTCGCCCGCGTCGGCGTCGCCGACCTCGCCCACCGGGCCTTCCCCTCGCTCTCCGGCGGCGAGCGCCAGCGCGCCCTGGTCGCCCGTGCCCTGGTGCAGGAGCCCACCCTCGTCGTCCTGGACGAGCCCACCAACCACCTGGACATCCGCTACCAGCTCGACATCCTCACCCTGGTACGGGAGTTGGGCACGACGAACCTCCTCGCCCTGCACGACCTGAACCTCGCCGCGTACTACTGCGACGTCCTGTACGTCCTGGACGGCGGCCGGCTCGTCGCCTCGGGCGCCCCGAAGGACGTCCTGACGCCCGAGCTGCTCGCCCGTGTCTACGGCGTGACGGCCGAGGTCAGCACCCATCCCGTCACCGGCGCCCCGACCGTCGTCTATCTCCCTCCGACCGCATCCTGAACGGAATCCGTCCGGTATCTGAGATCACATTCCAGGACCCGGACCGGGAATCGATACGATGACCGCATGGTTCCCCATGACGTGAGCGAAGAGACGCCGAGCGCACTGCTGCTCGTTGCGCGGCTGCACGTCGACCTGTGCCGCCTCGCCAGCGCGATCTGTTCCCGCTGAACCGTTCCGCCGCACGGCCGTGGGCCGCGGCGCCGTACCCGCGTACGACCACGCACCACCCGCACGACAGCGCCGCCGCGCGCCCGCCACCTGCACTTCTCGACTCCCGACAGGAGCCCTCAGCATGGCCATCGAGGTCCGCATCCCGACCATCCTCCGCACCTACACCGACGGCGAGAAGGCCGTCCAGGGCAGTGGAGACACCCTCGCCGAGCTCTTCACCGACCTCGACTCGCGGCACGCGGGCATCGCCGAGCGCATCGTGGACGACGGCAAGCTGCGCCGCTTCGTGAACGTGTACCTGAACGACGAGGACGTCCGCTTCCTGGACGGCATCTCCACCAAGCTCGCCGACGGCGACAGCGTCACGATCCTGCCGGCCGTCGCCGGCGGCATGCGCTAGGCCCGATCCCGGATGCCTCGCTACGACTCCCCGCTCGCCGCGGTCGGCAACACGCCGCTCGTCCGCCTGCCCCGCCTGTCCCCCTCGGAGGACGTCCGCATCTGGGCCAAGCTGGAGGACCGCAACCCGACCGGCTCCGTCAAGGACCGGCCGGCCCTCCACATGGTCGAACAGGCCGAGAAGGACGGCCGGTTGACGCCCGGCTGCACGATCCTGGAGCCGACCTCCGGCAACACCGGCATCTCGCTCGCCATGGCGGCGAAGCTCAAGGGCTACCGCATCGTGTGCGTCATGCCGGAGAACACCTCACAGGAGCGGCGCGACCTGCTCGCCATGTGGGGCGCCGAGATCATCTCGTCCCCGGCGGCGGGCGGCTCCAACACCGCGGTCCGCGTCGCCAAGGAGCTCGCCGCCGAGCATCCGGACTGGGTGATGCTCTACCAGTACGGCAACCCCGACAACGCCGGCGCCCACTACGCCACGACCGGCCCGGAGATCCTCACCGACCTCCCCTCGGTCACCCACTTCGTGGCGGGCCTCGGCACCACGGGCACGCTCATGGGCGTGGGCCGCTACCTGCGCGAGCACAAGCCGGACGTCAGGATCGTCGCCGCCGAGCCGCGCTACGACGACCTGGTCTACGGCCTGCGCAACCTCGACGAGGGCTTCGTCCCCGAGCTGTACGACGCCTCGGTGCTCACCACCCGCTTCTCCGTCGGCTCGGCGGACGCGGTGACCCGCACCCGCGAACTCCTCCAGCAGGAGGGCATCTTCGCGGGCGTCTCCACGGGCGCGGCGCTCCACGCGGCGATCGGCGTCGGCAGGAAGGCGGTCAAGGCGGGGGAGTCCGCGGACATCGTCTTCGTCGTCGCCGACGGCGGCTGGAAGTACCTGTCCACGGGCGTCTACACCGCGGCCACCACGGAAGAGGCCATCGAGACGCTCCAGGGCCAGCTCTGGGCGTAGGGCTCAGGACGCCGGACGGGCCGATCTCCTCGGCCCGTCCGGCGTCCGGCTATCCCGCCAGATACCTGACCTGATCCCAGAGCACGGGGTCCACGACCCCCGCCCTGCGCCGGAAGTCCCACAGCGGCACGTCCCGCAGCTCGTCCGTCTCCAGGAAGCTCGGCCGGCCCTGTGTGTCGCCCACCGACCCCGGCGGCAGCGGGATCACGCCCGCGCGCTCGTCGTGGTACTTGCTGGTGATCTTCGCGACCAGCGCGGTCTCCCCGCGCACGGCCAGCACCAGACAGGGCCGGTCCTTGCCGCCGGGCCCGTCCTCGTAGGGCACCCTCGCCCACCAGATCTCCGCAGGCCGCGGCGCGGGCAGCCGCCGCCGGGGCCCCCTCGGCGGCCGGGCCCTGCCCGGCGGCCGGGTGCTCCGCTTCCGGGGCCCGCGACCCCAGCCGTCCACCAGCGTGACGACCAGTGCGAGCACCACCACGGCGGCCAGCGCGAGCCACCAGGACGTGTCCATACGCACGACGGTACCGGCGTACGCCCCCCGCCGCCCACCGCATCCCGGGCGCCCCACGAGCCCCCCGAACCGGTGACACCGCAGGTGAGTTCCCCCACAACGGCCCGCGACGGAGGAGCGACCAGGCCTTTTGCGCCTTACGCTCGACGCACCGCACAGCCACTTCCCCGCCCTCCTGGGCTCTTCTGTCAGTCACCTGCCAGCGCGGAGGTTCCAGCTTCATGAAGCTCACCGTCGTCGGCTGCTCGGGCTCGTTTCCGTCCGCGGACTCGGCCTGCTCGAGCTACCTCGTCGAGGCCGACGGCTTCCGGTTGCTGCTCGACATGGGCAATGGCGCCCTCGGCGAGCTGCAGCGCCACATCGGTCTGTACGACCTCGACGCGATCTTCCTCAGCCATCTGCACGCGGACCACTGCATCGACATGTGCGCGTATTTCGTGGCGCGCTACTACCGGCACGAGGGCGGCCGCTGCGCGCCCATCCCGGTCTACGGCCCCGAGGGCACCGAGCAGCGTCTGACGACCGCGTACGCCGACACGCCATCGGCGTCCTCGATGAGCGAGGTCTTCGACTTCCACACGGTCAAGCCGGCGTCGTTCGAGATCGGCCCGTTCTCCGTGCGCACCGAGAAGGTGTGCCACCCCGTCGAGGCGTACGCCATCCGCGTCGAGCACGGCGGGAAGTCCCTCACGTACTCCGGGGACACCGGACCCTGCGACGTCCTGGACGAACTCGCCGCGGACACCGACCTGTTCCTGTGCGAGGCGGCCTTCACGCACGGCAAGGAGAACATCCCCGACCTGCACCTGAACGGCCGCGAGGCGGGCGAGTCCGCCCGGACCGCGGGCGCAGGAAGGTTGCTGCTGACCCACATCCCGCCGTGGACGGACCCGCAGGTGAACCTCGCCGACGCGCGGACGGCCTACGCGGGCCCCACGGCCCTCGCGGCGCCCGGCGCGACGTACGAGATCTGAGGGCTCAGGCCGTGCGGTGCCCGCGGCCGCCCAGCGCCATCCGGTTCCAGGTGTGGCGGCGGCCGCGGATCGCGACCGAGTAGTCGTACATGACCTCCGGGTCGCACATCCCCGGCAGGAACGAGTCCCCGAAGTGGTGGGCGTCGATGCCCACCTCCTTCGCGGTCAGCGCGAGCTGGGGCACCACGTTCGCGTGGCTGCCCTCCTGGCTGGTGCCGATCGCGCCCATCACCACCGCGCCCGCGTCCTGCACGGCCGCCACCGCCTCGGCGGCCAGCTCCTTGGTGACGCCCGGCAGCGTGCCCGGCAGGGGCATCACGACACCGTCCGCGCCCGCGTCCACCAGACCCGTCAGCCGCTCCACCGTCACCCGCTCCGGGTGGCCCGCGTGGTGCATCTTGCCGCTCCACAGCGCCACGTCGTCGCCGAGCCCGGACCGCAGCTCCTCGGTGACCCGCGCGAGGCCCTCGTAGGAGCCGCCGGTGCCCGGGTTGGCGGTCAGGCAGAGCATCGCGGCGCCCATGTCCACCAGCCGCTTGGCGTACTCGGGCCTGGCGCGGCGGATCTCGGGGACGTCGCCCGGCTCCAGGTTGATGCCGACGGGCCGGCCGATGTACGCGGCGAGGTCGGCGATCGAGGTGAAGGTGCCGAGGCCCGGCAGGTCCAGCCGCTCGCCGTCCCAGGCGCGCTCGATGAGGTTCAGTACGACGATGTCGGCGCCGAAGGCCGCGACGAGCTCGGCGTTGTGGACGCCGGGCATGCCCGGCATCGGGATCAGGGCGGCCCGGTCGGCGAAGACCTCGGCGACCATGGTGCGGCCCTCGGCGGCGGCGACGGAGGCGGTCAGGTCGCGTCCGCGCAGAGCGGAGAGGCGTTCGCGGTCGAGGTCGAGAATGCGTTCGGTCGTCATACCTCGACCGTAAGCCGCAGAACATGACGAAGCCCCGCGCCGTTGGTACCAACGGCGCGGGGCTTACGTCCCCACGTGCGGGCGGAGGCTACTTGGCCTCCGCCTTCTGGAGCTCGGCGAGCTCCTCGTCGGACTCGCGGCCCGGCGTCGGGAGGTTGAACTTGGTGATCGCGAAGCGGAAGACCACGTAGTAGACCGCCGCGAAGCACAGGCCGACCACGGCCAGGCCGATCGGCTTGGTGGCCGCGCCGAAGTTCAGCGCGTAGTCGATGAAGCCGGCCGAGAAGCCGAAGCCGTCCTTCATGCCGAGCGCCCAGGTCAGGGCCATGGAGACACCGGTGAGCACCGCGTGGATCGCGTACAGGACCGGCGCGATGAACATGAAGGTGAACTCGATGGGCTCGGTGATGCCCGTGACGAACGCGGTGAGCGCGAGCGAGAACATCATGCCGCCGACGACCTTGCGGCGCTCGGGACGGGCGCAGTGCGTGATCGCGAGGCAGGCCGCGGGGAGGGCGAACATCATGATCGGGAAGAAGCCGGTCATGAACTGTCCGGCGCTCGGGTCACCGGCGAGGAAGCGCGGGATGTCGCCGTGGGCGCCGTTGTAGTCGCCCGCCTGCCACCACGGGAAGGAGTTCAGGAGGTGGTGCATGCCGATCGGGATCAGCGCGCGGTTGGCGACACCGAAGATGCCCGCGCCCGCGGCGCCCGAACCGACCAGCCACTCGCCGAAGTTGTGCAGACCGGCGCCGAGGACCGGCCAGATGAGGCCGAAGACGATGCCGATGACCAGGCCCGCGAAGGACGACAGGATCGGGACGAGGCGGCGGCCGCCGAAGAAGCCCGCCCAGTCGGGCAGCTTGGTCCGGTAGAACTTCTGGTAGAGCAGGGCCACGACGATGCCCATGACCACACCGCCGAGCACACCGGCGTTGACCGGGGCGGCGTTCTCGACGATCTTGCCGTCGACGACCGACTGGACCTTCGGGAGGTTGCTGTCGGTGAAGGTGGCGAGCACCTTCTGGAAGACCAGGTAGCCCGCGACGGCCGCGAGGCCGGTGGAGCCGTCGGACTTCTTGGCGAAGCCGATCGCGATGCCGACGCAGAACAGCAGCGCGATGTTGTCGATGATCGCGCCACCGCCCGCCGCCATGTAGGTCGCGATCTTGGTGATCCAGGTCGGGAAGGAATCCCGGCCCAGCATGTCGTCGGCGCCGAGCCGCACGAGGAGCGCGGCGGCGGGCATCACGGCGACCGGCAGCATGAGGCTGCGGCCGATCCGCTGCAGCACGGCCATCACGCCGGCGCCCTTTTTCTTGTCGGCCGCGGGTGCGGCACTGGCCGTGGACACAACTTCCTCCAGGGGGTACCCCCGGCCGGAGGCTGGGGGAGGGCAAGGCGCCGCCTGGGGACAAGGAAGTGGGGGACGGCGGCGTCTCCGGGGGACGCGGCGAGAACGCCGCGTGGTCTACACCAATTAGTGGTGTAGACCTGTTGTAGCACGGTGAAGGTGGCATAAGGAACCTGCGATTCCTGTGGCCTGAGCCATATCCGGAAATGGCAGACCAAAGGCCCCCGGAACCGAGGTCCGAGGGCCTTGCGGAAGGGGCGGGGAGGCGGTCCCGCGCCGGGCTCTACGCCTTGGTCTGCTCCGCGTCCAAGGCCTCTGCCTCCTCCTCCGGTTCACGTCCCGGGGTCGGCAGATTGAACTTCGTGATGACGAAGCGGAATACGACGTAGTACACCGCGGCGAAGCACAGACCGATCGGAATGATCAGCCATGGCTTGGTCGCCAGACTCCAGTTGATGACGTAGTCGATCAGTCCCGCGGAGAAGCTGAAGCCGTCCTTGACGCCCAGCGCCCACGTCACCGCCATCGACACACCGGTGAGCACCGCGTGCAGCGCGTACAGCAGCGGCGCGATGAAGAGGAAGGAGTACTCGATCGGTTCGGTGATGCCCGTGACGAACGACGTCAGACCGACCGAGAGCATCATGCCGCCGACCACCTTGCGGCGCTCCGGGCGCGCGCAGTGCGTGATCGCGAGGGCCGCGGCGGGCAGCGCGAACATCATGATCGGGAAGAAGCCCGAGGTGAACTGGCCCGCCGTCGGGTCGCCCGCCAGGAACCGGTTGATGTCACCGTGGACGACCGTGCCGTCCGCCTTGGTGTAGTCGCCGAACTGGAACCACACGAAGGTGTTCAGGAACTGGTGCAGGCCCACCGTGAGCAGCGCGCGGTTGGCGACGCCGAAGATGCCCGAGCCCAGCCAGCCGAGGTCCACCAGCCACTTGGAGAAGCTGGTCAGCGCGTCACCGATGGGCGGCCAGATCCACACGCAGATGCCGGCGAAGATCAGGCCGACGAAGGCCATGATGATCGGCACGAGCCGGCGGCCGTTGAAGAAGCCGAGCCAGTCGACCAGCTTCACGCGGTGGTAGCGCTGCCAGAACCAGGCGGCGAGCAGGCCCATCACGATGCCGCCGAACACCCCTGGATTCTGGTACGCGGCCTGCGCCACCGTCCCGTCCTCGGCGACGCACACCCCGCTCCACATGCCCGCGCCGCCGAAGGTGGTGTCCGCGGGGCAGTCGTCGGGGAAGGCGCGCAGGACCGCGTAGTAGACGAGGAAGCCGGCGACCGCCGCGAGCGCCGTGGAGCCGTCCGACTTCTTCGCCATGCCGATCGCGACGCCGATGCAGAACAGCAGGGGCAGGCCGAGCGAGGAGTCGAGCAGGGAGCCGCCCGCCGCCGCGAAGACCTTGGCCACGTTCGTCCAGCCCAGGCCGTCGTCGCCGAACACGTCGGGCTGGCCGAGCCGGTTGAGGATGCCCGCTGCGGGCAGGACCGCGATGGGCAGCTGGAGGCTGCGGCCCATCTTCTGGAGGCCTTGGAGCAGGCCGTTCCACCACTTCTTCTGCGGCACCGCTGCGGCGTCGGAACTCATCGGCGTCCCTCCCGGAACAAGCCAGGTTTGGCGGTCGTTGAAAACTGGTGTAGACCAGTTGCGGAACGGGTGGGAGTGCCGGCCGGTGGGGGACGGCACCTTGATCGTCATCATTGGGCACGACTGCCGTAACCGCCCGCGAAGATGGTCCAACCGTGCGTTACCGTGACAAAGCGGACCTACGGTGCGTCGAGGCCGCATCCTTTAAAAGCAGGGAGAAACACCATGGCCAGCAAGGCTGAGAAGATCGTTGCCGGGCTCGGCGGCATCGACAACATCGAAGAGGTCGAGGGCTGCATCACCCGCCTCCGCACCGAGGTCAAGGACCCCGCCCTGGTCGACGACGCCGCCCTCAAGGCCGCCGGCGCCCACGGCGTCGTCAAGATGGGCACCGCCGTCCAGGTCGTCATCGGCACGGACGCCGACCCGATCGCCGCGGACATCGAAGACATGATGTGAGTGACTGACCCACGCTCACGCCGAGGGGCCCCGTCCTGACCACAGGACGGGGCCCCTCGGCCGTGAGTGACCAGCCCGTCCGGCGATTGAGGACGAGCGCGCAGCGCGACGAGAAGGACTGCGGCCGCCGTCTCGGGGGCGGCCATCCGTGCGTCGCGCAAAGGCTAGGCTCAACGCATGTCCTCAACGCCCCGCATCGACGGTCGCACCCCCGAACAGCTCCGCCCCATCACCATCGAGCGCGGCTGGAGCAAGCACGCCGAGGGCTCCGTCCTCATCTCCTTCGGCGACACCAAGGTCTTCTGCACGGCCTCCGTCACCGAAGGCGTCCCGCGCTGGCGCAAGGGCAGCGGCGAAGGCTGGGTCACCGCCGAGTACTCCATGCTGCCGCGCTCCACCAACACCCGCGGCGACCGCGAGGCCGTCCGCGGCAAGATCGGCGGCCGCACCCACGAGATCAGCCGCCTCATCGGCCGCTCGCTGCGCGCCGTCATCGACTACAAGGCCCTCGGCGAGAACACCATCGTCCTGGACTGCGACGTCCTCCAAGCCGACGGCGGCACCCGCACCGCCGCCATCACCGGCGCCTACGTCGCCCTCGCCGACGCCGTCACCTGGGCCCAGGGCAAGAAGCTGATCAAGCACGGCCGCAAGCCGCTGACCGACACCGTCAGCGCCGTCTCCGTCGGCATCGTCGGCGGCGTACCGCTGCTCGACCTCCGCTACGAGGAGGACGTGAAGGCCGACACCGACATGAACGTCGTCTGCACCGGGGACGGCCGCTTCGTCGAGGTCCAGGGCACCGCCGAGGCCGAGCCCTTCGACCGCAAGGAACTCAACGCGCTGCTCGACCTCGCGGTCGGCGGCTGCGAGGAGCTCGCCGCGTACCAGCGCGCGGCGCTCGACGGCACGCTCACCACGCCGTAGTCACGCCGGTCGCAACCGACAGTCACCGGTAGAGGCAACCAACAACCCCCTGACGGGCGTTGTTAGGAGTACGGGCGCGCGGGCAGAACCGTGCGCCCGTCCGCACCCCTGGGGAGGGACCGAACCATGGCCGCGCGCCACCGTCGTATCGCCACCACCGTCGCCGCATTCCTGATCGCCGTACCGGCCGGCGTCGGACTCATCGGCTGCAGCGCCGTCGACAAGGCGCTCGACTGCGTACAGACCGCAGACACCATCGCCGACAGCGTCACCGACCTGCAGCAGGCCGTCGAGAACGCCGGCGACAACCCGGCCGAGGCGGACAAGGCGCTCGACGACATCGGCAAGAACCTCGACAAGATCGGCGACAAGACCGACAACACCGACATCAACAAGGCCGTCGACGACCTCGACAAGGCCGTGGACAACGTCCGCGACTCCATCAAGAACGGCGACGCCACCCCGGACGTCAGCCCGGTCACGGACGCCGCGGGCGAACTGACCAAGGTCTGCACGCCGTGACGGACGCGGGTCGCGCCCCCGGGATACTGGGGGCATGACCCGCCTCATCCTCGCCACCCGCAACACCGGCAAGATCACGGAACTGAAGGCGATCCTCGCCGACGCAGGACTCGCCCACGACCTCGTCGGCGCGGACGCCTACCCCGAGATCCCCGACGTCAAGGAAACCGGCGTCACCTTCGCCGAGAACGCCCTGCTCAAGGCACACGCCCTCGCCAAGGCCACCGGCCTGCCCGCCGTCGCCGACGACTCCGGCCTCTGCGTGGACGTCCTCGGCGGCGCCCCCGGCATCTTCTCCGCCCGCTGGGCCGGCCGCCACGGCGACGACCAGGCCAACCTCGACCTGCTCCTGGCCCAGCTCGGCGACATCGCCGCGGAACACCGCGCCGCCCACTTCGCCTGCGCCGCGGCCCTCGCCCTCCCCGACGGCACGGAACGCGTGGTCGAGGGCCGCCTCCTCGGCACCCTCCGCACCACCCCCGCCGGCACGGGCGGCTTCGGCTACGACCCGATCCTCCAGCCGGAGGGCGAGACGCGCACGTGCGCGGAACTGACGGCGCCGGAGAAGAACGCGATCAGCCATCGCGGGAAGGCGTTCCGGGAGCTGGTGCCGGTGGTGCGGGAGTTGTTGGGTTCCTGACGCCGCCCAAGGCGTGGCACAGACATGACGAAGGGCGCCCCGAGGGGGCGCCCTTCGTCATGTCCAGTGCGGCCGGAGGGACTCGAACCCTCACGGGAGTTACCCCACTGGGACCTAAACCCAGCGTGACTGCCAATTCCACCACGGCCGCGCGCAGGGCCCATCGTAATGGCCGGGGTGGGGCACCTCGTCGGCGCGTCGGCGGCTCGCCGGAGGGCGGTTCAGAACTTCGGCGCCGGAGCCTGGGACTCCACCATTTCCGCTGCTTCCTCCTTCGTCTCCACCGACGGAGGGGAGCCCGCCAGGGGCTTCTGGGCCGTTTCCTTCAGGCAGGCGACCGCGATGATGCCGACCAGGGCCGCGGCCATCGAGTAGTACGCGGGGATCATGTCCGTGCCCGTGAGGCTGATCAGGGCCGTGATGACCAGGGGGGCCGTGCCGCCGAAGAGGGAGGCGGAGAGGTTGTAGCCCACCGAGAGGGAGCCGTAGCGGACCGAGGTGGGGAAGAGGGCCGGGAGCGTCGCCGACATCGTGCCGAGCAGGCAGACCAGGGAGAGGCCGAGCAGCAGCATGCCGGCGGAGACCGCGAGCAGGCTGCCCTGCTTGATCAGCAGGAACGCCGGGACGGAGAGGACCAGGAAGCCCACCATGCCGGTCATCAGGAGCGGCTTGCGGCCGAAGCGGTCGGAGAGCTTGCCGACCTGGGTGATGATCAGCATCAGGACGACCATCGTGCCGATGAGGATCAGGAGGCCGTGGGAGTCGTCGTAGCCGAGTTCGTCGGAGAGATACGTCGGCATGTACGAGAGCAGCATGTAGTCGGTGATGTTGTACGCGCCGACCAGGGCGATGCACAGGAGCAGCGTCGGCCAGTACTCGCGGAAGATCTTCGCGAGGTCGCCCTTGGCCGTGGACTCCACGCCGGAGGCGCCCTCGGAGGCGGAGTGGTAGGTCTCGTCCTCCAGCTTCTGGAAGGCGGGCGTCTCGTCGAGGCGCAGTCGCAGGTAGAGGCCGACGAGGCCGAGCGGTCCGGCGACGAGGAACGGGATGCGCCAGCCCCAGGACTCCATGGCGTCCGAGCCGAGCGCGCTGTTGAGGATGAGGACGAGGCCCGCCGCGCCGGTGTAGCCGGCGAGGGTGCCCATCTCCAGGAAGCTGCCGAAGTAGCCGCGGCGCTTGTCGGGCGCGTACTCGGCGATGAAGGTGGAGGCGCCGCCGTACTCGCCGCCGGTCGAGAAGCCCTGGACCAGACGGAAGAAGATCAGCAGGACGGGGGCCCAGAAGCCGATCGAGGCGTAGGACGGGATCAGGCCGATGGCGAGCGTGCCGATCGCCATCATGATCATGGTCAGCGCGAGGACCTTCTTGCGGCCGATCTTGTCGCCCATCGGGCCGAAGACCATGCCGCCGATGGGGCGTACCAGGAACGACACGGCGAAGGTCGCGAAGGACGAGATCAGCTGTGCCGTGTCGTTCCCGGACGGGAAGAACACGTGGCCGATGGTGACGGCCAGATAGCTGTAGATGCCGAAGTCGAACCATTCCATGGCGTTGCCGAGCGAGGCCGCCTTGACCGCCCGTTTCACCGCGGCCTCGTCCGTGACCGTGATGTCGGTGCGCCGCAGCGGTGGATTCCTGCGGCGTTTCACGGCCCGGAACAGGGCGCGATGGCGTTTGACCGCCTCGGCGTCGGCCTCGGTCTCTTCGTGGGCCGCCATGGAGTGGATCCTTTCGTTCTTCGGGCATGTTCCCCGGGATCACTTGCTCCAAGATGGCCATTGCAAACGAAAGGCCCCCGGGAGGGGGCCTTCGTCACAGTGGGTCCGCGGCGGCGCGTGGGTCAGATGCCGAGGTCCCTGATGATCTTCGCCACGTGGCCGGTCGCCTTCACGTTGTAGAAGGCGTGTTCGACCTTGCCCTCCTCGTCGACGACCACGGTCGAGCGGATGACGCCGGTCACGACCTTGCCGTACAGCTTCTTCTCGCCGAAGGCGCCGTACGCCTCCAGGGTCTCCTTGGAGGGGTCGCCGACCAGCGTGACCTTGAGGTTCTCCTTCTCGCGGAACTTCGCGAGCTTCTCCGGCTTGTCGGGGGAGACGCCGATGACGTCGTACCCGGCGGCCGTGAGCGCGTCGAGGTTGTCCGTGAAGTCGCAGGCCTGCTTGGTGCAGCCGGGGGTGAGCGCGGCCGGGTAGAAGTACACGATGACCTTGCGGCCCTTGTGGTCGGCCAGCGAGACGTCCTTGCCGTCGGCGTCGGGCAGGGTGAAGGCGGGGGCGGTGTCGCCGGGCTGGAGTCGCTCGCTCATGTCTCTCGGTCTCCTCGCGAGGGGGGGGCAGTGACGGTCACGAGCGTAATGGGGGTGCCGTGGGGTGCGGTGACCGTGAAGCTGACAGACTGTGGGGCAACAGACTGTGGGTCACACGTTCACTCACTCTCGGATACGACCACGGAGGCAGCGCGGTGTCGGATGCGGATGCCAGGACCCCTGCGCAGATCGAGGCGGACATCAAGCGCCGGCGCGACCAGTTGGCCGAGACGCTCGACGAGATCGGGGTGCGGGTCCACCCGAAGACGATCGTCGGCGACGCGAAGGCGAAGGTCGTCGCGAGCGTGGACAACTCACTGGGCCGGGCGTACGTAGGGGCGAACCGCTTCGTCTCGGACGTCAGGGGACAGCTCGTCACGGAGGACGGTTCGCCCCGTATCGAGCGCATCGTCCCGGTGGCCCTCGTGGCCGTGGGCCTGGTGGGGCTCCTCGTGGTGAGCTCGCGGCGGCGCGGCGACTGACCCCGTCCGGCGGGGGAGTCGTCACGGCCGCCGACCCGGGAGCCCACGGTTCCCGCCGGGACAGGTAGGTTCGGGGCGTGAGCGAGAAGACCCACCACGACGACAAGCTGCCCATTCGCATGCTGCACGACCGCGTGCTCGTGCGGCAGGACACCGGCGAGGGCGAGCGGCGCTCCGGCGGCGGCATCCTCATCCCCGCGACCGCGGCCGTGGGCCGGCGGCTCGCCTGGGCCGAGGTGGTCGCGGTCGGGCAGAACGTCCGTACGGTCGAGCCGGGCGACCGGGTCCTGTACGACCCGGAGGACCGCGCCGAGGTCGAGGTGCGGGGCGTGGCCTACGTCCTGATGCGCGAGCGCGATCTGCACGCCGTGGCCGCCGACCGGTTCGAGGGCTCCGAGGACTCGACGGGCCTGTACCTGTAGTCGGCGGTACGCCCGCAGTCGGCAGTACGCGCGGAAGGGGCTGGTGACCATCGTCACCAGCCCCTTCCGCGTGCCCTTTGCTACCTTGGAGGGACCCCGACGAGACGCGCCGTACCGGGATTCCGCAAAGACGACGCACCCCCTTTCAAGCAACGCGTGCGCGCGTTCCGTGTGTCGGAGGTGCCGTCATGGCCTGGGTTCTGTTGATCGTCGCCGGTCTGCTCGAGGTCGGCTGGTCGATCGGGATGAAGTACACCGACGGATTCACCCGGCTGTGGCCCAGCGTGTTCACGGGCGCGGGCATCGTCGCGAGCATGATGCTGCTGTCGCACGCCGCCAAGACGCTGCCCATCGGTACGGCGTACGGCGTGTGGGTCGGCATCGGCGCGGCCGGCGCGGCGGTGCTGGGCATGGTGATTCTGGGTGAGCCCGTCACCGCCGCGCGGATCTTCTTCGTCTGTCTCCTGCTCGTGGCCGTGGTCGGCCTGAAGGCGACCTCCGGCCACTGACGCCCCCCGGAGGGGGCGCTAGCCGTCCGTGAGGCCGCCCAGCGCACCCCCGTCCGTGGCGCCGCCCTCGGTGGTCGTGCCGCCGCCTCCCGTATCGGTGCCGCCGCCCGTCGGGCCGCCTTGGGTGGCGCCCCCGTTCGTCGCCCCGCCGTCCGTGGCGCCACCGTCCGCGGTGCCTCCGGTGGCCTGGCCGCCGGTCTGACCACCCGTCTGGCCGCCGGTCTGGCCGCCGTTCTGCCCGCCGGTGTCCTGGCCCCCGGTGGTCGCGCCGCCGTCGTCCTGGCCGCCGGTCGTGGTGCCGCCGGTGTCCTGGTCACCCGTGGTGGCACCGCCGTCCGTGGTGCCGCCGGTGTCCTGGTCGCCCGTGGTGGCGCCGCCGGTGGCCGGGTCGGGCACGACCGGCACGTCCGCGCCCTGCTCCAGCTCAAGATCGAAGTCCTTGACCGGCTTGCCCTCCAGGGCGGCCTTGGTGAACTGCGCCCAGACGCGCGCCGGGTAGGCGCCGCCGTTGATGCGCTGCTCGCCGAGGGCGCCGTACAGCGGGGTGTGCGCGCCGGTGTCCGGGTCCTGGCCCATGACGGCGACGACGGTGGCGAGGTCGGGGGTGTAGCCCGCGAACCAGGCCGCCGTGTCGTTCTCGGCGGTGCCGGTCTTGCCCGCGGCCGGACGGCCCGCGCCCTGCGCCGCCGTGCCGGTGCCGCCCTGGACGACGCTCTGGAGGATCGACGTGGTGGTGTCGGCGGCCTCGCGGGACACGGCCTGCTTGGTGTCCTTGCCCGGCAGCTCGACCTCCTCGCCGTTCTTGGTGATCTTCTCGACGATCGTGTACGTGCCGTGCTTGCCGTGGTTGGCCAGCGTCGCGTACGCCTCGGTCATGTCCAGGACGCTCGCGGTGGACGGGCCGAGCGCGATGGAGGGGGAGGCGGTGAGGTCGGGGGTGCTCTCCGGGACGCCGAGGGCGATCGCGGTGTCCTTGACCTTGTCGGAGCCGACGTCGACGGCCATCTGCGCGTACACCGAGTTCACGGACTTGTCGGTGGCCTGGCTGACGGTGATGTCGCCGTAGTTGACCTGGTCCTCGTTCTCGGGCGCGTACAGCCCGCCGCTCCAGCCCTGCACCGGACGCTTGTTGGTGCCGTCGTAGACGGTGTTCGGGGTGATCGTGCGGCCGTCCTGGGTGACCGAGCCGTTCTCCACCGCGGAGGTGAAGACGAACGGCTTGAAGGTCGAGCCGACCTGGTAGTCACGCCGCGTCGCGTTGTTGACGTACTGCTTCGTGTAGTCGATGCCCCCGTACATCGCGACGACCTTGCCGGTGGCCGGGTCGATGGAGGCGCCGCCCGCGCGGACGTTGCGGTCGACCTTGCGGGCGCCCTTGTCGACCTTCGACATCACCTGGTCCTCGACGGCCTCCTTGAAGGCTTCCTGACGGTCCTTCTGGAGCGTCGTGGTGATGCGGTAGCCGCCCTTGGCCAGCGTCTCCTCGTCGATGATCTTGTTGGACGTGAGGTAGTCCTCGACGGCCTTGACGACGTAGCCGCGCTGCCCGGACAGGCCCGCCGCGCCCTTGGCCTCGTCGGGCATCGGGAACTTCATGCCCGCCCGCTCGGACTTGCTGAGCCAGCCCTCCTTGACCATGCCGTCCAGGACGTAGTTCCAGCGGCCGGTGGCGCGGGACTTGTTCTCGGGGTGGGTGGCGACGTCGTACGCGTTGGGGGAGTTGAGCAGCGTCGCGAGGTAGGCGCCCTGGCCGACGGAGAGGTCCTCGACGTCCTTGCCGTAGTAGGCCTGGGCGGCGGCCTGGACGCCGTAGGCGTTGCGGCCGAAGTAGCTGGTGTTCAGATAGCCCGCGAGGATGTCGTCCTTGCTGACCTCGCGGTCCAGCTTGATGGAGATGAAGAACTCCTTCACCTTGCGGGTGACCGTCTGCTCCTGGCCCAGGTAGTAGTTCTTCACGTACTGCTGGGTGATGGTGGAGCCCGACTGCTTGCCCTTGCCGGTGACGGTGTTCCAGGCCGCGCGGATCATCGCCTTCGGGTCGACCGCGGACTCGCCGTAGAAGTCGCGGTCCTCGGCGGCGAGCACGGCGTGCTGCACCTTGAGCGGGATCTGCTTGAGGGGCACCTTCTCGCGGTTGACCTCGCCGTCCCGGGCGATCTGGGTGCCGTCGGAGTACAGGTAGACGTTGCTCTGCTTGGTCGCGGCGGCGTTCGCCGGCGGGATGTCGACCAGCATGTAGCCCGCCATGAAGGCGCCGACGCAGAGCAGGATCAGCAGGACGAAGCCGCCGAGGACCATGCGCCAGGTCGGGAAGATCCGCCGCCAGCCCTTGCGCTTGGGGCGCTTGGGCTTCTTCGGCTTCTTCCCGCCGGTGCCGTCCGAGCCGCCGGTGCCGTCCCCGCCGCCCGTGCCGCCCGTGCCGTCCGGGCCACCTGTACCGCCCGCACCGCCCGCGCCCGCCGCACCGGCCCCCGCGCCCACCGCCGCGCTCCCGGCGGCGGCTCCAGCCGCCCCGGCGCCCGCCTGGGGCACGGAGCCCGCCTCAGCCGCCCCGGCACCCGCCTGAGGGGCCCCAGCGCCCGCCTGGGGCGTCCCGGAGGCCGTCTGCGGGGCTCCGGCGGCTCTCTCCGGCGTCCCGGAGCCCGCCGAGCCCGCGGGCTCCGCAGGCGCCGCGGAAGCCGGGTCCGCCGTCTTCGCCGTCTCCGCCCGCTCCGCGGCCGCTCCCCGCGCCGGTCCCTTCGCCCCCTCGGCCGGGTCCTTGGGGGTGCCGGCGGGCGTGTCCTGCGGCTCCCTGGGCGTCCAGCCCTGGTGCCCGGCAGGATCCTGCTGCTGCGGCTCGTCGCTCATCTCTCGCGGAACTCCCGGTTAGCGTCGTACGTCCAGTACGCCTCGTAAACCCCATTGCACACCGTCGCCACACCCCTTCGTGATCAGGCACGCGCCCCGGCGCCGAAAATGCCTGGCACGAGCGACACCGATCGCACTACGCTCCGTCGCTTTGGTCCGATTCGGGACGAGGCTCACTGTGAAAGGGATGCTCGTGCGTACAGGACGGTTCCGTTTGTACGCGGCCGTCGCCGAAGGGGGCTTCCGGAGATACGCGACGTACCGGATCGCGACGGCGGCCGGGGTGTTCACCAACACCGTCTTCGGGCTCATTCTCGCCTACACCTATCTCGCGCTCTGGGACGAGCGGCCGGGCCTCGGCGGCTACGACCAGTCCCAGGCCCTCACCTACGTGTGGCTCGGGCAGGGACTGCTCACCGTGATGGCGCTCATGGGCGGCGGCTTCGAGAACGAACTGATCGAGCGAATCCGCACCGGCGACATCGCGATCGACCTGTACCGGCCCGCCGACCTCCAGGCCTGGTGGCTGGCGGCCGACCTGGGCCGGGCCGCGTTCCAGCTCCTCGGCCGCGGAGTCCTGCCGATGGTCTTCGGCGCGCTCGTCTTCGACCTGACGCTGCCCCCGGACGCGCTGCGCTGGGTGGCGTTCCTGCTCGCCGTGGTGCTCGGCGTGCTGGTCAGCTACGCGACCCGCTTCCTGGTCGCGCTCGCCGCGTTCTGGCTGATGGACGGCGCGGGCGTGACACAGATCGCGATGCTCGCGGGCAGCTTCTTCTCCGGGATGCTGCTCCCGCTGAACGTCTTCCCGGGCGCCCTCGGCGAGCTCGCCCGCGCGCTGCCCTGGTCGGCGCAGCTCCAGGTGCCGGCGGACGTCTTCCTCGGCACGTACACGGGCGCCGGGCTGCTGCGCGCGTACGCCTTCCAGATCGGCTGGGCGGCGGCGCTGCTCACGGCCGGGCGCCTCCTCCAGGCGGTCGCCACGCGACGGGTGGTGGTCCAGGGTGGCTGAGTCGCTCGGGGAGCCCGGCCCGTCCCGCGTGCGCGAAGGGCTGCGCGCCTACCGGCTGATCTCCGCCATGTGGATCCGCTCCCTCATGGCGTACCGCATGTCGTTCGCGATGACCGCGCTCGGCAACTTCGCGGTGACCGCCTTCGACTTCGTGGCGATCCTGCTGATGTTCTCGCAGGTGGACCGCCTCGGCGGCTACGCGCTGCCCGAGATCGCGTTCCTGTACGGCGTCTCGTGCACCGCGTTCGGGGTCGCGGACCTCGCCATCGGCTCCATGGACCGGCTCGGCCGGCGCGTGCGCGACGGCACGCTGGACACGCTGCTCGTGCGGCCCGCCCCGGTGATCGCGCAGGTCGCCGGGGACCGGTTCGGGCTGCACCGGATCGGCCGCGTCACCCAGGGCGCGCTCGTCCTCGGGTACGCGCTCGTGGCCGTGGACGTCGACTGGAGCGTGGTCAAGGTCCTGATGGTGCCGCTGATGCTGGTGTGCGGCGCGGTCATCTTCGGGTCCGTGTTCGTGGCGGGCGGGGCCTTCCAGTTCGTGGCGCAGGACGCCGCCGAGGTGCAGAACGCCTTCACGTACGGCGGCACGACGCTGCTCCAGTACCCGCCGACCGTCTTCGCCAAGGAGCTGCTGCGCGGCGTCACCTTCGTGCTGCCGCTCGCCTTCGTCAACTGGCTGCCCGGTCTGTACGTGCTGGGGCGGCCCTATCCGCTGGACCTGCCGCGGTGGGTGGCGTTCACGCCGCCGCTGGTGGCGGTCTGCTGTCTCGCGCTGGCCGGTCTGGCCTGGCGCGCGGGCCTTCGTTCGTACCGCAGCACAGGGAGCTGAACTGCCGTGGAACCAGACCTCATCGAGCTCGACGGCGTGGAGAAGGTCTTCGACGTACGCAAGAAGACCGGGTTCCTGCGGCGCGAGCGGCACCAGGTGCGGGCCGTCGACGGGATCTCCTTCACGGTGCCGCGCGGCGAGATGGTCGGCTACATCGGGCCCAACGGCGCCGGGAAGTCGACGACGATCAAGATGCTGACGGGCATCCTCACGCCGAGCGGCGGACGGCTGCGCGTCGCGGGCATCGACCCGTCCCGCGAGCGCACCCGCCTGGCCCGGCGCATCGGCGTCGTCTTCGGGCAGCGCACGACGCTGTGGTGGGACCTGCCGCTGATCGACTCGTACCGCCTGATGCACCGCATGTACCGGATCCCGGACCGGCGCTTCGCCGAGAACCTCGACCGGTGCGTCGAACTCCTGGAGCTCGGCGCGCTGTTGGACGTCCCCGTGCGTCAGCTCTCGCTGGGCCAGCGGATGCGCGGCGACATCGCGGCGGCGCTGCTGCACGACCCGGAGGTGCTGTACCTGGACGAGCCGACGATCGGCCTCGACGTGATCAGCAAGGCGAAAGTCAGGGGCTTCCTGCGGGGCCTGAACGCCGAGTCGGGTACGACGGTCCTGCTCACCACGCACGACCTGACCGACATCGAGCAGCTGTGCAAGCGCGTGATGGTGATCGACCACGGGCGGCTGATGTACGACGGCGCGCTGGCGGGGCTGCACGAGGCGGGGGAGAGCGAGCGCACCCTCGTGGTGGATCTGGAACGTGAACTTCCGCCGATCGAGGCCGAGTCGGCGCGGGTGGTGAAGGTGGAGGGCCCGCGCCAGTGGCTGGCCTTCCCGGCAGCGGAGTCGGCCGCTCCGCTCGTCGCGCGGATCGCCGAGCGGTACCCCATGGTCGATCTCTCCGTCAGGGAACCGGACATCGAGGCGGTCATCGCCAAGATGTACGCGGAGAAGCCGACCTCGTAGGCTGCACTGTATGAGCGAAGCTGCATCCTCCGGCGGGACACCCCCCGAACTCCCCGGCGCCGACCTGCGGGCCTCCGACGCCGACCGCGAGCGGGTCGCCGAACAGCTCCGGGACGCGATGGCCGAGGGCCGTCTGGACATGACGGAGTTCGAGGAGCGCCTCGACGCGACGTACAAGGCGCGTACGTACGGCGAGTTGGAGCCGATCACCCGCGACCTGCCGTCGCACGCCGCCGCCAAGGTGTCCATGGTGAAGCACCCGGTGGACGAGGACTCCAGCGCCATCGACTGGGCCCAGCGCATGGTGACCGGCGAGCCGTCGTCGGTCGGCGGCTTCGCCATCTGGAGCGGCTTCGGCCGCAAGGGCGGCTGGACGGTCGGCCGGGTCTTCACCGCGTTCGCGATGTGGGGCGGCGGCGAGATCGACCTGCGCGAGGCGTACTTCGCCTCCCCCGACGTGGAGATCCGCTGCTTCACGATCATGGGCGGCATACAGGTGATCGTGCCGCCGGAGATGAACGTGGTCGTCAAGGGCTTCGGCATCATGGGCGGCGTCGACGACCAGGCGACCGGCGAGGGCACGCCCGGCTCGCCCCGCGTGGTCGTCAAGGGCTTCGCCCTGATGGGCGGCGTGGGCGTGGACCGCAAGATCCGCAGGATGGAGAAGCTGCGGATCAAGGAGGAGCGGCGCCAGGCGAAGCTGGACGCCCGGGAGGAGCGCCGCGCGGCGCACTGGGAGCGCGCCGAGAGGCACCGCCTGCGCCACGAGGACAGGCACCGCCTGGAGCGCGGGGACCGGGACTGAGGGACGGCCGGTCAGGGGCGCGGCGCGGACACCGCGCCCCGGCGGCGCCTCAGAGCTCGGCCGCGGCCGAGCCCTTCAGGTGGGACAGGTTGAACGTCTCCGCCATCCGCCGGTACCCCGCGTCCGAGGGGTGCAGGTGGTCCCCCGAGTCGTACTGCGTCCGCAGCTTGCGGGGGTCGTACGGGTCGCGCAGCGCCCGGTCGAAGTCGACGTACTCGTCGAAGACCCGGCCGGAGCGGATCTGCTCGTTCACCGACTGGCGGACGGCCTCCAGACGGGGCTCGTAGCCGCGGTGGCCGCCGAACGGCATCAGCGTCGCGCCGACCACGCGCAGCCCGCGCGTGTGGGCCTGGCGGGTCAGCTCGCGCAGGCCCTCGACGATGCGGTCCGGGTCGTTCTGGTGCGGGTTGCGCAGGATGTCGTTGACGCCGAGCGCTATCACGACGGCCTTGACGCCGGTGCGGTCCAGGACGTCGCGGTCGAAGCGGGAGAGGCCGGACGGGTTGGCGGCGGGCCGGCCGCGCCCGTCGGACAGGATGCGGTTGCCGCTGATGCCCTGGTTCACGACGCCGTAGCGAGGCGCGCCCGACTCGTCGCGCAGCCGGTCGGCGAGGACGTCGGTCCAGCGGCGGTTGGCGCCCATCGTGGACGAGATGCCGTCGGTGATGGAGTCGCCGAAGACGACGACGGTGCCGTCCGTCTCGTTGCTGAGCACGTCCACCGCCGAGAGGTAGCGCCAGAACGGGCTCTGCTCGGTGTACGCGGCGCCGCTCTGGTCCTCGGTGCGGTCGCCGTCGGCCACGTAGCTGATCTGGCGCGCGTGCGGGTGGTAGGTGACCGGGCCCGACGGGGTCGGCGAGTACGTGGTGATCAGGAGGTCGGCGTCGTGCGGGACGCGCAGCCGGGCCGCGTCGCTCATCACCTGGGCGCCCGGCGGGATGACCACCGAGGTGTTGCCGTTGAAGGTGAGGCGGCGCAGCGTGCCGGGCGCGGCGGCCGGGTCGTTCGTGGCGGAGGCCAGGGCGACCGAGGCGTGCGTGACGCTCAGCGGCGTGGTGCCGTAGAGGTTGGAGAGGGTGATGCGGGCGCTGGTGCCGCCGACGCTCGTGTGCACGACGTTGCGGATGGAGCGGCCGGCGAACCCCTTCTGCGCCGTGCCCGGTTCGGCGCCGGCGGGCGAGGCCGCCCAGGAGCCGACCCAGGTGCCCGACGAGGCGGGCGCGGCGGAGTTGCGCGGCGTGCGCGGACCCGCGCTGATGGTGTCCTTTGAGCCGTCGTCGGTGCCTGAGACACCGAGGTATATGGCGGCGGAGACCACCACTATGACCGCGAGGACCGCGGCGAGAAGGGCATAACCGTGACGCTTGGTCATGCGGGCTCTTTCTCCTCGGGCAGGGGGAGCTCCGAGGCTCCGGTGTGATCACCCCATGATGCGTCATGGGCCGTGAGGCGGCCGACACTGCCCCCCTCCGTCCCATGAGACGCCGGGAACTTGTCGTCCGTTCCAGGAGTCCGTCATGAAGGGGCGTACGACACACCACGCGGGGACAATGCGGATGAGGACGAGGCGAACGGGCCAGGTGAAGTGAGTGGAAAGCACAAACGCGGAGGAAGCGACTGAACCGGGCAACGGGGACGACCGTCAGCATGCCCGTGAAGTTCGCTCTTCAAGCGGCGCCCCGTTCGGAGCAGACGGATCCCCCAATGGCGCAGAGGGGGGCGATGGCGCGCTGAGTGGCGGCGACGCCTCGGGAGGCGGCGCGCGGGGCGGCAAGGGCCCGCGCGGTGGCGGTGGCGGTGGCGCGCCGGGCGGCGGTCCGAGCGGTCCGGCGGGCCCGGTCGGCCCCGGCGGCTTCACCTACAGCGCCGCCGACGAGGAGAAGCGCCGCGGCGTCCGCCGGATGAAGATCACGGCGACGGGACTCCTCGTCTTCGTCGCCCTCGTCTACGTCCTGGCGAAGTGGGCGCAGAACTCCGGCGCCGGTGCCTGGGCGGGGTATGTCGCCGCCGCGGCCGAGGCCGGCATGGTCGGCGCGCTCGCCGACTGGTTCGCCGTCACGGCGCTGTTCCGCCACCCGCTCGGCCTGCCCATCCCGCACACGGCGATCATCCCGAACAAGAAGGACCAACTGGGCGCCTCCCTCGGCGACTTCGTCGGGGAGAACTTCCTCTCCGCCGACGTCGTGCGCGGCCGTCTGCACGCCGTCGGCATCGGCGGCCGCCTCGGCGCCTGGCTCGCCGAGCCCGCGCACGCCGACCGCGTCACCGCGGAGCTCGCCACGGCCCTGCGCGGCGCCCTGACCGTCCTGCGCGACTCCGACGTGCAGGCCGTCGTCGGCGAGGCCGTCACGCGCCGCGCCGACGCCCAGGAGATCGCCCCCGGCATGGGCAAGATGCTGGAGAAGGTCGTCGCGGACGGCGGCCACAAGCGGGTCGTCGACCTCGTCTGCGTACGCGCCCACGACTGGCTCGTCGAGCACGCCGACTCGGTGATGGACGCGGTGCAGGGCGGCGCGCCCGGCTGGACCCCGCGGTTCGTCGACAAGAAGGTCGGCGAGCGGGTCTACAAGGAGCTGCTCCGCTTCGTCACCGAGATGCGGGACATGCCCGAGCACCCCGCGCGCGGCGCCGTCGACCGCTTCCTGTCCGACTTCGCCGCCGACCTCCAGTCCGACTCGGACACCCGCGCGCGCGTGGAGCGCCTCAAGCGGGAGATCCTCGCGCGCGGCGAGGTGCAGGACCTGATCGCCTCGACGTGGTCGGCGGTGCGTTCCATGATCGTCGCCGCCGCCGAGGACGAGCGCAGCGAGCTGCGCCTGCGCGTGCGGGCCTCGCTGCTCTCGCTGGGCGCGCGGATGGCGACGGACGGCCGGCTCCAGCAGAAGGTCGACGGCTGGGTGGAGGGCGCGGCGGTCTACGTGGTCACGACGTACCGCGACGAGATCACCTCGCTCATCACCGACACCGTGGCGGGCTGGGACGCCGAGCACACCTCGAAGAAGATCGAGGCGCACATCGGCCGGGACCTCCAGTTCATCCGGATCAACGGCACGGTGGTCGGCTCCCTGGCGGGGCTCGTGATCTATACGGTGTCGCGGCTGCTGGGGGCGTAGGGGGGGCGGGGCGTGGGGCACCGTCGTCCGGGGGATCGCGGGGCGCCTCTCCGCGGTGGGCGCGGCGGCGAAGGCGACCGGGGGCGCACGCACGAGCCGCGCCCGAACCTGAGTACGCATACTCTGTCGCCCCGACAGCCAGGGAAGGCACCGTCGACCTCATGCCCACACCCACACCGACATCCGCACCCATACCCACGCCCATGAAGAAGGCGAAGGCGCTGCTGACCCCTCTCCCGAAGAGCAGGCCGCTGCCGAGGTACGCGACACGCCTGCTGGGCGCCGCGCTGGCGGCGACCGCGTACGTGGTGTGTCTCCCCTGGGACCTGCGCAACCGCCCCGAGGCCCCGGGCGCGATCGACGAGACGTCCCCGGTGACGGCCCTGGGCCTGACGGCGCTCACCCTCGCCCTTGCGGCGCTGGCGGCCTACTCCGGCATCCGGGACCGCCCGGTCTGGACCCTGCTGACGGTGGCGGCCCCACCGTCGACGCTGCTGTTCGTCTCCCTCGACACCCACCCCACGCCGGACGCGGACGCGTGGCAGGTGGCGTGGGCGTCCTTCACGCTGGTCATGGGGGCGGGGGCGCTGGTGGTGGCGTGGCTCGCGGACCGGGCCACGAGAGGCCCGCTGTCCTAGCCCTGCCGCCGGTCCACCAGCACGTACGACGCGGCGGCGACGGCCCCGGCGACCCCGAACACGGCGGGCCAGGCGCCGACCTTCTTGGCGAGCGGATGCGACCCGGCGAACGCGGCGACGTAGACGCCCCCGAGTGCGGCAGCGGTCTTCCCGCCGGCGGCCTTCCGCCACTGCTGCCCGGCGGCGGCCCCCGCCACGGCGAGCACGGCCCCACCGAGGGGCCGCTTCTTGGTGAACCGGGCGGTGGCGTACCCGCCGATGAGCCCAGCGGCGGCTATGGGGGCGGTGGAGATGCGGGGCATGAGGCCTCCCGGCGTAGGCGATGGGTCATCCACAGCTGTGCCTGCGGATCCGCAGCCGAGATTACGCCGCCCCTCTCAGGAGCGGTCAGAGTGGTACCGGCTGGGCATAACAGGACAGCCGCCGCGCCAGTCAGCGCCCCAACCGGTCGACAGCCGCTTGACGAGACCGGACGTGCCCGACGAAGCGGAACGCGCCCACCCACGACGGGCAGCCGCCACCCACCCGGCACCCCTGACCTGCGAGGGCGTGGCCCCACCTCTCCGGCCTGCTCGCTTGCTTCTCCCTCGCGCTGGAACGCCTTGAGTCAAGGGTGAAGCGAAGCGCAATCGGCGAAGCCGACGCGCAGCGCAGCGGAGCGCCCTTTACTCAAGGCGTGGAGGCGCGACCATGGCCAAGAAGCGAGTGGGCTTACGGCACTTCGCGGCCGAGCGTGCGCTCTGTCGCAACTGCTAGCTACTCAGAGCTGGGCACTCCGCACAGGGGAAGCTCGGGGCTACAGTGCCGCCGCCCGGTGCACGTCGTTCACCCTGGAACTCTGAGAAGTCTCCCGTTTCGTTGCGGTAGATGACGCCCACGTTGTGTTCATCGAGGAGTTCTCGAATGTCCGCGTCGGGGAGCTCAGGTGAGAGAACCATGAGCCGGAGTGGCTGGCTGTGCTCCATCAGTCGTAGATATCTACTGAGGTCCAAGAGCTGCGCCAGCGCGTTCCTGACCGCCTCGCGCGACGTACTGCCCGCTGTTTCGTAGAGAGTGTTGTCGCTTTCATCGTAAAGGTCACTGATGAGGCTGTATGTCTTGTCTTTGATCTCTACCTGTAGACGGCCGACTGAGTGGCCCGCATCGGTCAACCGGCTCTCGTAGCTCTCGCTCAACTCATCACGCCGCTGCGCGACAACTTCATCGGGCGTGAGGTTGCGGTGCTGGTTTCGCTGCTTACGTTGAGCCCTGGCTAGGCGAGTTGCTTCCCTGGCGCGAAAGAAGATGGGCCGGGTCGCTTTCGCCCTGGGCAGTGTGTGACCGTCGGAGCGATAGAACTCGCCGGTCGGGCGTAAGCGGAAGACGATGACGCTTCGGTCCTCCTGGTTCTCATCGCGAGCCTGTCGCAGTTGGTACGGTTCGCGTTCATCAACCTCGAAGGGGCCGATGTAGCGATGCGTCCGAGCGCCGGATCCCTGAACCTTCCCGTCAGCGATGAACAGATGGAGGGTGCGTCCACGTGCGGCGTGATCGAGCACAGCGGAGTTGCCCTTGCCGTAGAGCCCTCCAAAGGTCTGGTGACCTTTCGTGCCTGCTCCGGTGTACGCGAAGAGGGGGCCGAGGTCATCCTCTTCGGCAAGCCATCCATCGCGGTAGCCGTACGGCTCACCAGCTTTGATGTCAGAGAAGAGGACAACGGTCTTCTTGGACTCTGATGGACATATCCCGCCTTGAGGGCTCCCTCCTAACTCCTGACGGATCTCCGCACGCGTACGGACATCTCCGGGGCTGATCGTGAGGGCGGATGTCGTCATGCTGTAGAGGCTAGTCCGCCTGATCGACACGAGCCCTTGGGGGCCAACCAGCTTGTCAGCATTGCGCTTTGGCAGATCACTCGCAGCGAGGGACGATACGGGGTATGGATCAGGGAGTGGCTGCGGTGCTGGCGGCTGGCGTTGGGATTGTTGCGGCGGTTGCCGGCGCGATCGCTGGTGGAGCATTGTCCTTGCGAGCGGCAAAGTTCGGCGGAACAAGTGCAGTTGAGGCAGCGCGCCTGCAAGTTGAAGGTCAGGCCGTTGCCGAGCACCTTCAGTGGGTGCGAGGGCAGCGACAGCAGGCTTACGGGCGGCTGCTTGACGCTCATTCCGCGGTCGAGGACACACTGGCGCGAGCGGCACCCGGCATACGGGCGGGTGGGCGGCTATCGGATGACGCGCGCGATGAGCTCAGGGATCGCAGCCTGGCCTTGCAATCATGTACGAGGCAGCTCGCCCTATGGGGGCCAGAAGAAGTGATTCGCCTCGCGAGTGACGTGACGGTGAGCACGCTCGAGGCGACGCAAGCCCTCAGGTTGGCGCAGGGCGGCCGTTCTCCTGCTCCTGGACGGCAGAGTCCAGAGTGGGCCCAGTGGGAACGAGCGAGCCGCGAGATGACGCAGGCGCACTCAGCCTTCCTCGACCGGGCTGGAGCGATCATCCGCGACCCCAGCCAATCAATCGTTTAGCCAAGGTTTCCTGACTGAATCGCTCCCGCGAATATCTTCCAAGTGGGAGGGCTCATGGTGATCTGAGGGCCTAGAGGCGCCTTGGAGTCTCGTACAGCTACTACAGAAACGTCGGTTGCGACCTCGACGCACTCTCCACCCATGCCGTTGCTGTAACTGCTCCTGCGCCACTGCACACTTGGGGTGAGCGTCATTGGGAATGCTCCTCCAGAACTCTCTTGATCAGCAAGCCTGATCGCTGCGGACTCAGAGCTAGCGCACGAAGATGGTCGAACGCCTTCGTGTAGAGGGCCACATCCGTGGGGTGCTCGAGATAGACGGAGTCTGTCAGCCCCTCCCGGTACACCACGTCAGGGTCCTCCTGCTCCGGAAAGCCGAGGACGGTGAACGCCCCTGTCGTGGGGTAGGCGCCCGCATCGAACGGCAGGACCTGGATCGTCACGTTCTTCAACTTCGCGATTTCCAGCATACGTTCGAGCTGCCCCGCCATGACCTGTCGGCCTCCCACCATGTGCATCAGCGCGCTCTGGTGCACGACAGTCCACACGTCGGGCGCGCTCTCACCCGCCAAGAGGTCCTGACGCCGCATGCGTACGTCGACCATGCGCTGAATCTCATCGGCGGTGTGGTCGACCCAGGCGCGGCTCTGCTCCGAGGCGTAGTCAGGGGTCTGGAGAAGCCCAGGAACGAACTCGCTGTGGTAGCTGCGCAAGCTGGATGCGGCTTGCTCTAGGCCCACGTACACGGAGAACCACGAAGGCACCGCATCTCCATGGGCGTGCCACCACCCCTTGGTCTTTGACTCCTTGGCCAAGGACTTGAGGAGGTCGCGCAGGTCATCGGGTGTTCCGTAGAAGCGACACAGTGCGTCGACGTCAGACGGCTGTACCCGTCCTTGCCCTGTCTCCATGCGGTTGACCTTCGAGCTGCTCCAGTCCAGCTCCTTGCCTACGTAGCTGCAAGTGAAGCCGTTCTCCTCGCGGAGCTTCTTGAGCTCGATCGCCAGTCGGCGACGGCGGGCGGTTGGGGAACCAGCCATGTCAAACCCTCCTGCGGTAGCGGGTGTTCCATCTCATCGGAAGTGGGGCGGATGGCCAATCACTCCTTAGAGGGAATCTCGATATGCACGTTGCACGAAGGGATGCGCACTGAGAATCTCTCACTGTGGGTGATCGTGGTGACGCAGCGCGTGTGGTGCGCGGGAAGTAGGTAGCGATGATCTATGCGAATGAATGCGCCCGGCGGGAGCCCTGGGTGCAGCGCTTCTCGGCTGAGCCTCATGAAGTAGCGGGTCTTCGACGCACGTTGAAGCTGCGATTGACCCTTTGGGGTCTGCCGGATGTGGTTGAAGCAGCCCAGATCTGCGTTGCGGAGTTGGCGTCAAACGTCATTCGTCACGTGGGGGAGGGCACGGCCGTGTGCCTCACGGTGGCCGTCCGGGGCGCCTATCTGCGCATCGAAATGCGTGACTCCGACGCCCGGGCACTTCCGACACTCCTGGACGCCGCCCCCGAAGCGGAGTCGGGGCGAGGGATGGCCGTCGTCGACGCAGTGTCCAAGCAACGCTGGGGGGTCATTCTCTGCGGTGACTCAAAGACCGTGTGGTGCGAGGTCGAGACGGGAGCAGGAATTGCCGATGTAGTGGCCGACAGCCCGAGAGTGGCACGAGCAGCGGAGCACCTGCTGCTCTATGGCGGTGGGCGTCCAGGGGCGGTGTCTGGTTCAGGTCGAGTGGGTGTCGCAGTAGCGGAGGAGGTGGCGATCGATCTGATCGCCGACCTCCTTCACTGGCTCCAGGCGCATGGTTGCGACCCTGACGATGCGCTAGACCGGGCGCAGATGCACTTCGAGGCGGAGAGCGGCTTCGAAGGGGCGGTCAGCATCCTCGCCCAGGAGGATTAGTTCGACGCGATCGCTGAGTACGTCCACACATCGGCCGGCATCTCCTGGTCGAGCTCCCACGTGATCGCCATGGGCTTGCTTCCTGTGTGGGACACATAGCGGGCAGGCCCAAGGAGCATCCAGGGCGCGGGGCCACCGATATCGGTGTTCTTGTACCGGCGAACGAAGAGCAGGATGTGGCTGCCGCGCTGTACGTGCTCGCGATACCTGAGACCGGTCGTGGATTCCTCGTCAGTTGTGCTCTGTGACTCCCAATGGAACCTCGTCGGGCTCATCGCGTAGTCCTTGTACCGGACCGAGGGCGAGAAGTCCTTCTCGTCCTTCTCCAGCGTGATGAGCAGCGCATCGGAGTTGACCTCCTTGGCGTCGACTACTCCCTGCGCGAAAGATCCCGGCATCTGGCCGCCGAAGCGGGCCACCCCGAGTGCGGCAAGGATCTCGGAACGGTTGTAGGAGCTGTGGATTTTCAAGGGGACGCCGCTGTGCGGGCCTTCCAGCGGGATCGGGAAGTGATCCGCGGTAGCAAGGCAGTGGTCGAGCACTTGGTGGAGCTCCTCGCGGACAGCCTTGTGTCTGCGCAGAGCCGTCAGTCCCTCCTGGTAGGTAGCGTAACCACCGGCCTTGTCCCAGAAGTTGAAGAACAACATGCGAGCGTAACCCTGCTCCAGCGGTGACAAGCTGTCGTACAGCGGAGCGTCGTCGGCGAGGAGCCGTTGGTACACCTCGATGCGCTCCTGGTCATCTACGTGAAGGAATGAAGGGATGCGCTTCAGCAACCCCAACTCACCTTCTGGAGCTGCGTCGGTAAGCAGGTCAGCACGGCGCAGTAGGCCGGTCCACGAGTTGCCGTTTCCGCCGCGGTAGAGCTCCTTGATCTCGCGGCCGCTCTCCTCTAGGTAGGTGGACAGGCGGTGCTCACCGTAGGCAGAGACTTCTCGGGCTAGCGCGCCCACGTTGACGTTGATCTGGTCTTTGATGTTCTTGATGATGGTTTGCTTGGCCTTGGCTTCCAAGATGATCTGGCAGCCCGATGGGAGCAGGGGGAAGTCGTTGCTCAGGTTGTCGAGCAGGCGCTTTCGGGTGAGGTTGGTCAGGGCGCGGAACTGATTCTCGAAGCGGAACTCTTTGCGGTGCTGCCCGATGAAGTCGAGCACCGTGAGGACGGCCTTGTCTTCGGTGCGACGAAGTCCTCGCCCCAGCTGTTGCAGGAAGACGGTGGCGCTCGCCGTGGGGCGGAGCAGGAGCAAGGTGTCGACGTCAGGGATGTCGAGGCCCTCGTTGAAGAGATCGACAGAGAAGATCACCTGAACCTTCCCGGTCTTGAGGTCCATGAGGGCTTGCTCTCGCTCATCACGTCGGCTCTCTCCGGAGAGGGCGATGGCGTTGAGTCCGGCCCTTTTGAAGTAGTCAGCCATGAAGTGCGCGTGCTTGACCGAGACGCAGAACCCAAGGGCGCGCATGGAGCTTGGAGAGCCGATCTTCTCCTTGACCGCCTTCACTACAAGCCGTGCGCGTACGTCATTCCCGGTCAAGACGTTACTGAGGGAGGTCGAGTCGTAGGAGCCTCGCTTCCACTCCACGGAGCTCAAGTCGGTGTTGTCGCTGATCCCGAAGTAGTGGAACGGGCTGAGCAAGTCGTTCTCCAAGGCCTCCCACAGCCGCATTTCGGCCGCAATGTGCCCTTCGAAGAACTCATCCTGGATGTTCTTGCCGTCCATGCGTTCGGGTGTCGCGGTCAACCCAAGCAACTCACCGGGTGTGAAGTGGTCGACAATCTTGCGATAGGTAGGAGACGTTCCGTGATGGAACTCGTCGATAACAATGACGTCAAAGTGGTCAGGGGAAAGTCGTTCCAGTACGCGGGAGTTAAGTGACTGAACGCTAGCGAAGACATGTGTCCAGTCCTTTGGGATCTCTCCGCTGTGGAAGGGCTCGCCAAAGTTGGCGTCATTGAGTACACCCTGATATGTCCGCAGGGACTGGTCCAAGATTTCTTTGCGATGAGCGACAAAGAGGAGACGCAGGTCGCGCCCAGCCTGACGGCGAAGTCGTTTGTAGTCGAGCGCTGCCATGACGGTCTTGCCCGTTCCCGTCGCGGCGACGAGGAGGTTGCGGTGACGGCCGCGGATCAAGCGCTCGACTTCCAAGCGCTCCAACATGTCCTTCTGGTGCGGGTAGGCGGTGACTTCAAGTCCGGAGAGAGTGATGGTGTTCCTTCCAGTTCCCTGGGTGCGTCCGCTCGCTTGAGCCAGTGCGCCGTCTAGGCGGTCTGCATCGTCCTCGGGGCAGTACGGCTCGAATGCGGGCTCGCTCCAGTAGGAGTCGAACGTTGCTGCAAACTTCCGCAAGACGGCAGGCGTAGCGACTGAAGACATGCGTACGTTCCACTCGAGGCCGTCCAGGAGCGCTGACTTGGAGAGGTTGGAGCTGCCTACGTAGGCAGTTTCGTATCCACTGTTGCGCCGGAAGAGCCAGGCTTTCGCATGCAGTCGTGTCGACCGAATCTCGTAGTTGACCTTGACCTCGGCGCCAAACTCATTGACTAGGCGATCCAAGGCTTGCCGCTCTGTTGCTCCGATGTAGGTGGTCGTGATCACGCGGATGGGAGTGCCGCGATCGCGGGCGGCTCGCAGGGACTGTTCGAGCACGCGGAGGCCGTGCCATTTCACGAACGCACAAAGGAGGTCAATGTGATCTGCTGTGGCAATCTCGGCGCGCAGCTCAGAGCCGAGGCTGGGGTCTTCTGGAGAGTTGGTGAGTAGGGAGGCTTCGGAGAGGGGAGTCAACGGGCGCAAAGCAAAGGCCCCAGGTGCTTCCTGCTCGGCGAGGGCGATGAGTTGGCGCGGGCCGTCGGCGATGAGCTCGGCTGCCAGCTCCTTGCCGCTATCGCTGGCAAGCTCAGTTGATTCCAGTGCTGCCATCAGCGCGTTAGCTGCACGAACTCGTTGACCATGTGGCAACTGGAGCAGCCTTTGCCCAATGACCTCACCTAGGTGGCGGGCCAGGACGTGTGGCGCGGAATCGGAGCTGACCTCAGCATCGATGGTCTTCCAACCAGCAGCTTCAAGATGCTCTATGTCGTCCTGGAGCCCTTGGGTGATGAGTTTCTCGTAGACACCAGCTACTGGCCGCTCAACACCCCACGACTCCACCATGCTGACTCCCTTGACCGCCGAAACCGATGTGGCTCCGTTCTAGCAGGAGTCGTTGACGGTCGATGCTTGAGCATCGAAGCTTGCAACTCTGAGATGTGCGCGAGATCAGGTCCAGAATTGGCTGTATGTCGACGAAGTATGTCCGGAGCTGAGTGGCTCGAATAGCAAGGCCTTGAGGTTGGCCCGGGCGCCTCCAGAGGCAGATGCCCGTCCCGGGCCCGGGCCCGGAACCGCGACGGCCGTCAGGCGCCGCCCCCATGGCACCCCGCATAAGCCACCCCCGACCCACACCAACAAACCCCGCCCGCCTCCGGCGGCCACCCCTCCGCGCGCCCCCGTGCCGCCAGCGTCGTCGCGTACTGGGGGAGGAGGGACGAGTCCTCCGGGGACGTGCCCTCCGAGGCGGCGAAGGCCTCGTAGGACGGGACCGTGCCCGTCACGATGCCGAGGTTCGGGGTGCCCGAGGCCGCGAGTTCGCGCAGGGAGGACTCTATGGTCCTCAAGTGCGCCTCGTGCGAGGGGTATTCGGAGGACAGCGACGGGTACGCCGTCAGGAGTTCCGTCAGCTCCGTGGCCGGCCAGTGCAGGATCGCCACCGGGAAGGGGCGGGAGAGCGCCTCGCGGTACGAGCCCAACTCCGCCTGGATCCGGGCGATTTCCGCCCGCAGTTCCGCCGGGTTCTCCGAGCCGAGCAACCAGACCCGCTTCGGGTCGTGGAGTTCGTCCAGGGAGACCGAGGCCGTCGAGACGTGGTCCGCCAGCGCGTCCCAGTCGTCGTGGTCCGCGCCCAGGAGGCGGCGTACGCGGTGGCGGCCGAAGAGGAGCGGGTGCGTCGTGTACGGGGGCTCCGCCGTCTCCGCGGGGAGCAGAAGCGTCACTGCTTCCGTGAACGTGGCGTGCGCCTGTTCCAGCTCGTCGTGGGCCTCCAGGGCCTCCGCCACGATCACCCAGGGCGCCGGCTCCCGCGGGGCCGCCGTGCGCACACCCTCGATGATCGCCCGTGCCTCCGCCTCGTGGCCGTACTCCCAGAGGTTCGCCGCCTTCAGCGCGCGGATCAGGAGCGGGGCGGACGGGGGCTGCGGGGCCGAGGACGACAGCAGGTGGTCGTAGAGCGTCGTCGCGCGGTCGCGCTCACCGGCCAGTTCGAGGTGGGCCGCGGCCTGGAGGAGGAGCTGTTCGGTGTCCTCCGGGTACAGGTCGGCCGTGCGCTCCAGGCGCGCGGCTTCGGCGATGTGGTCGACGTCGACGTGGTCGGCAGCAGCAGGCTTGTCGGGGCGCATACGGGACACCGTACTGCCGAGAGGGCCCTGGGCAGGAGGGGCGGTTGGGTGCCGTTCCGCCATGGATACTTCCGCCCCCAGCGCCTATCCTCCCCGCGGCCGTCGGTCGAAGGGGGCTTCGTGCGGGATCGCGTACCGGTCGTACAGCAGGGGCGTCCCCCTCGGCGGTCCACCGCCGCGCGGGCCCTGTGGCACGGCGCCGAAGTCGCCGTCACCCTCGGGCTCGTCCTCCTCCTGCTCGTCGCCCATCAGCTGTGGTGGACCAACCGGCAGGCCCGCGCCGCCGCCGAGGAGAAGGTGCGGGCCCTGGAGGAGGAGTGGGGCGGGCCCACAGCAGGGTCGGGGTCCGGTTCCCGTGGCGATACCGCACCCGCACCCGGGGCCGGGGCCGACGCCGACCCCGGGCGCGACTCCAGGTCCGGGGCGGACTCCGGCGCCGCCCGCCCCCGTGGCGCCGGCCCCACCCCTTCGCCCCCACCCCACTGGGACCAGGCCTACGCCGTCCTCCGCATCCCCCGCATCGGCATCCGCGTCCCCGTCGCCGAGGGGATCAGCAAGAGTGCCGTGCTCAACCAGGGGTACGTCGGGCACTACCCCCGCACCGCCCAGCCCGGCCAGGCCGGGAACTTCGCGCTCGCCGGGCACCGCAACACGCACGGCGAGCCGTTCCGGTACATCAACCGGCTGCGGGACGGGGACGAGCTGCGGGTCGAGACCAGGGACGCGGTCTATACGTACGTCGTGGACAAGGCGCTGGACCGGACCTCGCCCCGCGACGGCGGCGTCATCCGGAGCGTGCCGCGCAGCGAGGTGCGCAAGGGGTACGGGTACAGCGAGCCGGGATTCTACATCACCCTCACCACCTGCACCCCCGAGTACACCTCGAAGTATCGGCTCGTGGTGTGGGGACAGCTTCGGTCGATGCGACCTCGATAAGGTCGTCGTTCGTGATCCTTCGACGACCCCATCTGCTGTGGCTGCTCGGCCCCTTCGTGCTCTATGTCGGGGCCCTGCCTCTCGCCAATCGCGTACGGCCCGTCGTCCTCGGGCTGCCCTTCCTCTTCTTCTGGCTGCTGGCCGCCACCCTGCTCACGCCCCTGTGCGTGTGGCTCGCCCACCGGGGGGACCGCAAGCTCAGGAACGGGGGCCGGAGCTCATGAGTGACGGAGCCGTCGCCACCACCGTCTTCGGCGTCTTCATGGCCGCCACCGTCGCCCTCGGCCTCGCCGCCGTCCGCGGGCGCGGGCGGCAGGGCGGGATCGCCGAGTGGTCCGTGGGCGGGCGCAGCCTCGGGGCCGTCTTCATCTGGGTGCTGATGGCGGGGGAGGGGTACACCAGCTTCAGCTATCTGGGGGCCGCGGGCTGGGGGTACAACTACGGCGCGCCCGTCCTGTACGTCGTCGCGTACATGTCCTGCGGATACGCCGTGGGGTACGTGGTCGGGCCCATGCTCTGGGCCTACGCCCGGCGGCACGGCCTCGTCAGCATCTCCGACATGGTCGCCCACCGCTACGACCGGCCCTGGCTCGGCGCCGGGGTCGCGCTGCTCGTGACGGTGTTCCTGCTGCCGTACATCCAGTTGCAGATCACGGGCATGGGCGTCGTCGTCTCGACCATCTCCTACGGCGCGATCAGCCTCAACTGGGCGTACTTCATCGGCTTCGCGGTCACGACCGGGTTCGTGGTGGTGAGCGGGCTGCGCGGAAGTGCCTGGGTGTCGGTCCTGAAGGACGTACTCGTCATCGGGACGCTCGGATTTCTCGCCGTCTATGTGCCGGTTCACTATTTCGACGGGTACGGGCCGTTCCTGGACCGGATCGTCGCGGAGAAGAGCGACTGGCTGACGCTTCCCGGGAGCGGGGGGAGTGCCTATGGCGAGGCCTGGTTCGCCACCACCTCGCTGCTCAACGCGCTCACCGTCGTCATCTTCCCGACGACCGTCGCCGGCTACCTCGGCGCCCGCAGCGCGGACGGGCTGCGCCGCAACGCCATCTGGCTCCCCGCCTACAACGTGCTGCTCTTCGTGCCCATGCTGCTGGGCATGGCCGCGCTCTTCGTCGTGCCCGGACTGGTCGGGGCCGAGTCCAATCTGGCGCTGTTCAAGCTGGTCGTGGATTCGCTGCCCGCGTGGGGCGTCGGCGTGATCGGGGTCGCCGCCGCGCTCTCCTCCATCGTGCCCATGGCCGTGTTCATGCTGGTCATCGGGACGATGTGGGGCAGCAGCGTGCTGTCGCTGCTGCCCCGGTGGCGCTCCCCGCAGCGGCAGAAACTGGCCTCGCAGGCCGTGGTCGTCGTCGCGGGCGCGCTCGCCCTGGCGCTGACGTACGGGGCGCCCAACACGCTCGTGCGGCTCTCGCTCATCTCGTACGAGGGGATGGCGCAGCTGGTACCGATGCTGCTCCTGGGTCTGGTGTGGCGGAAGCTGACGCTGGCCGGGGCGCTCAGCGGGCTCGTCGTGGGGGTCGGGATCGTGTGCGGGCTCGTCTTCAGCGAGAACGATCCCGTCTTCGGCGTGAACGCGGGGATCGTCGCGCTCGCCGTGAATCTGGCGGTGGCGCTCGCCGTGTCGTACGGGGTGCCGCACGCGGGTACCGCCGACCGCGCGGACACCCGGCCGGACGAGGACGTACTCGCGCGCGACCCCCTCGACGAGGAGGTCGTCCCCGCCGACGCCGACGTCGACGCCTCCGCGGGAGCGGCACGCTGACCGCGGCCACCGGGGCGGGGCCCACCGGGTCGGGGCCCGCCGGCTTCTTCAGGCGGTGGCGGCCCATCCTGTATAAACGTCAGTAGGACAAGTGCCGTGTGCACCGATCGACGTGCGCCGGCCCGCGGGACCGAGGAGAGGAGGAGCGCATGCACGACCTGATCCGCAGCTGGAAGGCCGCCGCGCGCCCCGCCCTGCTCCTGCTGTTCCTCCTCGTCGAGGTCGTCCTCGTCGACACCGGCAGCCTCACCGCCGCGGTCGCGCTCGCCGCCACCGCCGCCGCGGGCTCCGCGCTCACCGTCTGCTCCCTGCTCGCCGCGCGCTCCGCGCCCGCCGTGCCGCGTACGCGCGTCCGCACGGCCATCCGCGACCGGGAGCGGCGCACCGCCTTCCTGCCCCAACGCGACCCCGACGCCAAGGGCCGCAGGCGCCCCCGAGCACCCGGCCGTCCCCTCCCGACGGCCGCGTAGGGGCACGCGCAGCACATCGCCCGACCCTCTCGCGGTTCGTCACGCCGACGCGACGTCATTCCGTACGTCGCCCTCTCTTCCGGCACGACGAAACCCTCGGAGGGCTTCTCCATGTCCGATCTCTTCTCCGCCTTCATGTCCGTGTTCGCGGGGCTCGTCGAGCACCTGGCCGACCTGCTCGACCCGCTCTTCCAGGCCTCGGCGACGGCCGCGGCGATCGTCCTGTTCACCGCGTGCGTACGCCTCCTCGTCCACCCGCTCTCCCGTGCCTCGGCCCGCGGCCAGAAGGCGCGCGCCAAGCTCTCGCCGCAGATCGCCCAGCTGCGCAAGAAGCACGCCAAGAACCCGGAGAAGCTCCAGCAGGCCGTCCTCGAACTGCACCGCAAGGAGCAGGTGTCGCCGCTCTCCGGCTGCCTGCCGAGCCTCTTCCAGCTGCCGGCGTTCTTCCTGCTCTACCACCTCTTCTCCAACACCAGCATCGGCGGCGAGAAGAACACGCTGCTCGACCACACCCTGTTCGCCGCGCCCCTCGGCGGGCGCTGGACGGACGCGCTGGCCGACGGCGGGCTCTTCGGGGCGCAGGGCGTGGTCTACCTCGGCCTGTTCGCGCTCGTCGCGGCGGTCGCCACCTTCAACTTCCGGCGCACCAAGCGGCAGATGGCGGCCACGCCCCAGCCGGGCGCCGGTGACCAGCAGGTGCCGGGCATGGCCGCGATGACCAAGGTGATGCCGCTGATGTCGTTCATGACTCTGTTCACGGTGGCCGTGGTGCCGCTGGCCGCCGCGCTGTACGTGGTGACCAGTACGACCTGGAGCGCGGTGGAACGTGCCGTGCTGTACCGGGACATGCCGAACGCGGCGGGGGCGCTGGCTACCGCCGGGTAACGGTCCAGTACGTGAACCGGGTATTGCATACCGCACGCCGACCTTGGACGATCGACCAAACCTCCGATGGCCGCAACCCATCGGCCGGGCCACGCTCGACCAAGGGAGACAGACCATGAAGCTGCTGCGAGTCGGTACGGCAGGGGCGGAGCGCCCCGCGCTGCTCGACGCCGAGGGGACCCTGCGGGACCTGTCGGGGGTCGTCGCCGACATCGACGGCGAGGTCCTTGCCGACGCCGCCGCGCTCGGCCGGATCAGGGCCGCCGCCGACCGCGGTGACCTGCCCGTTCTCGACGCGGATGGGCTGCGTGTGGGCCCGCCGGTGGCGCGCGTGGGCAAGGTGGTCTGCATCGGGCTCAACTACCACGACCACGCCCGCGAGACGGGCGCCGAGCCGCCCGCCGAGCCCGTCGTCTTCCTCAAGGCGGCGGACACGGTGGTCGGCCCGGACGACACGGTGCTCGTGCCGCGCGGCTCGGTCAAGACCGACTGGGAGGTCGAGCTCGCCGTGGTCATCGGACGTACGGCGCGCTATGTGGAGTCGCGGGAGGAGGCGCTGGCGCACGTGGCGGGGTACGCCGTGGCGCACGACGTCTCCGAGCGGGAGTTCCAGATCGAGCGGGGCGGCACCTGGGACAAGGGCAAGAACTGCGAGACGTTCAACCCGCTGGGCCCCTGGCTGGTCACCGCGGACGAGGTACCGGACCCGCAGGCGCTCTCCCTCAAACTCTGGGTCAACGGCGAACTCCAGCAGGACGGCACGACCGCCGACCAGATCTTCCCGGTGGCGGAAGTGGTGCGCTACGTGAGCCAGTTCATGAGCCTCCACCCGGGCGACGTCATCAACACCGGCACTCCGGCGGGCGTGGCGATGGGCAAGCCCGAGCCGAAGCCGTACCTGCGGGCGGGGGACGTCGTGGAGCTGGAGGTCGAGGGGCTGGGGCGGCAGCGGCAGGAGCTCAAGGGGGCGTGACGCCGAGGAGCGCCGCCCTCAAGGGGTGGCGCTCCCGGGCGTGTTCACCCTCGCGTCAGCCCGCGACGAACCGCTCCAGCGCCTCCACCACCAACGCGTGGTCCGCCACCTGCGGCAGGCCCGACACCACCACCGTGCCGATCACCCCGGCGCCCTCGACCGTGATCGGGAACGCGCCGCCGTGGGCCGCGTACACGTCCGGGTCCAGGCGGGAGGAGGCCTCGAAGGTCGTGCCCTTGGCACGGAAGCGGGAGCCGACGAGGTACGAGGAGCAGGCGTAGCGCTCGACGACGCGGCGTTTGCGGTCGATCCAGGCGTCGTTGTCCGGGGTGGAGCCGGGCAGCGCCGCGTGGAAGAGCTGCTGGCCGCCGCGCCGGATGTCGATCGCCACCGGGGCGCGGCGCTCGCGGGCCAGGTCCACGAGGAGCGTGCCGAGCGCCCACGCGTCGTCGTGCGTGAAGTGAGGGAGCGTCAGGCGGGCTTCCTGGGCCTCCAGTTCGGCGATCGAAGGTGCCTCGCTCACAGCGTCACCGTCACACCGTCGCGGGCCGAGCGGCGGGCCGCCTCCAGGACGTCGAGGGCCGCGGCGGCCTCGTGCGCGGTGACGGGGTTCTCGCCGGCGCCGCGCAGGGCGTCGGCGATCGCCGCGTAGTACGCGGGGTAGTCGCCCGGCAGCGTCGGGAGCGGGCGCCCGCCGCCCGTCAGGGGCGACTCGCCGGAGCCGACCCGGCCCCACATCGACTCCGGTTCCACGCCCCAGGGGGCGTCGGGCGCGGGGCGCCTCCCGTCGCGCAGGGCCGCCTCCTGCGGGTCCAGGCCGTACTTGACGTAACCCGCCTGGGAGCCGAGGACCCGGAAGCGCGGGCCCAGTTGGGCCGTCGTCGCGCTCACGTACAGGTGCGAGCGGACGCCGTTGGCGTGGGTCAGCGCGATGAACGTGTCGTCGTCGGTCTCCGCGCCGGGGCGCCGCACGTCCGACTCGGCGTACACGGCGGACGCGGGGCCGAAGAGCGCGAGGGCCTGGTCGACGACGTGGCTGCCCAGGTCGTAGAGGAGACCGCCGATCTCCTCGGGGTCGCCCGACTCGCGCCAGCCGCCCTTCGGCCGCGGGCGCCACCGCTCGAAGCGGGACTCGAAGCGCCATACGTCGCCCAGCTCGCCGTCGGCCAGCAGCTGCCGCAGCGTGCGGAAGTCGTTGTCCCAGCGGCGGTTCTGGAAGACGGACAGGAGCAGGCCGCGCTCGTCGGCGAGGGCCGCCAGCTCGCGTGCCTCGGCGGCCGTGCCCGCGATCGGCTTGTCCACGACGACCGGCAGGCCCGCCTTGAGCGCGGCGGTGGCGAGCGCCACGTGCGTCTTGTTCGGGGAGGCCACGACGATCAGGTCGAGCTCGTCCGCGCGCTCCCACAGCTCGTCCGCCGACGCCGCGCAGCGCAGTCCGTCGCCGAACTCGGCGCGGGCCCGGTCCTGCCGCTCGGGGTTCGACGTGACGACCGTGTCGAGCGCGAGGCCCTCGGTCGCGGCGATCAGCGGGGCGTGGAAGACGGAGCCCGCCAGGCCGTACCCGATGAGGCCGACGCGGAAGGGGGAGGTGGGGGTGCCGGGGCCTGTACCAGTCATGCCGTCCACTTAAGCAACGGTGTTGCCAAAGTGCAAGCGGAAGGGACAATGGCCCCGTGGAGTCGTACGTGAACAGGGCCAACACCGGAGCGAACCTGCCGGCGCTGCGCGGGCACAACGCCGCGCTCGTGCTCGATCTGCTGCGCGCGGCGGGTGCGGCGGGCATCAGCCGCCTGGAGCTCGCCGAGCGCACCGGGCTCACCCCGCAGGCCGTCAGCAAGATCACCGCGCGGCTGCGCGCCGAGGGGCTGGCCGCGGAGGCGGGGCGCCGCGCCTCGACGGGCGGCAAGCCCCGCACCGTCCTGCGCCTGGTCCCCGACGCGGGCCACGCGGTCGGCCTCCACCTGGACCGCGACGAGCTGACGGCCGTCCTCACCGATCTGACCGGCGCCGTCGTCGCCGAGCGCCGCACCCCGCTGGCCTTCGGCGCCGGTGCCGACGCGGTGGTCGGGGCGGCGGCGGGGGAGGTGCGGGAACTGGTGGCGGCGCTCGGCGCGGACGCGGGGCGGGTCTCCGGGGTCGGCGTCGCGCTGCCCGGTCCCCTCGACCACGCCGCGGGGGTGCTGCACCGGGTCACCGGGTTCCCCGCGTGGGACGGGTTCGGGCTGCGGGACGCGCTCGCCGGGCGGCTCGGCCTGCCCGTCGTGGTGGACAAGGACACCAACGCCGCCGCCCTCGGCCTCGCCCTCGCGGGCACCGCCGACTCCTTCGCGTATCTGCACCTGGGCACCGGACTCGGCGCCGGGCTCGTGCTCGGCGGCGCGGTGCACCGGGGCGCCCGGACCGGGGCCGGGGAGTTCGGCCACCAGGTGCTCCAGCTGGACGGGCCGCCGTGCGAGTGCGGTGACCGCGGCTGCGTCGAGGCGCTCTGTCTCGCGGCCGTCGCCCGGGGCGACCTCGGGGAGGCCGCGCGGGTCCTCGGCACGGCCGCGGGGAACCTCGCGGGGCTGCTCGACATCGACCGCGTGCTGCTCGGCGGGCGGACCGTCTTCGCCGCCGCCGACCTCTTCGTACGCGAGGTCGGCGCGGTCGTCGCCGCGCGCGTGCGGCGCGGGGGCGGGGGAGTGGAGGTGCCGGTGGCCCTCGCCGCCGGCGGGGAGCGGGGGGTCGCGGAGGGGGCGGCCCAACTCGTCCTCGCGCCGCTGTTCGGACGTGCGGCGGTGGCGTTTCCCGTGCGGAGCAACGAGCAGAAAATCGGCTGATCGGGGGGACTTGGGCGGCTGATCGGTCCCGTCGGGCGGTGGCGTCGCGGTCCGCTCGCGCGCGCGTGGCAGGGTCTCTGGCCATGACCGGTGGATCTCCGCCGCCCTTGCCGCGCCGTGGTGGGACGGGGGTGGGGTGGGGGTGCCGGCCGGTCGGTACGTGTCCGTCCGTCCGTCCGCTCGTCGGCTGGTCCGCTCTTCGGCCCGTTCGCCGATCTGCTTCCGGCCCGTTCACCGATCCGCTTTCGGCCCGTTCACTGACCTGTTGCCGGCCCGTTCACCGATCCGCTTCCGCCCCGCTTACTGGTCCGCTTCCGGCCCGTTCACTGTCCGCTTCCGGTTTCTGTTCCGCTCCGGTCCTTCTGCTCGCAAAGGTCTCCCATGCGACTCCGCAGTCCCCTCGCCTTCGGCGTCACCGCAGCAGCCGCCTCCGCCCTCGTGGCCGCCGTGGCCGCCGTGACGGGGGCACCCGCGGTGGCGGCGGAGGCGGGCGGGGCTCCGGGCGGGCAGGTCTGCGTGGTGAACGGCCGCTTCGGAGCCGTCGGCGAGCGCCCGGCCTGCGGCACGGGTGCCTCGGCGGCGGGCGGCCTCACCCCGGCGTACCAAAGGAGATCGTCCGCCACGGCGACCACCACCGGCACGCGCCCCGCCGCGAACCGCCCCGCAGCGAACCGCCCCACCTGCGCCCCCGCCGACAGTGCCGACTTCCCCCTCGACACCCGGATCCAGAAGGGCCCCGCCGCCTACCACCCCGGCGGCGCCCCCCGGCCCTGGACGATCGAGCTCACCAACACCACCGGCGAGCCCTGCCGGAACATCCACCCGATCCTCGTCCTGGTCGACCGGAAGCAGACGCTCCGGCCCCGGCAGATCCGGCTGGAGTTCCACGACGGGGCGCGCTGGCGGCCGGTGCCGTTCGAGGAGACCGACCAGGACGAGCACATCGGCGTCTTCGACGACGGCTTCGCCGGGTTCACGGTCGGTGCGGGGCGGACCGTCGGCGTCAAGGTCCGCCTCGCCTTCGCCCCCGGCGCGCGGGCCGACCACGTCGTCGCCTCCGCCGCGCTCGTGCAGCGCCGGGGCGACGACGGCGACTGGGTCGGCGAGTCCAACGACTACCCGTTCGACATCGTGGCGGCGCCTCCCGGCACCGGGACCGGGAAGCCGCTCCCTCCCCGGCAACTCGCGCAGACGGGCCCGGGGGTCACGCGTGCGCTGGGGGTGACCGCAGGCGCCCTCGTCCTCGTCGGCGGCGCCCTCGTGGCGGGAGCCCGGCGCGTTCGGCCCGCAAGGTCTGGCCGCTAGCCCTCTGGAGCCCTCTGTCCGAGGACACCCGTCGTTCACCTGCGTGTTCACGTACGTCTGCGAACATCCCCGGGTGGACAACCCGAACCCCGCACACCCCGCCGCCCACCTGCTCGACCAGGCGCCGGGCGCCCCCATCCGCTCCGGCATCCCGGAGCACGGCCGCATCCCGAAGTACTACGCCGTGAAGGCCAGGATCGCCGTCCTGATCGAGGAGTTGGGGGACGGGCAGCCGCTGCCCACCGAGCGGGATCTCGCCGAGCGGTACGAGGTGGCGCGCGAGACCGTGCGGCAGGCGCTGCGCGAACTGCTCCTGGAGGGACGGCTGCGCCGGCAGGGCCGCGGCACCGTCGTCGCGGGCCCCAAACTGGAGCAGCCCCTGTCCCTCGCGAGCTACACCGAGGGCGTGCGACGGCAGGGACGTACGCCGGGGCGCAACCTCATCTCGCTCGACCGCTTCCCGTGCCCGCCCGCGCTCGCCGCCGAGATCGGCGCCGCCGTGGGCGAGCCCGTCTGGCACATGGAGCGGGTGCTGCTCGCCGACGACGAGCGGGTCGGCCTGGAGAGCACCTACGTCTCCGTGGCGCGGGTGCCGCGGCTCGACGACGACTTCGAGCCGGACTCGTCCTTCTACGCGTACCTGCGCGACGCGCTCGGCATCTCCTTCGGCGACGCCGACGAGCGGATCGAGACGGTGCTCGCGACCCCGCGCGAGGCCCTGCTCATCGGGACGCCGCCCGCGCTGCCCATGCTGCTGATGCACCGTCTTTCGCGGGACACCTCGGGCCGCCCGCTGGAGCGGGTCCGCACCCTCTACCGGGGCGACCGGTTCTCCTTCACCACGCACCTGGGGAGCGCGGACCCGGCCGGCTGAACCTCCTCCTCGCGTACGCCGGCCGACGCACGGTGATAACGGAAACGTAACGGGTCTAGGCCAAGCTTGGGTGCCCGTTCACCGTCCCGTTGCCCACCAGCCCCGCGCGGGTCACCCACCCCCAGGAGCGTTGCCGCCGTGAGAGTCATCGTCGTAGGAGCCGGCGTGGTGGGAACCATGCACGCCTGGCACGCAGTGGAACGCGGCCACGAGGTCGTACAGATCGAGCGCGAGAGCGAGGCCCGCGGGGCGTCGCTGCGCAACTTCGGCCAGATATGGGTGAGCGGCCGGGCGGGCGGCGAGGAGCTGGACACCGCCCTGCGCGCCCGCGAGCTGTGGGAGGGCATCGGCGCACGCGTGCCGGGCCTCGGCTTCCGGGCCAACGGCTCCCTCACCCTCGTGCGCAACGAACGCGAGCACGCCGTCGCCGAGGCCGCCCTCGCCCGCCCCGACGCCGCCGCCCGCGGCTACAAGCTGCTGACCGCCGAGGAGGCGCGCGCCCTCAACCCGGCCCTGCGCGGCGAGTTCGGCGCGGCCCTGTGGTGCGAGCGGGACGCGGCGGTCGAGCCCCGCACCGCCCAACTCCGGCTCAGGGAAGCCCTGCTGGCCTCCGACCGCTACACCTTCCTGCCGGGCCGCGAGGTCCGCGAGGTCGTCGGCGCGGGCGCGGTGCGCGACGACCACGGCGACGTGCACACCGGTGACGTCGTCGTCCTCGCCACCGGCGCCTGGCTCGGCGGCCTCGTCCGCGAACTCGCGGGCCCCGACCTGCCGGTGCGCCGCGTACGGCTTCAGATGATGCAGACCGAGCCGCTCGGCGAGCCGCTCACCACCTCCGTCGCCGACGCGGACAGCTTCCGCTACTACCCGGCGTACCGGTCGCCCGCGCTCGACGAGCTCAACGCCGGGCAGGCCCAGCGGCCGACCGCCGCCGCGCACAAGATGCAGCTGCTCATGGTGCAGCGCAAGGACGGCGGCCTGACCATCGGCGACACCCACGAGTACGAGCACCCCTTCGCCTTCGACACCGTCGAGGACCCCTACGACCACCTCACCGAGGTCGTCGAGGGCTTCCTCGGACGGCCGCTGCCGAAGATCCGGCGCCGCTGGGCCGGGGTGTACGCGCAGTGCGTCGACACCAGCCGGGTCGTGCACCGCCAGCAGGTGAGCGAGGGCGTCTGGCTGGTCACCGGACCCGGCGGGCGCGGCATGACCTGCTCGCCCGCGATCGCCGAGAAGACCGCCGACGAGTTGGGATGGTGAACGAGATGACCACGCACCGCACGGGCCTTGTCGTCCTGGACATGGCCGGGACCACCGTCGCCGACGGCGGCCTGGTCGAGCAGGCCTTCGCCGCCGCCGCGCGCGAACTCGGCGTCGAACCGGACTCCGCGGACCACGCCGCGAAGCTGGAGTACGTGCGCGCCACGATGGGCGAGTCCAAGATCTCCGTCTTCCGGCACCTGTTCGGCGAGGAGACGCTCGCACGGCAGGCCAACACCGCCTTCGAGAAGGCGTACGGCGCGCTCGTCGACGGCGGCCGGATCGCGCCGATCCCCGGCGCGCGGGAGGCCGTCGAGGAGCTGCGCGCCGACGGCAGGACCGTCGTCCTGACCACCGGATTCGCCCGCGTCACCCAGGACGCCATCCTCGACGCGCTCGGCTGGCGCGACCTGGTCGAGCTGACGCTCTGCCCGGCCGACGCGGGCGGCCGGGGCAGGCCCTACCCGGACATGGTGCTCAGCGCCTTCCTGCGCACCGGCGCCGTGGCGGGCGTCCAGGAGATCGCCGTCGTGGGCGACACGGCGTACGACATGAAGAGCGGGGTGCGGGCCGGGGCCGGTGTCGTCGCCGGGGTGCTCACCGGCGCCCACGGCGACGCGGCGCTGCGCGAGGCCGGCGCCACGCACGTCCTCGGCTCCGTCGCCGAACTCCCCGCCGTCCTCAGGGGAGTCGGCTGATGGGCAGCGGGATCCGCTTCGACCGCGTCTCGGTCGCGTACGGCGGGCACACCGTCCTCGACTCGCTCGACCTGACCGTCGAGCCCGGCGAGGTGATGGCCCTGCTCGGGCCCTCCGGGTCCGGCAAGACCACCGCGCTGCGGGCCGTCGCGGGCTTCGTGCGGCCCGCGTCGGGGCGGGTGTTCATCGGGGACCGCGACGTCACCGGGCTGCCACCGCACCGGCGGGGCATCGGGATGGTCGTCCAGCAGTACGCGCTCTTCCCGCACATGCGGGTCGAGGACAACGTCGCCTTCGGCATGAAGGCGCAGAAGGTGGCCAAGGGCGAGATTCCCGGGCGGGTCGCCGAGGCGCTGGAGATGACCGGCATGGCGGCGTACGCGAAGCGGTTCCCGCGCGAGCTGTCCGGGGGACAGCAGCAGCGGGTGGCCATCGCGCGGGCGCTGGCCATCCGGCCGGGCGTGCTGCTGCTCGACGAGCCGCTGTCCGCGCTCGACGCGCAGCTGCGGTCGGGGATGCTGGCCGAACTCGCCCGGCTGCACCGGGAGTTGCCCGACGTGTCGATTCTGTACGTCACCCATGACCAGGTCGAGGCGCTGACTCTGGCGGACCGCATCGCCGTCATGGACCGGGCGCGGCTCCAGGACTGCGGGACTCCGCAGGAGCTGTACCGGGCGCCCCGGACGGAGTTCACGGCCTCCTTCGTGGGCAACGCGAATCTCCTGCCGGTGACGGTGGGTTCGGGGGGTGTCTCATTCGGCGGCACCGAGATCGAGGTCGACACGGGAGGCGCGGGGGCCGGGGCGACGGCCACCTTGTGCGTGCGGCCGCACCTGGTGGGCCTCGGGGAGGGACCCAACCCTCTGCGGGGGACGGTCTCCGAGGTCCAATGGCGGGGCGCCACACATCGGTTGTACGTGGATGTGGGCGGGGAGCGGGTGAAGGCGGACGTCCGCGAGCTCCGTACTCCGCCCGGCATCGGGGACCCCGTGACCCTGCACTTCGCGCCCGAGGACGCGGTGCTGCTGTCCGCGGGGGTGACCGATGGGTAGTCCCGGTGAGCGCCTCCTTGAGGACGGGCCCGCGACGGGGGCCGTGCCCACCCGTTCCGCCGTGCGGAACGCCTGCCCACAGCAGGAACGGGAGCGGTCCGTGGCCCGTCAAGTCCCCCGGTTCGTCTGGGCCCTGCCCCCTGTCGCCCTCCTCTCCCTCTTCTTCCTCTATCCCCTTCTCCTCGTCGTCCAGCAGTCCGTGCGGCCCGACACGGGTGGGACCTCGCTCCAGCCCTACTCCGACGTCTTCGCCTCCGAGGCCTTTCGGGAGGCTCTGGGGACCACCGTGTGGCTCGCGGTCGGGGCGACCGTGGGGTGTCTCGTGCTCGGGTTCGCGCTCGCGCTGATCATCGCCTTCGTACCGTTCCCCGGCGGGAAGGCCGTGTCGAAGTTCATCGACGTCTTCCTCTCCTTCCCGTCCTTCCTGATCACCCTCGCCCTGCTGTTCGTCTACGGGACGAAGGGCATGGCCAACGGCCTGTGGACGGACGCCACCGGGGCCGCCGAGGGGCCCTTCCAGTTCCTCACCACCCCGTGGGGCGTGCTGCTCGCCGAGATCACGTACTTCACGCCGTTCGTGATGCGGCCGCTGCTCGCCGCCTTCTCCCAGATCGACACCGCGCAGATCGAGGTCGCCTCCAGCCTCGGGGCGAGGCCCGCCCGCATCGTGCGGCGCGTCATCCTGCCCGAGGCGCTGCCCGCGCTCGCCGCCGGCGGCAGCCTCGTCCTCGTCATGTGTCTCAACGAGTTCGGGATCGTCCTCTTCACGGGGGCCAAAGGCGTCACGACGCTGCCGATGCTCGTCTACAGCAAGGCGATCCTGGAGTCCGACTATCCGGCCGCCTGTGTCGTCGCCGTCGTCAACATCGCGATCTCCGTGGGCCTCTACGGCCTCTACCGGGTGGTGAGCCGTCGTGTTGGTGCATAGCCGCAAGGGCAAGTGGGCCACCTGGGTCCTCTTCTTCGCGCTCTTCCTGCCGCTGTTCGCGCTGCCGCTGCTCGTGATCCTCGCGGCCTCGTTCTCCGCGCACTGGTCGGGGGCCTTCCCCTCCGGGTTCACCGCCGAGCACTACGCGTCCGCCACCCGCGGCGAGTCCCTCCAGGCGCTCACCACCAGCCTGCTGACCGCCGTCGGGGCGAGCCTGCTCGCGCTGACCGTCGGATCCTGGGCCGCGCTCGCCGCCGCCTCCCTCAAGAAGGGCGGCAAGAGGCTGCTCGACGCGCTGTTCATGCTGCCCGTCGCCGTGCCGTCCGTGGTCGTCGGGCTCGCGGTGCTCGTCGCGTTCTCCAAGCCGCCGATGATCCTCAACGGCACGCGCTGGATCGTGATCCTCGCGCACACCATTCTTGTCACGGCGTTCGCCTACCAGTCGGTTTCGGCTGCCATCGTGCGTCTCGACCCGGCGTACGAACAGGCCGCCGCATCCCTCGGCGCCCGGCCCTCGTACGTCCTGTGGAAGGTGAAGCTGCCGCTCCTGCTGCCGTCCCTGAACGCGGCCGCCGGGCTCTGCTTCGCGCTCTCCATGGGCGAGCTGAGCGCCACGATGATGCTCTACCCGCCGGACTGGATGCCGCTTCCCGTGCGGATCTACGCGGCCACCGACCGCGGTTCCACCTTCACCGGTGCCGCCGTCGCGGTGGTCCTGATGGCGGCCACGCTGCTCGTGCTCTTCGCCGTCTCCCGCATCCGCACCCGCGCCTCCTATCGCTGAACCGCCCCTTCCCCCGAGGCTCTCCGAGTTCTTCAAGGAGTACGAAACGTCATGTCCCGCCTTACCCGCGTCCGTCACGTCCGCACGATCGCCGCCGTCGGCGGAAGTCTCGTCCTCGCCGGTTCCCTCACCGCCTGCGGCGGCAGCTCCGCCGCGTCCGACGACAAGGTCGTCACCGTCTACAGCGCCGACGGCCTCAAGGGCGAGAACGGCGACGGCTGGTACGACCGGGTCTTCAAGGACTTCACGAAGAAGACCGGCATCAAGGTGAACTACGTCGAGGGCGGCTCCGGCGAGATGGTGCAGCGCGCCGTCCGCGAGAAGTCGAACACGCAGGCCGACGTCATCATCACGCTGCCCCCGTTCATCCAGCAGGCCGACGAGAAGGGCCTGTTGCAGGCCTACAGGCCCAAGGGCTCCGAGGAGGTCGACGGCGCCGACAAGGCCGCCGACGGCAAGTGGACCTCCGTCGTGAACAACTACTTCGGCTTCATCTACAACAAGAAGGAGCTGGCCGGCGGCAAGGCCCCCAGGACGTGGGAGGACCTGACCGAGGGCACGTACAAGAACAAGGTGCAGTACTCCACGCCCGGTGTCGCGGGCGACGGCACCGCCGTGCTCATCAAGGCGATGCACGACTTCGGCGGCAAGGAGCCGGCGATGGCGTACCTGAAGAAGCTCCAGACCAACAACGTCGGCCCCTCCGCCTCCACCGGCAAGCTCGCGCCCAAGGTCGACAAGGGCGAACTCCTCGCCGCCAACGGCGACGTCCAGATGAACTACGCGCAGTCCAAGGACATGCCGAACCTCGGCATCTGGTTCCCGGCCACGAAGAAGAACCCGGACAGGCCGACCACCTTCGCGCTGCCGTACGCGGCGGGCCTGGTCAGCAAGGCGCCGCACGACGCCAACGCCAAGAAGTTCCTCGATCACCTGCTGAGCCAGGAGGCGCAGCAGCAGGTCAGCGAGATCGGCGGCGGCTTCGCGGCCCGCAAGGACGTCAAGGCCACCGACGCCAACGCGGTCGCCCTCGACAAGATCGTCGACGGTGTGGAGGTCTTCGAGCCGGACTGGGCCGACATCTCGAAGAACCTTGCTTCGTACGTGGAGGACTGGAAGTCGGCCACGGGCAGCTGAGCGTTCACCCTTCGGTCCAAGTGTTCATCCCGAGAGTCCTGTTCGCCGCGTCGGACCGTACGGAAAGATAGCGGAAAGATAACGGGTCTGGTCCCAACGCCCCTGGAGATCCAGGGGCGTTGGTGTGCGCTCCACCCCACGCCGCATTGGAGGATCACGTGTCGAAACCCCTCTCCCGCCGCTCCCTGCTCCTGGGCGCCGCCGTCGCGACCGTCGCCGCCGGACCGCTCGCCGGTGCCGCGCGCGCCGCCGCCAGGACGCCCAAGGTCCTGGTCATAGGCCTCGACGGCGCCCTGCTGAACAGAATCAAGGACGCCGACACCCCCACCCTCAAGGGCCTGATGGGCGCGGGCCTCACCGCGCCCAGCGCCCTCTACGCCCAGCCGCTCGCGCCCACCTCGTCCGGGCCCGGCTGGTCGACGCTCATCACGGGCGTCTGGCCCGACAAGCACAAGGTCGTCAACAACGAGTTCACCGGCCACCAGCTCGCGAAGTACCCGGACTTCATGACCCGGATCGAGGCGGCGAAGCCGTCCCTGCGGACGTACGCCGTGGCGTCCTGGGCGCCGATCACCGACACCATCTTCTCCGCGAAGGTCGACGCCCGGGTCTCCACGCCGGCCGCCGAGTACGACGCGGGCACCACCTCGCGCGCGGTCGCCGAGGTGCGGAACGGCAACCCCGACGCGGTCTTCGTCCAGCTCGACAACGTCGACCACGCCGGGCACGCGAGCGGCGCGGCGAGCCAGGCCTACCTGGACGCGCTGCACGGCGTCGACACCCAGGTCGGCCAGATCCTCGCCGCGGTGAAGTCCCGTGCCACGTACGGCGCCGAGGACTGGCTCGTCATGATCACCGCCGACCACGGGCACACCGACGCGGGCGGCCACGGCGGCTCCACCTGGGCCGAGCGGCAGACGTTCATGATCGCCACGGGCGGCACCGTCACCGCGGGATCGGTCCGTCACGACGTCCGCATGCCCGACATCGCCGCGAGCGCCCTCGCCCACCTCGGCATCGCCCTCGACCCGGCCTGGGGCCTGGACGGCCGCCCGGTCCAGCAGCCGACGCCCGACGACTTCGACGCCCTGCGGTCCGAGCTGACCGGGCCGGTCGACGAGACCGGCATCGGCTCCGGCGTCCTCGGCTTCACGCACACACCGCCGAGCGGCTGGAGCGTCGACAACACCCGGATGGGCACCGGCGGCGTCACCGAGTGGCGCGGCTGGTCCTTTACCACGGACGAGTTCTGGACGAAGGCCGAGCGCGACCAGCGGCGCGAGAACAACATCCGCGCGCGGGGCGTCTTCGCCGTCGCCGACGGCGACGAGTGGTCCGACAAGTCCTTCTCGGGGACCTTCGACTCGACGCTGGTCAGCCCCGCGTACGAGGTGACGGGCGGCCGGCGGGCCACGCTCACGTATACGACGTACTACCGCCAGGAGGCGCCGCAGAAGGGCGAGGTGCTCGTCTCGTACGACGGCGGGGCGCCGGTCGCGGTGCGGACGTACACGGCGGACACGCCGTCCGTCGTCGAGACCATCGCCCTCGACGTGCCCGCGGGAGCCCGGAAGGCTCAGGTCCGCTTCCGGTACACCGGGGGCAACAACTGGTACTGGACGATCGACGGGGTCAAGATCACGACTTCCTGATTAGGCTGGGGGCGTCGGCACAGCGCTGTCCCGGCGCCCCAGGCAACCCGTACACCGCAGGAGTGCACCCCATGGCAGAGCGCAAGCCCATCGAATCGTGGCTCACCGACATGGACGGCGTGCTCATCCACGAGGGAGTGCCGATCCCCGGCGCCGACGCCTTCATCAAGAAGCTCCGCGACTCGGGCAAGCCCTTCCTGGTCCTGACGAACAACTCCATCTACACCGCGCGCGACCTCCAGGCCCGGCTGACCCGCATGGGCCTCGAAGTGCCGGTGGAGAACATCTGGACCTCCGCGCTCGCCACCGCGAAGTTCCTGGACGACCAGCGCCCCGGCGGCACGGCGTACGTCATCGGCGAGGCGGGCCTGACCACGGCCCTGCACGACATCGGGTACGTCCTGACCGACCACGCCCCCGACTACGTGGTCCTCGGCGAGACCCGCACGTACTCCTTCGAGGCCATGACCAAGGCCGTCCGGCTCATCAACGGCGGCGCCCGCTTCATCTGCACGAACCCCGACGAGACGGGCCCCTCCACCGAGGGCCCGCTGCCCGCCACCGGCGCCGTCGCGGCGCTGATCACCAAGGCGACGGGCAGGACGCCGTACTTCGCGGGCAAGCCCAACCCGCTGATGATGCGGACCGGGCTGAACGCGATCGGGGCGCACTCGGAGACGAGCGCGATGATCGGCGACCGCATGGACACGGACGTCCTCGCCGGCCTGGAGGCGGGCATGGAGACGTTCCTGGTCCTCACGGGTCTGACCTCCCGCGCCGACATCGACCAGCACCCGTTCCGCCCCTCGAACGTCGTGGACTCCATCGCGGACCTGGTGGACCGCATCTAGTCCCTGTCCGGGCCGGCCGCGGGCGCGGCCGGCCCCTGCGGGAGGGGCGGGGTACCCGTTTGCCCCGTATCAGGATGCGGACATGCTCACCGGGCGTGAATCTCGGATACAGGAGGTTCACGATGCGTATACGTTCCCTTGCTGTCCGTGGGGCAGGAGTGGCCGTCGTCCTGGCGGTCGGGATGCCCCTCGGTGTGGCCCAGGCCCACGACGACGGTTCGGTGCGGGCCACCGTCACCCCGGGCAGCGCGGCGCCCGGCGCCACCGTGGAGGTGAGCGTCACGGGCTGCGACGGCACGACCGGGTCGGCCGGCTCGGGCGCGTTCGAGGGCGACGCCCAGCTCACCGGCCGTGACGGCGGCAAGTACTCCCTCAACGGCAGCGCCCGGATCCGCCACGGCGTCGCGGGCACCTACGACGTCACCGTCAACTGCGACGGCCACCCCCACCAGGGCGCGGGCACCGTCCACGTGATCCGGCACCACCCGGACCCGGTCTCCCCGGTACGGGCCGGAGGCGGCGGCACCGCGCAGCTGACCTCGGCCGCCTCCGCCGAGGCCGCCGAGGCGGGTCCCGGCACCCGGCACGCCGTGATCGGCCTGGTCCTCGCCGGCGTCGCCGCCGTCGCCGTGGCCTTCCGCAGCGTCCGCCGGCGCCGCTCCGAGTGACGGGCGGGGACGGGTCATGTCCGGCGGTGAGCGCTCCTCCGGTTCGGGGCGGCTGCTGACCGGCGCCGCCTGGGCGGTCCTCCTGGTCGGCCTGTGGCTGTGGGGCAGCGACGCCGTGGACCTGCGCGGCGGCCTGTCCGCGCCCACGACGGGCGACGCGGCGGCCGTCGGCCGCCCCCTCGGCGTCGAACTGCCGCCCGCCCACGCACCGCTGGCGCCCGCGCGCCCGCACCGCGTCGACGTGCCGTCGCTGAAGGTGCGGGCCCCGGTCGCGGCCCGCGGCCTGGACGCCGAGGGCGCCATCGACCCGCCGCCCTTCGAACAGCCGGGCACCGTCGGCTGGTACGGCGGCGGCACCCGCCCCGGCGCACCCGGCGCCGCCCTCTTCGTCGGCCACGTCGACACCGAGACCAGGCCCGCCGTCTTCTACGACCTCAGCGCGGTGCGCCCCGGCGAGAAGGTGAAGGTGGCCCGCGACGACGGCACCGTCGCCGAGTTCACCGTGGACGACGTCCAGGTCATCACCCGCGACCGGTTCGACGCGGGGAAGGCGTACGGCCCGCGCGAGAAGGGCCGCGCGGAACTGCGCCTGATCACCTGCGGCGGCACCTTCGACAAGGCGACCCGCACCTACACGGCGAACGTGGTCGTCTCGGCGTACCTCACGGGCGTCGCCCGCTGAACCTCCGGGGCCACTACCTGGCCCGGTCGACGGCCCGCTCCCCCCGGAGCCGCCGACCGGGCTGGTCCTCGACCGCGCGCGCACGAGCTGCGGGAGGAACCCGGCGCCGGCGCGGGAGGTGCGGGGACCATTCCGAAGCGCGGAATGGCCTACAAGGCCGGGGGCTTGGGCCGTGCAACAGACTCTAGAACGAATGGGCGCGCGGGCCTAGAGGGGGACGGCACTCGAATGACGCCAAGTCGTCACTCCCTCTCGCTCCGTGATCGCCGCAGGTGACGCGGGATGCTCAGGAAGGTTTGGACCTGTCGCCCCGCAGAGTTTCGCCGTCGATCGAGCCCTTGATCACCTGGGTCGCGACCAGGTCCATGACCTGCCGCTCCCGGCGCGCATAGCGCCGCAGCACCTCGAACGCCTCGTCCAGGTCGATGTCCCAGCGCTCGGCGAGTATGCCTTTGGCCTGTTCGATTCGGATGCGGCTGTCCAGTGCGGTCTGGAGTTGCCGGGACAGGGTCCGGTACTCGGAGTGAGCGCGGTGATTGCACAGGCCCACCGCGGCGGCGCGCGCGAGCGCCTGCGCGATCCGCAACTCCCGTTCCGACGCCACCGCATGATGCCGCTCGGGCACGAAGACGTTGAGGACGCCGAGCACCCGGCCGCCCCGGCTGATCGGCACCGCGTACGTCCCCGCGACGCCGTGCTTGTCGGCCTGCTCGGCGAACTCGGGCCAACGGGCCCCCGCGCCCTCGGAGTCGATCCGCACCGGAGCCACCGTCTCGCCGGAGCCGAAGCTGTCCACACACGGGCCGCCGCAGCACTGCACCTCCAACAGGTGACGCACCGCGTCCTGTTGACCGCTGCACGGCACCAGGCGCACGGGCTCGTCCCCGCCGGTGTACATCACCCCGGCGCTCAGGGCGCCGAGCAGCTCGACGGAGCGGTCCGCGAGCCACGTCAGATAGCGCTCGGGGTCGAAGTCGTCGGCCAGGGTGTCCGCGGTCTCCACCAGGACCTCCGCAAGCCGCAGTTCGCTGTCGCGGTCCCGCATGCCCCATCCACCTCCAGTCCCCGCGCCCTGCGCCTACCCCGCGCGAGCGGGCTGTAACAGCTCTCCTACAGCTCCTTGCGGCACTACGGGCGGGCCTCGTGGGCAGGGAGTGCGTATGCCAGGATTGGGAAACGGACAGTGCACCCAAGGGGGAGTGGATGTACCGCAAAGGCACCGGCCGTGGGCACGGTATCGCGGCCAGGGGGGTGAGGACGGGAGTGGCGCTCGCGGGGGCCGCGCTGCTCCTCTCCGCGTGCTCCTCCGGGGGTGACTCGGACGGCGACACGTCGAGTCCGCCGGTCGAGCAGCAGCCCAAGGGCAAGGACCCGTACTGGGTCAATCCGGACGGCAACGCGGCCAAGCAGGTCGCCGCGTACGACAAGGACGGCAAGAAGGACGACGCCGAGCAGATCCGGAAGATCGCCGAGCAGCCGGTCGCCGAGTGGATCGTCCCGGAGAACGCGGAGGACCAGGCGCGCGGCTTCACCGAGGCCGCCGAGAAGGCCGACCGCGACGCGCTCCTGGTCGTCTACAACATCCCGCACCGCGACTGCGGCCAGTACTCCGGCGGCGGCGCGGCCGACGGCAACGCCTACCGCGCCTTCATCGACCAGGTCGCCAAGGGCATCGGCGACCGCCACGCCACGGTGATCCTGGAGCCGGACGCGGTCCTGCACATGGTCGACAACTGCACGCCCGAGCAGTTCCACGAGGAGCGGTACGACCTCCTCAAGGGCGCCATCGGCAAGCTCAAGTCCCTGAAGAACACCAAGGTGTATCTGGACGCGGGCAACGCGGGCTGGAAGAACCCCGACTCGCTCTGGGAGCCCCTGAAGTGGTCCGGCGTCGAGCAGGCCGACGGCTTCTCGGTGAACGTCTCCAACTTCCAGACCACCGAGGCCAGCACGGAGTTCGGCAAGACGCTCTCGGCGAAGATCGGCAACAAGCCGTTCGTCATCGACACGGCGCGCAACGGCAACGGTCCCTACACCAAGGGCAAGGACCCCTGGTGCAACCCGCCGGGCCGCGCGCTCGGCGAGGCGCCGACCACCAAGACGAGTGACCCGCTCGTCGACGCGTACCTGTGGATCAAGCGGCCCGGCGAGTCCGACGGGACGTGCCGGGGCGGCCCGAAGGCGGGCGAGTGGTGGCCCGAGTATGCGCTCGGGCTCGCGAAGGCGTCCCGGTAGGGGCGCGGCGAACTGCGCGATCAGCCCACGAAAAGCCGCAGTCGCGTCTGCCGGGTTACTGAGCAGACGCGACTGCGGCTTCGTTGTGGTTGCTCGCGCAGTTCCTCGCGCCCCTGAAGCGCCCTCCGGGCGCCCCTAAGGCACCCGCACCCACTGCGCCTTGCTGGGCGTGCCCTGGTCGTCCGTCACGAAGAGCATGTACCAGCCGGACTCGACCAGGCTGCGGTTCGTCGGGACGGTCACGGTGACCGAGTCGTCGGACTTCTTCAGGTCGAGCGCGATCGACGTCTGGTCGATGTCCGTGACGTGCGTGGACGCGCTCGGCTTGATGAGGCGGGCCGTCTTGATGGACGACGCGTGCTGGGTCGCGAACGTCCCCGAGCCGCCCCGCTGGATCGTCTTCGGGCCCTTGCCGAGGCTCGGCTGCGAGCCGTGGTAGAGGTACGGCGGCGTATAGATCTCGATGCGCTGCTCGAAGACGCCCGGCTTGGTGTTGGCCTTGTCGGCGTAGAGCGAGTCGGAGCCGAAGAACATCACGCGGCCGTCGGGCAGCAGGATCGAACCGGAGTGGTAGTTGCGGCCCACGACGGGGTCCGCGACCCGCTTCATCTCACCCGACTTGGCGTCGTAGATCCGCGCCTGGTGGATGTTGGAGTCGCCGCGCCCGCGGTAGTCCTCGGAGCCGCCGGAGATCAGCACGGTGTCGTCGGGCAGCGTCGAGATCTGCGGGTAGCGCGTGCCCTTGTCCAGCTCGGGGCCGTCCGTGAACTTCGGTGCGTCCGCCTTCAGGTCGACGACGCGGGTCTTCTTGCTGGACTCCTTGGACTCGCCGACCCCGCCGCCGCCGACCACCATGTACTTCTGGTCCTGCGCGGGCGGCAGCTCGACCGTGCCGGAGGTCTCCATGAGCTTCTGGTCGCTCAGGCCCGGGATGCCCTGCCACTTGTTGGTCTTCAGGTCCCAGATGCCGGGCTTGCGGCCGACGTCGTCCGGGCCGTACCCCGCGTTGGAACCGGAGTAGAAGAGCTTGCCGTCGGCCATCTGGAAGATCGCCGGGTACGTCGGGAACTGCCGGATCCCCTTGGTGTACGTCCACTTCTTGGTCTTCGGGTCGTACACCTCGTTCTTGCCCGGCACCAGCTGGCCGATCTCGTCGAGGCCCGAGGTCGAGAGGATCTTGCCGTCGGTGAGCGTGGTCAGCGTGGGGTACCAGCGCGCCTCGTTCATCGGGTCGACCTTGATGTACCGCTCGGCGACCGGGTCGAACTCGAAGGTGTCCTTGATCCCCTGGAAGTCCTTCTTGTCCAGGGCCAGCTTCTGCGCCATGCCGTAGACGTTTCGGGTGTCGGCGCCCTTCAGGCCCTGGATGCGGTAGTTGTCCTGGGTGCCCGTCTCGTACTTGGCGCCGCTCTTCTGCGCCTCCACGTAGACCCGGCCGAGGCCCGGCTCGGTGCGCAGGAACTCGCCGGTCTGCTTGTCGAAGACCTTCTTCGCCTTCTCGACGAGCAGGCTGTCCTGGGAGACGAACGTCTTGCCGTTCTTCTTGCCGGTGAACTTGGTGCCCGCGGGGATCGTCTTCGGCTCGTCCGGGTCCTCGTTGTGGACGATCATCAGGCCGCCGGCCTTGGTGATGTCGCCCTTCAGCTTCTCGTAGCGCTGGGTGCCGCCCGCGATCAGCAGATTGCCGTTGCCCAGCTGGGTGTGGCCCGTGCAGAAGAGGTCGGTCGGCGTCGGGATCTTCTTGATCGTGTTCTTGACCGGATCCCACAGCCGGGTGTCGAACTTCTTCTTGTCGAAGTTGGCCTGGTTGTTGCCGGACCCCGCGACGAGCAGGACCTTGCCGGTGTGCAGGAGGGCCGCGTGGATCGTGTTCTGGCGGTACTCCTCGGGGAAGTTCACGACCTCCCAGTGGCCGTTGTCCGCCTTGTACTCCGGCTTGTTGATCTTGTAGTCGTGGTACTTCTCCGAGCCCACGCGCCAGAGCCACGGGCCGTTCATCCCTGCCAGCGCAAGGACGACCGCCGCGCCTATCGCGATGCGGCGGGCGCGGCGGCGGCTGGAACGGTCTTTCATTTCTTACGTCCCCCAAGGGAAATCTGCATGGTCTGGTCGGGCGCGGCCCAGCTGGGCTTCTGCTGCGGGGCGTGCGGGGCCGTGTGCCCGCCCGGCGGGGCCGGGTCGGCCTGCGGCAGCTGAGCCGTGGCGTCGCGCTGCTGCGGAACCATCGTCTCCGCTCCCTGCGCCGGTGCGGTAGGCCCGGATTGCGCCCCTGGCTTGGACTTCTTCCTGTCCTGCCGCATGCCCCAGCGCCACGCGAAGATCGGCGCGGCCGTGATCAGCAGGGCGAAGGTGGCCCAGGTGATCATCGCGGGGTGGGAGTGCCCGTACATGAACGAGGCCGCCATCGAGGCCCCGAAGACCAGAATGAAGAACAGGTGGATCCGGAACGTCCCGAACAGCGTGTCGGGGCTGGCCGAATCGCCCTTGGGGGTCACCACGAACTTGCTCTTGCGGCGCAGCGCGGCGTCCATCAGTGAGCGCGCGTAGACCGGGGCCGAGAGCGCCGACATCACCATGCCCGCCACACCGCCGGAGCCCTCGGGCTCGTGCGGGGAGACGTTGTGCCTGCGGTTCCAGATGTAGAGGCCGATCTGGAGCGCGGAGGCGTTGCCGTACAGCATCAGCCAGATGGTCGGGTCGATGTTCACGCCGGACGCGCCGAGGCCCAGGAACAGCGCGCAACTGAGCGCCGCCAGGATCCAGTTCATGGCGGACATCGGGTAGAAGATGACCATCATCGTGTAGTTGAAGAGACGGCCCGGGGGCAGCGAGAACGGTGCCTTCCAGAACTGCTTGAGGATCGTCTCGTACGTCCCCCGCGACCAGCGCAGCTGCTGGGTGAAGAAGTCCGTCCAGGCGTTGGGGCCCTCGCCGACCGCGAGCACGTCCGGCGTGTAGACCGACTTCCACTTCTTGCCGGTCCCCGGGTTCGTCGCGCGGTGGATCTCGAAGCCCGTCGCCATGTCCTCGGTGATCGAGTCGTACAGACCGCCGATCTGCTTCAGGGCCTTGATGCGCACGGCGTTGGACGTGCCGACGAACATCGGGGCGCCGTAGGCGTTCCCGGCGCGCTGGATCAGCGCGTGGAAGAGGAACTGCTGCGACTCGGCGGCCTTGGTGACGAAGTTGTCGTAGTTGCCGTAGACCTGCGGGCCGATGACGAAGCCGACGTTCTCGTCGCGGAAGAAGCCGAGCATCCGCTCCAGGTAGTTCGGCATCGGGACGTGGTCGGTGTCCACCGACGCGAAGTAGTCGTAGTCGTCGCCGTGCGCGTCCAGCCAGGCGTTGTAGTTGCCGTGCTTGGTCTTGGCGCGGTGCGGTCCCTTGGCCATGTTCCACTTCGCCACGCCCTTGCGGGAGAAGTGGTGCACGCCGAGCCGCAGGCAGACCTCCTTGACCTCAGGGTCGTCACCCTCGTCCAGGAGCCAGACATGCATCAGACCGCGGTGACGGATCTTGACCGCGGCCTCCAGGGTCTTCGTCACCATCTCGATCGGCTCCTTGCCGGGCACGAACGAGGTGAGGAAGGCGACTCTGGTGCCGGTCTCGGGCACCACCGGGATCGGGTCGCGGGCGACGAGCGTCGCGTGCGCGTTGGACAGCACGTTCATGCAGCGGAAGAACTCGATCAGGCCGATCGAGACCAGCATGACGACGTCGAGCACCGGCAGCCATTCGTTGGCCACGTAGTCCCGCTCGGTCCAGTGTTCGGGCTGCAGGAGCCAGCCCAGCAGGATCAGGGAGAGCAGCGGTGCCGCGCCCAGCATCAGCGCGGCACGTATGCGGTGCGGTTCCTGCGAGAGCAGCGAGCGGTACTGCACCTTGTACGGCTTGCTCGGGTCGGGCTGGGTCAGCGGCCCGGCGAGTCTGCTGTAGTGCTCGTAGTCGTACCGCGGCAGCGTCTTCTTGATCCTCCGGAACCCGCCCGTCCGGTGCGACGGCACCCGCAGCTGGGTCGTCTGTGACGGGTCGTTGTGCCGCGCGCCCGTCGGCGTCGACGTCATGAGTCATCCCCCCGCGCGCGGTCCCCCGCGCGTTCGTTGGTCCTTCCGCCCGCTCAAGTCCCCCTGTAGACCGTCACGAGCGCATCAGTGGCAGGCCACCGTCCCCTTAGACAGGGAACGACGGTCTTCCGGTTGCATGATGCCCCCCTCGGCATCGCTTCATGAACGGGACCCCCGTCCCTGCCCCGCCGCGGACCGGACGGGTCCCCAACTGCCCCGTATCGTCCGCCTCATGAGAGCCAATGGCTCCAGGACAGGGTTCTACGCCGCACAGCATGATCGCAAGGGCGAAACAAGGTGTTTACCGGTCATACGAGCGATTTGGGGCAACCATTGGGGTGGGCGGGGTCAGGCGGGTGCGAATGTTGCCGAAGTGTTCCCGTATGGCCCGCTCCGCCCTGAGAACGTCGCCCGACCGCACCGCATCCAGGATTTCGCGGTGCTGACGGCAGGTGATCTTCGGATCCTGCGGTACGGCCACCAGATCGGTGCGGACTCGGTGGAAGGCGTCCCAGAACGCCTCCAGGACCTCGCCGAGCAGCCGGTTGCCCAGGCAACGGTAGAGCGTGGCGTGGAACGCGCGGTCCGTCTCGGCGCGCACCTCGCCGCCGACGGGCGCCGCCTCCGCGTCCATCCGGTCCACCAGCGCGTCGAGTTCGGCCAGGTCGGCCGGGGGGATCCGGCCGGCGAGGCGCGCGATGAGCCCGGTCTCCACGGCCTCCCGCAGCTCCAGGAGCTGGCGCAGGCTGTCCTCGCCGCGGTAGTGCCCGGCGACGGTGCGGAAGGTGAGGCCCTCAATCATCGGCGCCATCGACATCGGGCCGACATAGGTGCCGAAACCGTGCCGGATCTCGACGATGCCCATGGCCTGAAGCGCCTTCAGTGCCTCTCGCACGGAGTTCCGGCTGACGCCCAGGCGCTCCATCAGCTCGGGCTCGGTCGGAAGGGAGGCCCCGGAGGGCAGCCGCTGATCGATGATGAGCTTCTTGATCCGCTCCTGGATGTCGCGCGCCATGGCGCAACGGTAGCGGTACGCGTGCGGGCTCCGGCCCCGGTCGGGCACGACGAAGGCCCCCCGCGTGAACGGAGGGCCTTCGCTGTCTGTGCGCCGCCAGGGACTCGAACCCCGGACCCGCTGATTAAGAGTCAGCTGCTCTAACCAACTGAGCTAGCGGCGCCTGCTGACCCGGAGAACTCTACCGGACGTCCGGGGGTGCTCCTGACCACCCGGCGTCCGGCCGGTGCCCGCGGGGGAGCCCCGGGCCGCCCCGCGGGAGTTCCCGGCGCGCGGCCCGATCCATCATTCGGACCGTCAACATGCGGTATCCCGGGACAGTTGAGAAACTGACGGACGTGCAGATGCGAGGACATTCTTTTCCGGGGTGTGAGGGGAATCGCATGGAGGATGCTCCGGTATTCGAGGAATTCGACCCCGAGAGCGACTGCGACTGCCCCGGCTGTATTCACCGGCGCCGGACCATGGCCCACGGCCTTCCGCTGCGGCTCGGCGGCCATCCGGGGGCGCACGGCGCGCGCCGCGCCCTGGTCCTCGCCGCGGCGGCCGGCACGGTGCTCGGCGGCCAGGCGCTGCCCGCGGTGGCATCCGCGCAGGTCGAGGGCGTTCCGGCGCGGCCGGTGGCGGGTCCGGGAGGCGACGGGCCGGGCACGCCGCAGGGGGGTGCGAGCCCGCTGCACGGTCCGTCCGGGCGGCCGGCGAAGGCTCCCGCGACGACGCCGGCCAGGACGACGTCCGGCCCGGCGTACCGGTCGACCACCCGGGCGGCGATCATCAACCGGGCCAAGAAGTGGGTCGCGGCGAAGGTGCCGTACAGCATGGAGAAGTACTGGTCGGACGGCTACCGGCAGGACTGCTCGGGCTTTGTCTCGATGGCCTGGAACCTCGGCGGCAATGAATGGACGGGCAGCCTGGAGAAGTACGGGGTCCGTATTTCCCGGGACCGGCTCCAGCCCGGCGACATTCTTCTCTTCCACAATCCGGCGGACCCCACGAACGGTTCGCACGTGACGATTTTCGGCGGCTGGACCGACTACACGCACACGCATTACCTCGCCTACGAACAGGCCCGCCCGCACGCCCGCAGACAGGCCACTCCCTATGCCTACTGGTCCAACGGGGACCGCTATCTGGCCTACCGCTTCAAGGGTGTGACGGGCGGCACTCCGGGCGGCTCGGGATCGGGCTCCGCCTCGACGCGGTACCCGGGCGCGGGGTCCTTCGGCCCCGGGGCGGACAACGCCCACGTCACGCGGCTCGGCAAGGCCCTGGTCGCCCGGGGCGGCAAGCGCTTCTACCGGTCGGGTCCCGGCCCGCGCTGGAGCGACGCGGACCGCAGGGCCACGCAGGCCTTCCAGCAGGCGCAGGGCTGGCGGGGCAAGGACGCGGACGGGCTGCCGGGCCCGACGACGTGGTCGTACCTGATGAAGGGGAAGGGCCGGGACATCCCGGAGGCGGGCTCGGGCTCGGGCTCGGGCTCGGGCGGCGGCTCGTCGGTCGACGGCGGGAAGGGCACCGGCGCCCCGGCGTACCCGGGCCGGGGGATCTTCCGCCCCGGCCAGTCGCACGCGGCGATCGAACGGCTCGGCCGGCAGCTGGTGAAGAAGGGCTTCGGCACGTACTACGAGCGGGGTCCGGGCCCGCGCTGGAGCGAGAGCGACCGGCGCAACGTGGAGGCGTTCCAGCGGTCCCAGGGCTGGCGGGGCGCGGCGGCCGACGGGTATCCGGGGCCGGAGACGTGGCGGCGGTTGTTCCGGTGAGCGGGAGGCCGGGGGCGGGGGTGAGGCCCGGGCGCGAACGTGCCGGGGTCAGCAGGGTGGCCCGGTCACGCGGGTGGCCCGGGGCAGGTCCGGGAACCGGTCACGGCCGTGACGCGGGCACGAACGAGATCGAGGCACGAATGACGCGGAGGCACGGATGAGTGCGACGGCAGCTTCACAGCCCCAGTCCCCGCAGTCCGACGGGGCACCCGAGCCGGGCGGCGCGCGGCCGTCGCGGGTGATCCAGAGCGAGGCCACCACCGAGATCCCCGTCCACCTCCTCTTCCGCGACGACCCGGACGACGCGACGGGCGTACCGCTGTCGCCCGCCGTGGTGCGCCGCCGGCAGGGGACGGGCGAGCAGCCCAGGGCCACGCGCAGGCCCGCCCCCGTGACCTCGTCCCTCACCTCCGCGCACGCCGAGCCGGTCGCGCGGCCCGTGCCCGACGTCGACCCCGCCCTCGTGGAGCGGCGGGCGCGGGTGCTGCCCGGGATCGTCGGGGTGCTCGGCGGCTGCGCGGGCGTCGCTGGGTGTGCGCTGTCGTTCTGGTGGGCGGGCGTGCTGCCCGAGCCCGTGGTGCGGATGGCGGGGCTGCCCGGGTACGGCGGTGCGGGGCTCGGGGCCGAGCAGTGGGCCTCGCTCGCCGGGTCGGGGGCGCTCGGGCTCTTCGGGTTCGGCGGTCTCGCCCGTGGCCGGGTCGGCCGGGCCTGGGTGCTCAGCCTCTTCGGGCGGTACCGCGGCACGGTCCGCCGTACCGGACTGCTCTGGGTGAACCCGCTACTGCTGCGCCGCCGGGTCGACGTGCGCCTGCGGCACTGGCGGAGCGAGCCGATGGCGGCCGTGGACCGCTGCGGGGTCGCGCTCCGCGTCGTCGTGCTCGTCGTGTGGCGGGTGAGGGACACCGCGCGGGCGACGCTCGCGGTCGAGGACCACCAGGAGTATCTGCGCCAGTGCGTGGAGGCGGCCACGGCGCGGGTCCTGTCCCGGCTGCCCGCCGACGCCTTCCACGACGAGGCCCCCACCCTGCGCGACGCCGAGGCGGTCGGCACCGCGCTGACCCGGGCGCTCGCGGCGGACGCGGGGGCGGTGGGCATCGAGGTGTTCTCGGTGCAGCCGACCCGTATCGAGTACGCGCCCGAGGTCGCCGCCGTGATGCAGCGCCGCCGGGTCGCCGCCCTCGACGCGCGCCACCGCGACACCGTGCTGACCTCGGTGGTCGACTCGGTCGAGGACACGGTGGCGCGGCTGACCACCCGGGGCCTGGTGGAGCTGGACGACTACGAGCGCAAGGCCCTGGTGAAGGACCTGACGGTGGCGTTCTATACGGGCCATGGAGAACACCGATGATCACGGCACCGCGCCCCTCGGCCGCCTCGCGGCCGACGCCTGGCGGCTGACGGAGGGCGTCCCGCGCGCCGTCCTCGGCATCGCGGGCCCGCCCGGCACCGGCAAGTCGACGCTCGCGCGGGCCCTGGTGGAGCGGCTCGGGGCGGGCGCCGCGTATCTGCCGCTGGACGGGTTCCATCTGTCCAACGACCAGTTGGCGCGGCTCGGTCTGACCGCGCGCAAGGGGTCGGAGCCGAGCTTCGACGTGGCGGGGTACGTGGCGCTGCTGCGCCGGGTGCTCGACGACCGGGCGCACGACATCTACGTACCCGACTACGACCGCACGCTCCACGAGCCGGTCGCCGCCCGCCACCTGGTCGCGCCCGCCGCCCGTCTCGTGATCACCGAGGGGAACTACCTGGCCTGCGACCTGCCCGGCTGGCGTGCGGCGCATGCGCTGATGGGGGAGTGCTGGTATCTGGACACACCGGGTCGTATCCGCCAACAGCGTTTGGTGGAAAGGCAGTTGGCGGGCGGCCGGTCGCCGCGGGCGGCGGCGGAGTGGGTCGCGACGAACGACGGCCCCAACGGTGAACTCGTGGAGACGTCCCGCGGGCGATGCGGACGGATCCTCTCCATCATTGGTATGGACATGTTCAACTAACGGCAATAATCTGAGGCTTGGTCTAGACCGCAGTGCGCGCACGTCCCACGGAACTCCCCATGTTCAGCAGGAGCAGGAGCGGCACATGCGAAACAAGAAGATGTACGCGGCCCTGGTCGGCCTCGGCACCGTCGGCGCGTTCGCGCTCTCCGCCGGTGGCGCGAGCAGCCACGGCTACACGGATCTGCCGGCCAGCCGCCAGATCAACTGTGCCAAGGGCGTGGTGACCAACTGCGGCTCCATCCAGTACGAGCCACAGAGCGTCGAGGGCCCCAAGGGCTTCCCGGCCGCGGGTCCGGCCGACGGCAAGATCTGCTCGGCGGGTATCGCGGGCTTCGACCAGCTCAACTCGCCCAAGGCGCCGAACGGCGGGGCCTGGCCGACCACGAAGGTCAGTGCCGGTCAGAACTACAGCTTCCGCTGGCAGTTCACCGCGCGGCACCGCACCACCGACTTCAAGTACTACATCACCAAGCAGGGCTGGGACGAGAGCAAGCCGGTGACCAGGGCCGCCCTGGAGACCACGCCGTTCCTCAACGTGCCGTACAACAGCCAGCAGCCGCCCGCGACCCTGTCGCACAGCGGCACGATCCCCGGTGGCCGCAGCGGGCACCACGTGATCGTCGCGGTCTGGACGGTCGCGGACACGACGAACGCGTTCTACGCCTGCTCGGACGTCCAGTTCTGACGCCATGACACCCCATCGGAACCGGGCTTCCCCCTCGGTTCTGAGCACCCCTTGAGGATCTTCCCCCCGCCCCACGGGTAGGTTCTGCGCACGCCGTGCACGACCTCACGGCGTGCGCGGAGCCGTGCCTGTGCGGTCCGCACCGAGATCGGGGGATCCTGATGGAGTTCATGTTCTACGCCGTGGCCACGCTCATCGCCGTGATGCTGATAGTCGGCGCGGTGCGGCTGGTCAAGCGGTCCGGCGAGCTCGACCGGGCCTGGCGCAGCGGCCTCACGGCCCAGGCGCGCTGCCTGCGGGCGTACACGACGACGCGGGGTGGCGGCGGCAACAGCCACGTGACCACGACGCTGCACCACGTCTACGAGTTCACGACCCTCGACGGCCGCTACGTCCGTTTCGAGGAGGAGCACGGCCCCGCGACGACCGTCGAGGGCGACCTCGTCACCGTGCACTACGAGGCCGCTCGCCCCGAGGCGGCGACGGCCCAGGCGCCCCGGCCCTACGCGCTGACGGCGGGCACGTTCGGCCTGCTCTGCTTCCTCGGCGTCATGCTGGTGCTCTGCATCTACTTCATGGTGTCGGTGAACGACATGTTCGCCGACGACGTGTACAGCGACCTTCCCTGACGCCCGATCCGGCGCACACCCTCCACATCTGACGAGCCGTCAATTATGGTGCGCGGCCATGGAGAGCACCGGGAACACGGTCGCGGAACTCGTACGGGCGCGGTGGGGCGACCACCGCACCGGCCTGCGCTTCACGGGCGGGGAGCTGACCCACCACCAGGTGGCGGCGGGCGCGGCGGCCAGGGCCGCGCTGCTCGCCGACCTGCTGCCCCGCGGGCGCGAGCCGCACATCGGCGTACTGCTCGACAACACCCCCGAATATCCCCTGTGGCTGAGCGCCGCCGCGCTCGCGGGCGTCGCGGTGGCCGGCATCAACCCCACCCGGCGCGGCACCGAACTGGCCCGCGACATCGTGCACACCGACTGCGGGATCCTCGTGACCGAGCGGCGCCACCTTCCACTGCTCGACGGCCTCGACCTGCCCGGCGTACGCGTCCTGGTGACCGATACGGACGCGTACGCCGCGCTCCTCGCGCCCTACGCCGACGCGGAACCGGAGATCGCGCGCACGGCGGGCCCCCGCAGCCGCATGCTCCTCTACTTCACCTCGGGATCCACGGGCGCGCCCAAGGCGGCGATCTGCACCCAGGGGCGCCTCGCGGCGGCCGGGGCCTCACTGGTCGCGCACTTCGGGATCAAGGACTCGGACACCCACTACGTCTGCATGCCGATGTTCCACGGCAACGCGGTGATCGCGGACTGGGCGCCGGCGCTCGCGGCGGGGGCGGGGGTGGCGCTGCGCGCCCGCTTCTCGGCGTCGCGGTTCCTGCCGGACGTCAGGGAGTTCGGGGCGACGTACTTCACGTACGTGGGGCGGGCCGTGCAGTACGTCCTGGCCACGCCCGAGGGGCCGGACGACCGGGACAACCCGCTGCGGATCGGGTTCGGGACCGAGGCGGGGGCGGTGGACGCGGCGCGCTTCGAGGAGCGGTTCGGGGTGCGGCTCGTCGAGGGCTACGGGTCCTCCGAGGGCGGGGCGGCGATCCAGCGGACGCCGGGCACGCCCGACGGGGCGATCGGCCGGGCGGCGCCCGGGGACGACCTCGCGGTGGTCGACCCCGGGACGGGGCGGGAGTGCGAGGCGGCGCGGTTCGCGCCGGGTGGGCGGCTGGTGAACGGGGCCGCCGCGATAGGGGAGTTGGTGAACCGTGGGCCCAGCCCCTTCGAGGGGTACTGGCGCAACGAGGCGGCGCAGGCCGAGCGGGTGCGGGACGGGTGGTACTGGACCGGTGACCTCTTCTACCGGGACGGTGAGGGGTACCTCTACTTCGCGGGGCGGGCGGACGACCGGCTGCGGGTCGACAGCGAGAATCTGGCGGCCGCGATGATCGAGAACATTCTCGCGCGGTACGAGGGGGCGGTGGCGGTCGCCGTGTACGCGGTGCCGGATCCCGTGGCGGGGGACCAGGTCATGGCGGCGGTGGCTCCGCCGGAGGGGGCGGGATTCGATCCGCTCCTCTTCGCGGAGTTCCTCCTCTCCCAGGAGGACCTGGGGACGAAGATGGCGCCTCGGTTCGTGCGGGTGGTGGAGCGGATGCCGGTGACGGCGACGAACAAGGTGGCGCGGTCGGTGCTGCGGGCGGAGGGGTTCCTCCGGGGCGGGGATCCCGTCTGGTGGCGGCCCCCCGGCGCGGGCGCCTTCCGCCGCCTCACCCCGTCCGACGTCACGTCGCTCCTCGCGGGGTACCGGGCCCGGGGGCGGGAGGCCTTGCTGACGTGAACTGGCCGGGGGCCCTGCGCGGTTCGGCTGCGCCGGGCCGGGGCCACGGTCATCGCCGCCCGGCACCGGGGTTCTGCCCCGCCTGCGCCGGGGCTGGGGCCACCTTCATCGCCGCCCGGCCCCGTCAGCTTCCCGGCGCTCCGCGCCGGGTCTTCCCCACCCACCCACCCGTTTACCCCGCACCGCCCTGCGGGACCGGCTGCGCCGGGGCTGGAGCCACACTTGTCGCTGCCCGGCACC
>NZ_JBFAWC010000021.1:0-146834 GCF_040680155.1 Streptomyces sp. NPDC052114 | reverse complement strand
CGCCCTGCTCGACCAGCTGGACGCCGCCGGCGCCGAGGCCGACGAGGTCACCGTCCACACCCCCGACCTCGACGACGTCTTCTTCGCCCTCACCGCCCCTTTCGAGAAGGCCGCCCGATGACTCCCCTCGCCCTCGCCGTGCGCGACTCGTCCACCCTGCTGCGCCGCAACCTCCTCCACGTACGGCGTTATCCCTCCCTCACCCTCAACCTCCTGCTGACACCGCTCGTCCTGCTGCTGCTCTTCGTGTACGTCTTCGGCGACGTGATGAGCACGGGCATCGCCGTCGGCGACACGGGCGTCGGGAGCGCCGAAGCGACCGGCCGGTCCGCCTACCTCGCCTACCTGACCCCGGGCATCCTGCTGATGACCCTCGGCACGACCCTGGTCGGTACCGCCGTGTCCGTGGCCAACGACATGACCGAGGGCATCATCAACCGGTTCCGCACGATGGCCATCCACCGCGGGGCGGTGCTCATCGGCCGCGTCGCCGGCAGCGTGCTGCAGGCGGTCGCCAGTGTGGTCCTGGTCGGCGTGGTGGCCGTGGCCATCGGGTTCCGTTCCGTCGATGCCACCGCCCTGGAGTGGGTGGCCGCGTTCGGTCTGCTGGTGCTGATCGCGGTGGCGCTCACCTGGATCGCGATGGCGGTGGGCATGATCAGCCCGAACGGAGAGGCGGCCGGGAACAACGCGGTGCCGCTGGTCGTCCTGCCGTTCATCTCCAGCGCGTTCGTCCCCGTCGACCAGATGCCCGGCTGGTTCCGGCCGCTGGCCGAGTACCAGCCCTTCACCCCCGCCGTCGAGACGCTGCGCGGTCTGCTCCTGGGCACGGAGATCGGCCCCAACGCATGGCTCACGGTCGTGTGGTGCCTGGCCCTGGCCCTCGTCGGTTACGTCTGGTCCACGTCCCTGTTCCACCGCGACCCGGCATAAGGGCACGGACAGCCTCGCCCAACTCCTCCCGCCCCAGGGCGGCGTACGCCGAGACCGCCTCGGCGTACGCCGCCGCGTCCGCGTTCCGCGCGGCCCTGCGCGCGCGGGCCTGAGACATCGTCGGCTGGAACTGCCGCAGGACGTGGAGCCGTTCGGCGAGCGCGATCATTCCCGCCGGGTGGGGCCGTGGAGCTGGGGCGGCGGCGATGCCCGCCAAGCCGAGCGCGTGCAGGACCGTCCCCACCACCGGCAGGCCCATGGACATACGCGTCGGGTCGAGGACCAGCTCCCGCAGCCGCTCCTCCAGCCAGTCGACGGACTCCGCGACCAGATCCAGGCGCCCGGCATACGCGTGGGCCGACACCGCCACCGACCGGACCTCCAGAGCCCACGGATCGTGCCGCACCCCGTCCTCGCGCGACGGTCCGGCCACCGTCAGCCGCTCCACGGCGGTGCGCCACAGCCCCAGCCCCGCCTCGGTCCTGCCCCGGGCCAGCGCGATCTCGGCGCGTTCGCCGAGGTCGGGACCGTAGAAGACGTCCTCCTGCGGAACACCGCCGTCGTCGGCGCTCCCGCCGGCCGCCGCGCCGCCGTCGGCCTCCCTCAGCCAGTGCTCCGCCTCGTCCACCTCGCCGAGCTGCAGGCAGGCCAGGGCAAGACCCCGGCGGATCCCGATGGCATCGTGCTCGTCGCCCAGCCGCGGAAGCACGTCGAGCGCCGCCGTGAGATGGCGGTACGCGACCTCGCCCCGCTCCCTCCGCAGGCTCAGCTCACTCACCCGGGCATGGGCCATGACCTGGAGGGACGGCGGGGCGGCCGGCACCAGAGCACCGACCATGCGCCGGGCCGCGGCGAGCGCACCGGTGAGGTCGTGCTCGAACTCCCCCAGATAGGTGGCCACGCACTCGGCGAGACCGGCGACCAGCGGCCGTCGGTCGGCGCGCAGTTCGTGCAGGACGAGGTGGCCGGGCGGCACCATCTCCGGGACGGCGGCGAGGACGGTGGCCAGGGCGCGCAGCGGCGTGTCCGGCGGGGCGGGCGGCAGACGCCGGAGGGTGACCAGCGTGCGCAGGACGTCGAGGCGCGGCCCTGAACTCATGTACAGGCCCGCCGTGCAGAGCGCCGCAGCGGTGCGGGCGGCCTCGACGTACGGAGGGTCGGGGCGGTAGCGGGAGAGCGGGGGAGCGGTGTCGGTGGCCAGTGCGGTCAGGCGGGGGTAGTTGGAGTCGGTGGCCCACAGGGCGGCGAGGAGGGCGGTCACGGCGGCGGTGGTGGGACCGTCCGCGCGGGCCAGCGCCTGCCGCAGGGCCGGGACCAGGTTGTCCTGCTCGGCTCTGATCCGCGCCCAGAGCCGCGTGGACAGCCGGGGCCCGAAGAGCGACGCGTGGTGGGCGAGCCCGAGGTCCCGTGCCCACGCGAGGAGACGCGTGACCGCTTCCTCGTCCTCGCCCGCGGCCGTCCGGCGGGCCGCACTGAACTCCCGTACCGTTTCCAGCATCCGGAACCGCGCACCGGCCGGAGTGTCGGTGACCGTGAGCAGCGACTGACCGGCCAACTGTTCCAGTACGCCCAGCGCGTCCGGACCCCACACCCGCTCGGCGGCCTCGCCGGAGAACCCGGCGGGGAACACGGACAGGACGCGCATCGCGGCGCGGGCGTCCTCTTCCAGCAGGTTCCAGCTCCACTCCACGACCGCGTACAGGGTGCGATGCCGCTCCGGCACATCCCGCGCCCCGCCGCGCAGCAGCGCGAACCGGTCGCCGATGCGGCGGGCGATCTCCGCGACCGACAGCACCCGCACGCGGACGGCGGCCAGTTCCACGGCGAGCGGGAGCCCGTCGAGGTGACGGCACAGGTCGGCCACCGCGTCCGGCGGCAGCTCCACACCGGGGCGTGCGGACCGGGCCCGATGCGCGAAGAGCTCGACCGCCGTGTCGAGCCCCAACTCGCCCAGCGCGTACACGGATTCCGACAGCAGGTCCAACGGAGCCCGGCTGGTGGCCAGCACGCGCAGGTCCTTCGACGACGCCACCAACGCCTGTACGAGAGCGGCGACGCCCTCGACGACCTGCTCGCAGTTGTCGAGCACGAGCAGGCACGGCCCCGCCCCCACCACGCCCAGCACACCGGCGACGGGATCGACGGGACCGGGGCCGCCCGCCATGCCGGGCCGCCCCGGAGCGTGCCGCCCCGCGCCCGCACCGAGCGCGGCGGCCACCGCGGCGGCCACGTCCTCGTCCACGGTGACGCCGGCGAGCGGCACGAAGTACACCGCACGCTGCGCGGCCCGCCCGCTGACGGCATGCGCGAGCCGCGTCTTGCCGAGCCCTCCCGTGCCCACGACGGTCACGACACGGGAGTCCCGCAGCAACTCCTCCACCGCGGAGACGTCCCCGTCCCGGCCGAGCAGGGGATTGGGCTCCTGGAGCACACCGCGCCGCACCACGGGCGCCGCGTCCCCCAGCAGTTCCCGCTGCACGGCCCGGAGGCCGGGACCGGGATCCGAGCCGAGCTCCTGGCGCAGCGCGCGTCGGTAGGCCTCGTAGCGCTCCAGCGCGGCGGACGGACCCGAGGTCGCGGCCCGGCCCCGCAGCGACGCGGCCAGCACTTCCTCGTCACGCGGACGGTCCGCACCCGCGGCGGCGAGGGGACCGGCGGCCTCCGCGTGCCGTCCCAGCCGGGCCAGCGCGAGCCCCTGAGCCCGCACGAGCGCGCTGCGCACGGGAGCGCGCGCGGCCCGCAGCGCTGCGACCGGATCACCACTGTCACCGGGGCCGTCGGGGACACGGTGGGCGATGTCGTCCGGGACGCCCTCCCACAGCGCGAGCCCGGCGAGGGCCGCGGCCAGCGCACCCGCATGATCCCCGCCCCGTGCCCGCTCGGCACTGGCCTGGGCGTGCAGCAGGACAGCGGAACTGTCGACCTGCTCCTCGGCGAGCGCCAGCCGATAGCCGAGGGCCGTACTGACCACGAGGGAGGACCCCCACTGCGCTCGCACCCGCGAGACCAGCACCTGCACGGCCTTCCCCGGCCGCCGCGGTGGCGACTCCGGCCAGAGCCCCTCGACGATCCGCTCGACACGGCACCCCGCGCGCAGATCCCCGGCGAGCAGGGCGAGAAGGGCGCACAGCCGGGGCGCGGTGACCTCCTGCCCGCGGAAGGAGACACGCGGCAACAGCGTCAGATCGGGGCTCACCCGAGCACACTAACGAAGCCGCCGCACCACGCCGTCCGGTCGGGAATCAGCGGGACATCAGGAGAAGTCGAGCACCAACCGGCCGCGCAGTCCGCCCGCTTCCAGGAGGCGGTGCGCCTTGGGGGCCTCCTCGGCGGGCAGCACGTCGGCGACGTGCAGGGTCAGGGCGCCGGCCTCCACCTGTCGACGCAGGACGTCCAGTCCCGCGGTGTCCCTGATGCCCTCCGTCACCATCACCGGGTGGACACGGATCCCGCGCTCGGCCGGGCCCTGCCAGCCCCGCAGTTCGGCCAGCGCCCCGCCGTCGGCGACGGCGGCCACGACCTCGGTGGTCTGCATCGAGCCGTCCACGAGGCCGACGACACCGCCGGGCGCCACGGCGCGGATGCGAGCGGCGACATCGGAGCCGCGCTCGACGACGTGGTCGGCGCCGAACGCCCTGACACGGTCGATGTCGTGGGGTGCGGCGTCCGCGATGACGGTCAGGCCGTCGGCCTTGGCGAGCTGGACCGCGTACCCGCCGACGGCACCGGCCGCGCCGGTCACCGCGACCGTTTCGCCGGGCGGCACGGCCAGGGCGTCCAGGGCGAGACGGGCCGTCATGGCGTTCATGAGGAGGGTGGACGCGGCGGGGAGGTCGACGCCCTCGGGGGCCGGCACCACCGACGCGGCGGGCACCACGATCCGCTCGGCGTACGCCCCGCCGTGCGGATCGGTGAACAGGACCATGGCGACGACGCGTTGGCCCACGGCCAGCCGGTCGTCGGCCCCCGGACCGAGCTGGTCGATCACACCGGCGGCATCCATGCCGGGCACGAACGGGGGCCGCCGGTCCGGCATGCGTACGGCGTGCCCGCCCGTACGCAGAAGGACGTCCGTCGGATTCACGGCGGCCGCGTGCACACGGATGCGGACCTCGCCAGGACCCGCCTGCGGTACGGGCAGCTCCAGTACGCGCAGCACGTCCGGACCACCGAACTCTTCAATGCCAATAGCCTTCATGCCACGCTGCAACCGGCTTCGAGGGCCCCGCATTCCTCAGCGGACTCACACGTGTTCGGACGCGTGAACGTGGCAGCGGAGACGAGAGCGCCTCGCGGCGGGCACGCCCGAGCCCGACGCCCCGGAACGCCTCGGGTGCGAGGCGGTCGGCGGTGCGGCGGGCTCAGGCGTCATCGCCCGGTCCGGGCGGAACCCTCGGTCGGGTCAGTCGGTGGGGCGCCCGAGACGCACCGGGAGCGTCTGGTGGCCGTTGCTGATCAGGGAGCCCAGCGGCTGCAACTCCTCGACCGGCACCGCGAGTTCGAGGTCGGGGAAGCGATCGAAGAGCAGGCGCAGGGCGGTGGCGACCTCCATGCGGGCCAGCGGCGCTCCCAGGCAGAAGTGGACGCCGTGCCCGAAGGCCAGGTGCTCCTTGAGCGGACGGCTGATGTCGAAGGCGTCCGCGCTGTCACCGTGCCAGCCGGGATGGCGGTTGGCCGCCGCGTAGGAGGCGAGGATCGCCTCGCCCTGGGCGATGGTCTGGCCGTCGGGCAGTTCGACGTCGGTCACCGCGTACCGCAGGGGCAGGTGACGGACGGCCGGCTCGAAGCGGAGGGTCTCCTCGACGGCGTCGTGCCAGTCGACCTTGCCCGTCCGGAGCAGGGCGAGCTGGTCGGCGTGGGTGAGCAGCTGGGTGATCGCCTGGTCGATGACGTTCACCGTCGTCTCGTACCCGGCGCTGATCATCAGCAGCAGGGTGTCGCGCAGCTCGTCCTCCGACAGACCGCCCTCCTCGTCCGTGTCGCGCGAGGTGATCAGGAGCGAGGTCATGTCGTCGCCCGGCTCGGCGCGCTTGGATTCGATGAGCGTGTGCAGCGCCCCGTAGAGCGCCGCGGTGTTGGCCTCGGACTGCTCGGCGGTCAGCGTGGTGTCGAACACGCCGTCGACGACCTGGCGGAAGGCGTCCCGCTGCCCGGCCGGTACGCCCATGAGGTCGCCGATGACCGCGATCGGCAGCGGGTAGGCGAGGCGTTCGCGCAGGTCCACCGTCTCACCGGGGGCAAGAGCGGCGAGGTCGTCGAGGATGCCGGTGACGATGGTGTCGATGTTCTGCTGGAGGGCGGTGATGCGGCGGTGGCTGAAGGCGGGGGCGACCATGCGGCGCAGACGCCGGTGGTCCGCTCCGTAGGCGGTGAACATGTTCTCCACCGCGATCCACAGGGCGAGCGGCCACCGCTGGACCGTCTCCTGGAACTCCGGCCAGTGCGCGCGTGCGTCCTTGGAGACGTTCGCGCTGGTCAGCAACTCCTTGAGGAGAGCGGGATCGGAGACGGACCAGGCGGTCACGCCGAGAATGTCGACGCGGACGGCACTGCCGTGCTTCCGCAGCTCCCGGTGCTCGTCGTGGGCGCGGACCCCGGTCGGGTCGAGCGTGATCGTGGGCGAAGTCATGGCGGATGTCCCTTCAGGCGGATGCGGCGGCGGGGAACACGACAGGAAGCGCGGCCAGCGCCCGGTGGAACGGCCCGGGACGCCAGGTCAGCTCACCCGGCGCCGCGGCGAGATCCATCTCGGGCAGTGCGTCGAGCAGCTGGGTGATGGCCGTCTCGGCGATGAGATAGGCGTGCGGACGCGCGGGGCAGGCGTGCGGGCCGGTGCTCCAGGACAGGTGCGCGCGATTGCTGGCGATGCGCTGTTCCCCGAGGACGGGATCGTTGTTGCAGGCGGCCATCGAGATGACCACCGGCTCGTGCGCGGGCAGCAGGAACCCGTCGACGTCGACGGGATGGGGCGGGTAGCTGATGCAGTAGTTCGCCAGGGGAGGGTCGGTGTACAGCACCGTGTCGAGAGCCTCGCGGACCGAGGAGCCACCGGCGTGCAGATCACCGGAGAACTGGTCGTCGGTGAGGATCTTGAGGACGGTGTTGGAGATGAGGTTGGTCAACGGCTCGATGCCGGCGCCGTACAGCGTGACGAGCTGATGGGCCATCTCGATGTCGTCGAGCTCCGCGGCGTGCGCCAGGAGACGGGTGGTGATGTCGTCGCCGGGCTGCCGGTGGCGCAGCGCCACCAGATCGGCGACGGCCTGGGAGAGGATCTCGTTGCCGCTGGCGGCGTCCACGCCCTCGAAGATCTTGGCCATGCCGTCGGCGATCCGGCGGCCGATCTCGTCGGGGCAGCCGAGCAGGGCGCTCAGGACCCGGAAGGCGATGGGCCAGGCGTACTGGACCAGCAGATCCGCGCCTTGCGCGGCGCGGAACTCGGCGATGGTGCCCTCGGCCACCTGCTCGACCAGCGAGCGCAGCTCGTGCTGGTCGACGGCGTTGATCGCGGCGGTGTTCGCCGACCGGTAGCGGGTGTGCGCCGCACCGGTGGACCGCAGCGCGTTGGGACGGCTCTCCATCATCGGGCGCACCGGGCAGCTCTGCGGGACGGACTGCTCCCACACCCGCGGGTCGGCCGGGAACCGCAGGGGGTCGTTGAGGATCCGCCGGGCCTGGGAGTAGCCGATGACGAGGGTCGCCGGGACACCGGGGACGAGGTCCACCGGGACGAACGGCCCGAACTCGGCCCGCATCCGCTCGTACGCGGTGTGCGGATCGGCCGCGAACTCGGCGTCGTACAGGGCGATCCGGCGCACGGAGGCCTCAGGGGTCGTGGTCGGACTGGTCACGGGCGCGGCTCCAAGACAGGTGCTTTCAGGTCGGACAGGTACTCGCAGAGGGTGATCAGGGCCATGACGCCGGAGCTGCCCTCGCGCGCGTCGCACGTCGTCAGCGGAGTGTGCGGGTCCAGGTCCAGGGCCTGACGGATCTCGTCCAGCTGGTAGTACGGGGCGCCGTCGAACAGATTGATCGCCACGGCGTAGGGCGTGCCCTGCGCCTCGTGCAGGGCGAGGATCTCGAAGGAGGCCTCCAGATTGCGGGTGTCGACCAGCACCAGCGCCCCGAGCGCACCCTCGGTCAGCCCCGCCCACAGCGGGCGGAAGCGGTCCTGGCCGGGGGTGCCGAAGAGATACAGCACGAGGGCGTCGCTCAGGTGCAGCCGCCCGAAGTCCAGGCCGACCGTCGTGGTCGTCTTGCGCGGCGTGCGCGCCAGGTCGTCCACTCCGGCGCTGGCCTGGGTGATCCGCTCCTCCATGCGCAGCGGGGGAATCTGGGAGACGCTCCCGACGAACGTCGTCTTGCCGACACCGAAGCTTCCCGAGATCACGATCTTCGCGGAGCGGGTCACGCCGGGGGGTACGTAGATGAGGCCGTCAGACGAGGGCGCGGAGACCACGCAGTACCTCCTGGAGCAGATCGGTTTCGGGTTCGTCGTCACCGGCGGGCACCGGTCGGGTCAGCAGGCCCTCGTCGATGAGGGAGGAGACGATGATGCGGACGGTGGAGGGAGGGAACTCCAGGGCGGCCGCGATGTCCGCGACCGCCAGACCGCCGCCCCTGGCGTTGCCGAAGAGGCTCATCACCCGCCGCGCGTCCGCACTCAGACCCTCGCGCGGGCCGCTCGCGGCGAGCACCACGGTCTCCAGGCGCACATCCGGATGGGCACGCATACGCCCGTCGGTACGGACGTAGGGCCTGACCAGGTCCGGGTCTCGCCGCGGCCCGCTCACGTCGTCGGGAGGCCTTCGACGGAAGGCTGCCGCGGGGCGACCTTCATCTCGTGACCCACGCGCTGGGCCAGCTCCAGCATGTGATGGGTGATCAGACCGATGTCGGCGTCCGGTCCCGTGGTCTGCACCGACAGCATGGTGTTGCCGCCGGCCTGGGTGATCAGGCCCACGTGGTTGGTCAGCTCGATCAGTGCCTGCCGCGTGCCCCCGCCGCCGGTCTCCTGGTCGTACGCCAGCGCGGCGGCCCGCACCGCGGCGGTGATCGCGGCGAACTTCTCCGCGTCGTCCTGCTCGATGTCGGCCGTACGGGAGTGCAGCAGTCCGTCGGAACTCATGAGCACCGCGTGCCTGACACCCTCCAGAGACCCCAGTGAACGGTCCAGCAGCCAGCCAAGTTCATTGCCGGTGGTCACGGTTGGGCTCCTTCGTGCGTGGTGGTGGACGGGTCCTGGGTACGCGCGCTGCGCGTCCCCTTGGCCCAGGCGGCGGCGATGGAGGGACGGCCCGGCGCGGGGGCCGCCTGGCCCGCGGTGTCCTCGGCGGGGGCCGACGGCTCGGCCGCGGGAGGCCCCGGACGCGTCCGTGACCGGACGGTCAGTCCGCTCGCGGTGGTGCGCCGCGCGGCGACGGGCTCGGCGACCGGCTCGGTCGGCACCTCGACGGGCGACGGAGCGGGAGCAGGCGCGGGGGCCGGCACGGGGGCGGGCGCGGAACGGGGCTTGGGCACGGGCGCGGAGGTCAGCAGACTCTTGGGGACGAACATGTACACGCGGGTCCCGCCGAACGGGTTGGGAGCCTCGACGTCGATCCGGAAGCCGTAGTCACCGGCGAGGGCCGCGGCGGCCCGCAGGCCTGTCTGCGGGTGCGCGCCGAGCTGGTTGATGTCGTCGCGCTGAACACCCGTCAGGATGGCCCTGGCCCAGGTGAGTTGCTCGTCGTTCATGCGCAGACCGGCGTCGTCCACGATGACCGAGACCCCGTGGTGCCCCTCCTGGAAGGCGACGTGCACACGGGCCGTGGAAGGCGAGTAGCGGACCGCGTTGTCCAGGAGGACCGCGAGCGCGTGGACGACGGGTCCGACGGCCCGGCTGGTCACCGCGACGTCGAGCTCCTGGTGCTCGACGCGTTCGTACTCCTCGATGCTGCCCATCGCGGCCCGCACCACATCGGTCATCGGCGTGGCGGGCCACCGGCGCGACAGCTTGCCGCCGGACAGGACCACATAGTTCTGGGCGACGAGCAGCATCTGCTGGGTGGGGTGGTCGATGCCGACGAGCGTCTCGTACGCCTCGTCGCCCTCGTGCCGCCGCACGCCCTGGCTGACCCGTTGGCTCAGCTTCGACGCCATGCCCACCATCGCCGAGGACACGGCACGCACCGCGGCCCGGCTGGACTCCTGGGCACTCACCCGCGCGCGGTCGGTCTCGCCCTGCGCGGTCTGCTGCGCCTCGGTGATCTGGGCGCTCGTGCTGGTCTGCGCGTCGTACTGCACCTTGCGCACGGTGTGGGCCGCGGAGTTGGCCAGCTCCGTCAGGCGCTGCGCGAGGACGGTGTTCACCAGCGCCGGGGGCAGTTCGATGTCGACCCCGCGGCCGGTGCCTTGGCGCTCGGCCTCGGCCCCGAGACCGGGAATCACGCCGCCGGCGAGCTGCATGAGCACATCTTCGGTGGCGCGCTGGCGCCCGGCGAGCTCCGCGGCCTGTTCACGGAGGCGGTCGCCGGTACGGCGCTCGCCCCGGTACTGGTCCCAGAACCGCCAGGCCGCGCCGCCGGCGGCCAGGGCCAGAACTGAGGGGACCACCGAGGTGGCCTGTATCAGGTCTGTCATCACGTCCTCTTACAAGTGTCAATGGAGAGCAGGGCAGCCGGGTGCCGCCGGGTGGACGGGGTGACGGCAACACGAGCGGGAAGCGCCGACCGCGCGGACACAGGAACGGTCCCGGGTGGCAGGTACGGATGCGCCGCCTGGTGGGGGAGGACCGTCGAGCGGGGGAGGAGCCGACTACGAGGACCACGGCACGGTTCGCCGTGCGAATCCCGGGATCGGCCGGAAGGAGGAAGCCGTGGGCGAGCCGAGCCAGTGGGCGCATCGGGGCCGCCTCGACGGTCCGATCTGTCTCACCGTACTCATCAGCACTTCCTGGCTTCCTCTCGATCGCAGCGGACTTCCTGCGGCATACGTTTTCAGCCAACACGCCGAAAAACAAAGCCGGTTGGCTGCCGCTCGCAAACGATATCCTGTCTTACCTGCCAACTGTTTGGCCAGGCGGTTCGGTGAACTCCGCGAACGGCTTGCCGACGCATCGTCGGCGCATCAGACAGTTTCGGCAAAAGCACGTTTTTCCCGGTGAGTTGAACGTGCGGGCAGCGTGCTTGCCGCGCTCGTCCTCGCCAGGTGTGAAAACTGGACAGGAACTGTGAAGCACCGAAGGCTTGCCAGTAATGCCGGTAACGCCAGTATCGCCAGCAATGCCAGTAACGCCCGTCAAGGTCGGTAATCCCGGTAATCCAGGTAAGTACATCGCTGTCAGTGGCGGCCAGTAGCGTCAAGGCCCATGAACAGCATCGAACTGGCAGATGCCTTGGCGGACTTCGCGCCCCTGGTGGCCCTGATCGAAGAGACCGGCGAGCGCGTGAGCCTCACCGAGGACGGCCAACCGGCGTACGAGCTCCTCGCGGGAGCCGAGCTGGCCGGGATGGAGCACTGGGCGGAGCGGGCCGACAAGGCCCCGATCCCCCACCCGGAAGCGGCGCCGGAGCGTCCGGCGGGGCTGGACGAACGGGCGCGCCAGGGGCGTCAGGGGTACATGGACCCGAAGCAGGCGGCGGCCTTCAAGGAGTTCCTCGCACGACAGCCGCCGGTGGGCGACGAGGTGGGTGCGCGGAGCCCGGTCGACGAACAGGTGGACTGAGGAGGTCCCCCTCTCACGGACCGGCACGGCATGGCGTACGGAGAAGCGGCCGGGCGTCAGATCACGCGGAAGAGGTCGGCGGCGGCGTGGACATCGAGGAAGTCCTCGATGGAGCGGAGGTTGTCGCTCAGCGCGTCCAGGACCGACCCGGCCTCGGCGGCGGGCGGAGCACCGATGGCCACGCCGAAGACACGGAACCCCAGCCGGTGTTTCGCCTCGTTCCAGCCGCGCATCCACTCCTCGGTGACCTCGCATTCGTCGTCCGTGAGCATCACGATGTCACCGCGCATCCGGGCAGCGTCGCCGAACTCTTCCTCCAGCAGGTCGGCGGCCGTCGTGAGCGGCGTCTGATAGCTGGTCCCGCCACCGAGGAAGGCCTCCGCGAAGTCGAGGACCCGGGCGAGGGCGACCGGCTCGCCGGCCGGAAAGCGGTGGACGCGGATCTTGTCGGCGGAGGAGAAGAGAATGCCGACGAAGTCCCGCTCGGCGTGACGCGCCTGATCGAGAAGTGCCAGGGCGCACGCCTTGGCCCACGCCTCGCGGGTGCCACCGCCGGGCCCTTCCATGTACATGGAGTGCGAGGTGTCGACGCAGGCGATGACGGCGCCCCGGCCGGTCTTCCGCTCCCCTTGGTGGTCGTAGAGCATCAGCTCCCCGGCGGCGTACCGGGCGGCGAACACGGCGCGCAGCTCGGGCAGGCCGAGGTTCGCCAGCTCGGAGGGGACGACGCGGGACAGGTCGTCGCCGAGCGTGACACCGATCAGCTCCCCGGTCGCGCCCTCGACCCTGCGGGCGCGCTCGCCCTCGGCCATCTGCCGGAACCGGCCGATCAGGTCGGCCCACTGCGCGAGCCGACCGGTGCGCAACCGCTCGGCGAGCCGTTCGCGCTCGTCGAACGACATCCGCTCCAGCTCGCCGGACCCGACGCCCCACGCCCGCACGAGCGAGGCCTCGGCCCGCACGGCCGCGGTGGCCTTCGCCACGGCACCCCGAGCGGAGCCGCGGACGCCGGGCGCCGCCATGGCGAGGGCTCGCGCGGCACCCTGGGCCGCCTGCTGCGCCTCGCCCGCGGCCGCCGCGTCGTCGGAGAGCCGCTGGGCCCGGTCCGCCCGCTCGGCCTGATCCTGCGCCGCACGGGAGTCCTCCAGCATGCGGCGCAGGGCCGGGGCCTGGGCGAGCACGGCCATGGCGGCGGCATAGGGGTCACCGGCCGTCTCCCGGCGCAGCTCGGCGAACTCCGGTGCCTCCATCAGGGAGGCGACGATCTGGTGATGCACCAGCCGGGAGAACGCCATCTCCCCGCGCTCGCGCAGACGCGGGCCGACCTTGTAGGCGGCCAGGAAGACGTCGGTGAGGAGGTCCATCGCGCCGCTGTTCCGGCCGGTCAGCTCCGCGCTCAGTTCGCGCAGCCCGGCCGACTGCTCGTACGTGTCACGCCACGCGATCTGTTCGAACCGATCCGCGATCACGGCCGTGGTGTACCGCCGGGAGATACCGGTGGCGTCGCCCATGCTCCGAACTCCCCTCTCGCGCACCGACCACCGATTGCTCAGAGCTGCGCCTGTGCCGTGCTCGCGTCGATGCCGAGGGCCTCGGTGAGCACGCGGGCGCGGACCGCGCGCTGACGGCCGGTGATGCGGTCGATCGTGGCGGTCGAGCGCCCGGCGCCCGCGGCCTCCTCGCGCAGCTTCTCCAGCCGTTTGCCCGCCGTGGCGAGCTTGTTGTGGGCCTTCTTGATGACCCAGTCGCTCAGCGCCTCGCGGGACTGTCCGGCCATGGCGTCGAGCTGGGTCTCCAGTTCCTCGATGACGTCGGCCAGGTCGAGGGCCTCCTTGGCGTCGGGGTTGACCAGGTGCAGCACCTCGCGTTCCACGGTCGGGCGCTCGGCGGGGGAGTCCCACAGCACGTGGGTCAGTATCGCCAGGTCGGCCTCGGTGACGGCCGGGCGTCCTTCGAGGTACGCGGAGGCCTGGAGCAGGCCCACCGCCTGCCGCCAGCGGCGGTCGGAGGCGACGAGTTCCTTGCGGCGCAGGGCGGCCCGCAGCGTACAGATCGCGTCGACGATCGGATCGGGGACGTCCACGGCCGGAACGGCTTCGGTGACGGCATGCCGCAGGGCGGCCAGTTCGACGGTGGTACGGGCCGGTGCGGCCGGGCGGCCGACGGCGGAGCGGACGAGGGCGGCGAAGTTCGAGGGGTCTTCGAGGTACCCGACCTCGATCCGGACGAGGAGCCGGTCGTAGATCGCGGCCGAATCCTCGCCGCCGGGCAGTTCGTTGCTCGCGGTGATGGCCCCGATGAGCGGGCAGCGGAGGGGCGCGCCGCCGTTCTCGGGGTGGTAGATGCGCTCGTTGAGATAGCCCAGGGTTTCGTTGAGGGCGGCCGTCGAGCACTTGAATATCTCGTCGATGAAGGCGACATGGGCGGTCGTGGCGCGGCCGTCGTAGACCTGGCGGTACTCGCCCCGGGCCAGCGCGGCGACGTCGATGGGGCCGAACATCCGCGTGGGCGCGGTGAACTTCGACAGGAGGATCTCCCAGTAGGCGGCCCCGTCGATCCTGCCGGTGAGCTCCCGTGCCATCTCGGACTTCGCCGTACCGGGAGGACCGAGGACGAGCGAGTGCTGCCCGGCCAGCAGGGTCACCACCAGCGTCCGCACCACGTCGTCCCGCTCGTAGAAGCGGTCCGACAGCTCACGGCTGATCGCCCGCAGCCGCCGGGCCGTGTCGAGCGCGTCCTGAGCACCCATGGTCAACGAGTCAACTCCCCACCTCTGATGTCCGCCTGGACCGACGAGGCGGCCCTCGCTTTCCCCCGGGCCCGCCCCGCCCGAGCAAGATAACCCGGCAACAGGAAAGCCTTGTCCGGCCCCTCGCCCCGGGGCCGCAGCCGCGAGCAGCTTCCCCCACCCGAACCACGGGCTGGCCGCGGCACAAAGACGCGACATGCACGGACGACGCCACGGCCATCACCTCGTACGAGCGCGGCGCCGCGGTGGCTGAAGTCGGCTCCTACGACGGGTGAGTGAGCCTCGGACTAGCGCCCGGCCCGACGCGTCACCCGCTTGATGCCGACCAGGACGCGGTAGCGCTCCCGTGCCGTGAAGTCGGACAGGCCCCATACGACCGGCCGCCCGACCTCGGCGCAGAGATGGAGGACCGCGTCGTCACCGACCCAGACGCCGACGTGGGCACCGTAGGCGTCGTCGGACGCGTGGAAGAGCAGCAGGTCGAGCGGCTCCGGGGCCGGGACGCGGACGGTGGACTCCGTGTCGTCCCACAGATCGCTGGAGCGCAGGGATACGGGCGCCAGGCCGAAGTGCCGGAGCACTTCGTAGGCGTACAGCTGGCAGTTGGCGCCGGCGGCGAGGCCGGGCCGGTCGGCCACGGCGCCCGCACCGGGGAACCGTGAGCCGGCGTACCTGACGTTCCAGAAGCGGTCGGGGAGCCGGGCGAGGATCGTTTCCACGGGACCATGATGCGTGTGGGTGCGCAGGGCCGTACCGGCAGGCTCCCGTCACGTCGGCCCCGGGGCCCGTCACTTCGACATGATGAAGTCCAGGGCCATGCCGGAAGCCGTCGTCCAGTACGTGACGAGCTGACCGTCGTCCGCGTACAGCGTGTCGACCGGCATGGGCACGTCGATGGGTTCGCTCGCGTCGGTGCCGGGCTTGCTGCCCTGGAGGCCCAGGGCGATGCTGTTCACCTCGTACTCGTCCCTGCCGCCGCCGGCGACGAGCAGAGCGGCGTGCGCTTCCCCGCCCGGCGCGATGGTGACGGGTTTGCCGGGGTCCGGCTCGCTGTCCTTGATCACCGGAACCGTGCTCTGGGCGTCGGCGCCGAGTTGTACGTAGGGGTAGTGGTAGAGGTCGCACTTCTCGTCGCCGGCGTTCTGGACGGTGATGAGCAGGTGCCGGGCGTCCTTGCTGTCCGCGGGCTCCTTCGTGGCGGAGACCGAGAGCACGTCCTCGGTGCAGGCGGCGACGGTCTTCTTTCCGCCGGCGTCTGGTGTGCCGTCGGCGTCTGGTGTGCCGCCGGGCTTGGCCGAGGCCGTCGCGCTCGGTCGGTCCGAGGTCTTTGAGTCGTCCGAACCGTCACCTCCGCCCGGCTCGCACGCCGTGGCCGCGAGCAGTGCGGAGGCCGCCACCGCCCCGAGGACGTACGGCTTCCAGGCCTTGGAGTTCCGGTGAATCCCGCGAACGGCACTGCGCATGATGGTGTTCCCCCGTGGTCGGCCGAGCGCGCTCGCTCTCGGCTCTCGATGCTGAGCAGAGTGTGCCCCGGTGGGCTTTCCCGTCAGACATGCCGCGAGGGTCTGTTACCGATCACGTACAGAGAAGCGGAGATTCCGGGAGACGGCCGACTACGCGGGCCCGTCGGGATCGTGCGTGATCAGGTCCCCCGGCTGGCAGCCGAGGACGTCGCAGATCCTCGACAGGGTCGAGAAGCGGATGGCCTTGGCCCGTCCGTTCTTGAGCACGGAGAGGTTGACCACGGTGATGCCCACCTGCGCGGACAGTTCGGTGAGCGTCATGCCCCGCTCGGCGAGGATCCGGTCGAGATGGATCCGGATCGAGTGGAGTTCCTCCTCCGGCATCAGATGGTCCCTTCGAGGTCCTCTCGCATGCGCACGCCCTCACGCATGATCTTCCCCATGATGACGGCTGTGAGACCGGCGAGGATGAGAACCTGCGGACCGGAGACCTCCGGCCCGGAACCCACGATCGGCGCCATGCTCGCGACGAGCCAGGACTGCGACCAGCCTTCGACGAGCCCGGCGAGCGGCGTGCCCAGGGTGACGAACCAGCCGAGGACGGTGAGGCGCCGCGACGCCGCGTCGGTGAACGGGCCCTCCAGTACGACCGCGTCGAGCAGCCGGGAGAAGAACAGCAGCGCGAGGGCCCCGAACAGCAGCCAGGGGAGTTGTACCCCGAGATCGGCGGCGCGCTGCCCGGCGGAAGGGGCGTCCTGACAGAGGCGCGTGGCACTGCTCGACGCCTCCACCCCCTTGTTGATCGGCAGGGCGTCCGGCCCCAGGGAGGCATTGGCCCAGAAGCCCGTCTTCACGCAGACCGCCCCGTCGTCGAGCATGTGCGTGATGCCCTTGCCGACGAAGGCGAGCGCACAGAGCACCGCAAGTCCAAAGGTCACCCAGGCCAGGTTCCTCGTCAGTCGCGTGTTCACCGCGTCCCCTCCTTATCGTTTTTCGATAGGTCCAACAGTAGAGGACCATATCGATAATCGACAAGTTCGGGCTGCCGCGGCGGGTCTCCTCCGGGTGCCCGGCCGCCCGCCGCGGCGCATGCTGAGGACGGGGCCCTTACCGTGGTCCGCCCTCGCCCGCCCCGATGAGGAGGTACGAAGTGAGCCCAGCGGCCCGCGGCCCGGTGTCCGACGCCGGAGCGGACGGGGCGGCGGCCCTGCTCGACGACGCGGGCCGGGTGGTCTGGTGGTCGGACGCCGCGGCGGAACTCCTCGGCTGGACCGCCGCTGAAGCGACGGCCCTGACGGCCGCCGACCTGCTGGGCATCGCCCCGGGCGCGGCGGAGGCGCCCGAGGGGACCCGCGGCCCGGCGGACCGCCACCTGGCGGAGTGCCGTACGCAGGGGCTCCGTACGCGGCGCCGCACGCCGGAGCACGGCCCACGCGACCGCCGCCTGCGCGTACGACTGCGCCACCGCTCGGGCCGGTCCGTCGCGGTGGACATCAGGGTGGCCGCCGCGCACTCCTCGGACCGGGTCCTCGTCCTCGCCTGGCCGCGCGACGCCGCCGACACGGCGCGGCGCGACCGCGACCTCGGCCGGTCCCTGCTGGCGCAGAACGGCGCGGGCGTCGCCGAATTCGACATGATGCTGCGCCTCGTGCGGTCCAACGCCGCCTTCGACGCCCTGCGGCCGGACGGCGCCGACACCGACTGGCTCACCGCAGCGGACGCCGCGGGACGGTCGTCCGCACGGGCCATCCTGGCCGGTGTGGCCGAGCAGCGGGCACCGGTCATCGGCGTGGACTGCCGGGTCGGACCGGCCGACGCGGACCTGACGGTCTCGCTGACCTGCTTCCCGGTCGACGACGCGCGCGGCAGGCCGGTGGGCGTCGCCGCCGCCGTCGGCGACGTGACCGCCTGGCTGCGGTCCAACCGGCGCCTCGCCGACGCGTACCGGCAGGCCTTCGAGATCGGGGAGTCCCTCGACGTCGTCCACGTGGCGCGCGACCTCGTCGAGGTCCTCGTTCCCGGGCTCGCCGACATGGCCTGCGTGGACTTCCCGGACGACGTGCTCCAGGGCCGCGACCCCGTGCTCGGCTACCCGGGGGCGGAGGCCTCACGTCCGCGCCGCGTGGCGGTCAAGTCGGTGAGCGGCGCCTGGCCGGCGGAGATGGTGCAGCCCGGCGAGCCGATCCCCCTCCCGCCCCACGACGAGAGCACGGTCGCGGTCGGCGGCGTGCGGGTCTTCGACGCCGCCACGGGCAGCGCGGTTTTCGGCGACGATCCGCACCTCGTCGCCCGGATGATGCCCGAGGGCATGCACAGCGCGCTCGGCTGCCCGCTCTACCACCGCGCCAGGCTCTTCGGTTACGTCCTGGCCTACCGCACCCACACGCCGGAGCCGTACGACGACGCGGACGTCAAGCTCATGCAGGATCTCTGCGACCGCACCGCCGCCATGCTGGACCACGCCTTCCGGTTCATCCGCGAACACCGGACGGCCCTCGCCCTGCAGCAGAGCCTGCTGCCCCCGGCGGTGACCACCAGCGCGGCCGCCGAGACATCGGGCATCTACCTGCCCGCGAGCGGGAGCATCAGCGTGGGCGGCGACTGGTTCGACGCCCTGCCGCTGTCGTCCATGAGGATCGGTCTCGTCGTCGGCGACGTGATCGGCCACGGTCTCCAGGCCACGGCCACCATGGCCAGGCTCCGCACCGCCGTCCAGACACTCGCCGATCTCGACCTGCCCCCGGACGAACTGCTGACGCACCTCGACGACCTGGTCCAGCGCATGCAGGCCGAGTCCGATCAGCCGGACGTCCTCGGGGCGTCGTGCCTGTTCGCCGTCTACGATCCGGTGACCCGGCTGTGCCAGATGGCCTCCGCCGGACATCCCCCGCCCGCCCTGGTCCGGCCCGACGGCGCCGCCGAGTTCGTCGACCTCAGCCCGGGGCCGCCTCTCGGCGTCGGGGACAACCCCTTCGAGGTCGCCGACGTGACCCTGCCGCCCGGCAGCGTCCTCGCCCTGCACACGGACGGGTTGGTGGACTACGACCACGACGTGACCCGGGGCGGCGAGGAACTGCTCGGCAACCTGGCGCGCCTGTGCCGCCCCGAGCGGTCGCTGGAGGAGGTGGGCCGGGACATGATCGCCTGTCACCCGAGCCACGAGCGGCCCGTCGACGACGTCACGCTGCTGCTCGCCCGCACGAAGGCCGTCGCCGAGAGCGACACCGTGCTGTGGGAGTACCCGGTGGACCCCGCGGCCGTGCACGACGCCCGCACCGACGTCACCGAGCAGCTGACGGCCTGGGGCCTGGAGGACCTGACGTTCACCAGCGAACTCATCGTCAGCGAGCTGGTCACCAACGCCATCCGCTACGCGGGCGGACCGATCGGACTGCGGCTCATCCGCGGGCCCGTGCTGGTGTGCGAGGTCTCCGATCCGAGCTACACCCAGCCCCGGCTGCGGCGCGCGCTCATCACGGACGAGGGCGGCCGCGGCCTGTTCCTGATCGCCCAGCTCGCCGCGCGCTGGGGGTGCCGGTACGGGGCCCGGGGCAAGACGATCTGGACGGAACAGGTCATCGCTCCGCGGCCGATCTAGCCGTCGCTGTCGCCGCGGCCGGTGAGATCGGTATGGGGGCGAGCCTGGAGCCGACGGTCCACCATCTGTTTGTATGGCCCTGGCCACAGCTCAGGAGGTGTCGGACATGGTGTCCACGGACAGCGTTCTCGCGTTCGCCGCGATGTCGCTACTGGTGATCGTGATTCCGGGGCCGAGCGTGCTGTTCGTGATCGGCAGAGCCCTCGCGCACGGCCGGCGCACGGCGCTCGCGACGGTCCTCGGCAATCTGATCGGCTCGTACTTCCTGGTGATCGCCGTGGCCTGGGGCCTCGGCGCGCTGGTGGAGAGCTCAGCCGCGGTGTTCGTGGGCGTGAAGCTGGCCGGAGCGGTCTACCTCGTCTATCTGGGCGTTCAGGCGTTCCGGCACCGCAAGGAGATGCGCGCGGCCGACATCCAGGCCCCGGTGGGGGAGCGGCGAGGCGATCTGCGCACGATCCTGGACGGGATCTTCGTGGGTGTCACCAACCCGAAGGGCATCGTCTTCTTCGCGGCGGTACTGCCGCAGTTCGTGGACCACTCGGCGGGCCACGTCCCTCTCCAGATGATGCTGTTGGGCCTGGTCCCGGTCACCATCGGCCTGGTCACGGACACCCTCTGGGGCCTGGGCGCCTCAGCGGCCCGCTCCTGGTTCGCGCGCTCCGACCGCCGCCTGTCGATGGTGGGCGGGGCGGGCGGCTTCGCGATGATCGGCCTGGGCGTGACGGTGGCGGCGACGGGGCGGGCCGACTGAGGCGCGTTCGCGGGGTTCGCCGGGTAGGACCTCAGCGCTGCGAGCACGCAGGCACCGTCACCAGACCGAGTCCTCGCCCTCGTCCCTCACGGGCTCACCGGGCACAAGATGGGCACCGCACCGCGGGCAGAAGTCGCCCTGCATTCTGAGGGGATGGACGAGCAGGTCGCAGGTGGCGCAGATGTAGGCGTTGGCCTCGAATGAGGATCGCCCGCGGGACGAGTCCATGAGGATCACCGTGCCGCTCGCGTCCCATCTGCTGATTCCTCCGCAGCCGTCGCATGCCCAGGCCTCCGTGGAGAAGTCCCGACGGGCCGCGAGACGGCACACGGGACAGCGTGGAGCGTCACCTGTGCGGCTGTCCTCGCTCGTGTTCTTGCGAGCGGGACCGGGCCTGTCCTTCCGCGCGTCCTTGGGCCGCTCCTTGGGCCGGTCCTTCTTTGGGACTTGCGGTTCCGCCGACAGGGTTTCGCCGAGCGGAGCCTCGGTCTCCGCGGGCTTCACCTCCTGAGTGCGGGACTTGAGTGCTCTCCGCGCCGGAGCGGCTCGCTGTTCCGCGCGCTTGACGGACCGCCAGCGGTCGCGCCACTCGTCCAATAGATCCGTGTCACCGGGACGCAGTTGTCGGACGAGCTCGATGGTGAAGTCGAGCTTCGGCAGGCGCCGTCCCTGGAACACCTCGGTGAGGGAGGACGCGGGAAGGGAGCAACGGCCGGCCGCCCTCGCGCCTTTGGTGAGGGCGGAGCGGGGTGGCGCGCCGCAGTCGATGTGCAGCAGGACGAGCGCGTCGGCGAACCCGCTCAGCGCGCGGTCGTGAGCCGCGATCAGTTCGGCCGTGTCCGGCCGCTCCAAAGAATCGTCGCGCAAGGTCGCGTCCCCTCCCCGTCCCCGCCCCTGAGAAGGAGAAGCGTAGGCGCGCGCGATCGAACATTCCCGACGTTCGGCGAACATTCTCGAATCTTCGGAAGTCTCGGCGAAGTTCGATCCGCTTCCCCGTCTTTCGATGACGCACCGCCGGGGTTCGGGCTCGTACGGGTCCGGCCCGATTTCTGGATCAGTGGCGGCCGGCCGGGGTGACATGGATTCATCGGCCGCGGGTCCTGCCCGGTGTTCGGGACTGCCAGGAAGCGCGGAGAAATGGGTGGAGCCGTGGGCGCGAACAAGAAGAGCGAACAGCGGATGCCGACGTGGCAGTTGACCCTGGGGCGGCACGGTCTGCGCCTGGACGCCGGAAGACACCTTCGGCTGTCCATGTCCTTGACCCTGATCGGGTGGATCGCCAGCGCCGGAGGCTTCGTCGGGGCGAGTACGCACTGGAATCTGCTCGGATGACAGCGGCTGGTCGCCGCTCGACAGAGGCGGCCGGGTGCGTACGTCGCCGTGATCGATAGCCTGCCCCCATGGTGACGCGCGAGGGGGCCGGGGACGTCGGCGCCGACCTTGAGGACGAGGGCGAGGGCTGGGCCGCGACGCGCGCCTGGGTGGAGAAGGGGTTGTCCGAGGCGGAACGCATCGAGCGGGTCGAGAGGCTGCGGGGCGGCTGGACGTCGGAGATGCGCCGGTTGGACATCGACGGGCCGCGCGGGCGAAGGGCGTTGGTCCTCAGGTCGTTCGTCAAGCCGTTCTACGTTCGGCACGCGGAGGGGTTGCTGACCCGCGAGGCGGAGGTGCTGGGCCTGCTCGCCGGATCCGACGTGCCCGCTGCGGAGTTGGTGGCCGTGGACGCCACGGCGCGCTACTGCGATCACCCCTCCTTGCTGATGACCCTGTTGCCCGGGACCGTACGTCTGGGTGACGAGGGATCGGATCGCCGCGCGGACCTGCTGGCCCGCAGGCTGCTCGGCATCCACCGGTTGCCGGTGACCGCCTCGACGCGGCCCCGCACGTATCAGGCATGGACCTCTCCCGAGCGGGTGAGCCCGCCCGAGGACACCGACCGGCCCGAGCTGTGGCACCGTGCCGTGGACGTGATCCGTCGCGAGCCGCCGACGTACCGGGCCTGCTTCCTGCACCGGGACTTCCACCCCGGCAATGTCCTTTTCGAGGGCGAGGAGAGCGAGGAGGGCGACGGCAGCGGCGGCGTCGAAGGCGATGGCCTGCGCATCAGCGGCGTCGTCGACTGGGTGGAGACCTCCTGGGGGCCCGCCGACCTGGACGTGGCGCACTGCTCGACGGCCCTGGCGCTGCTGCACGGGGTGCCCGTGGGCATGCGCTTCGCCGACTGTTACGTGGCAGCGGGCGGCACACTGGCCGACGAGCCGACCGCGCACCTCTACTGGCGGCTGCTGGACGCCCTGGCCTTCGCGCCGGATGCCGAGAAGGTCGCCGTCCCCTGGCGTGAGGTGGGCCGCGTCGACCTGACGCGCGCCGTCCTGACCCGGCGACTGGAGGACTACCTCCAGGCCCTCTTCGACCGCTACGCCTGAGACCGGTCCGTCGGACTGCCGGGCGCGGATCCGGGAACACTCCTCTCACTTGCGTCTGACGCAAGGCGAGTGTGCGAAACATGCATTAGACATCAAGCCGGGTGCGTTCGAGACTGAAGTCGTCGGGGCCACCGCGGCGCACTCACCGGAGAGCGCCGCGGTGAGTGCGCCGGGAGTGACGTACGAGCGAGTCCGGCGCAGCGCCGTGACCGCTGCCGCCGCGGTCGACCACCGGCCGTCGGCACCAGGAGACCGGCGCCGGATCACGCCGCCTCGACACCGACTCTCTGTTCCAGCAGGGCTGACCACAGCCATACGGGAGGGACCACCCATGCCCAGAATCGTGCGACCCACGGCGTACGGCGCCCCCGACGTACTCCGCGTCCTCGACGTGCCGACCCCGCGACCGGCCGCCGACGAGGTCGTCGTCCGCGTCCACGCCGCCGGCGTCAACCCCATCGACTGGAAGCTCTACAGCGGCACTTTCCACAAGGTCGCCGACACGCACAAGGACGCGGTCGGCGTCGCCGCCGACACGCTGCCCACGCTCGGCCTGGAGTGCGCGGGGGTCGTCACGGCGACCGGCGCCGACGTGACCGGCCCCGAGATCGGCGACGAAGTCATCGTCTACCCCGTCACGGCCGCCTACGCCGACTACGTCACTGCCCCCGCGACCTCGCTGGTCCCCAAGCCCGCCACCCTGAGCTGGCCCGAGGCGGCCGGGCTGATGCTCGCCGGCACCACGGCCGCGCACACGCTGCACGCCGTCCGTCTCGGCCGCGGCGACACCGTCGTCGTGCACGGTGGCGCCGGTGGTGTGGGACTGATGGCCGTCCAGTTGGCGGTCGCCCTGGGCGCGACGGTCCTCGCCACCGCCGCACCCCGCAACCACGGCCTGCTGCGCGAACTCGACGCCGTCCCCCTCGCCTACGGCCCCGGCCTGCTCGACCGCGTACGCGCCGCCGCACCGGACCCTCTCACCGCCGCCGTCGACTGCGCCGGCACCGACGAAGCGCTCGACACGTCCCTGGAACTGGTCACCGACCGGCAGCGCATCGCCTCCATCGCCGGCACCGACCGGCGCGCGCGGGCCGGCGTCAAGGTGATCGGCAACGGACCGGGCCAGGACACGGGAACCGAGGTCCGGCTCGCCGCACGCGCCGGCCTGGCGGCCGGTGCCGGCGCGGGCGAACTGCGCGTACTCATCGACACCGCCTACCCGTTGGAGGAGGCCGCCCTGGCCCACAAGGCAGGAATCGCCGGCCACGACCCCGGCAAGCTCCTCCTGGTCCCGTGACACCGGATCCCACCCCCACACCGTCCCCGCACCCGAGACGGGTGACCACCGATACGAGGAAAGGGAGACAAGATGGCCAACGCAGCCACACAGGAGCGGGCCGCGTCCCACGCCGACGTCGCCGTGATCGGCTCCGGACCGGTCGGCATGACCCTCGCGGCGCTGCTCGGCCGGGCCGGGCACTCGGTCGTGGTGTGCGAGCGCTATCCCGGCCTGTACGGCCTGCCCCGCGCCGCCAGTTTCGACGGCGAGGTCATGCGGGCGTTCCAAGGGCTCGGTCTGGCAGGTGAGTTGGCGCCCGCGTTACGGGTGCAAGAGGCGTACGAGTGGCGGAACAGGGAGGGCGAGCTGCTCATCCGGCAGGAGCTCCAGCACGTCGGCGCCAGCGGCTGGGCCGATCTCTACATGTTCCACCAGCCGGACCTGGAGAAGGCGCTCCACTCGCTGTGCGCGTCCCTGCCGAATGTCGGGATCCGATTCGGTACGACGGTCACCGGCCTGCGCCAGAACGGCGACCAGGTCACCCTGAGCACCGCGGACGGCGACACCCTCTCGGCGCGCTACGCGGTCGGCTGCGACGGCGGCAACAGCTTCGTACGGGAGGCCCTCGGCATCGCACAGGACGACCTCGGCTTCGCCGAGCCCTGGCTGGTCTGCGACTTCGCGCTCCGGCGTCCCGCCGCCGAACTGGGACTGCCGCCGATGCTGCAGATCGGCGATCCCGAGGAACCGACCACGATCATCACCGGCGCCGCCGACCACCAACGGTTCTGCTTCCTGCTCAAGGAGGGCGACGAGGGGGAGCGGGAGCGCACGCCGGACCACGTCTGGTCCCGAGTGCGCCGCTACCTCTCCCGCGACGACGCCGACATCGCCCGTATCGCCGCCTACACCTTCCGGTCACTGGTCGCGAGGCGGTGGCGGGAGGGCCGCGTCCTGCTCGCGGGGGACGCCGCCCACCAGATGCCGCCCTTCCTGGGCCAGGGCATGTGCGCGGGCATACGGGACGTACTCAATGTCGCCTTCAAGCTGGACCTCGTCCTCAGGCAAGTCCAGGGCGTCGAGGTGCTCGACACCTACCAGAGCGAGCGGGAACCGCATGTGCGCGGTGTGACGGCCGTGAGCATGGAGCTCGGTCGCCAGCACACCCTGCGCGACCCCGTACTCGCCCGCAAGCGCGACGCCGCGCTCCTCGCCCGCCGAGCCGCGCTCCACGAGCCGGAACGGATTCGTCTGCCGGACCTCGGCCCCGGCCTGTTCGCCGAGGGCGGAGGCGGGCTTTCCGTCCAGGGACGGGCAGGCGACGGCCGCAGGACGGGCCTGCTGGACGAGATCACCGGCGGAGGCTTCCGCCTCCTGGTCGTCGAGGAGGACCTTCCCCTCCTGGACATGCCCGCGCTGAGGCACCTCGGCGTCACCGTCATCGGCCTCGGCACCCGTGCCGCGGGCACCGCGGTCGCCGACCTGGACGACACGCACCGGCGTTGGCTGGCAGGCATGGGCGCCACCGCCGCGGCCGTGCGCCCCGACAACTACGTGTACGCGGCCGGACCGGACACGCGTGAGGTGGCGAGCCGGCTGTGCGCGCTGCTCACCCCGGGCGTCGGAGCACTCGCGTGATCCGCACACGGGCGGGACGACATCACTGCGAGGGACTGGCGGATCGCCGCGCCCCACCCTCGAAGACCAGCTCACCTTCGACGAACGTCATCTTGACCCGGGTGGAGTGAACCTGGGTGATCGGCACGTCGAAGGGGTTCTGGTCGACGACGACGATGTCGGCGAGCATGCCCGGTTCGATGCGGCCGACGCGGTGGGTCATGGACTCCTGACGCGCGGAGTTGACCGTGAACAGGTCGAAGGCCTGTTCCAGCGTGATGGCCTGGGCAGCGCCGAAGGACGCGGCGCTGCCCCCTGGCTCCTGCCGGGTGACGAGCGATTCGAGGGCGGACCACGGGTTCACCGACGGCACGACGCACCAGTCCGAGCCCGCCACGACCAGCGCACGGGCCTCGAGCATCTCGCGCACCGGCCACGCGCGTTCGACCGCTTCCCGGCCGACGGCGGCCGCGATGTCGGAGCAGATGGGGGAGGGCCGCCACAGGTACGGCGAGACCTCGAACGTGGCACCGAGCTGCGCCGCGCGCTCGATGTCGGCCTTCGTCACGAACGAGCAGTGACCCACGTTGTGCATCTGCGGGCCGTGCCCGTTGGCCGTACGGGCCGCCTCGATGGCGTCGAGGGCCGCCCGCGCCGCCGCGTCACCGGCCGCGTGGAACTTGACCGTGATGCCCATGCGGTCGAAACGGGTCACCGCCTGGTCGAGGACCGCCGGCGCGATCGCGAGCATCCCGTGCCGGCCGGCCTCGTCGTCCCGCCCCTCCACCGTGTCCTCGTAGGGCTCGATCATGGCCGCCGTGTGGCTGTCGGTCGGCACGCCGTCGAGGAAGATCTTCACGCAGTCGGGGGCGAGGTGGTCGCTCGCGTAGAGGTTGCGATGCGCGATCACGTCCTCGCACGAAGGGTCGTAGGGCGACCACACGAGGCACAGGCGCACGCGCTGCCTGACGGCCCCGCGCGCGGCAAGCCGCGTGTAGGCCCGCAGTTCGGCCCGCGGCCCGGCGGTGAAACCGACCGCGGCCTCGGTGAACGACGTGATCCCGTAGGAGAGCATCTCGTCGAGGGCCCACTCCAGAGCCGCCTCGACCTCGGCGTCGGTCGGTTTGGGGGCCGACGCGGCGAGCAGATCGGCGGCGGTCTCGCGTTGTATGCCGGTCGGATTGCCCGCCGCGTCCCTTTCGAAGAAGCCGCCCAACGGGTCAGGTGTGCCGGGGCCGATCCCGGCGGCCAGGAGCGCCGCGCTGTTCGCCCACGAACTGTGTCCGCTGGTGTCCTCCAGGAGGACGGGATGGTCGGGGGCTACGGCGTCGAGGAGGGTCCGGTGAGGGGTCCCGCCGAGGGCGAACGCGTCCCACTGCCCGCCGAGGACCCACGCGCCGGGGGCGGTTCGGGACACGTGCTCGGCCACGATGCGGAGGGTGTCCTCCAGGTTCGAGCCCTGCGGGACCTTGCAGCGGCGCTCGCGGACCCCGGCGTAGATCGGGTGCACGTGCAGGTCGTGCAGGCCGGGCAGTACGGTGTCGCCGCCCAGGTCCACCACGCGCGTGTCCGGTCCGCGCCGCCGCAGCACGTCCTCGTGGTCGCCGACCGTCTCGATGACTCCGGCGCGTACGGCGAGCCCCTCGGCCCAGCCCGACGACGTCTTGACGTACCCACCCACCAGAATCGTGTCCGCGTACTGCTCGGTCATGGCGGGGCACCTCCAGCTCGGCGACTCAGCGGCGGTTGATGAATCCGGCGTCGACGGGCAGCGTGACACCGGTGACGTAGCGGGCCTCGTCCGAGGCCAGCCACAGGACGGCATGGGACACGTCGACCGGTTCGATGGTGTCCACGGGAAGGGCGTTGGGCGAGCCCTCGGACAGCATCGGGTCCTGGGCGACGAATTCGACCATGGCGGGGTCGGCGACCATGCGGGTGGCCACGCCGGTGGGGTGCACGGAGTTCACCCTGATGTTGTGCTGGGCGAGGTTGTTGGCGTACGTACGCATCAGCCCGACCACACCGTGCTTGGAGGCGGCGTATCCGAGGCCGCCGTTGCTGCCCCCGCCGATGCCGACCAGCCCGGCGGTGGAGCTGACGATGATGATCGAGCCGCCTTGCTCGGCGTCGATCATCGAAGGGATGGCCACCTCGACGGTGTGGAAGGTGCCGGTGAGGTTGACGTCGATGGCGTCGTGCCAGGCCTGTACCTGGTCGTCGACGAGGAGCGGTGCGATGCCGGCGTTCGCGACGACGATGTCGATGCGCTCGAACTCGGCGAGCCCGGCGTCGAACGCCTCCTGAAGGGCGTCCCGATCGCGCACGTCCGCCTCGCGCGCCACGATGCGGCGCCCCAGGTCCCGCACCTCGTCGACCGCCTCGGACAGGTCCTCGGGCGTCGACTGCGGATAGGGCACGGTGTCGACCGACCGGCAGATGTCCACGATGACCAGGTCGGCGCCCTCCTCCGCCATGCGCCGGACGTGACTGCGCCCGAGCCCGCCGGCCGCACCGGTGACGAAGGCCACCTTGCCGTCCAGCCGCCCCTGCCCCGTCCGAGCTTCCCCATCAGGCATCTCGCGGCCCCTCGCCATGTCCGAGCGCGCATGTCGCATGGTTCCGACGTACCGCAGGGATCAACGAACGTCACCACCCGGCACCACGTTCGCGTGGGACCGTGCCGAAGGGAGTGTCAGCCGGACTTGCGGGCGACACCCCCATAGATGCCGATCTCGTGGGAGCCCTCGGGCGGCGGTGCGTCCGGGCGCCAGAACGGGACCTGGGTCAGGCCGGGCTCGACCAGCTCGAAGCCGTCGAAGAAGCGCAGGGTCTCGGCGCGGGTGCGGAGGTTCAGCGTGGCGGTCGCCCGGTTGTAGACGGCCTGGGCCGCACTGCGATCGGCGAAGTCGCCGGTGGCGTGCGAGAGCACCAGGTAGCTGCCGGCGGGCAGCGCGTCGCGCAGGGTGGCGACGATCTGCCCGGGCTTCTCCGCGTCGGTGAGGAAGTGGACGATGGCGACCAGGAACAGCGCGACCGGTTCGTCGAAGTCGATGACGCGGCGCACGTCGGGGTGTTCCAGGATGGCCCGCGGATCGCGCAGATCGGCGAGCACGGTCGTGGTCGCGCCGGCGCCGCTGAGCAGCGCGTTGGCGTGGGTGTTCACGATCGGGTCGTTGTCCACGTAGGCGACGCGTACGTCCGGCGCCGCCTCCTGGGCGGTCTCGTGCACGTTCGGCGAGGTGGGCAGTCCGGTGCCGATGTCGAGGATCTGGCGGATGCCGTCGCCGACGACGTGCCGGACGGCGCGGCGCAGGAAGTCGCGGTTGGCCTGCACGCCGACCCGCGCTTCGGGCGCGGCCGCGGCGAGCGAGTCACCGGCCAGACGGTCCACCTCGTAGTTGTCCTTGCCGCCCAGCAAATAGTCGTAGACCCGCGCGGGGTGCGGCTTGCTGGTGTCGATCTCCTCGGCGTCAAAGCCCCCGTCCTGCCTCACCCTGCACTCCTCCCGACGACCACCACGGTCTCCTCGCCGACCGACGACTGGCGGCAGCTTCTCATATCAACTTCTCCGTGTGTGCTGGTAGTTCCCGGGATCGGCGGCGCGACGGCCCTGCCCCGGCAAGCCACTCGTACTCTGGCCACACCGCTCGGCCCGTGCACGAGCCGTACCCCTCAGGCCGACATGGCCGCGGGCTCGGTACGCCGGTCCTTGCGCAAGAGGCGCAGCTCCGTCACCACGGCCAGGGCGCACAGCACCGACGCCAGCAGCGGGAGCAGGCGAGGCGTCACCTGTCCCACGAGCAGCCCGCCGACCGCGCCGCCGAGTGCGGCGCCCACGTAGATGACGGAACTGTTCAGGGACACGGCCAGCGGGCCCGCCGGTCCGGCCAGGCGCAGCAGCCGGTGCTGCTGGGGCGCGGCGTACATCCAGCCGACGACGCCCCACAGGACCATGACGACGAGCGCCCCCGGGAACGACCTGCCGAGCTGTGGCATCGCGAGGAAGGTGACCGTCATCCCGGCCATCGAGATCAGGACGAGCCGTCGACCGGCCGGCCGGTCCATGTAGGCGCCGGCGAGGGCGTTGCCGGCCAGTCCGCCGAGGCCGAAGGCGAACAGCAGGACGGCGAGCCGGGTGCCGTCCTCGGCGGTGGCGTCGGCGAACACGGTGGCCGCGTAGGTCAGCACCGTGTACTCCGCGATCACCGCGAAGACCGTGACGGTCAGCACCAGGCGGACCTGAGGCCCGCGCAGGGCCGCGAACCGCTCGCGCGGCCGCACCGTCGAGTGCTCCGAGTCGACGCCGCGCAGCCCGGCCGCCAGGGGCACGGCGACGGCGGCGGTGGCCACCGCGAGGCCCACGAGGGTGGGCCGCCAGCCGAAGGAGTCCGCCGCCCACGTACCGGCGGGCACCCCCACCACCGAGCCCATCACCAGGCCGGTGGTGACCACGGCGAGGGCCTTGCCCGAGCGGCCCTTCGGCGCGAGGGCCGCCGCGAGAGAGCAGGCGTGCGGAGTGAACTGGCTGGCCCCGGCGGCCACCAGCAGCCGTCCGCCCATGGCGACCGGCAGGGATCCCGCGAGGGCGCACACCGTATTGCCGAGCGCGACGGCGGTCAGCGCCGCGGCGAGGGCCACCCGGGGCGATCTGTGGCCGAGGGGGCCCGCGAGCAGCGGGCCGAGGATCGCGTACCCGACGGAGAAGACCGTCATGAGCTGTCCGGCCATCGATATGGAGACGTGCAGCGAGTCACTGATCTGGGGGAGCATGCCGGCGATGACGAACACGTCGGTGCCGATGAGGAACGTTCCGGCAGCCAGCAGTAGGAGTCTCATGTGTCCGTCCTGGTCGGTGAGTGCGCGAGTGAGCCGGTCTGCCGGACGACCGCGGTGCGGACCGCCTGCGCGATCGGTGGCGGAAAGCCGTCGAGGTAGTAGTGGCCGCCGGTGAAGTCCTGCGTGTGGAAGGCCGAGGAGGTGTGCTCCGCCCAGGCCCGCACGTCACCGTCGGCGAGCTCGTCGTCCCGGCCCCGCCACGCGGTGATGGGACAGGACAGCAGCGACGCGCAGCTGCCGGGACGGTAGGTGGCACCCGCCCTGAAGTCGCCCCGCAGGGCCGGCAGGATCATCGCCCGCAGCTCGGGGTGGGCCAGGACCGCGGGGTCGGTGCCGCCGAGCCTCAGCAGCGCCTCCAGCGCCGCCTCCTCGTCGTCGCCCGACGGCCGCAGCGCCGCACGGCGATACGGAGCCTGCATGCCGGAGACGATCAGCCCCGCGGGCGCGACACCGTACCGGTGCTCCAGCCGGGCGGCCGTCTCGAAGGCGACCAGGGCGCCCAGGCTGTGTCCGAACAGCACCGGCCCGGCCGTCGGTCGCGGCTCCGCGAGCACGTCGGCGATCTCGTCCGCGAGCAGGGAGACGTCCTCCAGGGCGGGCTCCGCGCAGCGGTCCTGGCGCCCCGGATACTGCACGGCCAGGACGTGGACGTCGGGGGCGAGCGCGGCGGAGAGCGGGAAGAAGTGGCCCGCGGCGCCGCCCGCGTGCGGAAAGCACACCAGGGTCCTGGCCGGCTCGCGGGCGTCGTGGAAGGCGCGGATCCAGGCGGCGCGGGCGCGCGCCCGGTCGGGGCCCTTCGGAGGCGTCATGCTGCGGCTCGTTCCGTGATCAGCGCGGTGACCGCGTCCACCGTGGGCTCGTACAGGAACTCCTGTACGGACACCTGGACGTGGAAGTGCCGGTGCAGGCGCGTGACGACCAGCGCGGCGGAGAGCGAGGTGCCGCCCAGGTCCATGAAGTGCCGGTCGGGAGGTATGTCGCCGACGCCGAGGACCGTCGACCAGATGGCGGCGACGGCCGACCGCACGTCACCGCGGTCCGGGAGCGAGGCCACGCCGTCACCGGCGGCCTCGGGGACCGGAAGTCGACGGCGGTCGATCTTCCCGTTGGGGGAGAGCGGAAGTCCGGACGCGAGCATCACGTGCTGCGGGACCATGTAGTCGGGCAACAACCGCGCCACATGGGCGCGGAGTTCGGCCGCGTCGGGTGAGTGTCCCGGTGCCGGCACGGCATGGGCGACCAGCCGGGGTTCCTCGCTGTCGGGCGGCGTCCAGGCCGCCACGGCGCACTCCTGTACGGCGGGGTGGCGCAGCAGCGCGGCCTCGACCTCACCCGGCTCGACCCGGTACCCCCGGATCTTGAGCTGGTCGTCGCTCCGGCCCACATACTCCAGGGCTCCGTCGGCCCGCTCGCGCACCAGGTCACCCGTCCGGTACGCCCGCACGGTCCGGCCGTCGATGCCCACGTTCCGGAACCGCTCCTCGGTCTGCCGGGCCTCGCCCACATACCCGTGGGCGAGACCGACCCCCGCGAGCCACAGCTCGCCGCCCTCCGCCGACGGAACCACCTGGGCGGTCATACCGGGCAGCGGCCGTCCGATGGGCGGCAGATCCGGCCACGACCGCGGCGGGCCGCTGAGCGTATGGGCCACCGCGACATGGGTCTCCGCCGGACCGTAGTGATTGTGCAGACGCGCAGAGGGCAGCCGTTCGAACAGCTCCCGGATGGCGGGCGTGACGCGCAGCGCCTCGCCCGCCACCGCCACCTCGCGCAGCGCGCCCGGCAGGATGCCGAACTGACCGGTCAGTTCGGCCAGCCGACGCAGCGCCACCGGAGGCAGGAAGAGCCGTTGGATCTCCCACTCCCGGCACCGTTCCCACACCCGTTGCAGGTCGACGCGCTCGGCGTCGGACGGCGTGTACAGACAGCCCCCGCTGCTCCAGGCCGTCAGCACCTCCTGGAGGAACACGTCGAAGCCGAGCGGGGCGAACGTCAGCGTGCGCAGCGGCTCCGGGGACGTGCCGGCCAGCGTCCACGCGATCAGGTTGTCCAGGGAACGGTGCGGCATGGAGATCGCCTTGGGCCCCCCGGTCGACCCGGATGTGAAGACCAGATACGCGGGATCGTCGACGCCCGGTTCGGCCAGGTCGGGCGCCGGTGAGCTGTGCGCGGCGCCGGACACGGCGTACGGACGGAGGGGAAGCACCACCGGCCCGTCCGGTACGTCCGGGGCGCGAAGCGCCGGCTCGACCAGCGCGAACCGCGCACGACTGCGCGACCACATGTGCTCGATGCGATCCGCCGGATACCGCGGATCGACCACGCAGAGGGCCCCGCCCGCGCGGAGCACCGCGAGAACGGCCACGCCGAGGGCGACGCCACGGGGCGCCTGGACGAGCACGACGTCCCCGGGGCGCACGCCGTGCCGCAGCAGATGACCGGCCAACTCGGCCGATCGCGCGTCGAGTTCGGCGTAGTCGAGCCGGCCGTCGGGGGCGACCAGCGCGGTCGCCCGGGGGTGACGCCTCGCCTGGGCGACGATCGCCCCCACTACACGACGGGACAACGTTCCGTCCTCTCCTGCGTGTACGTCGTTTCCTGGGAGTGCGGCTTTTCCTGGGAGTGCGGCGCGATCGGCAGCCCGAGCGCGGCGAGAACCGCCGCGCGCGTCTGCTCGGATCGCAGCAGCTCGAACCGGTCGCAGCCCAGACGCAGTTCCCGCTGCCTCTCGGCAGCGCAGGCGAAGGCCGAGGAGTCGCCGTCCGTGGAGGTCAGGCGCAGCACCTCGCCCGCCCAGGACGACGTGTGCGCGTGATGGGCCGCCACCAGATGGCTGAGCCAGTCCGTGTACGCGCTCACCATGTGCGTGGCGCTCGCCGCGACCTCCGCCTCGTCGGCGCCCGCCGCACGCAGCGCCTCGCGTGCCTGGCGGGCCAGTTCGCCGGTGAGGTCCTCGACGAAGCGCTCCGGGGCCTCCCCCAGCGCGGCGGCGCCGTGCCGTGCGGCCACCTCCCGCTCGTTCGGGCGGACGCCCAGGCCGTGGAGCCGCGCTCGGTGGTCCGCCGCGATCGCGTCCCACGATGTGGCCTCGGCGTCGAACAGGATGATCAGCGGGGGCTGCTCCCCGCCCAGGGCGGCGGCGACCTCGAAGGCGAGCGGTGCCGAGGCGCAGTACGCGGCGACCGCCGCGACCGGCCCCGTCCCGGGCGGCACGTTCGCCAGCAGGCGCGCCGCGTAGTCGGCGCCGCGCACCGCCCGGGGCAAGGGGGAGCGGAGCAGACCGTGGACGCGCACCCCGTGCCGGTCCAGACCCAGATCGTCGATCCGGGCCTCCTTCCGGTATCCGGGATAGTCGAGTGCGAGAACCACGGGGCCTTCGGCCGCGCGAGCCACGGAGTTTTCGGTCGCAGGAGCCAGGGGGTCTTCGGTGCGGTGCATGTGCGAGGTCCTTTCGCTGCTCACTGCGGGGTCTCGCCGGTGAGGGCGGACAGCGCGCGCAGTTGTGCGGTCATCAGGTCGTGGACGCCGTCGACGAGTTCCTCCATGGAGGCGAGCTGTCGCCTGCCCGCCAGGGTGAGGGCCCGGGCCGCGGTGTCGAGCGCGGGAGCGGCCGAGGCCGAGGCTGAGGCCGTCGCGGTCCGGGAGCGGGTGAGCCAGGGCAGCTCCGGCGCCGGGTACGGATCGCGACGGAAGGGATATCCGGGCAGGCCGACCCGGCCGCCGACCGCGCCCGTGGCCGCGCCCACGCCCCGCCAGTCCAGGCCCAGGCCACGTCCGTACAGCTCGGCCAGCGCCTCGTACAGCGCGCCGACACCGGCCGACTCCCGGGACCGGCCCGCGGTCCAGCGACTGCCGGGCAGCGCCACCCGGGCCATCGACGTGAGCACGTCGGCGGGCCCGACCTCCAGGAAGTCGGCATGGCCCAGCGCGTGCACGGCGTCCAGCGTCCGCTGGAACAGCACGGGTTCGCGTGCCTGACGGACCAGATGGTCCGCGTCCACGACGGAACCGGCGGCGAGCACCTCGCCCCGCGCGCCGTCCCCGCACGGCATCCGCAGCGGCGTGAACGTGAGGGATCCGGCGGCTTCGCGCAGTGCGGGGAGTACCGGGTCGAGCAGCGCGGAATGGAAGGCGCGGTCCATGTCAAGGAGCCGGCAGGCGATGTCCTTGGCCGCCAGCGCCCGGTGGGCCTCCTCGACGGCCTCCGGGGCACCGGACAGCACGAGGGAGCACGGCCCGTTGACCGCCGCGGTTTCCACCGGCAGTCCGGCACACACCGTACGTACGGTGTCGGCATCGCCGTTCAGGGCCAGCATGCGGCCGGGAGCCGTGGTGCTCATGAGGGTGCCCCGCGCGACCGTGAACCGCAGCCCGTCGGCGAGCGAGAAGGCCCCCGCGGCACAGAGCGCGGCGATCTCGCCGAGGCTGTGCCCGAGCACGCACTCGGGATCGACCCCGAACTGCCGCCACAGCCGCACGAGCCCCATCTGCACCGCGAACTGACCCGCCTGCGTGACCGCGCCCGCACCCCCCGACGACGGTGTCAGGAGTGCGTCATCACCCGAGGACGGCGCCAGGAGTACGTCGAGCAGACTGCCGGATCCTCCGTCCTGCCGATACGTCTCCTCGCACTCGTCCAGGACATCGCGTACGACGTCGAAGTGCCGGTACAGCTCCCGTGCCATGCCCGCCACGGCACGGCCCTGCCCGGAGAACGCGAAGACGAGCGGACCCGCGGCGGGCCGCTGTCCCTCGTCGGGCCGTCCCAGGAACCCGTCGAGACCGTCGGCCAGTTCGGCGGCGGTCCTGCCGTGCACCACCGTGCGGTGCGCGTGGTGCGTGCGGCCGAGCGCCAACGTGGTGTGGACGTCGGCGACAGCGAGCCGGGGCCGTGCCCGCAGCTCGTCCCGCAGCAGCGCGGCGACCTCCCGCAGGGCCTCCGGAGAGCGGGCGCTGAGCGGCACCGGGAGCGGGTGGACGGGCTCCGGGCGCACCGTCGGGACCGGCGGTTCCTCCAGGATCACATGGGCGTTCGTCCCGCCGAACCCCAGCGCGCTGACCCCGCCGCGGCGCGGCTCTCCCTGCGGCGTGCGCCACTCCTCGGCCGCGGTGGCCAGGCGGAACGGGCTGGTCTCCCACGGCAGTCGGGGACTGGGCCGGGTCACGTTCGCGGTGGGCACGATGCGGCCGTGCCGCAGCATCAGGACCGTCTTGACGAGCCCCGCCATCCCGGCGCAGGTGTCCAGGTGCCCGATGCCGGGCTTGACGGAGCCGAGGGCACAGAACCCGGTCCTGCCCCGCGGCGAGCGGTACGCCCGGGACAGCGCCTCGAACTCCACCGGGTCGCCCAGCTCGGTGCCGGTGCCGTGGGCCTCGACGTGGCCGACGGAGTCCGCCTCGACGCCCGCACGGGCCAGTGCGAGCCGGACGACCTCCGTGTGGCCCCGCACGCCGGGCGCGGTGAAGCCGGCCTTGGCGCCACCGTCGTTGTTCACCGCCGAGCCGAGGAGCACCGCATGGATCGCGTCCCCGTCCGCGAGGGCCGCGTCCAGCCGCTTGAGCAGCACGGCGGCCACGCCGTTGCCCCCGACCGTGCCGTCCGACGCGGCATCGAAGGCCCGGCACACCCCGGTCGGCGACAGGATGAACTCCGGATCGTGCGCGTACCCGGCGTCCTGGGGCAGGTGCACGGCCGCTGCCCCGGCCAGGGCGAGGTCGTTCTCGCCCGACAGCAGCGACTGGGCGGCCAGATGCACCGCCACGAGCCCGGTCGAACAGGCGCTCTGGACGGCGACGGCGGCGCCCGTCAGGCCGAGGCGGTAGGCGACCCGGGTGGCGAGGAAGTCCTGCTGCCCGCCGATCAGCCCCTGCATCTGGGCCATGACGTTCGCCGAGGACCCGGCGCCGCCCATGCCGTGCCGCGCGTGGAACGGCAGGCCGGGCCCGTACAGGTTCATCCCGCTGCCCGCGTACACCCCGATGCGACGGCCATGGGCCTGCCCCGCGTACCCGCCGTCCTCCAAGGCGTGGGCGCAGCACTGCAGGAACAGCCGGTGCGCAGGATCGGTAAGGTGCGCCTCCTGCGGGGTCATCCCGAAGTGGTCCGCGTCGAAGCACTCGGCGTCCTCGACGATCCCGGCCGCCCGCACCAGCCCATCGGCCTGCCCGGTGTCCAGGGCGCGCACGCTGCTCTTGCCTGCCGACAGGTTCTTCCAGAACACGGTCAAGTCCGGCGCGGCGGGCAGCCGCGCCGCCATGCCGACGACGGCGATGCGTCCGTCCGTGGCCACCGGCGCGGGCCCCACGTCCTGGCGTCCGTCCGCCACCCCCGGCGCGAGGTGCGCGGCGAGCGCCGCGATGCTGCTGTGCTCGAACAGGGCGGTGTCGTCCAGGGAGAGACCGAGCGAGGCTTCCAGTCGGGTCCTGACCCGCATCAGCGCCAGGGAGGTGAGTCCCAGGTCGAAGAAGGAGGCCTGCGGATCGGCCGAGCCGCCGAGTACCTCCTCGACGAGCGCACCGATGCGGCGGCGCAGCTCCCGCTCGTTGAACGAGCCCATGTCAGCGCTCCTCGCTCTGCGCGGCGGTCAGCCACTGCGCGACCCCGCGGATCGTGGGCGCGGCGAAGAAGTCGGCCACGGGGATGCGCTGCCCGAGCTCCATGAAGATGCGCTCCAGGACGCGGACCGCCGACAGGGAGTTGCCGCCCGCGTCGAAGAAGGAGAGGTCGGGCGCGAACGCGTCGATGCCCAGCTCGACCGACCAGAGCTTGTGCACGGTCTGCTCCAGCTCGCTGAGCTCTGGGGCCGTGCCTTCCAGGACCCCGTGTTCCGGGTCCGCCGTCGCGGCGGTGGCCGGTTCGGCCCGCAGGGCGAGCAACTCGTCGCGGGCGAGCTTGCCGCTCGCGCCGTACGGAATCCGGTCGAGCCGCACCCAGGACTGCGGCACGAGGTACGGGGGCAGGACCGCGGCGAGCCGCGCCCGCAGCGGGGCGCTCCAGTCGCCTTCGGGCACGTACGACGGCGACAGCACCACGAAGGCCGCGAGTTCGGTGTCACCGGACTCGTCCGGGCGGGCCAGGACGACGGCCTCGCGCACTCCGTCGAGACGTCCGAGCGCCCACTGGGCCTCCTCGGGCTCCACCCGGTGTCCCCGGATCTTCACCTGGTCGTCGGTGCGGCCGATGTACTCCAGGACGCCGTCGGCACGCCAGCGCACCACATCGCCGGTGCGGTAGCGCCGATCGTCCGGGTCCGGCGCGCCGATGAAGCCGCGCGCGGTGGTGTCGGGATCGCCGTGGTAGCCGTGCGAGACGGCGACGCCACCGATGACGAGCTCGCCCGGGACACCGATCGGCACCGGCCGCCCCGAGTCGTCGCACACGGCCAGCGTGACGTTGTCGATCGGTCGCCCGATCGGCACGACGGTCTCGTTCGCCGGATCCACGCGGTGCGAGGTGACCATGATGGACGTCTCGGTGGGCCCGTACTGGTTGTGGATCGCCAGATCGGGGCGCTGCGCGGCGAGATCACGCAGCTCGGGGGTGAGCGTGAGCTTCTCGCCCCCGATCAGCAGCTGGCGCAGCGACGGCACGGCCGTGAGTTCCCGCACCAGGTACTTCAGGGGAGTGAACGGCACGCTCATGCGCTCCACCTCGAAGTGGCGCAGCCGGGCCGCGACCGCTGCCGGGTCGTAGCGCGTCGCGTCGTCGATGGTGATCAGCGCCTGCCCCGAGGCAAGGGTCGCGAAGATCTCCTGCACGCTCACGTCGAAGCCCGCCGACGCCCACTGCACGGTCCGTAGCGCGCCGAGCGTACGCAGTTGCCAGCGGATCAGGTTCACCGGACCCCGGTGCGGGACGGCGACGGGCTTGGGACGGCCGCTCGACCCCGAGGTGTAGATGAAGTACGCGGTGTCCTCGTCGTCCACGGCCCTGCCGAGCGGCCCGTCCTCGCCACCGGGCGCCACGTCGTCGAGCCACTGCACCGGACATCGCATCGCGTCGGCCTCGGCGCCGTCGAGCGTCCGGTCGGCGATGACCAGGAGGGCTCCGCTGTCCGCCAGCATGAAGGCCCTGCGCTCGGCGGGCAACGCACGGTCGACCGGCACATAGGCGGCACCGCACTTGAGCACGGCGAGCACCGCCGTCACCAGACCCGGACCGCGCGGCACGCTGACCGCGGCGACCTTGCCCTTGCCCAGGCCCTGTTCGGCCAACCGCCGTGCGAGGCGGTTCGCCGCCGCGTCCAGCTGCGCGTACGTGAGCGGATCGCCGACACCCGCCACCGCGAGGGCGTCCGGAGTCAGCGCGGCCTGCTCTTCGAAGAGGCCGTGCAGCGTGGCGGGTGCGGACTCGGTGCGCTCACCCTGGAAACCGGCCAGGGCCCGCTCGTCCTGTGGGGTCGGCGTCAGCAGCTCGCAGAGCGCGGCGCCGGGCGCGTCCACCGCGGCGCGCAGCAGGTGCTCGGTGTACTCCACGATCCGCCGCACCGTCGACTCGTCGAAGAGCGCGGCGTCGTATTCGACGGTGCAGCGGATGCCCGCCGGGTGGTCGCTGAAGTAGAGGGTCAGGCCGAACGGCGCCTGTGTGCGCGGTACGTGGCGGAACTCGGCGCTCAGTCCGGCGGCCTCGAAGGCGGGGTCCAGCTCCTCCTCGTACTCCATCGCGACCTGGAACAGCGGGTTCGCACCGCTGCCGCGGTCCGGATTGACGGCCTCCACGATCCGGTCGAACGGGACGCCCCGGTGGTCCATGGCCGCCGTGGCGCGGTCCTTGACGCGGTGCAGCAGCTCCCGGAATCCGATGCCGCCGGACAGATCGAGCCGCAGCGCGACCGTTTCGACGAACATGCCGACGACGTCGACGGCCTCCTCGGACCGGTTGGTGACCGCCGTGCCGATGACGATGTCCTCCTGCGCCGCGAACCGGCCCAGGGTGGCGCCGACGGCACCGAGCAGCGCCATGAACGGAGTACAGCCCTCCGCACGGGCGAGACCGCGAACGCCACCACGCAGCTCGGCGTCGAACTCGTGCACCAGCGTGGCACCGCGGACCACATGTCCTGGCGAGCGCGGCCGGTCGGTCGGCAGATTCAGCGGGGCGGTGTCCGCCAACTCCCGTGTCCAGTAGGCCAGTCCGTCGTCCGGGACGGGCCGCTGCGCATCGCTGGGCCAGAGAGGCAGCTCGGGCAGGTCGGTGGGGACGCGCGGCCAGGCGCGGTAGTAGGCGGCCAGGTCCCGGCACAGGATCCGGGTCGACAAGGCGTCGAGGACCGTGTGGTGGGCCACGAGGTAGAACAAGTGCCGCCCGTCGTCGAGCCTGCCGATCCTGGCCCGCACCAGCGGGCCGACGGCGAGATCGAAGTCCGCTTCGTCCTCCAGGTCCCGCAGCCGCAGCAGCGCGGCCGCGTCGTCGAGACCGGGGAGGTCGTTCACCGGGCAGTGCAGCGTCACCGAGTCGAGCACGACCTGTTCGAGGCCGCCGGCCCGCTCCCGGAAGACGGTGCGCAGTTGCGGATGGCGCGCCACGACCCGGCGCAGGGCGACCCGCAGTGCGTCGGTGTCGAGCGGACCTTCGATGAGCAGGGCCTTGGGCTCGTAGTAGGTGTGGCTCCCCGGATTCATCCGGTCGAGCAGCCACAGCTGGTGCTGCAGGGGGGTGGCAGGGGCGGTGCGCGGCGCCGGGGCCGGGCCGGGAGTGGCTTCGGTACGGGGCTCGGCGTACGCGGCGCGCAGCCGGTCGAGCTCGGGCAGCCCGCCGAGCATCCGGTCGGGTGCGACCCCGAAGTCGATGAAACAACCGATCTCGTCCGCGCCCGCGGCGGTCAACGAGTCGAGCACGGGGCGAACGTCGGCGGCGCTGCCGATCAGGGCCCGCGTCGCACAATAGCGGTCGTACGCCAGGCCGAGCACGTAGTCGAGATCGTCCGGGTGGGTGGTCCGCAGGTCGACGTCGATGCCGAGGCTGTTGGCCGCGTTGTCGAACAGGTCGATCGAGGAGCGCAGGTAGTCGCAGAACGGTTTGCGTGCCTCTTCGCGGGCGCGTGCCGCGTCGGGGCCGAGATACGTGTGTACGAGGACCACGACCCGTCCGGCCGCGGGGTCGAGGCCGTGGGCGGCGCGCGCGGCACGATAGCGGGCGATGTTCGCCGCGAGATCCTCGACGCTCTGGGTCATGAGGTTGGTGACGATGCCGAGTCCGGCGCGCGCGGCCCGCTCGTAGCTCTCGGGGTTGGACAGGACCGCGGTGAACAGCGGCACGTCGTCGCCCTGCACGGGCCGGGGGCGCAGGCTCACCTCCACCGGCCCGCCGTCGCCCGAGGCCATGGTCACCGGCCGGCCGGCCCACAGGCGCCGGAACGTGTCGAGGTGCTCGTACATGATGTCCCGCTGTCGCCCGTAGTTCTCCGGCGCGAGGACGAAGTCGGTGGAGTGCCAGCCGCTGGCGAAGCCGAGACCGACCCGCCCGCCGGACAGGTTGTCGACGACCGCCCACTCCTCGGCCACCCGGACGGGATGGTGCAGCGGCAGCACGACGGAGCCCGCGTGCAGCCGTATGCGGGAGGTGCGTGTGGCCAGCGAGGCGGCCAGGACGGAAGGGTTGGGGAAGAGCGCCCCGAACGAGTGGAAGTGACGTTCCGGCAGCCACAGGGCGTGGAACCCGTGCTCGTCGGCGTACTCGGCGGCCTGCAGCAGGTGCTGGTAGGCGAGGGCACTGTCGGGTCCGGGGTAGTCGCCGAAGAAGTAGAGGCTGAAGTCGGGAGAGGTGCGCGCACTGGGGCCGACGGGCACGTCGGCGGCGGAAGGCCTGGCCGATGGAGCAGGGGCCTCGGCCGGCGCAGTGGTTCGAGCCGGGGCGGCCGGGCCGCCCCGGAGAGTGCTGAGGACCTTCAGCTGTTCGGCTGTCAGCTCGGAGAAGCGCGTCATCATCTTCTCCGCCAGCTGCAGCTGATCGGCGAAGAGGGCGAGCGTGGACTCGTAGGCGTCGCCGCTCGGCTCCGGAGACGGCGACGCGACGGGCGGAGGGGTCGGCACGGCGGCCTGCGCGACCTGAGCAACGGGCGCGCTCACAACAGCAGAAGAAGAGGAAGCCGAGGAGGCGGTAAGGGAAGAGGAAGAGGAAGGAGAGGAAGAGGAAGAAGCCGCGACAGGCACGGCGGACTTGGCCGCACGCGCCGCCACCGTCCCGGCCAGCTTCCCCGGCGTGTCCACGGCAGTGAACAGCTCCCGCACGGAGACCCGCACGCCGAACTCGGACTCCAGGGCCCGAGCCAGCGCCATGAGCGCGAGCGAGTCCGCGCCCGCGGAGACGAACGAGGCATCGGCGTCGAACTGTTGGCCCGGGAGGGCGAGTCGGCCCGAGACAAAGGCGAGCACGTCGCCTTCGGTTACCGTCACTTCCACTGCTCCAATCCGCGATCTCATGCCTCGCGCCGCCAATAGACGCCCAGTCCGTCGATGTCCCGAATGGGGTCCGTGACGCCGGACTTGGCCCTCCAGTCGTGCACGGCCTCGGCGCACACGGGAATGTGGTAGTCGTCCACGATCACGAATCCGCCGGGCGACAACTTGGGGTACAGGTGGACCAAGGTGTCCATCGTCGACTCGTACAGATCGCTGTCCAGGCGCAGCACGGCGAGCTGCTCCACCGGAGCGGTGGGGAGCGTGTCGCGGAACCAGCCCGCCAGGAAGCGCACTTGGTCGTCGAGCAGGCCGTACCGCTCGAAGTTCCGGCGGACCGTGGCCAGATCGGTCGCCATGAAGTCGTTGTAGCGGTCGGAGGCGAGTTCCCGGTCACCCGCGTGGGTCGACGCGTCCGCCTCCGGCATGCCCTCGAACGAGTCCGCCACCCATACGCGTCGGTCGGTCACTGCGTGGGCCTTGAGCACGGCTCGCATGAAGATGCAGGCTCCGCCCCGCCACACACCGGTCTCGATGAAGTCGCCCGGTACGGCGTCCTCAAGCGCGGTCGTCACGCAGTGCTCGATGTTCTCGAGGCGGCGTGTCCCGATCATGGTGTGCGCCACGCTCGGCCAGTCGACGCCGAGTTTGCGGTTGAGCTCGTCGTATCCGTCCGCGGGGGCCCAGCTGGCCGGTATGGGCGGATCCTCATAGATGGTGTTCGCCAGTACCTTCTTCATGAGGTCCAGGTAGAGCTGTGCAGTCGACTCCATGCGACGTTCCTGTCGTTAGGGGCGCGCCTCACGCCTCGCGATGACGCGGCGACCGGTATGGGCCTGAGGAAGCCGCAACTGGATGATCGTCTTTTGCCCGGAGCGTCATGGTTCGAGCCATCGACCAGGGTGCTGCCTTGACGCGAGCTGAGTACGTGTTCGAAACATCAGGCACCTCTTCCCAGGCCAGCAGGGCAGGTAAACCAGCGAAGCGTGAGGCTGGAGGGCTGAACCGGGACCCGCAGTCGGTCCGTTTTTCACGCCCCGGCTTCCGCTTTCTCCGCACCGGCCTCCGGGTGGCGCGGCACCGCTGCTTTTCGGGCCATTCCTCTTTCCGGACACCTGTGAGTCGCACAGCGGACAAGAGCCCCCGCCCAGTTCGGGCGGGGGCTCTTGTCCGCTGTGCGACCGACGCTTCGTCAGCTCTGCTGGGCCCGGTCGTACACCTTCTTGGCCGTGGCCTTGAAGATCTCCCCGTACATCTTGGTCGGCTCCAGGGAGTCCAGCGCGCTGTTGACCGAGACCAGCACGCCCTTGCCGGTGGTGGCGTTGAAGTCGGCCAGCCACGGGCCGCCGCTGGAGCCGCCGCTCATGTCGCAGGGGATGGCCTGTGTGCCGTGTTCCTTCTTCGGCTTGCCGACACAGCGCAGGAGTTCCTCGCCGAGCTGCGGGCGGGTGGCGGAGTAGCCGAAGGAGGAGACGGTGCCGCCGACGGGGCGGTTGAAGGCGATGTCCTGGCCGCCCACGACGTCGGTGAGCTTCTTGCCGTTCTTGCCGGCGTCGACGGTCAGCGCCGACATGTCGTCGGTCGAGTCCGTCTCCCAGGTGCGCGGAGTCGCGGCCTGACGGACCGCGAACGCGCCGTAGGGCATCTTGCCCTTGTGGTAGGCGGGGACGAACACCATCGAGATGTTGGTGTTGTAGGGGGAGGAGCCCCGGCGCACGCAGTGGGCCGCGGTCATCACCGTGGAACGGTTGGCGCTCTTCACGGCGGTGGCCGTGCACCAGGTGTCCGCGCCGCTCGCGTTGACGAAGAACAGCCGCCCCACGGTCTTGAGGGTGCTGCCACGCCACGGCTTGGCCTTCGGCCCGGTCGGACCGAGGTCCACGGACTTCCCTACGGCCTTGATACGGGCGGGAGTCCAGTAGGCGAGGGCATCCTTGCGCTCCTTGGTGGTGTACTTCAGGACGGAGACCGGGTCGGCGGAGGCGGCGCGGGCCTGGGAGGTCGCGGCCGTCGCCGGGATCGGGGCGGCGAGGGCGAGTGCCGTACCGGCCACGGCGAGTCCTGTGGCACGGCCGCGAAGACGCCGGGTCACGGAAGCGGATGTCTCGGGCATGGTCGGTATCTCCTCGGTGACTGCGAACGGCGGATGGGGCCTTCGGCCCGCACTGCTAGAGAGGGCGAGCGCAGGGTCGGTTGGCGCTGTCGACGTTCTGTGACATTCGAGGGCGTACGCGGAGGGACACGACCGCAAGGGGCAGCACCAGGAGCCCTTCGGCCGGGGGCGACGGACCGGACGGCGCGGCTGGCCTGCGTACCCTGCTGCGATGACGAGATCTTGGTTGGGCGGCACCCTGACGGTTCCCTCCGGGGGCGGTGCGCGATGAAGAACGACTACGCGGCGGAGCTTCCGTCGCCGGAGGTCCTGTGGACCCACGCGGCCACCCTCGCCGCCTGGGGCGCCGAACACTCGCTGCCCGAGCACAACTACCTCTTCGACAGCAGGGGAGTGCGGTCGGAGGAAGTGGGCAACGGCTGGTGGGCCCTGTCCTGGGTCGAGGGCGGACGCGCCGTGCTGTACGGCCTCGACAACGACTACAGCGAGACCATCCACCTGAGCCCGCCCGTCGACCTGCTGGCAGGCGGTCCGGCCTGGCTGCCGTGGCAGTGGCTCGAACGCCTCGTCGCCGAAGAGGTCCTCGGGTTCGTGTACTGGTGGGAAAACGGGGCGTGGGGGCACGCGCCGTATCCGGCCGAAGTACGTGATGACGGTGTGAGCAGCACCGTTCCGGCGGACGACAGCCAGGTCGAGCAGGTCTGCGCGGCCCTGGTGGACGACGGCGCCGAAGCCGCACGGGTGGCCGACAGCCGGGCGGCACACGGCCGTTCGGCTGCCGCGTCGCTCGCCGACCGGCCGGTGCTGTCGGCCGGTCAGGGGGAGCCTTCGGACCGGAGGGTTCCGTGCGATCTGCCCGAGCAGCACGCCGCGGTCCTCGCCGTGGGCATGAAGGGCGCCGCCGAGAGGGAGCGCGGGGAACCGTCGAACGGATCGGCGGAGCGGGAGCGGTTGGTGAACTGGGTGCGGGACAACGGCGTGGAGGAGCAGGGCCGTAGGGTCCTGGCGGCGGCGTTCGTCGGCGCGGGCGAGCCGTACTACAGGCGGGGCGCGGACGGGTTCCAGGACCTGCTGCGCCGACCCCTGTTCGGCGAGGTGTTCGAACTGCTCACCGCCGTCCGGGAAGCGGAGGCCGATCCGGAGAGCGGTCGCTGGTTGTACGTGAGGGTGACGGTGACCGAGGAGGAGAGCACCGTCGAGCGCGCCTACGACGCGTTGCCGCCCTGGTGGCCCGCGACGCGCGGCATCGTGGCGGCCTTGCCCGGTACGGTCCGGGCCGAAATGGCGGCCAGGGCGCCCGCTTGGCGCCCGGACTGGACCTCACTGGCCGACGAGGACATCGCCCGCAACGGCGCACCGGCCGCGCTCTGCCGGGTGGACGCTCTGCCTCCCTTCGAGCGCCCGAAGAGGGCCTAGGACGTGTAGCGGAAGTTTCCGGTGAGGATGGCGGAGAACTGATCCGTGATCCACAATGATCGGATGGTGACGCTTGAGACTCCCCGTTTGACCCTGCGTCGCTGGCGCGAGGAAGACGTCGTGCCCATGGCTGCCGTCAATGCCGACCCCGAGGTCATGCGGTGGATCCGTGACGGCAGCGTCCGTGACGAGCGGCAGACGTGCGACGGAATCCAGGCATGGGAGAGCGAGTGGGAGTCACGCGGCTTCGGCCTCTTCGCCGTGGAGATCCGTTCCACCGGTGAGCTGGCCGGGTTCACCGGCCTCGCGGTTCCCGCGTTCTTGCCGGAGGTACTTCCGGCGGTCGAGGTCGGCTGGCGGCTGGGACGTTCCCACTGGGGGCAGGGCCTGGCCACCGAGGCCGCTGCGGCCGCCGTACGGTTCGGGTTCGAGGAGCGAGGCCTGGAGCGGCTCGTCAGCATCGCTCAAGTGGGCAACGACGCCTCCGAACGGATCATGGCCAAACTGGGAATGCGTCCGTTCCGTGAGACCGTCAGCCCCACCTACGGACGGCGAGTAAGGGTGTTCGAGCTGTCGTCGGACCAGTACGCCACCACCACGCAGGCCACCACCACGCAGTGACCTCCGCTGCGGCAGCTACAGCTGACGGGCGAAACGCCGGACCGCGTCGGTGAAGGCCTCCGGATCGTCGAAGTTCGCGAGGTGCCTCGCGCGCGGGATCAACTCCACCCTGGCGTTCGGATGGGCACGGGCGAACGCCCCCTCCCCGGAGCGGAAGACTCTGTCCTTCTCGCCGTTCAGGATGAGCACGGGCGCCGCCACGTGACGCATCGCGCCGGCGTCGAAACGGCCCAGCACCTCGCCCCAGGCGACAGGAAGGGTATGGAAGGCGTAGCCGGCGTCAATGGTCGCGTCCACCACCTCGGGCGGATAGAGGCGACGCAGCAACCGGTCGTTCCACCTGGTGAGCCGAGTCTCCGGTACGTGCGGGACGAGAGAGGCCACGGCCCGATACGGCTTGGCCCACGGGCCGCGCGTCGAGACGCTGGCCCCCGCGAGGACGAGACCGCGCAGTAGCTCCGGACGGCACCGTGCGAACTCCAGTGAGGCGTACCCGCCCAGTGAGTGCCCGACGATCAGGGCCGGGCCGCAGCCGAGCTCGTCCACCGCGTCGGCGATGATCTCCGTGGCGCTGTTCAGACTCCAGGGCCGAGCGGAGTGGGCGCCGTGGCCGGGAAGGTCGACGGCTGCCACGCGGAAGTCCTCGCGCAGCGCGGCGACCTGCGTACTCCACTGCCCCGCGCTGAACCGCGTGCCGTGCACGAAGACAATGGGCGGTACGTCCTTGGCCGTCATGAATCCCCCGGTTCAGCGCAGAGCTCTGATCGAAGTGACCTTAACGGCGCGGCCGTTCGACACCAACACACGCATGCACCGATGCACGGGGCTACCCCGGGGCAGGGTCCGGGGCTCTGGGGCAAGGGTCGACCCAGTGAACACGTGAGACGGAGCGGCATGCGGCTGCCGTTTCCGGGCACGGCTGTCTCAGGCAGGGGCGATCATGCTGTCGCGTCCATCGAGGTCTAACCTCGAGCGATATGAGTACAAATGCGGTAATGAGTTGGACTGCCCGTGGAACCGGTGGCTTCAGTGGCGGTCAGAAGCTCTGCCCATGATCAACACGTGGAAGCCGGTCCCGCGCCATCCGGGGAAGCCGGTCGTGGTCGCTCGGCGCAAGAGCGGCCCCATCGGCGGCATCCCTCTGATCCTGGCCGCTGGGGCGTTCGGTGCCTGGGCCATGGCCAGGGGGTGGGGTCGGAACGATCCGGGGGAGATGCCCTTCTTCGCTGCCGGCGTGGTCGCGATCCTCCGGTTCATGTGGCGTGCGGTCGTCCGGCCCCGGGTCGACGTGTACGCGGACGGATTGATCATCATCGGTTTCTGGTCCCGGTACTGGATTCCGGGGGCGGCCATCCGTCGGATCGACGCCGAGGGCGGTATGACGGTCACGACCACGGCAGGCGACGTCATCCCGGTGTTCGTCTTCTCGGGGTCCATGCTGGACCGTGGTCAGGCGGCAGCCGGAGCCCAGCAGATGCGTCGGGCCAAGCCCGCCCGCCCCGCACCGGCGGAGCAGGCCCCCGACGTCATCCGCAGCCCCGACTGGACCTGGGCGGACCTCTTGTTCGTGCCGATGCCCGTCTTCATGATCCTGGCGATGACCGGTGTCTACGGAACCTGGAACTGACAGCGGTCCTCGCTCGCCTGCCAGGAGCGGTGGTCTCGATCAGCCTCCGTGTGCGGTGAGTACGTAGCCCTCGGGGCCCTCGAAGGAGAACTTCGGGCCGAAGGGGCTGTCCGCCATGGGCTCGACGATGTTGATGCCGGCGGCGACCAGCTGGTCGTGGAGCTTGTGGGCGTCGGAGGTGCGGAACCAGAGGACCACACCGAGGCCCGGCCGCGGGGTGTCGGCGAGGCTGACGCCGGGGAGGAGCGCGCGGACGGCGAACGGGGTGGGTTCGGTGTCGAAGACGACCGCGTGCGGGGGCGAGACGGCGGCTCGGCGCAGCCCCAGGTGCTGCTCGCAGAAGGCGGCCGCGGCTTCCACGTCGTGGACCTGCAGGGCGATGAAGTCGGGGCCGTCGATGGCAACAGACATGAGCTTCCCTCTCGTATGTCAGGACTTTGACATCGGAGATTAGGGCGCCGAGCTCCTGCATGTCAAAATGCTGACATGGAGGAGAGTGAGCTGCATGAAGGAGAGTGAGCAGGCGGAGTCGTCCCGCCCCGCGGACGACATCACCCGCCACGTGGGATATCTGCTCAAACGGGCCCAGGCCGCGCTGCGCGGCGCCATGGACAAGGTGCTGCGCGAGCACGGGCTGACCGTGCCGCAGTACTCCACCCTCGAACTCCTGGCGCAGCACCCCGGCATGTCGAACGCCGACCTGGCCCGCGCGACGTTCGTCACGAGGCAGTCCGGGAACGTCGTTCTGCGGGGCCTCCAGGAAGCCGGGCTGATCACCCGCCCCGCCACGGCAGATCACGGCCGGGCCCGCCCCGCGCGCCTGACCGACGAGGGCCACAAGCGCCTCGCGGCGGTCCAGGCCGCCGTGTACGCCATCGAAGAGCGCATGGTCGAGGCGATCCCGCCCCGGCGCGTCGAGGCGCTGCTCACCGATCTCGACCGCATCGCGGAGGCGTTGGAGGACTAATACGAGACCTGCTCTCTTCCGCGCAAGGCGTGCCCCCTTGCGCCGCATGCTGCCCGTGTAGTGCGCTGACCCGCATGAGAAAGAGGAGCAGCAGGAGCAGGAAGAGCATGGCCGCCGTCACCGCGTTCTTCGCCGCGGGGGCGTTGATGACGGGTGTGCCGAACGCGGGTGCGCGAGCCGCCTCCGGGCAGGAGGACACCGGGCAGGGGGCCACCGGGGTATCACCGCAGGCCGAGGGGTCCCTCGTGCGCGGGGTCGACCTGGACACGGTGACGATTCCGGAGTTACAGGCGCGGATGGCGGACGGTTCGCTGACCGCGTCGGCACTGACCCGGGCGTATCTGCGGCGGATCGAGGACGTCGATCCCGCGATCCACGCGGTGCTGCGCACCAGCCCGACGGCTCTGCGCCAAGCGGCCGCCAGCGATGCCAGGCACCGGCAGGGCCGGACCCTGGGACCGCTCGACGGCATCCCGGTGCTGGTCAAGGACAACGTGGATACGAAGGACATGCCGACGACGGCCGGATCGCTGGCGCTGGCCGGGCGCGCGCCGGCTGCCGATGCCGCGCTGGTGACCCGGCTGCGTGAGGCAGGGGCGGTGATCCTGGGCAAGACGAACCTGTCGGAGTGGGCCAACTTCCGCGCGGCGAAACCGACGTCGGGGTGGTCGGCGGTCGGCGGGCAGACCCACAACCCCTATGTCCTGGACCGCAATCCGTGCGGTTCGTCCGCCGGTTCGGGCGCCGCGCTGGCCGCGTCGCTGGCACAGGTGGCGATCGGCACGGAGACGGACGGCTCCATCGTGTGTCCCGCCGGAATGAACGGTGTGGTCGGCCACAAGCCCAGCCTCGGCCTGGTCAGCCCGTCGGGCGTGGTGCCCATCTCCGCCGAGCAGGACACGGCCGGCCCCATGGCACGTAACGTGACCGACACCGCGCTCACGCTCTCGGTACTCAGCCGGGGCAAGAGTTCGCGGAGCGGTGGCGACGGCGCAGGGGACCTGCAAGGAATCCCCTCCGCCCGCGCGGCCAAGGGCGCGGCAGCGGACAACGGGACCGGCCTGCGCGGCAAGCGGATCGGTCTGTGGCGCCTGCCCTCGCTCGGTCCCGACGTGGACGCGGTGATGACGCGCACGGCGAAGAAGCTGCGCAAGGCCGGAGCCGTGGTCGTCGAGGTGACGCCCCCCTACCAGGCGCGACTGGCCGAGCTGGAATTCCCCGCGCTGCTCAGCGAGTTCCACCGGGACATCGACGCCTATCTCGGTACGCGTGAAGGGCCCCGCGACCTCAAGGAACTGATCGAGTTCAACCGGACCCACCCCCAGGAACAGACCTGTTTCGCCGGCCAGGAGCTGTTCGAACAGGCCTTGGCCGCGCCGCCCACCACCGACCCCGATTACCGGGCCATGCGCGCCGAGCTGAAGGACCTCTCCCAGCGCTCCCTCGACGAGACCCTGGCCGCCCACCACCTGGATGCCATCGCGGCGCCCACGAACCCGCCCGCCTGGACGACCGATTGCGCGCGCGGCGACAACGACGTCATCCCGTCCTCCACCCCCGCCGCCGTCGCCGGATACCCCTCCCTCTCGGTTCCCGCGGGGTCTGTCGGCGAACTGCCCGTCGGCCTGCTCCTGATGGCCGGTGACCACCAGGACGGCAAGCTGCTGTCGCTGGGCGCGGCGGTGGAGCACCGGCTGAAGGCCTGGCGCGCACCGCGCTACCTCCCGACGACCGGGTCCGGCGCGACACGGTGAACGCAGGGCGAGGAGGTGTCGGCACCGTCCCCGCCCGGGATCAGGGGTGACGGTTCACATGAGGGCGGACGTGGTGACCATCAGGTGTACGAATACGGTCCACATGCCGATCCAGGCGGCCACGAGGCGCAGCCTGCGCCGCCGTCGCGGGCAGACGGGGTCGGGTGCGAGGACGGGCCGGCCGTGGGTCACCGGTGCCGCGCCCGGCAGGGTCGAGGCGAGCGTCACCGTGCCGGTCGCCTCGGCCTTGGCTCTGGCTCGTGGGACGCGCGGGGGAGGCGGAGAGGTCTTCTGCGCGAGGCCTTCGAGCAGCAAGGCGTACGCCCTGCGTCGCTCGCCGGTGGGTGAGGTGCGTCCTGATTCCCAGGACCGTACGGTCGCCGCCGTCACCCCGAAAGCCGTACCGATTTGATGGGGCGTCAGTCCCCACTGCTCGCGCCGCCGCTGGCGTTCGTCGGCCGGCGGCAGCGGGACGGCCTTCGCGGCCGGTGCCGTGGGTGACGACGTTCTTTTGCTGTGTACGGAGTTCATGATCGTAGGACAATCCGGCGGCCCGGGACCGTACGGGGGACGTCGCAGGTTCCCCCGAACGGCCCCGCGCGGGTCCGTCCGGCCGGGGCGTCCCCTCCGTGGGTCAGGCCCGCTCGCCGCTCGCTCCCGCTACGTTCTTCGCCCACAGCACGAGGGGTACTTGCAGGGGCAGCCGCCCGAGTGCCGCGGCCTTGAGCGGGGTGGGGCGCCTGCGCCAGTCCACCGCCATCTGCACGTTGGCCGGGAACACCCCCACGAAGAACGCCGCGGTGGCCAGCGCCGCGGTGCGCCGGGTGCGGGGCAGGGCCACTCCGGCGGCCAGCGCCAGCTCGATCGCTCCGCTCGCGTACGTCCAGGTGCGCGGCCTGCCGGGCAAGGCGCGCGGAACCATGGAGTCGAAGGGTTTGGGGAGGGCGAGGTGGGCGGCCCCGGCTCCGGCCAACAGGCCGGCCAGGAGCAGAGGGGAGCGGGGTGCTGATGGCATGGGGATCTCCTCGCTGTCGGAGACCGAACCCTACTCGATAGTAGGTTCCGCTGGGCGGCCCCGCAGCTCAGCCCCTTCGGCAGCACCCCAGGAGCATCTCCATCACCCGTGGAGCGGCGCCGTCCCGGTCGAGGCCCGGTCGTCATCGGAGCTGTAGTCGACGGTGGCGTTCGTCAGGTGGCCCGCGAGGCCGAGCAGCAGGAACAGCACGACGAGAACCGTCGCCGCGGTGTCGAGCAGCAGCGGCCGGGTGCCGGACCGGACGTCCTCGGGGGGTACGGGCTCGTCGCCGAACAGTCCCTTGGGATAGGAGGGCGTGAGGAGATACGTGTACGCGTGCAGGCGCATGCTGTACCGGGCGACCGCGGCCGTCGCGGCGTAGAGCGGGCCGGGCAGGCGCCCCAGAATGAGCGTGATGAGCCAGAACACCCAGCTGATCGCGTACCAGCCGCTCTGCAGGAGACCGGTGACGATGGCCGCGGGGATCATCAGGATCAGCCGGAAGAGCACCGCGAGGCGGTTGAGCGGGGTGGGGTGCACCTCGATCTGCACCGGGTACCGCGGGGCCGAGAACGAGAAGGGCGGGTACCGGTCGACGAGCAACGCCGTGCTCGCGTTGACGCGGGTCGCGTAGGCGAGCACGGCACTGAGGAACCTGAAGATCCCGTCCGGCAGACGCCCGGTGAACAGGGCAGCGAACCACCCGACGATCATGACGAAGAACGCGGCCACAGCGAGCACCGCGTAGGCCACGAACTGTGGGAGCAAAAGGAGCCACCGCAGCAGCACGGTCCAACGCCTCTGCCGTCCGGGAGGAGGAACATCCAGGACCGGCAACCGCTCACCGCCTGCTCCGTGGGCGGATACGCCTCGGGGCTCCCAGGCTGTCGTCATGACGCCTCCTCATCGCGGCAGGGCCACTCCCACCATGGTGAGCACGACCGACCGGACCCGCACGGTCGGAGCCGCCAACGGTGCGGCGAAGGGCAAGAACCGGACAGGAGGAACAGCTCGACGCTCATCCGGTGCCGGGCGGCGATGCTTCGAACCAGGCGGACGGCCGGGGCCTGCAGTGGCGCCGCCGCGGGGCGATACCCAGCGGTGAGGGAGAGGCGGAGGTACGATCACCGGCCCCGTGCCATGTCCTCCCCGCGCGTGGGCGACGCCGACAGCCACGCACGGTAGCGGCGCAACGAGCCACGCTGCTTCCACTGCTCGGAGAGCAGGGTGTACGCCGGGTGGATCCGGGGCCTGGGTTCACTTCCGCGGGCGAGGCGACCCATCTGATGACGGACTCGTGCCATGCCCGCGGCCGAGGCGAGTGCCTTGTCGGACCAGGTCACCGGCGCCATCTGCCGGTCGGCTTCGCGGTGGCTCCGCCAGCGGTCGGGCAGGTCGGGGGTGACGGCGAGAGCGGTGCCCATGCCGACGACCGCCACGCCGCTGTCCAGGACCCGCTCCGCGGTGGCGCGCCGCGTGATCCCGCCGGTGAGCATCAGCGGCACGGGACTGGTCCTCACCAGGTCCTTCGCCAGGTCCAGGAAGTAGGCCTCGCGTGCCTGGGTGCGCGCGTCGGCCGAGCGGCCGGTCATCGCCGGGCTCTCGTAGCTCCCGCCGGACAGCTCGACCAGGTCGACGCCGAGAGGTTCGAGCATCGCGATGACCTGGCGGGCGTCATCGGCATCGAATCCGCCGCGCTGGAAGTCGGCGGAGTTGAGCTTCACCGCGACCGCGAACGACGGCGAGACGGCGGCGCGGACGGCGCGGACGACGTCGAGCAGCAGCCGGGCGCGGTTCTCCAACGACCCGCCCCACTGATCGGTGCGCTTGTTGACCAGGGGAGACAGGAACTGCGACAGCAGATAGCCGTGGGCGGCGTGGACCTCCACGCCGTCGAAGCCCGCCTCCTCGGCACGGCGGGCCGTGACGGCGAACCGGTCGACGGTCGCATCGATCTGGGCGGAGGTCATGGCGCTCGGACGGCCGAAGCGACCGCTGTGCCGGCCCAGGTCGACGCCGATGTCGGAGGGGCCCCAGACCACGCCGGGCATGCCGGAGGCCACCTGTCGACCGGGGTGGTTGATCTGCATCCATATCGAGCCGCCGGCGGACTTGCCGGCCTCGGCCCACTCGGTGAACGGCTCCAGCGGCGCGTTCTCGTCGAGTACGACTCCGCCGGGGCCCGTCAGTGCCTCGGCGTGCACCATGACGTTGCCGGTGATCAGCAGCCCGGTGCCGCCTGCGGCCCAGCGCCGGTAGAGCGTCAGCAACCGCTGGCCGGGCAGCTGGCCGTCGCCCGCCAGGTTCTCCTCCATCGCCGCCTTCGCGATCCGGTTGCCCAGCACTCGCCCGGAACGCAGGTGCAGCGGCGAGAACAGCTCGCTGGTCATCACGATTCCCCTCTTTCGTCTCTTCGCCCTACGATGTGTGCATCGCTCACATTAGACGACGATGTGAGCACCGTAAACATGAGGGAGTGTGACCTGTGCCGCAGGCCAGCACGTACCACCACGGTGACCTGCGCGCCGCCTGCCTGCGTGCCGCGCGCGAACTGCTCGAAGAAGACGGCAGTGCCGGCCTTTCCCTGCGCGCGGTCGCCAGACGCGCCGGGGTGTCGGCGACGGCCCCCTACCGCCACTTCGCCGACCGCGACGCCCTGGTCTCCGCGGTGGCCGCCGAGGGGTACCGCGAACTGGCCGGACACCTGACCATGGCTCATCCCGCGCCCTCGACGCCCGACGAACTCGCCGCGGTCGCCGTCGCCTACGTCCAGTTCGCGCTCGAGCACCCGGCCCTGTTCCGCGTGATGTTCGCCGAGCCCTGCGACCCGACCAGTGAAGAGCGGGTCGCCGCCACCGCGGCCATCTCGGAGTACGTCCGCGGCATCGTGCGGGCCACCTTCCCCGGCGTGGACGCGGACGCCCTGTCGACCACGGTGTGGGCCCTCGTCCACGGCCTCGCGTTCCTGCACCTCGACGGCAAGCTCGACAACTCCACGGCCGACGTGGTCGCCGCCCAGGTCCGCGCGTCCGTCCATGCGCTGTTCGACGCCTCCCCGGCGATGTCCCGGACGGCTGCCGGAACGTCGGAGTGAGCGGCCGCCCCCTACGGTGCTGGGGACTGGGCGAGGTCAGCGGAGCAGGGCGAGTTTCCCGGCGAGTTTGTCGATGCGATGGCGAGGGCCGAGCGGACTGATCGTGCAGTAGGCGAAGTCCGCTGCCTTGGTGCCGGTGAGGCGTGCGAGGGCGTGGGGTGGACCGCGCGGCGGGTGGCCGGGGCCGGGGCGCGGGAAGGCAGGCCACGGCGAGTCCGCCCAGCATGCGCAGGCTGCCGACGAGGGCCGTCGTGGTGAGGTGCTCGTGCAGGACGAAGACGCCCAGGAAGGACGCCGCGAGAGGTTCGGCGAGGCAGAGCGTGCCCACCGCCGTGGCCGGCCTTTTGGCGAACACGGTGTAGAGGCCGAAGCAGACGCCCGAGACCATCCCGGCCAATAGCCCGAGGGCGTCGACGCCGGTCCCGGTGGGTGCCATCAGCAGGGCGCAGCCGGTGACAGGGGCGACAGTGGAGATCAGCCACGTGCGGGTGAGGTGTTCGCCGCCCAGGGCGCGGGCGATCAGTCCGGTGGCGACGGGGGCGATGCCCAGGGCGACGGTGGTGGCCGGCGCCGCGCCGGCGCGGGCGGTGGAGCAGAGGAAGGCCGCCTGGTAGACGCCCGTCGCGGCGACGCAGATCAGTAGTGGGCGGATCAGGCCCTGCCGCAACGCCGGGACGAGAGCTCTCGGGTGACGGTGGGTGAGAACGCCGAGCACCGCACCGCCGACGTACGGATCCGTCCCCCCCCCGCCCGGCCGGTCATCGAGGGATTCCGGGAATGGGCGCAACAGCTTCCGGAGGTGATCGCCATGTTCGTCACCTCCGGCGCCTACGACTTCCCCCTGCATATCGCGGTGCCGGACGTGAACGGCGTATACGCCTTCGTCATCGACAGGCTCACCGGGAGGCGGGAGGTGGCCGACGTGCAGACGACCATGGCCTGCGAGCACGTCCAACCGCGCATCATCGAACCGGCCACCCCCACGGAACCCATCCGGCACGCACGTCGACACCGGTAACAGTGGAAGCTCCGTACGGCCGGTGCCGGAACGAGGTCGGCCACTGCCCCTGAAAGGCCCTCCCGTGCCTGCTGGGACGGGGTGCTGCCTTTCACGTGAGATGCGGTGTTCTGTGGGCGGGGGTTCCGGTTCGCCATCCGGGCACTGTTGGTTGACGCGTGGAAGGTTGACGGTTCTGGGGCTGCCGCCGCGTGGTTTTGACGATGTACCGTCACGCGTGGGCTTCGGTGGCGCGGAGCGAAACGGAGCGGCTCATGCCGGTCGATGCCCGTCCCAGCTCCTCCCCTCTCCGTTCCGGACGGAGTCGAGCCCCTCCACACCCAACCCTCCACAACTGAGAGGACAGCCATGCCTCAATCAAGACGGCTGGCCATCGTCGGCACCGCCATAGCGGCAGCCCTGGCCATGGCACCGGCGGCGAACGCGGTGTCCACCCCGGATGGTTCATCGGCCAAGGCGGCGGCCGCCGTGGTGACGCTACGCTATGACGACAGCCAGGCCCGGGGCTGGGAAGCGGCGATCGCCGCCGGAGTCGCCTCGTGGAACAGCAACGTGGACAACGTCAAGCTGGTCGAGGCCCAGCCCGGCACCCGGGCCGAGATCCAGATCGTGGCCACCAGCGGCTGGCCGCAGGCCACCATCGGCCCGGTCCGTCCGGGCGGTCGCGGCCGCGTCGAACTCGGCAATCAGGCGGTCACCCAGGGGTACGACAAGACGCGCATCGCCGCCCATGAGATCGGCCACAACCTGGGCCTGCCGGACACCAAGCCGGGCCCGTGCTCCCAGCTGATGTCGGGTTCCGCCGCCGGCACCGGCTGCAGGAACGCGGTACCCGACGCGGCCGAGCAGGCCCGCGTCGAGTCCGCCTACGCCAATGGCGTCGCACCCCGCGTCCCGGCCGACGGCCGTCTGGTGACGGACGCGCCCTAGCCTCGGGAACGACCCTCAGCGCGCCGGTGCCCGGCTGTGACCCACGGCCGGGCACCTCGCCATGCGCCCGTCGGCAGGCGGAACGCCGCACCCGGCCGCGTGGCGCGTGGCCCGTCCCGTCGCGGTGGCGCCGCGGCACTCGCACCGCACGACTGGCCCGCCAACAAGCCCTGAGGGGCGTACAACTGACGATCCATCAGCCAGCGCCAGATGTCTATCAAAATCATGAAACGTGCTTCACCCTGAAGGGCCTGGAGCCGCCGCCCACTCGCTGGGGCCGGCAGCGTTCCGCGCGTTCGAGGTGGTGCTCCCCGAACGCCGAAGGGGGAGGCACCCGATGGGGGACACGTACCTGGTCAGGAAGCTGGAGAAGCTCGCGGCGAGCCTGGAGCGGCTTTCGCTGCCCGCCGACTCTCCCGTACTCGTCGACCGGATGGATCAGCTGAAGCACGTCCTCGAGCGGATGCGGCACACCACCGCCGGCGAGGTCCGGATCGTGGCGCTCGGGGTCAACTCCTCGATGAAGTCCACCACGTTGCGCCTGCTCCTCGGGCGCAGCGACATCTTCTCCGTGGGTCCTGGCGCGGTCAGCGCGGTCTCCACGGAGCTGCGGCTCGTCCAGGACGAGGGGCCCACGGGCCCGCCCGAGTACACCGTCGTGACGCTCACCGAGGAAGGCGCCCGCCGCCGGGCCCGCCGCCTGCTCGACCTGGACGAGGACGACCCACGGAGCCTGGCGGAGCTGAGCAGGACCGCGCATCCGCACGTCGGCATCGTCCAGGAGATGCTGGAGGCCGTGGACCGGCTCGGCTACGGCGAGACCATGACCCTGCAGGAACTGGCCGCCCGCGACGGCACCCTCACCTTCAGCAAGGGGCGGGGCAGCCCGCTCGTCGCCCGGGTCAGCGCCCGCCTGCACGTCCCGGCCGAAGTGTGGCCGCTCGGCTGGGCGGCGGGCCGGTCCGTGGTCATCGTCGACACCCCGGGCACCCGGATGGACGGCGCCCTGGAGGACGTCGTCATCGCCGAGACGCAGAGCCGCGCGCACATCGCCCTGCTCACCGTGGCCTGCGGCGGGGGCACCCAGTTCACGACGCCGCACACCGAGCCCGACCCGCACTGTGTGTTCGTCGCCACCCGCCTCGACGCCGTCGACAATCCGAGCAACGCCAACTCCCTGCGCGTCCTGGAGACATCGGTCGCCTCCATGGTGCGCGACATCGGCGCGGACGGACGGCCCGGCCGCGAGACCCGCGTCGCCGCCGTCAGCGGCCCCTGGGCCGCGGCCGACGAAGCCGCCTGGATCGCCTTCGACCCCGAGAATCCGCATATCTGGAAGAGCGCCCAGTTCGCGCGCGAGCAGTGGAGCGCCGCGGCCTGGGACCCGTCCGGGCCGACCGGCGGCCAACTGCGCGTCGCCGTCGACGGCGCCCTCGACGACGGCGGCGTCGGCCGCCTGCGCGCACTCATCGCCGAACTCGCCGACAAGGACACCGCGCACGTCGACTCGCAGGAATTCGAGCAGCTCATCGAGGACGGCATCCGGCTGCTCAAGGAGGCGGGCGGACACGTCCCCGCCACCGGGAAGCTCCGTCTCCAGGAGGCGGCGGCCCGCGACGACGCCCGCCCCATCGCCGACCTGCGCCGCATCGCCAGGGAACAGGCCGACATCGCCGTGTATGGGGCCGACGCCTGGTCGAGGGTACGGCTCGCACTGGAACAGAACGGCACCGGCGGCGGCACGGACACCGACGCGCTCCAGCCGCTGCGCGAACTCGACATAGGCGCCCTCACCGCGAAAGCGATCGACGGGACCCGGACCGAGCTGACCGAAGCCCTCGCGAGGTGGTGGGCCTCCCACACCCGTGAGGACTTCGCCGCCAGAGCGCCGTGGGACCGGCTCACGGCGCCGCTCGGCCCCGACGCGGACGATGACGAACAGCAGGTGCGCGCGCACGCCGACGCCGAGGAGGTCGCGCAGGTCGGCACCATGGCCGGGCATCTCCTGGACCAGCTGGCGGGGCGGCGCGCGGGTGGTCACCGCGCCGCGTACCGCCCGGCAGCGCGCCTGTACTTCCGGCAGGTCGCCCGGGTCCGGGAAGAACTGGCCCGGCTCCTGGAACGGAGGCTGATCGACAAGTTCGAACCCGCCGTCGTGCTCACCCAGAAAGCCCTCGGTGAACTCCTCGTCCAGCAGCGGCTCGCGCTCGTGAGCACCACCGGACCGGTTGCCGTGCTCAACCAGATCGGGGCCGAACTGCAGCAACTGTCGACGGCGAGGGCGGGACGTGCCTGATGACCGGCCGTCGCTGGAGCTCTACGGCCGGCCGGGTAGCGCGGGTCTCTTGCTGCGGCGCGGCACCGTTCCAGGACGTATAGAGCGCGTCGACGTGCTGGACGGCTCGGCGGTCGTCAGCACGACCGCCTTCACGCCGCCTGTCGACGGCGCGGCGGCCGACGCCGACCTCGCACTCACCCCGTGGCGGCGCAGGCCCGCCGCGCCCACGGTCGTCGTGCACTACCGCCGCCACCAACCGGAATCCCGCCTCCCTGCGCCGTTGGCACGCGGCAGCTTCCGGCTCGCCCCGGACCAGATCGGAGACCGACCCATGACCCAGGCCACGCCGGATGGCGTTCCCGCGCAGACACAGGGGCCCGACCTCATCGGTGCCTTCTTCGACTTCGGCACCAGCCGCGCCGTGTGCGGCGTGTTCGACCGGCGCCGGGTGCGCGGCAGCGACGCCGCACTGCCCGCCGCCGGTGTGGAACGGGCCAGGAGCCTGCTGCCGATCCAGCTGTTCGCCACCGACGAATCGCCGGACCCGGCGCAGGAGATCGAGGACCGCACCATCGGCGTCCCCCAGGTCCGGGGCGAGGCCTGGCGCGAGGTCTTCGGCTGCGCGCCCCTGGACGTGCACCACGTCGGCCACACCCAGCCGCGTACCAGCGATCTGGTCGTGACCGGCGGCAGCGTCGACTTCGCGGTGGACGCCACGGGCGAACGGATCCGGGGTGCCAAGCGTCATCTGGCCGACCTGGATGCCGAGGTCCCGGGCACGGGGCTCAGCGGCAGGGAGCTGTTTCGCGGGGTGTACGCGCGGTTCGCCGAGCTGGTCGCTGCCGAGCTGAATCTTCCGCGTGCCATCGGCTCGTTGAGCGTGACCTTCCCCACCAAACTGCCGCCGGACAAGCGTGACGAGCTGCTCAAGGTGCTGCGCACCCTCGCGGTCAAGGTGGAGATGAACATCGACGAGGCGGTCGCCGCCGCCGGGTTCGCGATGATGAAGCGGCTCGGCGCGGACTTCCTCCTCGGTGTCGAGGCGTTCAGGCTGAACGCCCGCTGCCCCGAGGGCGGCCGCGCCTGGGAGCAGCCCAAGGAGTGGGCACAGGCCCGTGCCTGGCACGAGAACCTGCTGGTCATCGATGTCGGCGGGGGTACCACCGACTGCGCTCTGATCAAGGTGACCGTGGTGGACGCGACACCCGCGGCAGCCGGCGACAGCCCGGGACGGTTCTACAAACTCCAGCCACAGGTCCTGGCATCGGGCGGACGGCTCAACCTCGGCGGGGACCGTCTCACCGCCCGGCTCTTCACGCTGCTGCGCGGCAAGTTCGGGATCAGGCCGGGCGACACCCGGTTCCAGGGCGTGGAGCAGGCCGCGCCGCGCAAGCAGCTGTTCCAGGCACTGTGGGAGACGGCGGACACGGTGAAACGGAAAGGGCTCGGTACGCGGAACCCCGAGGCGGTCCGCGTCCGCGCTGTCGCTCCGGGCGGCGCCGTGCCGGAATCCGGTGCCGTCCCCTTCGCCTGGCCGGTGTCCCCGGACGGCGCCGCGCCCGCCGAGCCGTCCGCCACGGAGGTGACCGTCACCGCCGACGAACTCGCCGAGCAACTGCGCGACCTCGTCGCGGAGATCGCCTGGCTGGCCGGCGGCATCGCGCGCGGCGGCATCGACGTGTCGGGCGGCGGCCACGAGAGCGTCGACCGGGTGTTGTTCTCCGGCGGCTCCATGCAGTCCGCGGCGCTGCGGCGCGGCATCGAGGACGAACTGCGCCGCCGCTTCGAGAGCGACCAGCTCGCGCCCACCTTCGAGGTCGAGTTCGACGCGGAGTTCGCCAAGACGGGCACCGCGGTCGGCGGTGTGTACCTGGACGCGGTGGCCGACCTCAGCCCCGACGCCGACGACCCCGAGGTCATCCCCGAACTGCTCGGCGGCATCTCCTACCTGGACGTCGACGCCAGCCGCCTCTACGTGAACCTGGCGGCCGACTTCCACCTGCGCAAGGGGTCGCAGGAGACGTACACGGAACCGGTGTTCAGCCGGGGGCAGCGGCTCGAACTGGAACCCGGCGGCCGCGCCTACGCCGAGGGCCGCTCCACGTACCCGGTACGCGCCGTGCTCGCCGTGCACCGCTACGACGTCTCCAACGACGACGCCCCCGACGCCGAATCGCTCTGGGCGACCCACACGATGCTGCAGAGCGAGGCGGACCAGCTCGCCGCCGCGGGCGTCAACGTCCGCTTCGAGATCGACCAGGAGGAACACATCACGCTCCTGCTGTGCAAGGGGACCCCGGGCTGGCTGCTCGAAGGCCCCGCGGCCGACACCACCGGCGTACCGCACGGCCTGGTCGCTCCGCCGGAGCGCGAGGGCGCGCCCGCCACCCTGCGTTACTCGCTCTACCAGGAGGTGTACCAGGTCGGCGTGGGCCTGAAGGAACGCGAGCCGCTGGCCTTCGCGGGCGATCCGGTCCCGGCGGGCGGCCTCCTGCTGCACGTGGCCGCACGGCGGATCACGCTGTACTGGGGGCTGCCTGGCGCGGGGACGGGGGCGGCCCCGGGGGCCGGTGCGGAGAGGGGACCCGGGGCGCCGACAGGCACCGGGGCGGAGCAGAGCACCGGTCCGGATCCGGCGCGTTCCGGGGATCCGGCGCACCGGGAGTTCGGGACCCTCACCGATGTTCCCGAAGGCTACGTCTGGGTGTCGCTGGACGCCACGGGAGCACTCCGCTTCCACCAACAGCGGCCCCACCGCCGTACCGTGACCGCGCCCCTGGACCTGATCGGCGCCGCACCCGGCGAGGTCTACGAGGAGGTCATGAAGTCGGGACTGTTCTACGACGAGAGCAAGGACCCGTTCAGTGGCACCCTCTGACGCCGTGAAACCCGCCGAAGGCACCCGGCCCGACGAGGCCCGCGGCCCCGACGGCGCCCCTGCCGAAAACGGTGCCCCCGCCGAAAACGGTGCTCTTGCCGAAAGCGGTCCCGACACCGGCCCCGACGGTCCCGACCGCCTCGTCCGCGCGCTCTGCGAGGACCTCGGCACCGTCCTGGGCACCCCCGTCGACCCCGCAGACCTGCGCCCCCGGCACGACGGGGCGGCGGCGCCGCTGCTCGGCCTGGTGGGCGTGGCCGCCGCGGGACCACGCCAGGTCGCCTGCCGCTTGCTCGCCGAATGGATACGGGCCGGCACGGCCGAGCGCGGCGAACAGCCCGAACTGTGGGGTCCCTCGGCGGTCGACATCGCCACCCTCCGGCGCGGCGGGAAGCAGCTGCTGCCCGGCCTGACGCTCACCCCGCTGCCGTCCGGGCTCCCGCCGCGCGAGGCCGTCGAACGCCTGCTGCCGACCGTCGCCGAACTCCTCGGCGCCATGCGCTCGGTGGCCCTGGTCGACCACGCCAAGGCCACCACCGTGCCGGGCTGGTCGGCCCGGCTGCGGCTGCTCGCCGAGTGCGACGTCCTCGGCCCGGCCGCGGCGGCCACCGGCGACCCGGGGGCTTGGGTGGTCGCCGCCCACCACCTGGCCGCGTCGGCGTTCGTGCCCGAGGCCGCCGAGGGCAGTGTCTGGGCCCAGCTGATGGCGGCGGTGCGGGCCCACGCCGTACGCGCCCTCGCCGAACTGGGCGAGGCCAAGGAGGGCGAGGGCGAGCTGGACCGCCGCGGTTCCGCCGACTTCACCGCGCTCGTCGACATGGAGCGCAGCGTGACGCTCGACGCGTACCCGGCGCGCTCCGGCAACGTTCTCCAAGTCGTACGGCTGCCCCGGGAACGGGCCGGACGGACGGAGAAGGCCCTGGTGCTGCTCGCCCCGAGGAGCGGCGGATGAACGTGCTGCCGCTCTACGTACTCGCCGACAGATCCGGGTCGATGGCCGAGACCGCCGGGTCCGTCACCGCGATCGAGGTGGTGAACACCGTGCTGCGCGAACTCCTCGCGCGCCTGGCGAAGGACCCCACGATCCGGCGGGCGGTCCGGCTCTCGGTGATCTCCTTCGCCGAGGACGCGCGGGTCGACCTGCCGCTCACCGGCCTGTCGTCGACGACGGCGGTGCCGGACCTGGAGGCCGCCGGGCCGACGTCGTTCGCGGTGGTCTTCGAGGCCACCGCGCGCACCGTCGCGTACGACCTGGCCGGGCTCGGCGCCGCCGCGCGGCCGCCCCTGGTGTTCATGCTCACCGACGGCCGCCCCACCGCCCACCGCGACCGCGCCGGGGGCTGGTACGCGGAGCATCAGGCGCTCCTGGCCAGCGCGGGTCCGGGCCGGCGGGTCCTGCTCGTGCCCTACGGCTACGGCCGCGTCGACCCCCGCACCCTCGCGTCGATCGCCGCCGACCCGAGCGCCGCGTACCTAGCGGGCCGCAGCGACTCGCCCGCACAGGCCATCGAGCGCTTCGCCGAGCTGGTCTTCGGTTCGGTGGCGCGCAGCGTGGCGATGGACTCCGAGCAGGTCGTGCCACCGCCGGGCACGGAACGGCCCTACGACGAGGACTACTGACCACGGACTACTGACCCAAGGACTACTGACCCGAGGACTACTGATCAAGGACTTCTGACCGAGGACCATCGACCATGGACGAGGACCACTGACCATGTCCGACTTTCCGGCTGTCGACGCCATGGACCAGCCCTGGTACGAGCCCCCGCTGTTCACCGGCCACGCGGAGGCGGCGTTGCCGCTGCTGGCGTACGACGGCGGGCAGGCGGGCGCGGTCACGGTGCGGGCGGGCGCGGCGGCCGCGGAGACCTGCCGCCCCCGGGACAACTGCAACGACGCCTTCGCTCTCTGGTCCGACACGGCGACCGGGATCTGCTTCCTGGCCGTCGCGGACGGCGTGGGCCGCTCGGAGGACGCGGGCCGCGCCGCCCGCGCCGCGGCCAGGGTGGCGGTGAAGGCGTTCCGCGCCCAGTGGCTCCCGGCGCCGGACCTCTCCGGCGACCATCTCGCGGACCGGGTGCGCGAGACGGTCGCCGACGTGGCGGTCACCCTCGACTCGCTGTCCCGGCGGCGCACGGGCGATCCGCGCGAGCACGGCGAGTACCGCACGACGCTCGTCGTGGCGGCGCTGCCGACCCGTATCCCGCCGGGCGGAGACGTCACCGCGGTGGTCGCCCGGGTCGGGGACTCCACCGCATGGCGGCTGCGCTCGGGCTTCCTCGCTCCTGTCTTCCCCGGCCGGGCCGAGGACCTCACGCCCACCCCCGCCCTGCCCGGCAACTACGCGGCGCTGCAGATCCAGGTCCTCGATCTCGGCGACGGCGAGGTACTCGCCCTGACCACCGACGGGTTGGCGCGCGACGGCCGCGACGAGCAGGTGCGGGCCTTCCTGGGGCGGCTCTGGGCGACCCCGCCGACCCCGCTGGAGTTCCTCGGCTCGCTGGCGGTGCGGCGCAACGACCGCAGCGACGACCGGGCCGCCGCGGTGGCCTGGCTCGGCCACCACGAGGCATCGCCCGACGGCACGTTCGGCTCCGGCGCGGGGTGAGGGCCGTTGGCGGAAGTGACCCCCGGCTGGTGGCTCGTACTCGGCGTGGCCGCCGTCCAGCTCCTCGCCGAAGTGGTGCGCCGAGCGATGGACGACGCGGCGGCCGACGCGCGGCGCTTCGCCGCCGCGCGGGCGGAGCTGCGGCGGCGTGCGGACACGAGCGGCAGCACCGCGCGGGCCGCGGAGCTGACCGAGCAGGCCCGCAGACTGCACGGACTGCGGCGGCGGGCCCGGCGCCGCCGCGCCACCGGGTGGCTGCTGCTCACCGTGGTCTGGGCGGGCAGCCAGGCGGCGTGCTGGCTGTGGGACGTCAACGCGGGGTGGGCGGAACCGAGGCACTGGGACGAGGACATCGTCGTCGGCCTCGCACTCGCCGGCCCGCCCGCCGTGCTCCTCGCGCTGTGGGCGACGGCCCGGATCGCCGGTCAGCCGGCGGCCCTGGACCGGTCGGTGGCCTTCCTCGTGTACGTGACGGCGGGCGCGCTGCTGGTGGCGGGGCCCGCGGGGGCGGAGGACGCGGCCGAGGGCACGACGGCGAGCGTGGTCGTGATCGCCGCTTCACCGCTGGTACGCCGTGTCGTGGCGACGGTGCCACGGCGCGCGGGCCCGGTACCGCTCAGCGCGGAGGCGTCGGCCCTGGTGGAGTCGATCGACCCGCCCGCGCGGCTGGTTCCGCACGGGACGGCGACCGCGACATCCCGACCTGGCCCCGTGCCCGTGACGCCGCGCCGGCCGCCGCAGACCGGCCGGTCACGGCAGGACCAGCCCCTCAGAAAACCCGCCCCCGCCCGCGGCTATCCGATGATCGACCTCCTGCCATGGGCGGACCTGTCGATCGGCGGCCCCCGGCCCGGACTGCCGCCGCACATCCGCCCGGCCCGCGCCGGGGCCTCCGACGAGCAGTTCCTGGTCAAGCTGTTCGACGAGGAGAGGGCGGCGGGCCCACCGGCCGGGGCAGAGCGCCAGCGCAACCCCGTCCGGGCCCTGGCCCCCTACCGCGAACTCCTCTCACGCATCGGCACGCTGCCCACGCCCCGGCGCCGCACCGCCGACCGCGTCCTGCTGTGGCCGCGCGCGGTCGTCGGTGTCGGCGAGCGGGCCGTGGGCGTCGCGTACCCGCCGCTGGAGGCGCCGTTCCTGCTCCGAGAAGGCGGCGCGCAGACCGGCGACCACCTGCTGGCCGAGGAGCCGGACTACGTCGGCTGCCAGGTGCCCTCGTCCCGGCAGCGCGCCGAACTGCTCCTGGACGTGGTGTCGGCCCACGCTTTGCTGCACGGGATGGGTCTCGCCCACGGCGACACCAACTGGAAGAACTTCGTGTACGGCATCGAAGCAGGCAGGGGACGCGGACGACTCATCGACATCGACAGCGTCACGCCCTTGGACGACCCGCGGCCCCTCCTGATGCACCAGCCGGACTGGGGCGACGACCCGCGCATGCCGCCCCTGGTCCGCGACGTGCACCGGGTGGCACTGCTGGTGGCGCGCCTGGCCGGTCCCGTACCGGACTGGGACACGCGACAACCGCCCGCCCAGGGCGAGTTCTGGTTCACCCCGAGCCTGCGCGAGCTCACCCGAACCGCTCTGGCGGACCCGCAGGAGTCCACGGCGGCGGATTTCGCCGAGGCACTGACGGCGGCGCTGCACGGCAGGGGGTGAGAACGCGCTTCCTGCCGTGCAGCGCCGAACCGCACACGATCACTGCCGTGCAGCGCCGAAGTGCACACGACCACCGCGGTGGCGGGCGGAGCGGCTTCTAGTTGATGATTTCGGCGCGGTCATCCACCCGGATTGCGGCCAGCCGGTCTCGCCACATCTGAAGGGCTTCGGGCGTCTGCCGCGTCCAGTCGACGACCTCACCGACGATCCGGAGCGGTTCCCTGCTGCGATAGGAACGGGTGGGATTGCCAGGGAACTTCTTGTCGGTCACGTTGGGATCGTTCTCGAACTCCCCGGTCGGTTCGACGACATACACGCGCGGGGACCCGTCGCCGGCGGCGAGTTCGGCAGCGAGTCCCGCACCGTCGCGCAACGCGGTGAAGTAGATGTGGTTCATCACGATTTCGGGCCGATAATTGGAACGAAAACCGGCGGTGAGGTGATCTCCGACCTGCAGCTGGGCTTTTGTTCCATGAAAGAACGGTCCCTCGTCCAACGCCTCATTCATCGCGGCAGATTATCAAACTGATCTACGGTGACGGGGCGGTCGGCTTCTGTCACCTCACCTGCGGTCTGCGAGGAGGACGACTCGATCGGCCTGGACATCGAAGCCGAGCACCGAATGGCCATCGCCGCCTTGCGGGTCCATCAGCACGGGCTTGCCCAAGCTGCACTGACCCGAACTCGCCCGCCGCCGGCCTCACACCGATGCGCGGCCGTGCGGCCCGAGAGGGGTCTTGTCCGCTCGGGCGGTGACTATGTCCAGTAGCCACCTTGCTGACCCTCGCTGGCCGTGCTCCCCCTAGACAGCTTCTGCATAAGCTATGTAGAGAACGAGTATGAACAATCCGCGCATGACCCTGCAGACCCAGCTGGTCCTGCGGGCTCTGCTGGAGGATCCTGCCAAACAGCGCTACGGCCTTGAGCTGTGCGACCTGGCGGGACTGTCGTCGGGCACGATCTATCCGATCCTGGCCCGCCTGGAACAGGTCGGCTGGCTGGACAGTTCCTGGGAAGACCCGGCCTTGCACGAGGAAACGGGTCGGCCACGCCGCCGCTTCTACCGAATCACCAAGGAAGGAGCCGAGCAGGCCCGCCTCGCACTCGCGCGCGCCTACCGCGCCCGCAAACAGCCCTTCCCGGAATGGGTAGCGCCTCGACCGGTCGGTGATGGGGGAGCCCCATGAAGGCCGGCGCCACGGTTTGGCTCACATACGCAGGCGAGATACCGACCGAAAATCTCCGTTCGGTTGAAGAATTCCAACTCGTGTTGTCGGGCGGGTGGTGTGTGGTGCTGCTTGAGGGGACCGGTTCACTGCGGCGATAGCCGCCGGAGACCGGTTCTTCGCCGCCTTGTCCTCGACGCCCGACTACGACGACTACCACCACGGACCTGAGCCGATGGCACGTGCGGATGGCCGTGGTCTCCGACGCCTGGCCCGACCTGCCCCGTCTGCGCGCGACGCTGGGTATCCACCACTTCTTCGAGGCGTACGCGATCTCCGCCGAACCGGGCTGCAACAAGCCGGATCCGCGCATGTACCACCACGCCAGCACCGCGCTTGGCCTGACGCCCAGGCAATGCCTGTTCATCGACGACGATCCCGACCTGGTCCAAGCCGCCATCGACCTCGCTTACGCGGGGCGTTTGCCCCCTCAGCCTGCCGTCATGCGGATGCCCCAGCAGGAAACGACGGCCCTGCGGTCATTACGGAGGAAAGTCGCATTTCCTGGCATCGGTGCGGGACGGTGCGTATGGGGTTGCACCTTCCGTAGCGGCATGTGGTCGGGTTGACCTACGTCCCGATCCCTTGAGGAAAGGTCCCTGCTCATGCATTCGTCCTTCATGCCGCCCCGACAGGTCAAGATCGGTGACGCGGCGGCTTTCGTCGGCAGCACGCCACGGGCGATTCGCCATTACCACGCGATCGGCCTGCTCCCCGAGCCTGAACGGGGTGGCGATGACCGTCGCCGCTACGGGTACGACGACATGATCCGCCTGCTGTGGATTCGCAGGATGGCCGACGCCGGGATCGCCCTGGACGACATCCGTGACGCCTTTACCACCGGTATGGGTTCCACCGATGCGGACGCCGGAGACGGTATGGCGGGCATCCTGGAGCGGCTGGAGGCAACCCTGGCCGAACAGGAGGCGGAGTTGCGGCGGCAACGGACCGCCGTGCAGCGGATGCGCACCGAAGGCAGCCGGATGGGTCTGCTCTCCGACTTCGTCACCGAACGTCTCAAGGGCCTGCCCGAGGGCTCCCTGCGTCAGGCGGACCTGGACAGTCTGCTGGTCACTGAGCGGATCTTCGGCCCGCTCGGCGCGGCCGTCCAGGCCAGCCGCTTCGTCGCCCTGGCCACGCATCCCACTCTGCGGGAGGATTCCGACCGCATCGACGACGCCGAGGAGGCGCTCGATGACAGTGTCGCCGTCGACGATCCACGGGTGGCTCAAGTAGCCGTCGAGCGGCACGCCTTCGAACGCGCCCTGCAGGCGGTCATCGAGGAATCCGGCCTGGATGAAGACGACGATGCCCTCTTCGACGCCTGGGAAACCTTGCACGCCGCTACCGCCGATGACGGCGAGCACGAAGCCGACCTCGGCTCTGGCAGGCGGGAGGCCGGCTCCATGAACGTGCTCGAAGCCACCGGCAAGATGCCCTACGACTTCTCCCCGGCCCGCCTGCGCTGTATGGAACTGGCCGAAAAACTGTCCGCCCAAGACTCACCCGCTACCCAAAAAAAGGCCTAGCGGCTATTGGCCGTCGCGCCATGAGGGTTCACTGCTGCGAGTGGCCTGCGGTTCCGGCGGTCTGGGTCGCCAGATTTGTGCTGGCAGGGTGCCTCAGGTGCGGATGCGCGTTCAAGGCACATCGATGGGGGAAGCAGGACCTGTGCAAGTGCCGTTCCGTACGAGGAGTTGCCATGACCACCTTCGTCATTACCGTCCCGGGTACGTTCCTCACCGACGTCACCGGCTCGATGCGGTCGGCGCTCGAACGGGCACTGGCGTCACGGCACACGGATGTGAGCGAGAACGAAGGCCTCGATCTGCTCACCCTGAACGAGGACAACACCTTCTCCATCCGCCTCGAAGTCGAAGCGCCGGACCGGTACGAGGCCGAACTGAACGCCACACGGCTGCTCACCGCCGCGTTGAGAGAGGCGGGTGTCAAGGAAGCTGACGCCCCACTGGGCCCTCCTGCTGTCACTGGCATCGACAGCAGCCTCTGACGCACCCAGCCCGGACCCGTTGAGGAAATGGGTCGCCACCGACAAGCCGTTGATTTCAACGACTGCAAGCCGCCACCACTGAAACGACACTTCCCCGGGTCTGCGCGACGCCATCCAGGACACCCTGGCAACCCCGATACGTCCGCTGAACGTGCCGGGGCCATCGTCTGTACCGAACGGAATCGGTTTGAGGCGTGATGATGCCTCCGGCGTGGGCATAGTCGGTGCGACGGCAGCTGTGACGGCAGCTGCGACGGGGTGGCTGAGCGGCACAGATGGCGCTTCGGGGGAACCATGGAAGTGACAGTTGGGACGCATGTCTACTCGGTGCCGTGGTGGTGTGGCTTGCCGTGTCCACCGTGCTTCTGGCATGGGAAGTGGCGAAGAAGATCCAGGAAGGGCGCCGCAGCCGGCTGCGTACGCCTGAGCCCTGGAATGCGGCCGACGTCTTCGGGCGGTATGGCGCCACCCCCAGAACACCGCCATCAGCCCACCTTTCGAACATGGGACACAGCGCCGCTGGGAGGGCTTCTCCTTCCCCTCTGTCACAGGGGGAGAACAGCCCATGGCGGCTGTGGCTTTCGGTAGCCGCGGAGATCGCCGGCATCCTTGGACTGTTCGTCGTCTTGGTCAAGTAGGCCGAGTCTTAGGGCCCGAGGTCGTCCCCGGGCAGCACCTCCACTGCTGAGAGCCGCTACCGCCTCCGTCCCACCCTTGGCAGCCGACGCGCACGCACGAGCTCGACCGTTCTCGTGCAGGCTGCACGCTTGGAGTCTGGATGCGCCTGCCCTCCGCAGGGAAGGCAGCGCGATCCCCGGGCCGCCGCCTCGCAGGACTGTGTCTGCTCGGTATCGGTGGCCTGGCGTAGTTTGGCCGTACATCCACCGGCCCTGGTGTGTGCCGGGTATCCGGCAGGGCACGAGGAAGGCCCCAAGCGACGGTGGAGGCTGGAGCATGTCGCGACGCGAAGAGGTCCTCGACCTGGGAGCCCTCGGCTTGGGGCGTCGGGGCGAGGCGGACGACGCACAGGTCGGGCGGGTCCGTGACGCCGTACGCGAGGGCGCCGTGCGCGACCTGTACGTCGTGGTGCACGGGGCCCACAACGACCCTGAGGTCACCGCCGCCGTCGACGGAGCCTTCCGTGCCCTGCTCGCCGAAGCGTGGGACGGACAGGACAGGAGCGTCGGGATGCTCGGCGTGCACTGGCCCTCCCTGTGTTTCCGGGACGAGGGACTGCCTGGCCTGGAGCGGGAGACCGAGCAGGAGCGGGCTGCCAGACCTGGGGTGAGCGCGGCGATGGCGGGTGACCTGGAGCGGCATCTGCCGGAGAGCGCGCAGGCGTTGGCGCGGATCACCGGGCTGCTGGACGAGCGGCCCGCCGCCGATCCCGCGTTCGACGACCTGGGCACGGCGCTGCGCCGCCTGGCCCAGATCCCGTTGCAGGACCCGCTGGCGGCCTTCGCCACCGACACCGAGGGCGAAGTGGTGGCGCAGGCCGACCCGCTGATGCTCTTCGAGGAGACGCGCACGGTGTGCGCCGGGTTCGCGGGCGCCCTGCACGACCTGCGTGACGCGCTGGGTGAGGGCGCGGGCCGGCCTGCACGGCACGAGTCCGGTGGCGACGTCGAGGTCTCCAGGGAGGGCACCCTGCAGGAGGACGGGACGGCCGGACCCCGGCCGGCGAGGGCTCTGAGCCCTCGAGTGCACAGGGCGGGGACGGTGGCCGCCGGCGGACCGCTCGGACTGCGGCGCGAGGAGATCGGCTACGAGGACCTGTGGCTGGGCGCCCACGAACTCTTCCGACAGGTCGTGCGCCACGTGCTGCGCCGCAGGGCCGCATTGGTGGGGGAGTGGGGGCTCGGGCCGTGTCTGCCCGCGATCGTGGACGGCGCCGACGTCCGGCTGCACTTGGTCGGCCACGGGCTCGGCGGACGCCTTGCGGGATTCGCGCTACGCGGCCTGGAGGCAGGAGGCTGCGCCCCGGTAATGCTGGACTCGCTGACCATCCTGCAGGGCGAGCTGTCGCATTTCGCGTTCGCCGACAGTCTGCCCCAGCAGGTCTCGGGCCACGGGGCGCTCTGGGGCTTCGAGCGGCTCGTGCGGGGCCCGCTGATCTGCTCGTTCTCCCACCTCGACGGTCACCTCGGGGTGTTGTACCCGCTGTCCGCGCAGATGATCGGCGACTCGGCGGAGCTCGCCACGACCGGCAGGAAATGGGGCGCGCTCGGTTTCGACGGCATCCAGGGCACGAACGGACCGCCCCCGGTCGCGCTCGCCGACCTGGCCGAACGGGAACTGGAGGGCGTGTCGTACGTGAATGTCGACGTGTCCGAGGTGGTCCGCTCCTCCGCGTTGCCGATGGGCGGGCACCACTGTGTCTTCGACCCGCAGATGGGGCAGTTGCTGCGGCTGACGGCCGGAGGCTGACCCGGCGCCCGCCTTCGCGTCGGCCCGCGGCCGCGCGCCCCTGAGGTCACGGCCTCATCTGATGCCGTGTCAGCCCATGTTCCCGGGCACGACCAGCCCGGTTTCGTACGCGATCACTACCGCGTGGGTCCGGTTCTGCGCGCCGAGTTTGGTCAGCACGTTCCCGACGTGGGTTTTGACCGTCTCCAGGCTCACTCTGCAGGTTTTCGCGACGTCGGGGTTGGACAGACCGGTGGCCATCAGGCGCAGTACCTCCTCCTCCCGTCCCGTGAGTGCTGCCTGTGGCAGTGCCTGGGCGGATTCTCGTGGGCGGGCGGTGACCATCTGGCGCAGGGCTGCGGGGAAGAGGATGGCCTCGCCGGCCGCGACGACCCGGACCGCTTCCGCGATCTTGGGGACGGGGAGCCGTTTGAGTACGAAGCCGCTGGCGCCGGCGCTGAGGGCGGCGGTGACGTAGTCGTCGTTCTCGAAGGTGGTGATCACCACGACCTTCGGCGGGTCGGCCGCCCCGGTGAGGAGTTGCCGGGTGGCCTCGATGCCGTTGCGGCGCGGCATCCGTACATCCATCAGGACCACGTCCGGCCGCACCTGGCGGGCCCCTTCGACGGCCTCGATGCCGTCGGCGGCCTCTGCGATGACGGTGATCCCGGGCTGGAGGGCGAGCAGTGTGCGCAGACCACTGCGGGTCACTTCGTCGTCGTCCGCGATCAAAAGGGTGATGCAGCCGGAGACATCGGAGGAGCCGGAGGTGTTGGTGGTGTCGGCGGTGCTTGCGCCGGGCCCGGTCGCGGCCGTGGCGCTCGCTTGTGTGCCGGTCATGCGGGCAAGCGTACGGGCAGGCTGACGATGAGCCGCCAGTGGCCCGGCCCGTCGGGCCCGGCCTCGATGTCGCCGTGCAGGAGCCGCACTCGCTCGAAGAGGCCGGGCAGGCCGTGCCCGGATGTCGGGAAGGCATCCGGGCTCGTGGTGCTGCCGGTTCCCGTCCGGTTGACGACGCCGAGTTCCAGCGAGTCCGGTGCGGCTGTCACCGTGACCCGGATCGGGCCGCCCGCTCCGTGCCGCAGCGCGTTCGTCAGCCCTTCCTGCAGGATCCGGTAGGCCGCTCTGGAGAGCGTCCCCTGCACCTGCGTATAGCCGTCCGACAGCTCCGGTTCCACGACCGCGCCCGCGTGGCGCAGCCGGTCGAGGAGTTCGGGCAGGTCGGCCAGGGTGCGGGTCGGCGTCGTCTGCGTCTGTTCCTCGCGCAGCATGCCCAGCACGTAGTCGAGGTCCTCCAGGGCGGCCCGGGTCGACTCCTCGATGCTGCGCAGGGCGGCCCGCGCGGCTACCGGGTCGGCGCAGAGCACCTCGCCCGCGACCGCCGCCTGGATCGTGGCGGCCGTGAGGGTGTGCCCGATGGAGTCGTGGAGCTCGTGGGCCAGCCGGTTGCGTTCGGCCAGCGCCTGCTCCCGCTCGGCCGCCAGGGCGAGTTGCTCGGCCGGCGAGGGGCCCAGCAGCCGGGGTGCCAGCCACTGCAGCGCGCGCGTCACTGCCAGGCACAGGAGTGCTGCCAGCAGCAGGCAGCAGAGCGCGGCCACCCAGCTCTGCCAGCCGTCCTGTGCCCGGAGCGTCCAGCCGTTCACACTCACCCCGGCCTCGGCGCCGGCCCAGCCGCCGGGCAGGAGCAGGCCCGCGACCAGCAGCAGGATGCTCAGCTGCGCGCCTGCCCACCCCAGCGCCACGTGTGACAGCAGCCAGAGCGGGGTGCGCAGGCGGTCGGCGCCCGATACGGCGGGGGACGAGGCCGTCCTGTCACGGGCCGAGCCCGCACGCCGGTGCCCGTCCGCCGGATCCGGCAGCGGCACGCCTAGCATCCGCCGGGTGCAGGCGATCAGCACCCGCCGGGTGGTGCGGGCCAGTCCGATCGCGCCGATCAGTAGGGACCAGGCCAGCACGGTCAGTGTGTACTGGACTTCCACGGAAGCCGATGGCCGGGCCAGTGCGGGCAGTGCGGCGAAAGGCAGCAGGGGAAGGCTCGCCAGGGCGCCGCAGTAGGCGAAGAGCGCACCGGAGTATGTGGAGCCGCGCAGCAGCGGCCGGATTCTTCTGAACATGGCCGGATAAGTATGACCGGGCGTCCGGCCGGAGGCCTCCCTCGATCGGGGGAGTGAATTCTCCCGCCTTCCCGCGATGTGTCCGCGGGCCCCGAATACCAGGATCGGGGTCGCACATCAGTTGACGGGACGGAAGGACGGGCCGATGAACGCCCAGGGAATCACGACGCCGCTGCACCACACGGTGTCCGCTCAGGACCAGGCCGTACGGACTCGCACGGCACCGAACGGAATGACATCGCGCGGAAGGGCGCCGGAAGGAATGGCATCGCACGGAATGACATCGGACGGAAGGGTGCCGGACGGGCGGGTGCCGGGGCCGGCAGCACCGAGGAACGGCCTGGCGACGGCCGCCATGACCGTGGGCATCATCGCCTTGTGCACCTCGGTCGTCTTCATCGGCGGCCCGCTCGCCGTGATCGGCCTGATTCTGGGCATCGCCGCGCTGATGACGGCCCGGCGGACCGGTACGGGCCGGGGCAGGGCCGTCACCGCCGTGGTGACGTCGTCCCTCGCGATCGTGGTGTCCGGGCTGGTCGCCGTCTTCATGGTCTGGTACGCGAACAAGACGCAGGAGTGCTACCAGCCCGACAGCTTCCGCCAGTACACGCAGTGCGTCCGCGAGCACCTGAGCGGCACCTGACCGTCTTCCTCTTGTCTCCCGCCGGAACCGGCCGGCTGCCCAGCCCACTCTCCTCGACCTCCTCAACTTCCTCGGCCTCCTCGACAAGGACGCGCATCCTCGTGCGAAGCAGAAACACCCGCAAGGCCTCCCTCCTGGCCGTCGGCCTCGCGGTAGCCGCCCTTTCGGCGCTGACGCCCGCAACGGCCTCGCTGATACCCGCAACGGCCTCCACCACCTCCACGGCGCCCCCGACATCCGGCGTCCCCACCGCGAAGGACCCTCTGCGCAAGTACACGCACCAAAAGCTCCATTGGAAACGCTGCGACGCCAAGGGCCCCGCCGCCTTCCGGTGCGCGACGCTCACGGTGCCGCTGGACTACCGCGACCCCGGCGGCAAGACGATCAACCTGGCTATATCGCGGCTGAAGGCGCGCAGCGCGAAGGCACGGCACGGCGTTCTGCTGCTCAACCCGGGCGGCCCCGGCGCACCGGGACGGCAGCTGCCCGCCGACCCGCTCCTGAAGTTGCCCGCGGAGGTCAAGCGCCGCTACGACCTCGTCGGTTTCGACCCGCGGGGTGTCGGGGCGAGCTCGCCGGTCAGCTGCGGCCTGACCGCCCGGGAACAGGCCGACCACCCCTACAAGGCAACGACCTTCGCGGAGGATGTGGAGCGGGCCCGTACCGTCGCGGGGAAGTGCCGGGCCAGGGCCGGTGACAGGCTGCCACACCTCACCACCCGCAACAGCGCCCGTGACATGGATGTCATCCGCGCCGTGCTGGGCGAGAAGACCATCTCCTACCTGGGCATCTCCTACGGCACCTACCTCGGCGCCGTCTATCTGCAGCTGTTCCCCCAACGGGCCGACCGGATCGTGCTGGACAGCGCATCCGACCCCACCCGGATCTACCGGGGGATGTTCCAGGACATGGCCAAGGCCGCCGAGCTCGCCTTCACGCGCTGGACCGTGTGGACGGCCCGCCGACACGCGACGTACCGACTGGGCGATACCCCGGCCAAGGTCCGCAAGACCTACTGGGACCTGATCGCGAGGGCGGACCGCACCCCTGTCCGCTTCGGGGGACAGACCCTCACCGGCGACGGCATCCGTGCCGACAACCGCACGTTCTTCCACGTGCAGAAGGCCGCCGAACGGATCGCCGCCCTGAAGAAGGCGGCCCAGGGAACGCACCCGGCCCCCTGGGGCACACCCGGCCAGACCGAGGAGTCTGACGACGCCTACTTCTCCAGCGCGTGGTCCATCATGTGTGCCGATACCCGCACCTGGCCGCATGACCCCGAGCGCTACCGCCGTGAGGCGATCCGTGACAAGGCCCGGTATCCGCTGTACGGCGACTTCGCGGCCGCCATCACCCCTTGTGCCTTCTGGGGGCGGGGCAGTGAGCCGCAGACGAGGATCGACAACACCGTCGGTGCGCTGATCGTGCAGAACGAGTGGGACTCCCAGACGCCGCTCTTCGCCGCTCAGGCCATGCACCGGGCCCTGCGCGGCTCACGGATGCTCACCGTCGCCGACGGTGAGGGCCATGGCGTCCTCTACGCCCCGGACAGCAGCCCCTGCGCGGACAGCACCGCAACGCTCTACCTGACCACGGGCAGGCTCCCCACCAAGGACCTGACCTGCCGTGCTCCCACCGGGCAGAGGTAGCACCCCGCACCGCTGCGCGATTCCCGCCCCCCCATCACCTTTGAGCTGCCCGGGAACACACGACCGCCGTGGCCCCTGGACGCTCCCGGGACACGGCGGACGGAGAAGGGGAGGAAGGGGAGGAAGGGGGGAGGGGGATTGCCGTCGCTTTGTCCGGGGTGCTTGCCTGCGGTCGCCCCTCCCGGTTTGTCGGTGGTGGCTGGGAGGCTGGCAGGCATGGACAGAGATGAGGAGTTGCTGCGCGGCCGTGTCTACGGCGAGGATCACGACCACCCGCGCCCCGGACCCAAACCGGGCCGGACGTACGCCGAACTGGTCGGCGGCCCGCTGGACGGCCTGCTGCTCGACATCACCGGCTGGCCGCAGGACGAGCTTGATGCCGGCGTCGCGCTGCCCACTGAGCTGGGGCAGTTCGGTGTCGGCGGCCGGGCTCTGTACGACCCGCGCCCCGGTGGCCGGGACCGGTGGGACTGGACGGGGGATGTTCCCTGACCGTCCCGGGCCGACGCGCCCACCGGTCCGCCCGCCCTCTCGACCGGCCGGAGGGACGGTACCCGAATCAGCGGCCGGGACGAGGCTCTTGGTACCGCCTCAGCGGCCGGGACCTGGCCGTGACCGCTGCAGGCATCGGCGTCGCCCCCCCCGGGGACCTCTTCAACGCCCCCATAGTGGGCGCGATGGCGCGGCGGACCCGCACACGAGTCCAGCGCTGTTGGGGCTCGTTGCATCTCCCCGCCCTGTGCTCACGGGATATGCAGACCTGCTTGCTGTGATCCTCACTGGCGCGGCAAGCGCCGGCCCGGTAGCCGACTCGCCTTGGCCGGCGCCGCAGCCGTCTGGCTTCGGGCCGGAGCGGGCCGCAATCCGGTGGCCACACGCAGATCAAGGTCGCTGCCGTGACGCCGGCCCACCCCCTCCGGTGCCCGGTGCAAGCAGGGCCCGGATACCTGCCCCGCGCCTTGCTCGCCCGAAAGCCTCTCCAGCGGTCGAGTGCCAGGAGGGAAGTCGGCGACGTTTTCACCCTGACTGGACCCGATGACCGCAGGACCAGACAGGATGACCGTACCCGGCGGCCCCGCTGCTTGCCCTGCCTGCGTACCCGGTCGCAGTGACCACGACGCCCATCACGACCCTGACTTGCCGATCCACGAGAGTTGCTCGATCTAGTTGGGGGACCCAAGGACCTGATCAGTCCAGCGACGGGTATCGGGGGTGGATGGACGCCTTCGGCATCGGCCATGGCACGGACTTCGAGATGCACGTCCACGACAACAACGTTTGTGAGCCGGGCTGTACGGCAGCAACGGCTGGTTCGACGAACACCGCTTGAACGCCGATGTGCAGGTGTCACCGAGCGAGGAGAATCCCTTCAGGGGCGAGGCAGTAAAGTCCACGCGCACAACCGGGCACATCGCGCCTCGCGCGAGCGAGACATCTCGTCGGCGACCGCGTGCCACCATACGGCGGCGCTGCGCAATGCCCCGCCTTGCAGGACCACCTCTCGGCGCGAGGGGCGAGGCGGTCCTTCACACGGTCACGTCCCTGGGTATCGCTCTGCTGGGACAGAGTGCTTTGCTCTGACGCGATGGCTGGGCGGGCAACAAGCCGTGGGAGGGGAGGAGGGGGCCTGTGGCCGGGTACGTTTTGATGCTCTTCGAAACGTTGGCGGCGGCCCTGGGCCGAAGCCTAGGTTGAGGCACGCGAGCGACCGCGGTGACAGGACCCGTCACCGCGACCCGTCGTACAGGGAGCAGGAATGCGCCCACGGCGACGCCCGCATCTCGTCGACACCAGGGGGATCTGCATGATCAAAGGCCGTATTGCAGGAACGGTCGCCTCAGTAACGCTAGTCCTGGGGGGAGCGCTGACCCTCGCTCCGAGTGCCGCGGCGGACAGCAGCTCGTCGTCGGCCGCGGCCCCTGCGTCCGGCATGCCTCGGTTGCAGGCGTGTTGGGGTCAACCGGAGCGCGGCAGTGGGGGCCACCACGGAAACAGCGGCTGGTGCGATGCGGGGCGCTACCGGCAGGTGATCCGGTGCGAGACTCTGGGCGGCTATCGCTACATCCACTACGGCCCCTGGGTATGGGCGCCCGCGAAGAGCACCGCATGGTGCAACCTCGGCGACAGGGTCGTCGGAACCTGGCTGGAGTAATCCAGCGGCCCCTTCGCCGGTCGGGCGTCGGCTGCGCCCCCGACCGGCGAAGGGGGCGGGGACGCAGTACACAGAAAAAATGGCCGGACCGTCCCACGGCAAGAGGGCGGCCTGCGACGTGGAAGGACCACATGACCAAGCAGATACTTCTTCGCTCCGCTGCGGGCGTGCTGACGGCCTGCGGTATGACCGGGGCGCTCCTGTTCGGGGCGTCCGCCGCCGTGCAGGCCAGTGAGTCGGCCCCTCGATGCCCCGGCGGCTGCGCCCAGGTGGTACCCGGAACGCCCACTGCGGGAGACGTGACCCCTCAGGGCAACTGGGAGCCTCACTAAGGCGCGTCCGTTAAATGCGAGCCCAGACCAGCACAGCACTGAGGACCGCGGCCGAGCGGGAGACGATCGCGAGCTTGTCGAACCTGGTGGCCGGCGTCCCCGCGGCCTCCGTCATTGCTTGAGCAGGTCGATGGACCGCTCGATCACGTGGTGGTTCTTGTAGACCGCCGGATCGGACTTCGAGGGACGTCTTCCTGCTGAACCGCGGTGACGATGGTGCTCTTGCTGGTCACGCCGTTCAGGGATGACCGTTGTGATCTCGCGGGCCTTGGGTGCGGCTCGGATAGTGCGGGAGGAGTAGGCCTTGTCATCGAGCAGCGTGGCCGGGGTCGTGCACGGGCGGCCTGCTCCGGTCCTGGGGACACGCAGGCCGCCCAGCAGCAATGGCAGGGACTGGCCGTCGTGCGTCTGTCCGGGCGTCACGGCGACGGCCAGCGGTCGGCCCTGACCGTCCACGGCGTGGTGGATCTTCGTGGTCAGCCCGCCGCGGGAACGGCCGATCGCATGCCCGGCGGGCTCTCGGTGGGCGTCGAGGCCCTGCCCTCGGGCTGCGGCCGGGCACTTCTCGGGGCGGCGGGTGTTGGTGGCGTGCTGGTGGGCCCGGGTGATGGTTGGTCCACCACCCGCCAGTCGATCAGCCCTTCGTCGTCCGCGCGGGCGAGCAGGATGCCGAGCACGCGGTCCCGGGTGCCGTCGGCGGCCCAGCGGCGGTGGCGGGCCCACACGGTCTTCCAGGATCCGGACCGGGCTGGGAGGTCCCGCCAAGGGGTACCGGTGCGGTACCGGCGGACGATCGCCTCCACCATGCGGCGGTGTTCGGCCCACGGCCTGCCACGACGACCGGTACTGGAGGGCGGCAGAGGTCGGATGCGGTCCCACTGCCGGTCGGTCAACCGCGCGTGGCGAGGCGTCAGAACCAGACCGCAGAGGTGCCGTGCACCCGGGCCAGCAGCCCGGCCGGCCTCAGTCAATCGTCTTGATCACCAGGGCGGGCACTCCCGCGACCACGGTGCCGGCGGGAACGTCACGAGTGACCACCGCACCGGCAGCGACCACCGCACCGGCACCGATGGTCACCCCTTGCGTGATCACGGCCGCCGTCCCGACCCAGACATCGTCCTCGATGACGATCGGGGCGAAGGAGAGGAACTCGCGGCGCTCGGCCAGGGGCAGTGGATGTCCTCCGGTGATGAGGCTGACCTTTGGGGCGATCATGACGCCGTTCCCGATACGGATGCCTCCCTTGTCCATGAAGGTGCATCCCTGGTTGACGAAGACGTTCTCGCCGAACGTCGTGTTCAGCCCGTACTCGGTAAAGAACGGCGGGTAGATCATCACCGACTCCGGCAGCGGGCCACCGAACACAACAGAAAGTAGTTCCGCGCGACCTTCGCTGTCGCTGAACGGAAGCACGTTCAGTCGAGACGTCGCATCGGTCACCTTCACGATCCGCTCCGTATGGCGCACGAACTCAGCTGTCCGGACATACATGACCTGCTCTGTGCGGGTAGACATGCGCTGATCCCACCACCGCGCACAATGCTCGATCAAACAACCCTGCACCACTCCAGGCACAACCAATGGTTGTGAAAGGAAGGCGGAAGCCCGGATGTTGAAGCGCTTGGGACGTTCGTGACCGTCGCCGAGACCGGCCAGTTCCAGGCTGCGGCCGACGAGCTGGGGGTCAGCCAGCAGGCAGTCTCCAAGTAGATCGCGGCCCTGGAGAGGCACATCGAGGTCGTGCTCTTGGTGCGGACCTCCCGAGGCTCCCGGCCGAGCCTGGACGGGCAGGTCTTCCTGCCGCACGCCAAGAAGGTCCTGGCGGCCACCGAACAGGCCGAACAGGCCGAGCAAGCCATGCGCCCCGGAAGCCGTCCCTCGCGCGTCGATGTCCTCAATCGGCGCATCTTCCCGGCCCAGGCCGTCTACCGGTTACACCGCTCCCGCCCCGAACGGACACGCTGGCGGACTCGGCCTCGATGGCCACCCTTGTCGGCAGCGGAGACCGGTATCCGTGGCCCCAGACCCACGACCTACGGCGCATCCCGTTGCACGACCCCACCCCGGTCTACCCGCACGCGCCGCTGTTCCGCAGCGGAGACCAGCACTTCGCGCTGACCGCGCTACGCGACCATCTGCGCACCGCACGCCCGCGAACCCCGCACGACGTTTGGGCGCCGGACTGAGTAGACCGCTGACCACACGACCGAATCAGCGGACACGCCCTAGTACCCCTGATACCGCGTCAGCCGGCATTCGCCTCGGGAGGTCTGCGACGAGGGCGCCACCGTTCCCCGCCTACCACCCGATCTGGACCGGCACCCACCCCGACCTCATCCTCTACACCGACGACCACGCCGGACACGGCCCTGCTGTGAGAGCCCTTCTGGCGAGCGAGTAACTTCCCGGGAGCGGCATCGCCGACGATGGCCAGCCGCACGACTGGTGGGCGGGCGGACTGCTGAGGTCCTGATGTTCGGGCCGGTGCTTCGCCGGCTGCGTGTGCTCTCCCGCTGGGAAGTTCCCAGCTCACACAGTTCCCGCAGAGGGGCCATGGGCTGTCGGAGGGCAGCCGTGACGTGGCAGTGGCCGCACGGGTTCTTCGAGTGTCACCAAGAAGTGGTGGCGGATGAATGCGCAAGGGATGTTCTGGAGGTTATGCGCGCATGATGGGCATCTCTCGCTTGTGGCGCATACCAGGCAGCAGTTGAGAAGAGGATCGTGCTGCACGATTCGGGCAGCGTCAGCATCTGGACGTCCAAGGCGGCCTGCTGTCAGTCAGCTGCTTCGATCATTTCGATGTCGATACCGTACCGCTCGCGCACGTCGTCCACGAACTCTTCCTGTCCCCGTGTCGGAAGGGAGCGGAGCCACCAGCGGCTCTCGTCGGGCCGAATGACCGCGCCGTTGGCCAAGAGTGCGCGGAATCCCTCGTCGATACGGGAGAGTTCGGCTGAGAACCATGAGTACTCGGGCAGTGACTGCACCACCGGGTCGTCGGTGACGTGCTGCAGCAGTCCCCGGATGGACAGGTCATTGAGGTACTCGGAGACGTCGAAGTCGTAGCCCTCTGCGCACAGTTTCACTACTTGTTCCCAGCTTCGCAGGGCAGTCCCGGGCAGCGGGGGATCGGCTCGCCCCGCTGCCCGGGCCACGCGCTGGAACTGCGAGGCCAGTCCGCCTGCGCATGGTGTCACTTGAACTGCTCCCAGAAGTACTGCATCGGGGCATCGTTCGGGCGGAAGAAGGTGAAAATGCTGCCGCCGGAGTTCATGTAGCCAAAGTACCCGGTGCTGGGATCGACTCGGAAGAACGATCAGGGAGCGTCGTCGGGCATGGTCACGGTGCCGCTGGGGCCCCCAGACATGAAGGTGCGTGCGGCACTGCGGTACCGGTTGAGTTCCTGGGTTCCGCGGAACTCCGGCATGTTCGCCGGCTCGGCAGTGGGGCCGGTGATCCTGCCCTTCTTGTTGATCTTCACGTCCCAGGACGTGGGCGCTGTAGTGCCGGTTGGCTGACAGCGTGGAGTTGAAGTCAGGGAGACGCACAACGCCAGTTCCTGGGGCGATTAGGGCGGGCCACGATGGTCTTGACCAGGCCGGGCGGTGCCGTGATCCGCGCGAGGGTCGCAGGGGAGGCGGTGACGGGCAGCTCGGTCGGCAGTGGCTCACAGAGCCTGGGGGTGTCCGTTCCGGCAGTGAGTACGACGGTCGTGGCGGTGTGCGGGCCGGACGACGACAGCACTCCCTCGACTCGCTCACCCGACATGCGCAGCGAGGCAACGGCCGTGTCGTAGAGCACGGTCGCTCCGCGGGCACCGGCCGCGGCAACGAGTGCGTGGGTCAACGCCGTTGCGTCGACACCGGCGTCGCTGGGGATGTGGATGGCCTGGTCGGGAGGGCTTCGGAGGTTCGGTTCCAGGTCGGCGATGTCACGTCGTCCGACACGGAACTGGCCGGGCCCCAGCCGTGGTACCTGAGTCGAGTCGCCTCCCCAACTCAGCGAGCCGGTCCGGCGGATAGTGACGTCGGGCAGCTCCGCCTCCAGGCGCCGATGGTCTGCCAGGACGTACTCGCACAGGTCCCGAGCTCCGCCGGGCCAGTCGCGCTCCGACTCGCCGACCCACGCGAAGAAGTCCCGGGTGGCCCCGGAGCCCGGCGCCGGCCCCTGTTCGAGCAGGGTGACAGGGGCACCCCGACACGCCAAGTGGTAGGCCGCCGAGGCGCCGACGATGCCCGCGCCGACGACAACAACGGCTGACATGGGGATCCTTTTCGGTAGATCGTCGGCCGTGCTCCGGCTCCAGCTATGGCTGTCCCTTCTTCATGCGCCACATGTAGCGGGCGAAGCCTGCCCAGAGGAGCAGGGTGACTGCGACGGCCATCCATCCGCGATGTCGTCCCGTGGAGAACGTGAGGCCGATGAAGAGCGCGACGGGCAGCAGGCCGAAGACGTGCGCGAGCCTGCTGTAATGCCGGACCCCTGCCTGCTGTTCCGTCGTCCATCCAAGACGGCCTATGTCCGTTCACCTTTCACGTGACGGAGAGAAGAGGCGGGGCGGAACGTCCCACGTTCCGCCCCAACGAGTGGCGGGGGCGCCACGCCGGAACGTGTGCGAGGCTGTCAACGGCAGTCCTACGCACGGCAGTTCAGTCAGCTGCGCGCCGGAGTGAGGATGTCGTCCGAGAAGCGCGGCACCTCGGCGTTCTCCTGCCGGTTCCCGTTCTTCTCGTAGATCCACTTGCCGGCCAGCGCGGGGATCCAGGCCGAGAACTCGCTCTGGGTGAGGTCCGAGGGGACCTTGGCGCCCAGTCGGTTGAGATCGGCCGCGGGCAGTCGCGTGCTCGGATCGATCTGCTCGGAGGGGGAGTTCGCCATCGTGGTGTCCCACACCTGCAGGGCGAACGTCGTGCAGTTCCTGGCCGGGGTTCCGGCCCAGCCGCCGGTCAGCAGGTAGTTCCAGCTGGGCAGCAGGGTGTACTTCTCGTCGACCTGCTTGCGCCGGTCGATCTCCCGCTCGAACGCTGCCTGTTGGGGCGCGCTGAGCGTCTTGCAGCGGGACGCGCGTGGAGCGTACGCGCCCTCGCGGTCCTGCTTGCGGCTCGGCCGGTCCCACTCGACCAAGGGCTTGCCGGGCGCGTTGATGTCGTAGCCCGTGTAGTTGATGGACATGCCGTCCACGGCGCTGCCGTCGCCGTTGAGGCCGTCGGGGTCCTGGGGCTGGAAGGAGTACGTGTCGTAGCGGGCGGTCTCACCCGTGGCGAGCTTGCGCTTGAACGCGCCGTGGTCGTTGAAGTGCACGAGCCAGCTATGGCCGAAGACGTGCTGGCTGACGTTCAGTTCGTACAGCAGCTTGTTCATCTGCTCGGAGTAGGAGAGCTGACCGTACTTCGCCTTGAAGTCCTTGGAGTTCCAGACGTCGTAGGCGCGGGTTCCCACGTCCCAGACGTAGCCGCCGGTGGTCCTTTCGGTGGTCTCGGTGCTGTATATGCACAGGGTGTTGTCCTGCAGGGGCGCGGCCTGCCCGGCTGCGGACGATGGCTCGGCCGCGGTGGCGGGGCCTGCGAGGAGGCTCGTGACCAGGATCGTCAGAGCGGAGGAGGACGTAATCAAACTGCGGAAATTCACAGGGAATGTATACATGTCGTGAAGCTTCCGGTGATCATTCCAAGATCACTTTCAAGCCAGCCCGCGGTGCGGCCCGGTTCGCGGTGCGATGCGGTTCGTGTGCAACCCGGCTCGGCTCGCGGTTCAATGTGAGGCGTCACGCTTGCTCAGATCCGAAGGGGTGCATGCGGGGCACCTCTCGATGCAGGAGAGGCGGAAGTCACCGGCGGCTTCGGCCTGTTGCCTGAGATGGTCGTGCACCGCGGCCGCGACAGTCAGGGCCGAAGGCCCCTTACCGGCCAGTCGGAATCCGGCCGTCCGGCGGCGATCCGCGCGGAAGGCGGCCGGATCGACACCGGCCCTCCGGCACTGGAAGATCTTTTCCATGACCATCGCCCCGGACCCGCACCCCCAGTCGAACTCCCGCCCGACCCCGCACCCGCTCGTCGCCCGAGCGCACCGACTCGCGTCCGACGTGCTCGCCCCCATCGCCGAACGCGTCGACCAGGAGGGTGTGCCGGCGAGCAGCATCGAGGCGATCAAGCGGTCGGGGCTGCTCGGCGTGAGCGCGCCGGTGGAGTACGGCGGTTCGGCGGCGCCCGCCGCGGTGGCGCGTGAGGTCGCCGAGATCCTGGCGGGATCGTGTTGCTCGACGTGGTTCGTACAGACCCAGCACCACACACCGGTCATGACACTCGCCAGGAGTGAGTTGGCTGTACGTGAGCGCCTGTTGGGCCCGCTGGCGCGCGGCGAGCTGCTGTCCGGCGTGGCGTACGCACAGCTGCGCGCCCACCCGCGTGTCCCCGTGCGCGTCACCCGGGACCGCGGCGGCTGGCGCTTCGACGGGCGGGTGCCCTGGTACACCGGCTGGGGGCTCAACGACGTCATGCTGCTGGCCGGGCTGACGGACGCGGACGAGGCGCTCTTCGTCTTCACCGAAGCACGGGCACAGCCGGGACTGCGCCCGTCGGAGCCGATGCGTCTCGCCGCGCTCGGTGCCTCGCGCACCGTGTCGCTGGAACTGGACGGACTCCGGGTGCCCGACGAGGCCGTGGCCCTGCGGGCGCCGTACGAGACCTGGGCCGCGACCGACCGCCCCAAGAACACCAACGCCTCACCGGCCGTCTTCGGGATCACCGAGTCCGCATTCGGCCTCCTCGACGGCGGCCCGGTCGAGAAGGAGACGGCCCACACCCTGCGCCCCCGCCTCGACGAGGTCAGGCGGCAGGCGTACGCGCTGGCCGACCACCCGGTGCCGCACGAGCGCATCGAGGAGAGGCTGGCGGTCAAGGCGCGCGCGTACGACCTGATGCGGACGGCGACGACGGCGGCCGTGGTGGCCGGCGGCGGCCGGGCCATGTCCTTGGACAGTCGTGCGCAACGGCTGGCGCGCGGGCCATGTTCCTGCTGGTGCAGGGTCAGACGGCCGAGGTACGCGACGCGCACCTAGGTCATCTGTCGGCGGACGGCTGAGCTGTCACCTCGTCGTTGATTCCTGATCGTCACTCGTACGCCGCTCGTGTCACGGGCCCGGCGGCGCGTTCAGCAACCACTGGCTGCGGTCACGTAGGGGGACGCAAGAGAGGAAGGACACGTGCCAGGCCTGACTCGTTCCGTCATCGCCTCCGCTGTTCTCGCGTCCGCGTTGCTGGCGGCTCCGGCAACGGCGGTCGCTCGGACACCACCGCCGAGCACGTCGGCAGCCCCGGCGTGCAGCGTCCCCGACCTCATGGACAAGGGGAGGAGCGCACAGAAGAAGGCCGAAGCATGGTGCAAGGACGTCCTGTCGGAGGACGTCAAGGAGAAGGCTGTCGCCTGTGCGAAGCGGGGAGTCGACGCGGCGAGGGGAAAGCCCGACTTCGGTTACCTGGGAAAGGCGATGGCCACCTGCGTGACCGTTGCCCTAGCGAAGGATCCGTGCACCTCCGAGAGCAAGAAGAGGAGCGAACGGTGTGCCAAGGAATTGATGCATGAGGGGCAATCCCCGGATCAAGTCCCAGACGATGTCTGGATCGGCGAACACTGCAAGGAATTCGTCGGTCACATCAAACGGTTCGACACTCCGTGCGCCTGCGGAAAGGCCATCGCGGGACGTCCGGTCGACTGAGCCGGCCGGGCCGGGGCATGCTCTGCCCCGGCCCGGATCGGGTCACGCCGATGTCGGCCTGAGGTCGATCACCGTGCGCAACTTGCCGCTCCCTGCCGTGCGTTCGAGGTCTGCGCCGTCGACGATCTCGACCGCGCAGGTCAGCAGCTCCTCGTCGGTGACCGCCGCGCCGAGTTCCGGGATGGCCGACAGGAACGCGGTGCGCGCACGCTCCGGATCCGTGGCGTATGCGCGGTCCAGCCGTACGGTCAGGTCCTCGCGGGCGGCCTCGCTGCTCAGGACCAGCTGCAACTCGCCGCGGTAGCCCAGCTGTTCCTGGGCGCACTCCACAAAACGGCGGTAATTGTAGAAGTACGTGCCCACGCGCACCACATCGCCGTAGCGGCCCAGGAGCTCGATGCGCGGGGCGTGGCTGCCGCACGGGCAGACCCCCTCCACCGTGCGGCCGAGGTCGCCGATCTGGTAGCGCTCCAGGCGCTGCCCGGCGCGGGTGCGGCTGGTGAAGACCAGGCGGCCGGGCTGACCCGCCGTCACCGGCCGGTCCTCCTGCGGGTCCAGGATCTCCAAGGTGTGCAGATCCGACAGGACGTGGTGCACCGCGCCCTCGGCGTGCGTGCACTGGTAGCCGAGCGGCCCCAGGTCCGTACTGCCGTAGGAGGCGGAGCGGATGACCTCGACGCCGAATGTGTCGGTGAGGATCCGGCGCTGCTCGGCGGTGAAGTGCTCGCCACCGTAGAACACCTTGCGGATCCCGCCGTACGAGCGCAGCAACTCGCCCTCGGCGTGGAAGAGCTGCCACAGGTAGGAGGGCATGCCGAAGACCGCGTCGGCGCGGTGGGTCACCAGGGCCTCGGCGACCACGGCGTGGTCGGCGCCCGCGGCCAGCGGGATCTGGGTCGCGTTGAGCCGCTCCAGGATGGAGAAGAAGCTGATGAACCCGCCGTACATGCCGCCGCAGTAGAAGAGGTTGGCGGCGCGGTCGTGGGACGGGTCGAAGCCCGCGGCGAGCAGGCCGTGCGCGGCGGCCCGCATCTGGGTGTCGTAGTCGTGGTGGGTGAACACCGACAGGGCCGGGGCGCCCGTGGTGCCGCCGCTGCGGAAGTAGAGGTGGGCGTGCTCGGGCGCCAGGGCGGCCAACTGCCGCTGCACGCCCGCCTTGTCGAGGAGGGGACCGGTCGGCGGCGCGGGGGAGGGGGTGGCCGCGACGAGGTCGTCCAGGCATCCGGTGGTCGCGAAGGTGTCGTCGGCCCTGACGCTGACGCGGCGGCTGTAGCGCTGGAGCGCGTAGACGCCGTCGTGCGGCTCGCCGTCGTAGCTGTCCAGCATGGCGCCGACAGGGGTGACGCGCAGCGCGCCCGCCGTCAGCAGTGCACGGGAGAGCCGGGCGATGTCGGCGCGGCCGCCGCCGACGGCGACGGTCTGGAGGTAGCGGCGCATCGGCCGCAGCGTGGCGGTGATGTCCCGGGCGGGCAGCGGCTTGACCCAGACGCTGCGGTTCAGCGGCGATGCGGTCAGCGCGGGCCGGGTGTCGGCCAGGACCCGCCAGGTCCCGTCCTCGGCGGCGATGACCTTGGTCAGCCCCAGATGCTGTTCGAGGCGGGCGAGCAGCTCGGTGGTCGTGATCTCGGCCTGCTCGGCGATGCTGAGGCCCGGCTGGCCCGGCTGGCCCGGCTGGCCCGCCTGGTCGGGCGAGTTCGGCAGGTCCGGCTGGTCGGGCGAGTTCGGTCGTTCCGGCTGGTCCGGCTGGTCCGGCTGGTCCGGCTGGTCCGGCAGGTCCGGCAGGTCCGGGTGGTCCGACTGGCCTGCCTGGTCCGGCAGGCCGGGCGAGTTCGGCAGGTCCCGGCCCGCGCGGTTCCCCGCGCCCAGTGCGGCGGCCGAGGCCTTGGCGAGGGCGGGCGCGAAGTCCTCGGCGAAGGCGAAGACCTCCTCGGCGTCCTCGGTGTCCAGATAGATCACCTGCGGGCTGGAGCACGCCTGCTGGTCCAGGCGGCAGACGTCCGCGGCCAGGGCCTCCAGGGATGCCGCGTCCTGCCACGCCTCGCGGGTCAGATAGGCGAAGGAGATCTTGTGCCCCCACTCGACCAACCGGCAGCCCGGAGGCGCGAGTTCGGCGACGGAGGCCGCCGCGTCTTCGCTGCCCCACACGGCGATCGCGTCCGCGGGAGCGCACATCAGCCGCAGCCACTCCCGGCGGGCGGACGGGAACCGCAGGGCGACGACGCGGCGGGCGAGCGCACCGGTGGGGTCGGCGGCCGCCAGCTCGGCGAGCAGGTGCAGGGCGAGCGGGGAGTCGCTGCTGCTGATCTTGAGTACGTTGACGTTGCCGGCCAGCAGCCCCTCGACGACGCTCAGCGGCGCGACCGCCGCCGCGTTGCCGGGGGCGATGTGTGCCAGCAGGCCGACCGGGGCCCACGCCTCGAAGACGGTCTCGCGGGCATCGGGCCGAGTGAGCCGGCCGGGCGCCGTGCCGCCCAGCTCGCGCCGGAGCTTGCGTTCCAGGGCGGGCCTGGCGAGTGCGGCGGACAGCTCGGCCAGGATCGCTTCGGCCTCCGAGAAGTCGCCGGTGGACGCGGCGAGTCGGGCGGCGAGCCGATCCCGTACAGGATTCCCGGATTCGCCCAGCGTGGTGCTGAGCACAGCGCACGCGCTCAGCACGGTCTCGGTGGGCAGCGGCTCGGCCAGGGCCCGCTCGACCACGCCGGGGAGATCCGCCAGACGGGCGGCGGCCTCGGCGTCGTCGATGAACTCGCCCTGCCAGAAATGGAGTTCGCTGGTCACTGCGGAGACTGCTCCCTCGTCCGTGCTCGTCGTCGTCTCGATGGTCGTCGCGGTGCTCATGCGCGCCCCTTCAGGAGTTCGGCCGCCGCCACCGCGCAGCTGCGGTTGCGGCTCACCCCGGCGCGCCCGTGGACGGTGAACCACGGTGTGGCCAGCGGGCATCCGCACTCCTCTGCCGGGTGCAGCGAGGCGAGGTCGCCCATCACGACGCTCTGCGCCGGCACGGAGGTGATGTACGGGGAGACCAGATGCAGGAAGCCCCGCTCCCCGTACCCCAGCGGCCGCAGGGTGCGGGTGTCGCGCACCGCGGCCCGCGACCACACGGGCACGTGCAACCGGTGCTCGGCGCACTCGATGTAGGGCACGCAGTGTTCCACCGAGCCGAAGGTGTCCCGGATCCGCTCCGGCTCGACGCCGAGGAGCTCGGTGACACGCGCGTAGAACTCGGCCTTGCCGATCTGCCGGTCGGCGTGCCCCTTCCAGCCGCCGCCGAGGACCACCAGGGAGCCCGCAGGAAGCTGGATCGGCGGCAGCCCCTGGGCGCGCATCCGCTCCAGGGTGAAGTGCAGGAACGCGGGGAAGCCGAGGATGCGGACCGGCAGGCCCTCCTTCGCGTACTGCCGCAGCGCGGTGATGCATCCATGCACGTCGAACTCGTGGCCCTCGCCGGTGTGCCGCAGCGCGTGCGTGACGCCCTTGGCCGGGGCGAAGTCGCACAGGTAGTTGTCGGTGAAGGACGTGCCGAGCTTCATGCTCGGGGCCGCTTCGTAGCTGTAGAGAAGGTAGTTGACGGGCCGGTCGGGGGTGATCCAGCCGTAGTGGTCGAAGATCCGGGCCACCATGCGCTGCGCGGAGCGGATGGTCCACTCGTCGAAGAACATCTGTGACTTCTGGCCGGTGGTGCCGGAGGACGTCAGATGCAGGAAGACGTCGTCGCGGGGGACGGAGAGCACCTCGTGGCGCTTGAAGAAGTTGGCGTGGATCAGCGGGGTGCGGACGCCCGCGCCCACCGTCAGTGCCGGGGCCTCCGGAGCGTCGGCGAGCAGCGAGCGGAAGAACGGCGAGCGGGCCGCGTGCCAGTCGTTCGTCTCGGCCATGGCGGCCGCGAACAGGGCATCGGTGTCCGGTCCTCCGGCATACGGCGCGGCCAGGTCGCACAGCTGCTGGACGTGTGCCAGGGCCTGCGGGTCCGGTACCCGGACGGGGGCGAGATAGGGGTTGGTGTCGGTGTTCACAGGGTGACCTCGTGACGGGGCAGATAGGTGGCGGCCCAGGCGGTCAGATAGGCGCTCACATAGGGCTGGAGCGGCCCGCCGACGGCGAGGGACCGGAAGTCGATCTGACGGCTCGTGCGGGAGAGCACGACGTAGTCGTGGAAGCGCTCGCCGATGCGGCGCATGGCCGGGTAGACGGCGCTGGGGACGAAGCCCGCGGCCAGGAAGGCGGTCAGGCTCGCGGTGTCGGACAGCGGAAGGAGCGTCTCGACGTAGTCGGCCCCGGCCCGGGAGACCGTGGCCATCAAGGGCTCCAGGGCCTGCGTGACCGCGGCGGGGTAGGGGTGCACGGCGATCAGCGCGCAGCTCCCCGCGACCGGGTCGAGATCCACGTACGCCTCGAACGCGCCGTCCGGCGGCACCAGTACGGCGTTGGGCGCGTGCAGCGGGTAGTAGCGCCCCGCCGGGTTGGGGAAGAGCTCCAGGAAGCGACGGCGTACGAAGCCGGGCGCGCCGACCACTTCCAGGTCGGCGGTCGGCGGAGCGGCTGGGCCCTCGGGGCGCGCAGAGCCCAGCGTGTCCGAGGGCAGCACCGTGCCGTAGGGGACGCCAGTGTTGTTCTCGGCGGCGGCGAGGAGCGGGCCGAGCGCGGCAGGCGCCCGGGTGACCGTCTCGCGGTGGGCAAGCACCCCGTCGGCGAAGCGGGCGAACAGGCCGAGGCTTTCGCAGCCCGCCACCTCGGCGGCGTTGGGCAGCAGGCCGAGCGGCCTGAACCCGTTGCGGACCACGACGTGTTGGGGACCTTCGGTGACCATCCGCACGGTGGCGTACACCGAGTCCAGGCGTCCGGTGGCGCATGCCTCGGCGCACACCGCTCCGGTGAGGCGTCCGGCGAGACCGCCGCGGCGGCGGTCCGGGTGGACCGCGAGGCCGACGAGTTTGCCGATGCGGCTGCCCGGGTCGGTCTGCACGACCGCCGAGCCCGCGAGCTCCCCGGTCCCGGCCAGGCGGGCGGTGAGCCAGTGGGTGTGCGGGTCGGTGATCAGCCGGCGCATCACGGCCGGGTCGCTGCCCAGGGGTACGGGGTATCCGTGGCCGTACACGTCGAAGTACAACTGCCGCAGTTCCGCGATGTCCTGGAGTGCCGCGGGGGCGAGGGTGACGGTCATCGGGCACCTTCGAGGGAGGCGGGGATGGCGCGGACGTCCTCGGTGGCGGTGTCCCGGGGGCTCGCGGGAGCGGGCGCGCCGGGTGCCGCGGTCCGCTCGTCCTGTGGAGCCGCGTTCGGGCCCTCCGTGGCCGCGCGCCCTCGACGCCCCAGCAGGAACAGCGCCACCGCGACCGGTGCCAGACCCACGCCCTGGACCAGGCACAGCCAGCGCGCCCCCAGGTGGTCGCCAAGCACCCCGAAGACCAGCGAAGACAGCGGGAACGTGGCGCCCAGCAAGGCCTGCATCACCGCGAAGAACCCCGGCTTGTCGGCGGCTGGGACCGACCGCTGGAACAGAGCGACGAAGCGTACGCCGATCACGCCGACGCACCAGCCCGCCAGGGCCAGCGACACCAGGGCCACGGCGAGGCCCGGCGCCGCTCCCGGCATCCCCAGCGCGAGCGCCATCAGCGCCAGGCAGGTCCCGCCGACCGCGGTCGGGGAGCCCGACAGCCGCCCTCCGGTGAAGGAGCCGAGCAGGGTGCCCACGCCCAGGGCCGCCTCCAGCGCGGCGACCGTCGATCCCTGCCCGTGCAGCACCGAGCGGGTGTACAGCGGCATCACGACGAACACGGCTGTGGTGAAGACGTTCGCCGCGGCGAAGCAGAGCAACACCTGCCGAATGAAGGGCAGTTCGCTCAGGATCTGCCGCAGTGTGCGGCGCTTCGGCACGTCACCGGGGGCGTGCGCGGCAGGGGCCGCGGCGGTGCGGGGGAAGCGGGTCAGCGCGACGAGCGCGGCCGCGGCGAGGTAGGCGCCCGCGCACCCGGCGACGATGCCCGCCAGGTCCCAGGCGTCGACCAGCAGGGGGCCCAGCAGCCCGCCCGCGAGCCCGGCCAGGGACTGCGTGGCGAGTTCGAAGCCGGTCGCGGCCTCGATGTCGGCGTCCTCGACCAGTTCGGGCACCGAGGTGGTCAGGCACGGGTCGAAGAGGGCCTGGCAGCCCGCGAGGAGCAGGGCGGCGCCGTAGATCATGCCGGTGGGCGGCTGTGCCGTGTACGTCCACGTGGCGGTCGCGGTGGCGACGAGGCCCGCCACCGCCGCCGCGCCCGCGAGCACACCGCGGTGCGGACAGCGGGCGACGATCCGCGCGACCAGCGGGACGAGGACCACCGCGGGGAGCGTGGAGACGGCGAGGAAGGCGCCGGAGGCGAAGCCCCGGTCGGCGCCCGCCGCCTGGCTGACCAGCCACCACACTACGCCGACCTGGAACATCCGGGCCGCCGCCTGGGTGAGGACCTGAGCGGCCCAGACCGCTCCGAAGGCGGGGTTGCGCAGCACCACGGGGAGCTGCCCGCGGGATGCCGACGCTGCCCTTCCGCTGGTTTCGCCGGACGCGGTCATGACTCCATCCGTTCGTCCACGACGCGGATGAGCTTGCCCGAGCGGGAGTTGACGGCCAGCACGCCGTGGCGCACCCACTCCACCGACAGCGGATGGATGTGCCCGGCGTCGACCGCGTCGCCGAACGACGCCCGGTCGGCCAGGAGCTGCTTACGGATCGCTTCCGCGAGGTCGTCGCGCCCGGCCGGGTCCCCGTCGCTCGCGAGACGCAGCCGTAAGCCGTCCCGCCCGTCCCAGTGGCGCACCACCAGCTGTACCCCGGTCACCCGGCCCGCGACATCGGCGCCGCGGACCAGGTCCTGTACGTCCTCGGTGTACAGCGAGACGGGCCCGACGCGGACCCCCTCCTGCGAGCGGCCCAGGATGCGGAAGTGTCCGGGTCCCGTGCCGGTCCACTCGGCGCGGTCGCCCGCCGGATAGCGCAGCACGGGCATCAGCCGGCGACGCAGGTCACTGACCACGACCTTGCCAGGGACCCCCGCTTCGGTGATCGGCTCGCCGCTCTCCTCGCAGAGGATCTCCACGGTGGCGTACGGGGTGAAGGCGCGGTGCACGCGTGGGTCGGCCCCCGGCACGGCGCACCCCAGCAGCCCCGCGTCGACGCTGGCGTAACCCACCGAGCGCGGACGGGCGTTGGGGAACGCCTGGGCGAGCAGCGGCTCCTGGTCCGGGTAGAGGCTCTCCCCGCCGAAGAGGAGCAGCTCCACCCGAGGGAGCTGCCGCCCGGCGGCGACGAGGTGGTCGGCCAGGGCGCACAGCGTGGTCGGGGTCCCCGCGACCACCTCCACATCGAACTGCTCCAGGGTGTGCACCGTCGACTCCAGGGGCGCGGCGCCGCCGATCGGTAGCCGGACGTTGGAGACGGGGGAGCGGTGCAGCGAGTCGAGGACGAAGGTGAAGCTGGCGTACAGCTCTCCCGCGTAGAAGAGGTCGGCGACCCGGTGCCCGGGACGCAGCCCGGATTCGAGGAGCCCGGCACCGAAAGCGCCGGTGAACTCCCGCCATTCCTCACGGGTGTAGAAGGAGAACTTCGGCGAACCGGTCGTGCCGCCGCTCTTGAAGATCACGGCTTCGTCGAGGGGGCCGGTCAGAAGCCGATTGTCGCGCGGCGTGTTGGCCCGCCAGAACTCGGCCTGGGGAACGACCGGAAGCTGTGTGAGCTCAGTAACATTCTCCGGAACTCCCGCATAGAGATCGGCGTAGAAAGGCGACTGACGGCGGACGAAACGTATGAGTTCCGTCAATGGTTGAACGGGCATCAATTCCTGCTCTGCGGCATACGAAGGCGGCGAATTCCCCTGTGGGGGAGGTCGCCTGAGTGGTTGGGATGGCACCCACCTGCCGGGCCTGCCGGGACTCCCGTCCTGAGCGGCTCACCGGAACTACGGAGTGCAACCAAGACATTACCGCATCGCGAATGCCGCGATTTCCCGGGCGGGTTCCTGCTTCCCTGTGCCGAAACCTTCCGGCCAATGTGCGAAGTCGGCCCTTCGGCTCGGACGGGCGGGATCCCCCGTGGTCGAAGGCTGACGACGCGTCACCCGTGAGTGGAAAACTCGGCCTGAAAGTATTTGTCGTGATGCATGCATGCTGAAACGTGTGCAACTGGCGGACCGCCCATACATATTCGCGGGATCCGATACTCAATCATTAATTCGAGGCATCGTGATTCAACTCACTGGCCTTCGCGCGGAGCGAGTTCCAAGGCGGCGACCGCTCCGCCGTCGGGCGCGTCGGCGAAGGTCAGCCGGGCGCCGAGGACCGAGGCCTGGCCGAGCGCGATGGCCAGTCCGAGCCCGTGCCCGTGTCCGCGCTCGGCGGCCTCCGTGCGGAAACGCTGCGGCCCGTGCGCCAGCAGATCGGCGGGGAAGCCGGGGCCGTGGTCGCGTACGGCGATCCGGGTGCCGGTGACGGTCACCTGGACCGGAGGCGCGCCGTGCCGGTGCGCGTTGGCGACGAGGTTGCCGACGATGCGCTCCACCCGGCGCGGGTCGGTACGCACGACGTCCGCGCCCTCGACACGCACCTCGTCGGCGCCACCGCCCCTTTCGACCACGTCGGCGACCAACTCACCCAGCGGCACCTCGTCGAGCCGCGCCTGCTCGGCACCGGCGTCGAGTCGGGAGATCTCCAGGAGATCCTCGGTCAGCCCGCGCAGCCTCCGCACTTCGGTACGCACCAGATCCGCCGCCTCGTCGTCCTCGGGGAGCAGACCGGCGGCGGTGACCAATCCCATCAGAGGGGTGCGCAGTTCATGGGCCACGTCCGCGGTGAAGCGCCGCTCCGACTCCAGCCTCTGCTGCAGGGTCGCGGCCATGACGTCCATGGCCGCGGACATCTCCGTGATCTCGTCGCGGGCCCGGCCGGGGCGCCCGATCCGGGCGTCGAGGTCGCCGTCCGCGATCCTGCGGGCGGTGCGGGCGCCGTGCCGCAGCCGCCGGTTGATCGGCTCGGTGGCGAGCGCGGCGAGGGGCACGACGACGGCGAGGGCGGCGAGCACGGACTTGAGGATGCTCCGGTCCAGAAGCTGGAGGCTGCGCACCTCGGCGCTCATGTCCGTGCGCACGACGAGCACCTGGTCGCCGACGGACACGGCCGCCCACATCCAGTACCAGTTCGGCGGCTTCTCGTCGTACCACAAGGCGTACTCGCCGGTCCCGCTCAGGCCCGCCAGGTCCCGGGCCAGGGGTTCGGGCACCTCGTCCCGCGACATGAGGTCGGCGGACGCGGGCCTCTCGCCGGTACGGGCGTACTCCTGCTCGACGGCGTGCAGTTGAGCCACGGCCCGGTCGCGCCCCGCCCGTTGCCCGTGTTCCTGCGTCGACCGGTGGACGAGCAGACCGACGACCGCGGCGACCGCGCAGCAGGCGGCCGCGGTCAGGGCGGCGATCTTCCAGCGCAGGGCGCGGGGGTTCAGGAATCGCATGGCTGCCGTTTCAGGACGGGGAGAGTTTGTAGCCGAAGCCGCGGACGGTCTTGATGCGGTCGGCGCCGATCTTCTTGCGCAGCCGCACCACGCACAGGTCGACGACCCGGGTGTCGCCCTCCCAGCCGTAGTCCCAGACGTCGCGCAGCAGGCGGCGCCGGTCGAGGACGATGCCGGGGTGCTCGGCGAACGCCAGGAGCAGGCGCAGCTCCGTGGGCGTGAGGGGGACGGCCGCGCCCGCTCGGCTCACGTTCAGTCCGCGCAGATCGATGGCCAGATCACCGAAGAGGAGCGGGCGGCTGTCGCTCTCGGAGCCGGGAGCGGTGCCGGTGTCGGAGGCTGGATCAGGACGGGTGAGGGCCGCCGCCCCCGCGTGGAACGTGGCACGACGCAGCAGCATCCGGATGCGGGCGACCATGACGCCGATGTCGACCGGCTTGACCACGTAGTCGTCGGCCCCGGCCTCAAGGCCGGACACGACGTCGAGCGCGTCACCCCGGGCGGACATCATCAGGATCGGTACGAGGCTCTCGTCACGAATGCGTCGGCACAGGCCGATGCCGTCCAGGCCCGGCAGCATGACGTCCAGGATCAGCAGATCGTGCCGCCCGGCCCGGAATGCGTCGAGGCCCCCGAGACCGTCCTCGGCGACCGAGACCTCATACCCGTAGCGCTCGAGAGCCAGTTGGACGGAACGGCGGATGACCGCGTCGTCCTCGACCACGAGGACGCGGACCGGGTTCGGGACGGGGGATTCGGACAAGACGTACCTTCCAGAGCTGCCGGAGCGTGCTGCGTTTACTGAGTGTTCCTGCGCCTTCCTGCGCCTTCCTGCGCCTTCTTGCCGACTGGTGATCGAATCGTAGCTACGCGGCGGCCCGCCCCTCGGCGGACCGTGTGCTCCGTAAGGGCGGCGTCACAGACGCAGGGAGGCAGCGACCGGAAGATGGTCGCTGCCCGTGGCGGGCAGGGTCCACGCGGAAACCGGAGTCACCCCCTTGACCATGATCTGGTCGAGGCGGACCACCGGGAACGAGGCCGGCCACGTGAAGCCGAACCCGGCACCCGCCTCCTGCTGCGCCGAACGCAGCTGGGAGGTCAGCGGGCCGAGCGCCGAGTCGGCGGTCGTCCCGTTGAAGTCGCCCACCACGACGACCCGGCCGAGCCTCTCCGCCCGGACGGCATCGGCCAGCTTCCCGGCCGCCTCATTGCGGCGCTCCGTGGTGAATCCGGAACTCGGCAGGACGCGTACGGAAGCGAAATGCGCGACGTAGAGGGCGACAGGCCCCTTGGGGGTGTCGACCGTGGCGCGCAGGGCCCGTGTCCAGGGCATGATCTCCACCGGCTCCACGGCCCGGAGCGGGTGCTTGCTCCACAGCCCGATGCCCTCGCGCACCGCGGAGTACCGGTAGGTGCGCGCCAGCTCGCGCTCGTACGTCGCCACGGCCGGGCGGGACAGTTCCTCCAGCGCCACTACGTCGGCGCCCGTGGCGGCCAGCGCCCGTGCGGTCCCGCGCGGGTCGCGGTTCCCCTCGTGCACGTTGTGGCCGACCACGACCACGTCCCCACCGCTGGATTGCTTGTCGATGAAGGTGCCCGCGAACAGGGAACACCAGGTGACGGCGGGGACGAGGACGGCGAGGCCCGCGAGGGCGGAGCGGCGCGCCACGGCGGCCGCCAACAGCGCCACCACGCTCAGGCCCGTCCAGGGCAGCACCGTCTGCAGCAGACTGCCGAGGTTGCCGAAGCCGTTCGGAATGCGGGTGTTGAACGCCATGAGCAGGGCGCAGAGCACGGCGGCGGTGGCGATGAACCGACCCCGCCGCCACGTCCCCGTACGCCACATCCCGGTAGGCCACACGCCGAGCGGCTTCGAAACGGGAGGCGAGCCGGTGCTGCTGGGAGTGGGCTCGCCGCGGAGAGTGTCCTGGCTCATCGGCGTCCGTCCCGACCGTTGCCGTCCGCCGCGAGGGCTGCGGGCAACTTCTCCCGGAGGGCGTCGAGGAGGCGGCCACTGCTCTCCAGGGCTGCCAGATTGCCCTCGGCGGGCGACGTGCCCACGCGCTGGGAAAGGACGACGCCGTACACGAGGTGACGCCTCTGGCCGTCCGGAACCTCGGCCGCCCACATCAGGTTGCCGCCCGCCGGGGTGCTCGATCCGGTCTTCAAGCCGATCACGCCGGGCCGGTCGAGCAGCTGGTTGGTGTTCCGCACCGGCTCGCCCCGACCGGGGACGCTGGTGCTGCGCAGGCCCACGGTCGCGCGCAGCGCCGGGTCCTTCATGGCCGCGCGGGCCAGCTTGAGCTGGTCGGCGGCGGTGGACCGAGTGGTGGACTCGATCCCGCTCGCACCGGTGTACGTGGTGTCTGCCATGCCCAGCCGACCGGCCGCGGCGTTCATCTTGGCCACGAACTTGCGCTGGCTTCCCGCGTCCCAACGGGCCAGCAGCCGGGCCACATTGTTCCCGGACGGCAGGAGCATCAACTCCAACAACTTCCGCTGGGACAACTTCTGTCCCTCCCGCACCGGCGCGGTGGACTCGCTCAGCGAATGGGCCTCGGACGCGGCCTGTTGGTCGACCGTGATCGAGGGCCCGCCCTCACCGCCCTCGAGCGGATGGGCCTCGAGAATCACGTACGCGGTCATCACCTTGGTGAGGCTCGCGATCGGCACCGGCTGCCGTGCTCCCTTGACGCCGAGGCCACCGACCTTCTCCACCGAGACGGCCGTCTGCCCCTCCCGCGGCCACGGCAGATCCAGCCGCTCGACGACAGCCCTCGGCGCGGAGGCCTCCTGCGCGACGACATCGCTCGCCCCGCCCTCGCCGCCATTGCCGTCGTTGAGCGCCATCAGCCCGCCGCCGGCGCAGCCGCCGATCAGCACCGCAGCCAAGGCCCACGCCGCACCCCGACGGGCCCGCGACGGCCCCCCGAGCACGGCGCGGGCAGCAGAGTGGACACGTACGAGCACGTCAACCGCCTCCCAGAGCCAGATACGCGTACACCGGAGATCGGGTACGTCGACAGCCTCCGGGAGATCCACTTCCAGGCGGTCAGGGCGAAGCTTCCGCTGTCGTGCGGTTGTGTATCAGCTGCGTATCAGCGCTTCGCCCGAGTCTCGGCAAGTGGCCGCCGGTGCGTGACGCCAGGAGTCGCTGTGGGACTGGCTGCGTCAGGAACCCGCACCGCGCGGCCGCGTCCGTCGGGACATGCCTCCACCGCAGGCGGGGACGATGGGCGTGTTGAGTGAACTGGTCGTCGAGAGCGCGGTCACGGGCACCATCGGCGCGCTCACCGGTGCCCGCGGGGGCGGAACCACGGCAACGGGATCACATGGCACCCGCATGCGCGGAGGAGCCATTCGCCATGGCCGCTTCAGTGAGATCAGATCCTGACGATCCCTCTGAACTGGCGCTCCGACTGGGCCGGGCACGGGCGCTCGAAGGACTCCTACCGGAGAATCGGCGCTCTCGACACTCGTCCGCTACGCCAAGGAGCCCGCCGACCAGTGACGGGACCGGTCAGTGACGAGGATCGGCCAGTCAGGTGTGGGTCCCCGTGAGGGTCGCGTAGACGACGATATTGTCCGAGTACCGCCGGTCCGCCTCCGAGTAGTCGCCGGCGCAGGTGATCAAGCGGAGCCCCGCGTGGTCGAGGTTGCGGTAGACCTCGACGGTCGGAAATTCGGCTTTGGGGTACTGCGCGACGCGGTCGACGGTGAACTCCGCGGTGACTCCGTCCTGGCGGTCCACGGTGATGGCCTCGCCTTTCTTCAGTTTGGCGAGGTTGAAGAAGACCGCGGGAGTGCCGTTCCAGGTGACGTGGCCCGCGATGACCGCAGGGCCCTTCGCGCCCGGTGCCGGACCCGGGCGGTACCAGCCCGCCTTGGCGGGGTCACGTGGCGTCTCCATCTCCTTGCGCTCGCCAAGGCCCAGCCGCTCCAGCGGCGAGGACACATCAAGCGAGGGGATCGCCACCCGCACCGGGGCCGAGGCGGCCAACGGTGCGGGGCGGTCCCGCCCGTGCGGACCGCTCCGCTGCCGCGGTGATGCGCCGGGGCGGTCGGGCGACGCCGCGGATGTGCCCGGGCTGTCCGCCCGGCCGGGAGGGGCGGGCTCCTGTCGGCCCAGACCTGTCACCAGGAGCAGTACGCCCACGATGAGCAAGGCGAACGCACCTGCGGCCAGAGCGACGCGGCGCAGCCGGGCGCCCCGGACCGCATCGCCTTGTCCGGACCGCCCGGGTTCCTTCATGGATCGCTCGCCTCCGCATCCGTCGCTTCGCATGCCCGCCCGATGGGGGCGTGGGCTTCAGCTGTCGGTACGCACTGTGCGGCGGCCGACGCCGTGGCGGCGTACGGCGAAGAGACCTCCCGCGGCGAGCAGCGCCGCCGCACCTCCGGCGATCAGGCCGGGCGATTCGATGCCCTGGGTACCGCCGCTGCCGGTCTCCACGCCGCCCACGGGCATGGAACCGACGGCGGCGCCCCTGACCATGCCGCAGTCCGCGGGGGCGGTGGCCTCCTGGGGCAGCTTGGGGTCGAGTTCGCTCTTGCCCTTGCCGAAGTCGTACTCGTTGTTGTTGTTCGGGTCGATGCCGTGCTGCACCACGTGCAGGTCCTTGATGTGGTCGGCCACGTCCTGGGACACGGTGATCGTGCGCGAGTAGGACAGCGTGCCGTCCTCCTTGGCGGTGGGCATGCGCTCCACGGCGAGGCCGCTCTTCTTGGAGGTGTCTCCCTTGGTGGTCAGCGAGATGTTGATGTCTCCGTAGGAGGGCAGTCCTTCGGCGGTCGTCACGATGCCGTCGCCGTTCTTGTCCGCGCTCGCGTCCGGGCAGTGGAAGTCGTGGCCGTCGGTCGAACCGTGGATGTGCTGGGCGTGCGGCTGCCCGGGAACGAGCCCCTTGGCCTCAATCTTCACGGTCAGCTTCGTGCCGTCCAGACTGAGCAGGGCGGTGCCCCGCGAGCCGGAATCGTTCAGCGGTTCGAGGTTGATCTGGTACGCCTGGTCGGCCGAGGCCGAGGTGGAGGTCTTGGAGGTGTGTCCGTCGTGCGCGAGCGCGGGCGTCGCCGCTGCCAGGCAGAGCGCCGAGGGCAGGACCAGCCATGCTGTCGTACGGGCCGTGCGCTGAGCTGTCACGATCTGGCATCCCCTTCCGATGGCCCAACTCACGTGCTGCTGGGCGCAGTTCTGTCATGGACACAGATAATTCGAAGCTGATCCGGCCGGGGATTGGTCGTGCCGTGAGGGGCGATGGCTCAGCCGGGACCTGTCGAGACCGTCGGTCCCCTGAGACGACGCGAGCTTCAAGACCGACAAGCCGGGCGCCCCGCGCAGGCCGTACGAAGTCAGTGCGCGCCGGCGCCGTACTCGGCATGCGCGACGACACGGCCCTCATCGCCGGTCTCGGGTGGAGGCGGTGCGGGAAAGGTGCCCCTGTGCGCTTCCGCCGACAGCCGGGCCATCAGCTCATCGAACTCCTCGTCCGTCACCACAACCACCTCGCACTCTCTCTTCACCAGTGATTCGTCACAGGCGGGCCCAAGGATGGGTCAACCCATCCGCGGCAGGGCGTGTTCTGCCCACCGGTCACCGGCCACCGGCCACCGGTCGCGGCAGGTCCGGCGGATCAGCCTCGCCCGCGCGGGGATGTCTCCGTGCGCTCGACGCCCGGGGATTCTCGGCGCCACGACCAGCGGCACGGACCCGCGCCACTCCTTTGCGGAAGAGGCCAATCCAGATCGCGACCGGCAACGGATCAGTGGTGATGGGGGGCAGAGAGCCCTCGTGCACACGATCGCTGAAGGATCCTCATGCAGACTCCAGTCCGCCGTATCGCCGTCGCCGTCGCCACTGCGGCCCTGCTCCCGCTGGCGCTGACCGCCTGCTCCGACAGCGACTCCAAGGACAAATCATCCGACAGCAAGTCGTCGGGCGCGTCGAAGGAGTCGGACAAGTCCAGCCCGTCGGATGAGATGGCCAGCATGGACAAGCCGTTCGGTCCGGGATGTGCGTCGGTGCCCAAGGACGGCGCGGGCTCTTTCGACGGCATGGCCAAGGACCCCGTCGCGACCGCCGCGTCGAACAACCCGGACCTGTCCACGCTGGTGACAGCGGTGAAGAAGGCCGGTCTCGTGGACACGTTGAACAGCGCGAAGGACATCACGGTCTTCGCGCCGACCAATGACGCCTTCGCGAAGATCCCCAAGGCCGACCTGGACAAGGTCCTCGCCGACAAGGCCCAGCTCACCAAGATCCTCACCTACCACGTCGTGGGGCAGAAGGTGGCGCCGAAGGACCTGGTGAAGGGCTCGTTCGAAACACTGGAGAAGTCCAAGCTCACCACGTCGGGCTCCGGCAACTCCTACAAGGTCAACGACAGTGCCAACGTGGTGTGCGGCAACGTCAAGACGGCCAACGCCAACGTCCACATCATCGACACCGTGCTCATGCCTAAGAGCTGACTGCGGTTGACCGGCTGGTCGGCTCAGCACCTCCATGATGGTGGGATGCACGACGGTGCATCCCACCATGTCCGTTCCCCCGGTCTTGGCACGGGCCAGAGCCTCCTCGGGCCTGGTGACTGTGTCCGACCCGCTGAGCTGGTGCCTTGATGGCGCCAGTGGCACGGATTCCCGGGGGAGCGGGACCGCAGGCCCATTCCCAGCCGTTCACACGACTGTTCAGGACCTCTGTGCGCGGGGCCCGTTCAGTCGATGGTGACGACCACGGAATGCCAGCCGGAGGCTCCGTCGGGGATGCTGCGGGTGCGCTTGTAGGTCTGGGTCTTGCCGGTCCTGTCCGTGGCCCGGACGGTCAGGGTTCGCTGGCCCCTGGCGGCCTGCCAGGCGTACGACCACCGACGCCAGGTGTCCGAGGTGTCCTCAGCTGCCAGCCGGGCCTCCTCCCAGGGACCGGCGTCCACCCGGGCCTCCACCTTGTCGATGCCGCGATGCTGCGCCCAGGCGACCCAGGCGACCCAGGCGACCTCGGCGACCATCATGGTCCCGGCCTTGGGCCTGGCGAACGGCTTGGGGTGTCGATGCGGGACCGGGGCTTGATGGGGCGCGTCGGGCCCAGCCCAGCTTGACCCAGTACGTGTTGTAGGAGTCGAACGTGGCCGGCTCGTCGACGAGCAGCTCGGGCATTCGCGGCTCGGGGCCGGCGGCGACCTGGGCCCCTAGCGCAGCCGGAAGCGTCTGGGGCAGGTGGGTCAGACGGCGTTGTCCGTCGGCCAGGCGGTCGGCCACGGCACGCGGCGCAGCACCTTCGCTCGCCAAGACGGCAGCGCCAGTGATCTGTATGCGGCCCGGGCGCGGCACGCGGAGTTCGGGGCCTGGGCGCATTGAAGTCAGCGGAACGCCAGGAGCGGGTGGGAGCGGTGAGGCTGCTGTTGTGAGCCCCACCGCTCCCACCCGCTGGACACGACCTGCCGAAAAGGCACCGCAACCTTCCCGGCCCGTCCCCGCCTGCCCGTGTGCACCCCAGATGCCCTAGGAATCACCTGGTGCGGGCACGTGCGGAGGATCTACGACGCAGGCCGGGCCGCCAGCCGGCCTGCGTGGTCGTGTCAGCTCTTGGGCATGAGGACGCTGTCGATGATGTAGACGTTGGCATTGGCGGTCTTCACGTTGCCGCAGACCACGTTGGCGCTGTCGTTGACCTTGTAGTTCTCGCCGGAGCCGGAGGTGGTGACCTTCGACTTCTCCAGCGTCTCGAAGGAGCCGCTCTCCAGGTCCTTGGGCGCGAGCTTCTTGCCCACGACGTGGTAGGTGAGGATCTTGGTGAGCTGGGCCTTGTCGTTGAGGACCTTGTCGAGGTCGGCCTTGGGGATCTTGGCGAAGGCGTCGTTGGTGGGGGCGAAGACGGTGATGTCCTTCGCGTTGTTGAGGGTGTCGACCAGGCCGGCCTTCTTGACGGCGGTGACCAGGGTCGAGAGCGCGGGGTTGTTCGAGGCGGCGGTGGCGACGGGGTCCTTCGCCATGCCGTCGAAGCTGCCCTTGCCCTCCTTCGGGACGCTCGCACAGGCCGGGCCGAACGGCTCGGACATCGTGTTCATGCCGTCGGACGGGCTGGACTTGTCCGACTCCTTCGACGCGCCTGACGACTTGCTGTCGGATGCCTTGTCCTTGGAGTCGCTGTCGGAGCAGGCGGTCAAAGCCAGCGGCAGCATGGCGGCAGCAGCGACAACAACGGCGACACGACGCAGGCTAGTCTGCATGAAAATCCCTCAACGATCGGAACGGTGAAGGCCGTCTGCCTCCATCGCCGGGAATCCGGTGCGCTCGCCGCTGTGGATTGGTCGCTTCCTCAAAAGAGTGACGCCGGGGTGAGAGGACCGCCACGAGGGACGTGGTCAGGCCTGATGTCGGGAGCGCCAGTAGGGGTTGTCGTGGGGGAGTCCTCCACTGACTCGTCCGTACATGCCGCCGGTCATCAGCAGCAGCCCGACCGCGAAGCTGAACAGCACGTTCTGCATGCGGAAGTTGAGAAAGTTGAAGCGGCTGTCCAGCGCGAACAGAAACGCGAAGCCGGCCAGCAGGAAGGCGATGCCGAGCACCATGTTCACGGTGGACGCGGTGTTCCCGCCGCGGACGGCGGCCGTCAGGAGCACGCCGCCGACGAGAAGGGACAGGACGCTCAGAGCCCCATTGGTGTTGAGGCCGAGAGCGGTGTTGGCGCCGGTGTCGAAGAAGCCGATACGACGGATCAGCCCGAGGACACCGAATGCCAGCAGGAACAGGCCCATGATTCCGGCGCTGTACCGGTAGACCTGGCTCAGGCGATGGTCGACAGGAAGATGATCGTCGAGCTTCACCCGCGGGCGCGCGTGGGGCCTGGCGTGAAGGGTGGTCATGGGAGGACCTCCTTGCCCCCTCCGAGTGGGCTGCGGACCATGAGGTCAGCAGGTCGCGGGCTGCCACCCGGTGGGGTGCACGTAGGCGGCGCTGATCCAGCCGTGGTTGTCGTTGTCGAAGTACCAGGTCGATGTGCCGTTCACGTGGTCGCCGGTGGTCTGGCAGAACAGACGGATGTGGGCTCCGGCGGGCAGTGTGGAGGTGGCCTTCGCGTCCACGGTCGGCGCGTCACGCACGTACACCTCGGACCAGGCCGTCACGACGGCCGGCGCAGCGTGGCGGTCGTCGGGTCCCCACGACCACGAGGTGGCGGGCCCCCCGCCGTCCGGATCCCAGTCGGAAGCGTGAGCGCTCCCGGCGGCGGCCAGGCCTGTCAGGGCACAGGCTCCCGCCAAGGCGGCGGCGCCAATCCCGGCGCGGATCTTCAAGCGGTACATGGCCCACTCCTCCTGGTGCCGTCCCTCCCGTCCCGTTGCGCCCGCGGGACCGACTGCGAATGACGCCGCACCACCAGATACCAGGTGTGCCCTCCATCGGTAATCCGGCACAGACCGTCTCCTTGGATTGCCGAATCTGGCGAATTTCCCAAAACGGGGCAATCCGCATCTCATGTGGCGTCGAATTCTTGGTGTGAGGGCGCGAATGACGCGCCGACCCCCGGTAGCCCGCGCTCTCACCGGCCCCGGGCCGCTCGGGGGCCCGTTCGCCCGCCGCAAAGGAGTGTTGATCATGACCGCTCATCGCGTAAGCACCCGGATCCTGGTGGGATCGGCGGCGCTCGCGCTGCCGTTCTCGCTGGCGGCGCTCGCCCCGTCTGCGTCGGCGGACGACATGACCGGCCCGTTCGGTCCGGCCTGTTCCTCCGTGCCCAAGGATGGTGCGGGTTCCTTCGACGGCATGGCCAAGGACCCGGTCGCCACGGCTGCCTCCAACAACCCGGCCCTGTCCACCCTGGTCACGGCGGTGAAGAAGGCCGGGCTGGTCGACACCCTGAACAACGCCAAGGACATCACCGTCTTCGCGCCCACCAACGACGCTTTCGCGAAGATCCCGAAGGCGGACCTGGACAAGGTCCTCAACGACAAGGCGCAGCTCACCAAGATCCTCACTTATCACGTGGTGGGTGAGAAGGTCACGCAGGACAAGCTGGCCGACGGCAGCTTCAAGACGCTGGAGGGCGGCATGCTGACCACCTCGGGCTCCGGCGAGAAGTACAAGGTCAACGACACCGCGAACATCGTCTGCGGCGACGTACAGACCTCGAACGCCACCGTCCACATCATCGACAGCGTCCTCATGCCCAAGAGCTGACGGCACGACGCGCCGTCGGAGGGAAAAGGGGATCCAAGGGGTGCACCGTGGGTGCACCCCTTGGACATGCCCAGGAAGGGCCGCTGCTCATGCCATACAGCGCGAGGCCAGGTTGTGGTCGACGCGCCTGCAGCCACGGCCGCGGATCGCTCAGGCGGGCAGTTGCAGCAGGGCGACCGGCGGGGTGGTGGGCTGCTGCGATCCACCGGCCGGCTCGACGGTGACCCCTATGCCGGACGCCTTGCCGACGGCGCCCGCCATCAGGACGCTCTGGCTCGTCCGGGAGGGGTTCATCAGGCCGGCCGGGCGCATGTGATCGCCGTCGGCGAACCACAGTTGATACACCTTGCCCTTTGAGGGCTTCGCCATACCGGAGGAGATGAAGACGGCCTTGTCACTGTCGTGCGAGACGACCACGGAGCCGCGCGCCCCGCCCTTGACGGCCGCCGAGGTCACCTTGGCGTCCGGAGCGGCGAGTACGTCGGTGATCTGGTCGGCCTCATGCTGTGCGGTCCGGGCCTGTTGACGGGCCTCGTCGGCCTGTTGGTGCTGCCACAGCGTCGTGCCGCCGAGCGCGGCGGCCGCGGCAATGCAGGCAGCGAGCGCCCAGCGCATGGCACGGTTGCCACGAGTACCGCGTGGCACGGCCGTTGCCACGGAATGCGGGCGCTCCTGTCGTACGCCGGCGATCTCCTGCATCACCTGGACCTTGAGGCGGGGCGGTGCAGGCACCGTGGTCGCGAGTGCCAGCCGTCCAGCGGTGGCGGTCAGTTCACGTACCTCTTGGGTGCACGATGCGCACGCGCTCAGATGCCCTTCGAATGCTGCGCGCTCGTCGTCCTCCAGCGCGTCGACAGCGTACGCGCCGGTCAGCGTGTGCAGGTCAGCCTGGGCGGTCATGCGGTCACCCCCAAGCAGTCGCGAAGCCGAATGAGCCCGTCACGCAGTCGCGTCTTGATCGTGCCCAACGGGGCGGACAGCGCCTCGGCGACTTCCTTGTACGTGAGGCCCTGGTAGTACGCCAACGTCACCGACTGACGCTGGATCTCACTAAGGGAACGCAGGCAGCGGCGCAGCTGTTCCCGCTCCAACTGACCCTCCACCTGCTCGCTCACTTCGTCGAACTCCGGTACCTGATCGAGCAGCGCGGCCCGGCGCTCGCGCGCGGCAGCCGCCTGCACCGAGCGGATCCGGTCGACGGTGCGGCGGTGCGCCAAGGTGAGCACCCAGTTCAACACCGTGCCCCGGTCCGCCCGGTAGCGGGCCGCGGTTCGCCAGACCTCGACGAGGACTTCCTGGGCGACTTCCTCGGACTGGGCATGATCGCGCAGCAGCTTGCACACGACGCCGAACACGGGTGCCGCCACCGCGTCATAGACCACGGAGAACGCCTCGCGGTCCCCCTGCGCGACGAGGGCCAGCTGTTCCTGCAGATCGGGTCTACGTGCTGGACCGGGGCCGACCGGGCTGGGTTGTGTCATGCGCCGCCTTCCGACCACCGCTGGGCTGCGGCTGAGCAGGTCAAAGTGCCTAGTAACGCACACCCGCCGTTCCGTGTCCCGGGCGGGGGCTCGTCATCTTTGGTCCGTCAATCCACGGTCACGACGACGGAGTGCCAGCCGGAGGCGCCGTCCGGGATGGTGCGGGTGCGTTTCTCGGTCTGGGTCTCGCCGGTGCGGTCAGTGGCCCGGACGGTGAGAGTGTGGCCGCCTTTGGTGGCCTGCCAGGGGTAGGACCACTGTCGCCAGGTGTCGCGGGTGTCCTCGGTGGCCAGGCGGGCCTCTTCCCAGGGGCCGTCGTCGACGCGGATCTCGACCTTGTCGATGCCGCGGTGCTGGGCCCAGGCGACTCCGGCGACCATCACGGTGCCGGATGTCGGGCGGGCGAAGGGTTTGGGGGTGTCGATGCGGGACTGGGTCTTGATGGGGGCCCTTCGTGCCCAGTCACGCTTGACCCAGTAGGAGTCGTAGGCGTCGAAGGTGGTCAGCTCGATGTCCTGGATCCACTTGCACGCCGATACGTAGCCGTAGAGGCCGGGGACCAGCATGCGGACGGGGAAGCCGTGCTCGAAGGGCAGGGGCTCGCCGTTCATGCCGAGGGCGAGCAGGGCGTCGCGGCCGTCCATGACGTCTTCGACGGGGCTGCCGATGGTCATCCCGTCCACGGAGCGGGCCACGAGCTGGTCGGCCGCTCCGCCCTGGGACGGGGGTTTCACTCCGCACTGTTTGAGCAGGTCGGCCAGACGGACGCCGATCCAGCGGGCGTTGCCGACGTAGGGGCCGCCGACCTCGTTGGAGACACAGGTGAGGGTGATGCGGCGTTCGATGAGCGGCATCTTCAGCAGGTCGTCGAAGGAGACGGTCAGTTCGCGCTCAACGCCCTTGCCGTGGATGCGGAGCTTCCAGCTGGTGGCGTCGACCTTGGGGACGACGAGTGCGGTGTCGACGCGGTAGAAGTCGCCGTTGGGTGTCATGAACGGGCTGATGTCCTTGATCCGCAGGGCGGCGCCGCGCGGGACCGGGGCGGCTTTGGAGGATGGGGTGGGGAGCATCACGTCCTTGCGGGAGGCGACGGCGTTCTGGCCCTGGGACCCGTTCAGCGCGCGGCCCGCGAGGCCGACGCCGGTGGAGGCGGCGGCCGCGGCGGTTGCGGCCAGGATGAACCCGCGCCGGTCCCACCCCGACTCACCGTGGTCGTCGGCGTCATGTACGGGGGCTGTGCCATCCAGTGGCTGCGCCGCGGCGTCTTCCGACACCGAGTCTCGAGAGGCGGAGGACTGGCCGGCGACGTCCCGGGTGCGTCCAAGCCAGCCGATCAAGTAGTAGAGCAGGCAGGCACCGACGATGGCGCCTACGGCGGAAGGCAACGCGTCCGTGACGCTGGTGGAGTCGGGCCTGCTGGTGGCGGCCAGAGCACCGACGACGCCGAACGCGAGGACACCCAGTGAACCGATCAGCCGCCACCGTGCGGCGAGCGCCCCCAGCACCAGGGCGAGCACGGTCAGCACGGCCAGAATGCCCAGTTGCAGCACCAGCTTGTCGTTCGTGCCGAACTGCCGGATCGCCCAGTCCTTGACCGCCGGCGGGGTGCGGTCGATCGCCGCCCCGCCCACCGCGATGACCGGACCCGATTCGGGCCGCACCGCGGCGGAGACCAGCTCGGCGACCGCGATCGCCGCGTATCCGGCGAGCAGTCCGCTCAGTGCGCCCAGAGACAGGCGTTTGATGCCGCGCAGCGGCGTGGGGGTCGAGTCGTCGTCCATGTCGGGGAATCCGTTCTTGCGCCGCGCTTGGATTGGCCGATCACGCCATCGGAGCATGAAGCGTCATGTGGCAGCAGTAGCAGGCAGTCCGGCGCGGTCCCTGGTGGCAGCGCCGCAGGGCTGCCGGTATTCCACGCTCTGGAGGGCAGCGTGTGGGGCGAAGGGGTGACGGCTTGCGCGAAGAACCAAGCCGTGGGGCACAGGCCGCCGGATTACCAGTGGGCACACGGACCCACACCACACCCAGCCGCCGCAGGAATGCGGTGATACCTGCCGCTTCAGCGGCCAGGTTGGACTACTCCGGGGGAGCGCTGTGAGAGTACGCATCCGGTTCGCGTCGATCATGAGGAGGGTTCGGCCCGAGCTTGTGGCCGGTTGCCGGTTCAAGACTCGTCGCTGCCGCGGCAGCAGGAGGCAAGGTGCGGGTGACCGAGGTGAAATGCGCTTCAGCACCTGCCACTTGAGCGCAGAAGCGTGCCCGGTGATGCCGCCCGCGGAGTTGCGAGAAGCCGTATTCAGAGCCATCTCGCACACACCTCAGGAACCCGCAGACACACACGCCGCTCAACAGACCGACCACGGTGCACCCAACCCGCCCCCCGGTATGCCTCCGGAATAGGGCGGTGACCCGCAGCCGTGAGCATTTCTACGACCGGTCCCATCTCGCCCGCCTCGAGGGCCGCCACACCCAGTTGACCTGCCACTGGTGGTGGCCACCGGACCCGAACCGGGTCTGTGGATTCCAGCGCGCGTTCCAGGATCACCTGACCGGTGAGCATTGCTTGGCCGCCCGTCACGTCTACGTCGCGGGGTCCCCGCGCCTTCGTCCGCTACACCGTGTGCGCCCTGGAGGAATACGACGGGTCGCTTAGCCTGACGCGCGATCCACTCCCCGCGGAGCATCCCCCGGCAGTGCTCACCCATGCCGAGCGCGTCCTCGACCGGCCCAGGCCGCTCTGGGACAACCCGTCACTGCACCACACCGGATGACCATCGGGCCCACGTTCTCTACTCTCTAGTAACTATGACTCTCCAGTAACTGTGTTTCTTGATCGAGAGGACCCCTGACATGAGCCGCGTATTCATGGTGCGCAGGAGCATCGACATCGAGGTGACGCCCGAGGCTGCCTATCAGGCTGTCAGTCGTCCTGAAGACATGGGTCGGTGGAGCCCGGAGAACCGGGGCACAAGCGGTGATACTCCGGTCGGACCGGCCGTGCCAGGGACGTCGTTCGTCGGGCGCAACAAGCGGGGGCGGTTCCGGTGGGTCACACGATGCACCGTCACCGCAGCCGATCCAGGCAGCCGCTTCGCGTTCCGTGTCCATGCGATCGGTGCCCGTCGACCCCGACTGCGCGGCTCGATCGCCACGTGGGAGTACCTCTTCGAGCCGACGGACAACGGCACACGCGTAACGGAGACCTGGACCGACGACCGGCGCGCCTGGCCCGATCTCGCCGCGCACTTCTTCGACCGGATCGTCACCCCGGGCCAGACGTTCGCAGACTTCCAGATCCGGAACATCGACATGACGCTGCAGAACCTCAAACGCGAGCTGGAGAGCGCCAACGCCGCCTGATGCGACAGCGTGGGACGCACCACTCACTGCCCCGACCGACTGTGGAGAAGGGAGGGGCCCAACGGGTGTGCGTCCGGTGCGTGTTGATCGCTGCGACTGCCCCGCTCAACGGTTGCTCGCCGGGCAGTGAGCCTCCTTCGTCGAGTGAAGAAACGCGACGGGCCCAATTCGCCGAAGCTGCCTGAGCCGCCGTCCCGGACGCAGCCGGGGCTGCCCCGTGCTGGTGGCCATCGGTGGAGCGGGGGCGGGTCTCGAAAGCGGGCACGATGGTCTCCGAGCGGGCCCGCGCCAAGCTGAACCAGATCGCCGCACGAAAGACCCGCCCGCCCAAGCGGAAGACCCGGCCGCTCGCGCAGCTGCGCGAGCGGTGGAAGGCAAGCGCGATCCTTACCTCCGGTGTCGCCGCCGACGTCATCACCTCCCTCCTCGAGCACGCCCGCGCCGCAGCCGCCGGAATCCGGACCCGGGTAACCGCCGTGGTCGACGTCGCCTTGGCGGCCGTCGAAGTCGCCGCGACCGTGTTCGTGATGAACGACGGCGGCCGCTTCCAGCGCCGGCACGTGCTCGCCGAAGCCCGACGCCACCTCGCTCTCGTCCTGCGCGGCCGCCATCGCGAGCCGGACCTAGATGAGCACATCGTGGACGCCGCACTCGCCAGGTACTGCGTCGACATCAGCGAGCCGAAGACATTGCGCGGCCGGATGCCCGCCTATCGCCTCTACATCGCCCGATGGTCGTTGGCCGACCTCACCTCCGGCCACGGGAGCCCGCCCGCCACCGCCCCGGACCGGCAGCCACCGATCGACCCGGGCAAACCGGCCGCGCCACCTTCCTCGGGTCCGGAACCGGGGGAGTGCGAGATACCCCGCGTGCCGTTGCAGCACGAGCGGGCCGTCCTCGCCGGCGCGGCGCTCCGCGCGAAACTGAACTCCACAGTCGCCACGCGCGGCCGCTCCTACGACGTCGCCCGGCACCAGCAGGCGGCGATGCCCGACCAGCTGCTCGCGCCCGAGCCGGCCGACCCCGAGGACGACGACCAGGAGCAGGAGGCCGGGCCCGGAGAGGTGATCGACATAATGGCGCTGCGGGCCCTCCGGAAATCCCGCACGGATGTGGAAGCCCTCAATCACACGGCCGATCGGCTGCGCCACCTACAGGACGTCTTCACCAAGGCGGGCGAGGACTCCCGCATCCGCGCGACCCGCTACGCCACACCGGACGATGCCGATGGGGCGCACCCGGCGCGCCGGGACGACCAGCGGGCGCACCGCCCACAGCAACAAGGACCGCACCGGGGCCCGGAGGCCAGCCGCTGAGAAGCCGTCCCGCTTCTCCTTGATCCATGACGTGCTGTATCTCGGTGTCCCGCCTCAGATGATCTGGCCCGAGGTCGTCGTCGTGACCTGCGACGACCAGATCATTTGAGACGAGTGGCGAGCCGAAATCTCAACTGATCTAGCCCGTGGCGTGTGGATGTCGCCCTGAATCTCAATCCGTCTGGTCCGCCGTGGCGGGACCCGAGAGAGCGGCAGCTGGCACACTTGCGCGACATGAACGACTGGTACGAGCAGTTGGAGCTGGGTAGTGATCTGGTTCGGATCTTGGAACCCCGCGTCGGCCCGCTGGTGTCAGCAAAGCTGTGGTGGCTGCGTGGAACCGACCGTGACATCGTCGTTGATGCCGGGCTTGGCGTCGTTGCTCTGCGTGGGGAGATCCCGCGCATGTTCGAACGTGACCCGCTGGTAGTTCTCACCCACGCGCACCTGGACCACGTTGGCGGGGCTCACGAGTTCCGTGAGCGGGCCGGCCACCCTGCCGAAGCCGCAACCCTGGCCGAGGGTGTCCCTGCCAGTCTGTACGGTGCCGAGCTCTCCGAGAAGCTGGGCATCGAGGCTGGGGATGAGCCTGTCCCGGACCTGCTGATCAAGAGTCTTCCGTATCCCGAGTACGACCCGCGGACATATCGGGTTCAAGCGGTGAAATTGAGCCGTCAGCTCGACGACGGGGACCGAATTGACCTGGGCAGCCGTACGCTGACGGTCCTTCACCTACCGGGCCACTCCCCGGGAAGCATCGCCCTGCTGGAGGAGCGTACCGGGGTGCTGTTCTCCGGCGATGCGGTGTACGACGGCTACCTCATCGACGACCTCCCCGACTCCGACGTGCCTGCCTACCTGCGCAGTATGGAACGCCTCGCGCAGTTGGACGTGTCCGTCGTGCATCCGGGCCACGGGCGTAGCTTCGACCAGATGCGGCTTCGTGAACTTGCCGGTGACTACCTGCGCGGCAAGCGGTGACGGAGCCCGACGCTGGGTATGCGGAGGGCCCGGCTTCTGTCCCTCATTGGTAGCTAGGCACGGGCGGCTCGGCGCACATCGCGGCGGGGCCCGGACGGAGCGCTGTGCGTGGCGTACTCTGACCGCACCTGCACGGTAATCGCCCCCGGCACCACGGAGGCATCCGGCCCCGTCCGGTTGCCCGGCCCCGCACGGACCGTGCAGCGCCCAGGGGGGGCACCTGCATCCGAAGACGCCCAAGAGGGCGATCGGGCCGCACGCGCCGCCATGGCCCGTGTGGTGGGCTCACCCCTTGTGGGGGATGCCGTCTTTTGCGGTACGTCGCTCAATTGAGGTGCAACTCGCAGAGGGAGAGAGGGAGGTCGTGATGACGGCCGAGGGCGGTCCCGTGCAGGTGCTGATGATCGTCTTCGACCCGGACGCGGAGTGCGAGGGACAGGCCACCGAAGGGCTGGAGTCTCGTGGCTGCGGGGCAGATCCTCGTGCTGGATCTGCTGGTCCTTTGCAAGCAGCCCGAGGGTGATCTTGTTGCCGTCGACTGTCAGGCGCAAGCCCTGGAGCCTGGCACCACGGCCGGGTTGGTGCTGTTGGAACACCGCTGGGCGGGGAGGCTGCGGCGCGCGGTCGGCGAGCAGGCAGGCGTGCCGGTGGCCGAGCGATTGTTCACCGGAGAAGTCCTTGGCCCCGTCGCCGCGGAACTGCTTGGCTCCCCGCGCGGTGCGAGGAAGAGCTGGAGGCACGATGAAGAGCCGCAGACAACGACGGGCGAAGGGTTCTGCCCGCCGCGGCGGGCCTGCGTGAAACCGGCAACAATGCCGCGGGCGGCCCTGGTCAGGGACGATGTCCGGCAAGCCAGGGACGCTGTGCGGCACGCTTTTGCCGGGAGCGGGCGTCGGTGCCACGGCCAAGGGGGGGCATCGCGGTGCGGCGTGGCCCGCCCGGCGACGGGCTGAGCCCCGGTGCGGGCGCGTTGGCGGCGTGGCGGACGGGGCCCAGGTCGCGGTCTTGACGATCCGGTACGCCATCCCGTTGCCGCAGGTGCGAGCCCGCGCCTGCGCACTACTGCTGGGGCGCCCCGCGGGCGCCTGGCGCGCCGTTCTGGTCAACGGTGCGAGGAAGGAGAGGACTGTGAACGGTTCCGTCACCCTTGCGTACGACTATCCGCTGCTCAGCGTCTTCTGGAGCACGTTCTGGCTCTTCATGTGGATCCTGTGGTTCTACCTGCTCTTCCGTATCATCAGCGACATCTTCCGCGACGACACGCTCAGCGGGTGGATCAAGGCGGGCTGGATCATCTTCGTGATCGTGCTGCCTTTCCTCGGAGTCTTCGTGTACGTCCTGGTCCGGGGCCGCGGCATGGGCCGGCGGGAGGCCGGGGCGTTACAGGCCCGGCAGGAGATTTTCGACGCCCACATCCGCCGGACCGCGGCGCAGGACGTGTCCCGCACCAGCCAGGCCGACGAGCTGGTGAAACTGTCCCGGCTCAGGGAGCACGGCGACATCTCGGAGGAGGAGTTCCAGCGGGCCAAGGGCAAGGTCTTGAGCTGACTTCGCCGGAGGCGGCAGCGTCGTTGTGCCCCGCCTGGTGGGGGCTTCCGGCCGGGAGCGGCCGCGGGGCGGGGGACTCATCGGGACCCGTGCCCCGGATGAGCTTCCCTTGATGCGGCCCGCCGCAGCGGTCGGCGGCCTCCCCACCCAAAGCCCCTGCACGGCAAGGAAAGGGGGGTGGGCAGGGTGGCTGTGACGTTGTTCAGCGGCCCCACCTCAGTGGGGCCGGTCGGGGTGATTCTGCCCGGCCCCGCTGCTCGTCCGCGCGTGGCTATGTCCATCGCATTCCGATCCGTGAGAGCTGTTCGATCCGTTCTGGTGTCAGTGTGGCGGCTCTGCTGCGTTGGTTGCTGACCCATGCCCCGAGCTTGATCTCTCGTTCCTCCTGTTCCCTGCCGCTCTCACCATCGCGACCGCCGCCCCCGCTGTCGACGGCGATCCGTTCGACGTGCTTCCTGGGGACTTTCAGGTGGCCTTCGCGTTGGTGGTACTGCTTGGCGGCGGCGTAGTTGAGGGCCCATTTTTCGGCCTGTGTACGGCGTGGCTTGGGTTTTTCGTCGTCGGTGGCGGGCTGGATCCCGAGGATGTGTGCGCACATCCATTGCTGCGCGGTGGTGAGCTGGTCCCACCCGAGCCGCACAGACTGCACCCACCGCCCGAGATCCTCGCCCTGGCACAGAACCTCACCCGTCTCGGTGGGCAGTGCCTCGCCCGCGTCCAGGTGCATCCGGACGAGGCGGAAGCACCGTTGCCACGTCACCGGCCATGAGGGGCACCAGGAGGCGTCGATGTCCTCCAGCTGCTCGCGTCGCTCGTCCGACAGGGCGCCGGCCGTCGACTCCACGGGCAGGCCTTCGGCGCGCCGCTGCTCGTTCTCGGCGGCCTTCCTTGCGGCGGCCCGCGCGTTCTTCAGCCAGATGCCCACCTTGTACCCCTGGTGCGTGGCGTCCAGCGGCGCCAGCAGGTGACCGTTGTCCTGGGCCCACCCGCGCGCGGCCGTGAGGCCCTCCTCCCAGGCGACGTCGAAGTGTGACCAGATCATGCCGAGCTTCTCCAGCTGCTGGATGCGGTCCTCGTCCATGGCACCGCGGGCGTAGAACCTTCGAGCGTCGGCGACCCACTGTCCTAGAGGAAACCCGGCAAGCGCGGTCGGCCACCTCTCGGCTTGCGCCGCCTGTTCGTCGGCGTCGGGGACGCGGTAGGTGAACGGGACCCGGAGGTCGCTGTGCTCGCGGGCGTAGATGGCGGCGGCTTCGATGCCGCGTCGCCAGTGTTCGTGTTCCGGGCTGAGGACGCGGAGGTTGATGAACGCGGCGAGGGTGGCCGGGTCGCGGGGTGTGGAGAACTTCAGCAGCTCCCGGGCTGGCAACGACAGACCACGGTCGCTTCGGTCGCCCCCGGCGTCCTCACCCTCCTCGACTGCCTCGTTACGACTCTGCACGCCCCTGACACGGCTCTGCGCCTGCTGCTCGGCGAGCTGCTCGACAACACGGGCGTCGTGCGCACGGAGTGCCTCCAGCAGCTTGGCGAGCCCGCCGAACGCCCGCGAGGTCAGCATGTTGTCCGCCGTCTCCCCGGGCCCGAGCAGGACCGGCACCACGAGCGAGGCCATCTTGCCCTCGCCGGGCTGCATCCGCAGCGCGCGGCCCACGGCCTGGACGAGATCAGGCATCGAGCCGCGGACGTCGGCCCAGTACACGGAGTCGCAGTTCTTGGTGTCGACGCCTTCGCCCAGCACTTTCACTGAACACAGGAAGCATTTCTCCACGACGGTGCCGTCGGTGGCGATTCCGGCGGCGAACTCGCCCAGGAGCTGGCGGCGGTGGAGTGGCTTGTGGTCTCCGCAGAGCCAGTTGGCCCAGATCGTCTTGGGGTACAGCTCGGGGTCGGATGCGTGCAGTTGCGCGGCGACGTCGGGGATGCCGGCCGCGAAGGCTTCGGCTTCCTTGACGACGTGGTGGAAGACGAGCGTCCTGCGGAAGCCCTCCTCGGCCGACGCCTTCACCAGCGCAGTCTGGAGCGCGGCGATCCGGGCCCCGCGTACGCGCTCGGAACGCGCGTCTTCGCCCAGGAGCTGGGCTGCCTGGAGTGCGGTGTCGGTGACGTCCACGCAGACGACCTGGTAGGGGGCGCAGATTCCCCGGTCGATGGCGTCCGAGAGGGTGAGGGTGAAGCAGCGGCTGCCGAAGGGGCCTTCGGGGTCGTCTTCCATGCTCGCGACCAGCTCGCCCGGTGTACCGGCCTCGTCTTCGTCGCCGAGTTGCCACAGGCGGGGCGTGGCGGTCATGTAGAGGTGGCGCAGGGAGGGGATCTTCTGGTTGTCGTGGACGACCGCCCACGGTTTCCCGATCCGGCCGGAAACGCGGTGGGCCTCGTCTACGACGATCAGGTCCCAGGCCGCGAGGCCTCCGGCGTGTGCCAGCTCCAGTGTGCCCAGTGCGAGGCTGGCGTACGTGGCGTAGACGGTGACCTTGTCCAGGCCACGCGTCCACTCCACCAGCTCGTCTACGTCTGTGGTGTTGGGGAAGGAGGCCTCTTCACCGCGCAGCGAGGACACCCCGATCACCGGCCCCCGGCGGCCTGCCTCGCGCTATGCGGCTTCGGTCTGGGTGAGGAGGTCCAGTGAGGGGACGAGCACCAGCACGCGGCCGGCGTGGAGCTCCTGGGCGCTGCGGGCCGCGACCCGGGTCTTCCCGGATCCGGTGGCCATGATCACCTGGGTTCGGAGCCCTCGTTCAGGCACGAACGATCTTGCAGGGAACTCTAGGGCCCGGAGGACCGCTTCGATGGCTTCTTGCTGGGCAGCCTCACGCTGATCGGCGCGCTCGGTCGACATGTGCCTCAGTCCTTCCCTTGGTGTCTCCCGGAAGACCAACGAGCAACCCTGTGAGCTAAGTTGATCAGTGATGCGGAGCCGGATGGAGATTCTGAACGGGGCAGTGATCGTCTGCCGTCGGAAACGTTCAAGGCCTCTGTGAAGTTTCGTCTGGCTGCCAGTAACTGCATCTCGCCTATGTGCCAGCGTCAGATGCCCTCTACGGTGTGTCTGATGTGCTGAAGCTGCTCTGGAATCTGTGGCAGATGGCGCAACTGCTTGGTGGCAAGTAGTGACATCGCGCGGGACAGGTGCATGGCATTTCCTATATGCAGTGCCTGCGGCGGCCCGCTCGTTCGCTGGTTTGGATGCCCCGTCAGGCTGATTCCTCTGGGGCTACAGAGCTGGCACCGCGAGCGTGGTCAAAGGTGGTGCGGGTGTCCTGTGCGGCAGTGGTCAACTCGCTCAGCACCACGGCCACCGCGTTTTGTGCATCGGCTGCTTCGATCTCCCACTCGTTGCGCCAAAGTTCCTCGCGCTCGTTTCCGCCGGAGCGCCAGTGTTCGGTGCCCACAACGGCATGAAGACGCAGGCGCTCGTTGTCCAAGACCTGAACAGCCGCCGCTGCCGTCAGGGTGTACGACTGGCGGGGGAGGTTCTCCACCACGCACAAGAAGCCGTGTTCGTAGTGGACGGCCTCCCCTCGCACTCCAGGCCTTCGCGCCCGCATGCTTTCGGGCACTGCCGTGATCCGGGGGTAGTTGGCGACTTCAGTTCCGGGCCACTGGCTCAGTTGCGAGACAAGCTGTGTAGCACCTGTTTCGAGCTGTGCCAGCATCTGCTGGATGAGCTGGGCGCTGGCCTGACGGCGTGCTGTGGCCTCGGTTTCGGCGCTACGCAATGCGATTAGACGCTCGGTCAGGGAACCCTCGCGCTGCGGAGCAGGCCAGGCGTGTACGGAGGGCGGCCGGGGCTGAGGGACAACACCTTCAAAGGGAAAGCAATGCAGGCTGCGGTTGAGGTACTGCAGGTACTCCACGGTGACATCGGGATAGGGCTCAAGAGCCTGCAGCAGGTCCGGTACGCGCTCTTGCGGGAACGCGCTACCCAGGACAACGCCGGTGAGCGCGGCTCGGATGTCCACGTAGTCGTAATCGGTGGACTGGTTAAGCAGGATGAGCCGGTACTCGCACTCGCTGTCCCAGTCGATGTGCTTGCGGAAGAACAACGCTTCCTTGTTGGCCTCGGCGTAGGTCATCGCGACAGCATCCACGCCGAATTCCGCGACCTGTCCCAGGTCAATGCCGCGGGTGGCTGGAGCGGCCTGGCTGCTTAGGTATCGGACCGGACCGTGGAAGGCAAAGGCTGCGGAAGCAGAGTGGGTGAGGAGGGACTCGATGAGTTTGTCGCGGTCGAATCTGAGGCACACCCCCGTGTGTGCGGCGCCGTAATGAGCCCACAGAGACAGATGGGCCCACCCCCGCAGCGCGTCTCGGTTGAATACGCTGCGCGGCAGGGTCACGTCCTGCGTTAGGCATCCGACCTTGGTGTGCATGCGCAGCTGTCGGTCGATCTCATCCCAGAGGGAGAAGCCGGCATCGAGACCTTGGTGGTCATGGTGTGCGCTGAGTGTCGGGTAGTGCGGCTGTAATTCCCACAGGTCATTGGTCAACTTGTAGGGCGACAGACGCAGCATACCCTTGCCCAGGATGCCGGTAACTGCGGCCTCGGTGTTGGTGTAGTGGAAGAGGTGGCCGGTCACGGTTCGCGGGGCCGTAGCCACCTCGTATTCGCTGTGGGTCTCGAATGTGGGGCTCGGGTGCGCGGCTGTCGCACGGCTGTCGGAAAGCTCGCCATCGGAGGTCATGCGCAAGCCCCTCTGTTGTCCTGTCTCGCGCAGCTGGCGCCAGCTACTCTACCTTCATTATGGTCAGTGTGACGAGAAATGGTCGGGGAGTATCGCCTCCTATGTGGGGCGGCCGCCACTGGCACGACGCACTGGGCGCTGGGATCGCCCTTTCCTGCTTCCGCAGGCTGAAGAAGCGGCGGTGCCGATGGCGTAGAGGACGACAAACTGGTGGAGGCCGCGCTCGACGACCTTGCCGGCGAGCGCGGCGGGAGCGGCAGTTGACGGCGTCAGGGCGTCTCAAGGCGCTGCGTGCGGCCCACGAGCGTGCGTGTCAGGTGCTGCTGAACCGCGTCTCTCCGGACCGTCCCGCGGGCGCTGATGGTGTTCTTGACCAGTGGGTCGGTGGCTTCGGGTGATGGAAGTTGCGAACGCTCCGCCACGCGCTGTCGATGTGGGCGCGGTTGCTCGGCTTGACTCGACAGACGGCGAGGAACGTTACTAGTTGTTCCTCGGTCGCAGGCAGACGACGGCGGTTGATGATGTTGTAGAGGGTGGTACGGGGAATGGGTGTCAGCCCTGCCGCGGGGCGGGTGAAGCTGCTGGGGGAGGGGGCGCCGGCTTTCTCGTAGGCGTTGGCGAGCACGGCAGCGAGTGCCCCGCGGCCATAGATGTACTGGGCGGAGGGCGCACCGATATCGCGGCCGCGTGCGGTGGTGCGGCCCTGAGTGCGCAGTTGGTGCGCGTCGTGGCGAGCGTGGCCGGAAGCCCCGCACGCGTCCAGGAGGGCGTCGAGGACGGCGAGGGAGGGGGCGGAGGTACCGGACTCGGCGTTCTGGATCGTGCCGCGGGAGACTGCTGCGGCCGAGGCGAGGGCGCGCTGACTGAGCCGTGCGTGCTTGCGCAGCGCGGTCAGGTGCGCGGCGAGGCGGGCATAGGGCGCGTGTGCGGCACTGCTGGAACGGGCCATGGCGGGCGTTTACCTGCCGACGCCGGAGCGCACCGCGGCCTCGGCCAGGGCAGCGATCAGTCGGCGGCCGCCGCCGGCGAGGGCGAGGGTGCCTGCGCCGATCGCACCGCAGCCGCCGAGCAGGGCGAGGATGGCGCCGGTGGGCGTTCCCCGGAGGAACAGCAGGGTGCCGAGCGTGAGAAACGCGATCAGCAGGATCAGGGCGTGCGTGGAATCCCAGCGCACGGGGGAAGCTGGCGCGGTGGGAGGGGGCAGGTGGTTCACGGCATGACTCCGTCGGGCGAAGGACCCGGCCCGACGGCCGGAGCCCTGGGGCTGAGTGGTCGCAATAAGCGCGCAGTCCAGCAGCAGTTGGCCCTGCATTTCAGCGGGGCTGCGCGATGCGTACAGCCTTCCATGCCTGTCCCGCTGGCCACCCACCAACCAAGGCCTCTATGTCCACTTTGCCGGTTCACGGCCTAGTCAACGTTCCCCTGCCGGCTACACAGTTCGCTGCCGGCATCGTGGCGCTCCGAGACTTGCCGCTGACTCGCCATGCAGTGTTGCGCACGGTCAAGTTGTAATCAGGCTGGGCAGCCTGCGGGACGACCGCCGCCAGCAGAGGCCAGCGCGGCCCAGTATTTGTTCCCGCTCGCTTGCAGTCCAGGCTCGATTGGGGGACGCTGCGCAGCGACGACACCGCTCGCCTCAGCGGCCGGTGTCCCCCTGAAGGCGACTGGTCGCAACCTCGAACCTCAGGAAGGGCAGGCGCGTTGGCCCGCGCCTGCCGAGCGCCCGGCCGACACCCCCGGTGCTGGCCTTCGGTGTGTCCTGCCTACCTATGACAGCCTGGGCCGTCGGCAGCGCGAGCCACCCCATAACCTCGCTGGGTTCCTGACGTCGGCCAGTTGGGTCTCCACGGCCAGTTTTGGGTTCGTGGAATGAGGAGGCTGCGCTCGGTGCCCGCGATCCAGATCGCCCACCGTCAGACAACGGGCCTGGAAGGCGGCGGGATGCCATGGTCGCGGGCCATGGCGGGAGCCGGACTGTCACCGAACAGCCTCGGCCATCACAATGCCTCGTCGGCCAATTGGCTTATAGGTAAGGGTGTTTGACCTGCGAGTAAGCCCCTCGCCGGTGGCGAGGAACGTTGTACGACGGCGTCTCCGGCGGCAGGGCTGATAACCCTGGCCGCCCAGCGGCTGACGCCTGGGCGTGGTCGATGGCGCTGACTATGTCGTGAAGCGGAACGGCGCAGCGTTTTCAGTCCAGTTCGTCGAAGAGTGTGTCCTGCACGGGGCCGGCGGAGCGCGGCCGGGGGAGCGGGCTGCCGCCGGGGGCCGGGGGTGGCAGGGGAGCGCCTGCTGCGCCGTCGGTGAGCGCACATCGGCAGGCCGCTCGTAGCGTCGGCAGATCGTGCCGCGCCCCCAGCAGGGCGAGGAAATCCTCCACGCTCCAGTCGATGAGTGCGCCCTGACGGGAGAGGTAGAGCCCGAGGGAGGTGATGGCGTGGGTGTCGCTGTGGTCGAGCAGTAGGTACCCGGCGAGCTGGTAGATCTCTGCGCGGTTGATGCGTTCGGGACGGATGGTCGCCTTGCAGTCGATCAGTGCGCCGTCGAGGATGAAGTCCGCGTCCGTGCCGCCGACGTAGGCACAGCCGGCGAAGGTGGGGCCGCAGATCCGCAGCCCGTCGGGCAGGAGCCGCAGGTTGTCGAAAGGGCCGGGATGAGCGGCGAGTTCCATCTGCTGCTGGATGTCGTCGACGACGTAGTCCGCCACCGCGCCGACGAGGTCGTCCAGGGTGGCGGTGGGGGTGCATAAGCCCAGACGGTTGCCGCGCATCCAGCCTCCGTGCCGGAAGATGGCCTCGAAGCCGGAGGCGATGTGGCACAGCCGGATGAGCCGGTCCTCGGCCGGCGGCTCAAGGGCCAGCGGCTGCCCGGCGTCGCTCTCATACCGGCTGAGTTCTCCCAGCAGGGCACTGCCCGCCTCCTGTACGGTGCGGATCACCTCGCGGCTGGGCCATCCGGCGTCGTCGACTACGGCACGCACGACCCCCTCCCTGATCGGAGAGCCGGTGGGGGCGCCGAGCGTGATACGCAGCCGGTGGTCGATGGTGTGTCCGAGCATCCGGTACTCGACCTGCTGGCCGACTGGTGCCGACGGCCGTTCCGGGGCGGGGAACGGGGCCAGTCGCCTGCGGCAGTCGGCCAGTACCGCCCTGGAATGGGGGAGTTGCTCCGCGAGGAAGCGGGAGATGGTCGAGCTGGGTTCCTTGAGGTGGGACGTAAGGCTCATGCGCGCATCGTGGCGGAAGGCTCTGACAACGCCTCGCGTGCGGACCCCTGCGGACCGCAGGGATGAGGCTCATCCGGCCCCACCGCCGCGGCTCGTGCTCTTGCCCCCAAGTGCGGACCTGCTGGGACAGTTGATCGCGTCGCCGTCAGCGCGGCAGGACGGCGAGAATTAGTCAACCCTGGCCGCTGGCAGTCGAGTTGGCGCTGTCGAAAGCAGCGAAATCGGGCCCTGTTGTCAGACCCCGCCACTAGGCTGCCCGCCGCTCAGCGGCGGCAGCCGCAAGATCGACCCGCACGCGCGTTCGGCGAAGAAGCGCGGGACCCGGTGGCTCGGCGTACGCGCCCATCGGTCGAGGGCGAGGAGAACCGCTCTCTGCCTGCGCATCCTCGCGGGGCGCCGGGGGAGACCGCCCGCCGCGTGGCGGGGCCCTCCCCCCTGCTCCGCGGCACCCCCTGGACGACTGGGCCGAAAAACTCAAAGAAGCCTGGACCAACCTCGCCACCCAGGCCCACTTCCACACCGGCCCCCAGCAATCCCGCGCCGCCCACCTCGCCTCCCGCGCCGTACGCGCCATCCTCCTGTACGGCATCGGCTCCTTCGCCCAACGCCCCCGCATGGTCACCGGCACCACCCCCCCCCCGCCACCTTGAGCGCGACGTCCCCCCGGACGCCGAAATCATCGGCTTCGACGACGACCTGATCACCTGGCAGAAACCCACCGGGTTCTCCCGCGACCCCAACGCCCACCCCGAATGGTCCGCCGCCATCTGGTCCGGCGCCCGCGCCGCCCTGCTCACCCAGCGCCACCGCGACCAGAACACCCACGCCGGAGCCCTGCACGCCCCGCCCGGCAGCGTCATCGCCTTCCGCACCGACGCCCTCTACCTCACCCAGCCCCAGAACTGGCCCCACCGGCACCAGCCCGGCGACTACCTCCTCAAAGGCCACCTCGCCGGCCCCCTCACCGCCCCCGCCAGCGAAGAAGACCTCCTGACCCTGCGCGACGCCGGACGCACCGCCCTCGCCCAGACCAGCACGGGGGCCTGATGCCACCCCGCAACCGCCGCCGCACCACCGCACCCCGCCAGCAGCTGAACGAAGCCGCTCAACTCGCCGACCAACTCCAGGCTGCCGGCTACACCAAACGCGACATCGCCCGCATCATCAACCGCGACCCCTCCCTGGTCTCCCAGTTCTACACAAAACACAAAGGCGCCGCCTTCGTTCCCGCCCTCACCCACGTCCTGACCGCCGTCCACACCGCCGGCATCACCGACACCACCGAACTTGCCGCCCTCGCCGCCCCCCACATCACCCGCCGCACCACCAACTCCGGCACCCGCGCCCGCGTACGCACCAAAGCCGTCCTCATCACCCCCACCGGCACTGGCACCGGACGCGTCGCCGCCCAGGCCATCGCCTCCGGCTCCGCCCGCCTGCGCCCCCTCATCGCCGAAGCCGCCCGCCAGAACCTCCGCCTGGCCTTCACCGTCCGCCTCGCCAAGACCGGCTACCTCCACGCCTCCGGCAGCCGCACCGACTCACCCGGCATCCGCCGCGACGTCATTCAGCGCGCCGACCACACCGAGGAACGCTCCTACGGCTCCGCCACCACCGGCGGCTTCGCCGCCACCGACTTCGCCCGCCGCGTGGACACGGCAGGCGGCGACGTCACCGCCGCGGTCCATCAGTGGCTCGTGGAGACCGGGCGTATCCACCCGGACGCCCACATCACCCACCTCGAAGTCCGCACATGGCGCCCGCGCTGACCACGCGCCAGCAGCGGCAACGACGCTGACATGCCGGGGGCTTCGCCCAGAACCCCGGCCGCACATCTATGCCCCTGGCAACCAAGCCGCCAAATGAAGGGCCCGAGTGGTGTTCGAGGCTACCGGCAGGCAGCCCAGGGCCTGATCGAGGAGGAGGGGGACAGGAAGCGGCGAGGCCATGTCTGGCGCTGGGCACCGGATCCGTGATGATCACCGCTGCCCGCTGCCCGCTGCCCGCTGCCCGCTGCCCGCTGCCCGCTGCCGTGTGTGTGGGGGACTGCCACCTGTCCAGGGTCGGGGCTTGTATGAACGGAGTGCCATTGGTTCGAGGCTGGCGATCCCTATTCAGACGTCTCGGCTGGCGGGATGTGTGGTGGTCGTGAAGGGCCCTGCGTGGTCGGGTGCCTGAGTGTCGGGTGGCTGCACGCTGGGTGACCCGGCTGGTCAACGAGGTTGAGGAGGTGGCTAGTTCTGGTTGGTGCCGACCATTCGATGAATGCCGCTCTGGCGGACTCTGTGTCCGTGAACTGTCAGTCATTTCGGATGTTCTTCGTGCCGATCCGCAGTGTGCGGGCGTCTGTTTGCCGGGCGGACGGTGTTGGCGGGTTCTGTATCGGTGGCATCCCCATACTGGCTACAGCGAGTAGCGAAGCTGTATTCGCGCCCCGAGGGCGTAAACTGGCCGGCGCTTGCCATTTCGCCCGGTTCGAGCCGTACGGACGCGCGGAATTGTGTTCCGGTTCACATTGACGTGGGGAACTGTTGGGGCGTTAACTCGCTCCGCCTGTAAACAAATGGTGACTCTGGGGTGGGGACTGTGGAGTTGGAGCGGGGGCACTGTCATGCCGGTGCGCAAAGACGATTACGCCGTGTGACCGGAGGGGCGGCGACAGCGGCGATGCTGCTGTCGCTTTTGCCGTCTGTGGCGTTTGCGGCTGCCGATCCGTCGCCCGACCCCGTCCCGCAGTCCGGGCTCAGTGAACAGTCAGCTTCCCAGCGGGCGGTGGCCTCGGGGGAGCCGGTCGAGGTGAGTGCGGAGCGCACCGAGTACACGACGACGATGGCGAACCCGGATGGAACGTTCGTCATCACGCAGGCCACGGAGCCGCAGCGGTCCCGTACGGCGGACGGCGGCTGGCGGGGCATCGATGTCACTCTCGAGAAGCGTTCCGACGGTACGGTCGGCCCGAAGGCGGCGGTGGTCGACCTGGCGTTCTCCGGCGGCGGCCGCGGGGCGGACATGCTGCGGCTGGGCCGTGACGGCCAGGGCCTCAGGCTGGGGTGGCCGACCTCGCTGCCCGCACCGTCGCTGGACGGTGCGACGGCCACCTATGCGGATGTGCCGATCAAGGGCGTGGACCTGCAGCTGACGGCGACCGCCGAGGGGTATCGCGAGGTGCTGGCGGTCAAGACCGCCGAGGCCGCGGCCAGTCCCGAACTGGAGAAGATTAAACTCTCGGCCAGGGGCGAGGGGCTGAGCCTGGTCCCTGGCGAGGGCGGCGGTCTGCGCGCCGTGGACGCGGACGGCAACGCCATCTTCCGCGGCCCGGCCGGCCAGATGTGGGACTCCGCCGGTGACACCGCCCAGCAACCACAGAAGTCCGGGCCGGCGAAGCGAGCCGTGACGCCGCAGACGGAGCGCGCCCTGGCACCGCAGGGCGAACAGGCCGGTACGCAGAGCCCGGCGCAGCCCGGTGAAGGCGATGCCAGCGCCGAACTGCCGGTGACGGTCGGCGACGGCGCGGTCTCGGTGTCGCCGGACCTGGATCTGCTGCGTGGCAAGGACACGGTGTACCCGGTGTTCATCGACCCGTCGGTGGGGCTGGGCAAGTCGGAGTGGACGAAGCTGTCCTCGGACGGCGATAAGTTCTGGAAGTTCAGTGAGCCCAAGGGCGTAGGCCGCTGCGGCATCGCGGACGGCTATGCGTGCAGTACCGGCGGCTATACCGACCGGATGTACTTCGAGTTCGGGGCGTCCAAGCTGTCCGGCAAGCAGGTGCTGGACGCGACCTTCCGCGCGTATGAGACCTGGTCGTTCAACTGCACCCCGCACTGGGTGGATCTGGAGCGCACCGACGGCATCTCGGAAGGCACTCGCTGGCCGGGCCCCCGGCAGTTGGACCAGATGGGCGACCGCTATGTCTCCGCAGGTCGCGGGGACCTGTGCAGCCCGGATCAGCCCAATGCCTGGGTGGAGTTCAACGACAACCCGGACGAGAAGGACGAGAACCTCACCTCCACGGTCCGTTCGCTGGCGGACGGCAAGATCTCGCGGCTGACGCTGATGCTGCGGGCCAAGGACGAGGGGGAGCCGCGGGCGTGGAAGCGGTTCGACTCCAATGCCGAACTCAAGGTCTGGTACGTGCACAAGCCCGGAGTGCCCACCTCGGTCGGCGCCATCCCGGGCTCCGGCGACAAGGCGTACTGCTCCCCCTCCTCCGCGCCGCTGACGGTGACCACCGCGACGCCGACCGTGCAGGCCCGGGTGCAGACCAAGGTCGAGCAGCACCAGAGCGAGGAAGAGGGCTACCTGCAGGCTGAGTTCGTCATGCAGCGCTCCAGCACCGACACCACCGCAGGCAGTTGGTCGAACGTGTGGAGCACCTACAAACCGCCCTCAGGGTGGCACTCGGACGGCACCCTGGAAAAGGCGACCACGGACAAGCGCGCGGACGGCGGGCTGTACCGTTACCGGGCCCGCACGCAGTCGCACTGGAACTACAACGGCAAGTCGGGCGACCTGTTCTCGCCGTACTCCTCCTGGTGCTACCTGCGCATCGACTCCACCGCGCCGAAGGCACCGACCATCGTGACCGGCGCCCCCTACACCGAATGCACGGCCAACGACTGCGCGCCCCACGGCGGCCCCGGCGAGCCCGGCAGCTTCACCTTCAAGCCGAACACCGCCGACAAGGACGTGAAGGCCTACCGGTGGCGGCTGCTGACCTCGGACGCCGACGCGACGAAGACGGTGAATGCAGCCGAGACGAACGCCCCGGTCACGGTGAAGAACGTCAAGCCCGGCCTGCCGGGCACCCAGACTCTGGCCGTGGAGGCCAGTGACCTTGAGCTGGACAAGGACGGCCGCAAACGCTGGGGACCGCCGGCCGAGTTCACCTTCAAGACCGGCACTGCTGCGGGAACCACCGGCCGCTGGCGCTTCGACGACGGCGCCCCGGGCTCCGCGCTGTTGACGGCCAAGGACACCGGCGAGAGCGGCTCCCGCCACGATGTGGTGCTGCGCGACGAGGCCGGGACCGGCTGGTCCACCATGGGCCGGCGCGGCGCCGGCGACTACGCGCTGCGCCTGAACGATAACCTCAGCGACCCCGCCCAGCAGGTCGGCTACGCCTCCACGGACGCCGTGTCGGTCAACTCCCAGGACTCCTTCACCATCTCCGCCTGGGCCTACCTCACCGACGCTTCCGCCAACCGCACGGTGCTGGCCGCCCCGGGCGAGCATGGCTCGGCGTTCACCCTCTACTACTCGGCCACGCACAAGAGGTGGGTGTTCAACCGCACCGACCAGGACAAGAACGGACCGGTCTACATTCGTTCCCTGGCCGATGCGCCGAGCCCCCCGCTGAAGGTGTGGACCCACCTGACCGGCGTGTTCGACACCCAGGGCGACGTGGACAAGACCAACGACACCATCCAGCTCTACGTCAATGGACGCCCCCAGGGCTCCCCGGTGGTCCTGGCGGACGCGGCGGCCACCTACACGCCCTGGACGGCGGACCGGAACCTGATGGTCGGCCGCTCCAAGGTCGGCGGCAGCTACGGCGAGTACTTCCACGGCCGCATCGACGAGATCGCGACCTGGCAGCGGCCGCTGACGCCCGAGGAAATCCGCAAGGAGGACCGGGTGGAGAAGGACGAGGTGCCGGCCAACGAACTGGTCGCCCACTGGGATGCCACCATCTCCTCCGGCAGCCAGGTCACCGAGAGCCCGGAAGACTCCGACGACCCCGCCAGCACCTCCTTCCCCTACCGGCGCGGCGCGCTGGCCCTGTCCGGATCGGGTGCCGGACTGACCGGCGAGGACGCCACAGCACTGGTCCTGAACGGAACCTCCGGCTACGCCGCCGGCGTCGGCCCGGTGGTCGACGAGACCGGCTCGTTCACCGTCTCCGCACGGGTACGGCTGAACAAGGCGCTGCTGGCCGCCAAACCGGTCGGCTACCGCGGCCTGGTCGCCGCGCAGTCCACCCCGGTCGGCAAGGAATCGTCCTGGGCGCTGTGGGTGGAGAAGCTGTCCGCCGACGCCTACCAGTGGAGGTTCGGCCGTTCCGCCGTGGACGCCAGCGGCAAGGTGATCGACACCGCACTCGCCCCGGCCCAGGAGCCGATCGGCGACAAGGAGTGGGACACCTGGGTGGACGTGACCGGTGTCTTCGACGCCGGCCTGGACTTCACCGATGACCAGGGCAAACAGCAGTTCGGCCTCGCCCAGCTCTACGTCGGCCCGTTCGCCCAGCAAGGCGAGGAAGACCCTGGGCTTGGCACACCGCAACAGGGAAGCGGCGCCCTCACGGCGGGCCGTGGATCAGCGAAGGGCACGACCGGGCACTACCTGCCGGGTGACCTGGCGAAGCTGCGCGTGTGGACCGGGGCCATGTCCCAGGGCCAGGTGAGCAGCCAGATCGCGGACCTCGCGTCCTGAGCAGCGGCTGACTTCCTTCCGCTGTTCTGCCCCCCTCCTTCTTGCTGACTTTCCTTCGACGGCGTGCGGTCACCCGGAATCCGGTGGCCGCACGCAAGGAGCTGCGTGATGAACCTGCCTGCCTTCGGCCGTGCCCGGACGGGCGGCACCAAGAGACCCTCGCCCGCCCGGGCCCGCACCCGGAACCGGTCCTTAAGACCACGGATCGCGGTGCTGACAGGATTCGCCCTGCTGCCGGGCCTGTTGAGCCCGGTCGCGTTCGCCGCGGACACCGACCCCCTGGGCCGGCCCAAGCTGGACGCGCCGCGCGCCTCCGAGGTCTCCCCGTTCACCGCGAAGGTGAACAAGCAGAACGCGGCAGCAGTAGCGAAAGCGGCCGCGGCCGACACGACCGCGGCCCGTCGTGCCCGCACCGACCAACGCCGCACCGTCACCTGGCCCTCGAGCGGGAAGGCAACGCTGACCCTGTCTTCGTCGGGGAGGGCAAGCGCTACCCCAGGCGCCCTGCCGCTCACCCTCACAGCGCCCCGCCAGGCCAAGGGCAAGAAGCAGCCCGCAGCCACCGGCAAGGTCCACGTCCAGGTCCTGGACCGGCGCAAGACCCAGCAACTCGGCGTCAAAGGCGTGGTGCTCGCCGTCACCGGCCCCGAAGGGGGAGGCCAGGCCCGACTGGGCCTGAACTACAAGGCGTTCGCCTCCGCCTACGGCGGCGACTGGGCCGGCCGCCTGCAGCTGCTGCAACTGCCCGACTGCGCACTGAAGACCCCGGCCAAGGCCGACTGCCGCACCCGCACCCCCGTCGAGTCCACCAACCTCCGCAAGGACGAGGAACTCACCGCCCCGCTCACCTTCCCGGCCACCTCCAAGGCCCGCACGGCCGGAGGGCGGACGATGGTGTTCGCCCTGGCGGCAGGCACCAAGTCCGGCTCCGGCGACTACAAGGCCACCCCGCTGGCAGCCTCCTCCACCTGGGAGGCCGGCGGCTCCTCGGGATCCTTCACCTGGTCCTACCCGCTGCGCACCCCGCCCGCCGCGGCCGGCCCCGAGCCGGACCTGTCGATCTCCTACGACTCCGGCAGCGTGGACGGCCGAACCGCCTCCACCAACAACCAGGGCACCGCGATCGGTGAGGGCTTCGACCTCACCTCCTCCTACATCGAGCGCAAGTACGGCTCCTGTGACGACGACGGCCAGGACAAGAAGTACGACCTGTGCTGGAAGTACGACAACGCCTCCCTCGTCCTGGACGGCAAGGCCACCGAACTGGTCAAGGACGACCCCACCGGCAAGTGGCGGCTGAAGAACGACGACGCCTCCACCGTCACCCACCGCACCGGCGCCGACAACGGCGACGACAACGGCGAGTACTGGACCGTGGTCACCGGCGAGGGCACCACCTACACCTTCGGCCTGAACAAGCTGGAGGGCGCGGGCTCCGAACGCACCGACTCGGTGTGGACGGTCCCGGTCTTCGGCGACGACAAGGACGAACCCGGCTACGAGGACGGCTCCTCCTTCGCGAGCCGGGACAAGAAGCAGGCCTGGCGCTGGAACCTCGACCTGGTCGAGGACGCCCACGCCAACGCGATGACCTACTGGTACGTGGCCGAGCACAACAATTACGACAAGCTCGGCGACGACACCACCGGCACCGACTACACCCGTGGCGGCCGCCTCAAGGAGATCCGCTACGGCCAGCGTGCCGACGCCCTCTTCTCCGCCAAGCCCGCCGCCTCCAACAAGGTCACCTTCACCTATGCCGAGCGCTGTGTGGCGGCTGGTACCGGCTGCGACGTGCTGACCGAGGACACCCGCGACAACTGGCCCGACGTGCCCTTCGATACCGTTTGCAAAGACGGCGACAAGTGCACCGGCAACGTCGGTCCCGCGTTCTTCACCCGCAAGCGCATGACCGGCATCACCACCCATGCCTGGGAGGCGGCCGCCGCCACCCCCGACTTCACCGCCGTGGACACGTGGGAGCTCAAGCAGCGTTACCTCGATCCCGGTGACACGGGGGACTCCACCGACCAGGCGCTGTGGCTGGAGGAGATCAAGCACACCGGCAAGCGCGGCACCGACCTGGCCCTGGACCCGGTGACGTTCAGCCACGTCTTCCTGCCCAACCGGGTCGACGGGGCATCGGACGACATCATCTCGCTCGACAAGCCCCGCCTGCGCTCCGTCACCTCCGAGACTGGAGCACAAACACTCGTCTCCTACGCGGAGGCGGACTGCGTGGCCGGGCAGACCATGCCCAAGCCGGACGAGAACACCCGACGCTGCTACCCGGTGTACTGGTCGCCCAACGGCGAGAAGACCCCCATCCTGGACTGGTTCCAGAAGTACCCGGTGACCGCCGTATCCACCACCGACCCGCGCGGCGGCTCCGAGGCGGTCCAGCACACCTACCAGTACTCCGGCGGCGGGGCCTGGCACTACAACGACGACCCGATGACTCCCGCCAAGGAGCGCACCTGGTCGATCTGGCGCGGCTACGGCAAGGTCACCCACCTCACCGGCGACAAGGACAGCGACCAGCTCAAAGAGGTCAACGTCTACCTGCGCGGCATGCACGGCGACCGCGTCCTTGCCGCGGACGGCAAGACCCTGGACCCGGACAAACGCAAGACCGTCAAGGTGACCGGCATCAAGGCCGCCGAGATCACCGACTCCGACCCGTACGCCGGCTTCACCCGCGAGAGCGTCACCTACAACGGCGACGCCGAAGTCTCCGGCACCATCAACGACCCCTGGTCGCAGCGGACCGCCACCCAGCACAAGTCGTACGCGGACATCGAGGCCAACTACGTCCGCACCGCCGCCAGCCACGCCCGCACCAACATCACCAGCACCGCAACACCCCGCGACCGCATCCGCACCACCAAGACCACCTACGACGACTACGGCATGGCCGAAACCGTCGAGGACACCGGCGACAACGCGATCCCGGGCGATGAGACCTGCACCCGCACCTGGTACGCACGCAACGCCGACAAGGGCATCAGCTCCCTGGTCTCGCGCACCCGCACCGTCGCCAAGACATGCGCGATCACGGACACAGCCCTCGACCTGCCGGCCAACTCCGACCAGCCCGGCGACGTGATCACCGACACCGCCACGGTCTACGACAACCCCGCCGCCACCGCCTGGTCAGCCTCCCAAAAGCCCACCCAGGGCGAGCCCGCCTGGACCGGACGCGCCAAGGCCTACACCGCGGACAACACACCGTCCTGGCAGAAGACGGCCACCACCAGCTACGACACCCTGGGCCGCCCCCTAGTGGTCAAGGACACCAACGACCTGACCACCGCCACCACCACCTACACACCCACGGCGGCCGGCCCGCTCACCTCCAGCAGCGTGAGCAACGCCAAGAAACACACGACCACCACCCACGTCGACTTCGCCACCGGCTCACCGGTGAAGACCATCGACCCCAACGACAAGGTCACCGAGACCACGTACGACAGCCTGGGCCGCGTCACCAAGGTCTGGCTGCCCAACCGCTCCACCGCGCTGAACAAGACCCCCAACTACGTCTACGACTACAAGGTCACCAGCAAAGACCTCTCCTGGGTGTCCACCGGCACCCTCAAGGGCGACGGATCCGGCTACAACACCACCTACGAGTTCTACGACTCCCTGCTGCGCACCCGCCAGACCCAGACCCCGACCCCGATCGGCGGCCGCCTCGTCTCACTCACGCTCTACGACGACCGCGGCCTCGCCACCAGTGCGCAGGGCGACATCTGGGACAACACCTCCCCGCCGTCCACCGACGTGGTGCAGACCGAAGGCAGCCAGGCCCCCGTCCAGACCGACACCACCTACGACGGAGCCGGCCGCGCCACCAAGGCGGTGACCAAGAACTACGGCGTCACCCGCTGGACCACCCACACCAGCTACACCGGCGACACGGTCGCCACCAGCGCCCCCACGGGCGGCCAGGCCACCGCCGAAGTCACCAACGCCCTGGGTCAGTTGACGCAGCGCCGAGAGTACGGTGGCCCGCAGCCCACCGGCACCGACTTCACCACCACCAACTACACCTACACGCCCGCCGGCCAGCAGGAGACGCTCACTGGCCCCGACGACGCCAAGTGGACCTACAGCTACGACCTGTTCGGCCGCCGGGTCGCCGCCAAGGACCCGGACAAGGGCACCACCAGCACCACCTACGACACCCTCGACCGGCCCATCACCACCACCGACGAGGAGAAGCGAAAGCTCCTCACCGAGTACGACGACCTCAACCGCAGAACCGGCTTGTGGCAGACGGACAAGACCAACGCCAACAAGCTCGCCGCCTGGACTTTCGACACCCTCGAAGAGGGCCAGCAGGACACGGCCGTGCGCTATGAAGGCGGCACAACCGGCAAGGCCTACACACAGCAGGTCACCCAGTACGACAGCCTCTACCAGGTCATGGGCAGCCAGCTGACCCTGCCTGACGACGATGCGCTGGTGAAGGCGGGCGTGCCCAAGACACTCTCCTTCACCACCGGCTACCGCCTGGACGGCACCATCAGCCAGGCCTCCGAGCCCGCGGTGGCGGGCCTGGCCGCCGAGACGGTCGGCTACACGTACAACGCCACCGGCCAGCAACTCAAGTCGACAGGCACCAGCGGCTACCTCCTGGGCGCCGTCTACTCTCCGCAAGGCGACCTGCGCCAGCACACCCTCGGACTGAGCAGCACCACCTCGGCGAAGAAGGCCTACCTCAACTACGACTACGAGCCCGGCACCCGCCGCCTGACCCGCTCCTACGTCACCGACGACGTCCACGGCTACATGCCGCAGGAACTGAAGTTCACCCAGGACGACGCCGGCAACGTCACCTCCATCTTCGACGCCACCACCCAGGGCGGCACCACCAAGCCCGACTACCAGTGCTTCGCCTACGACGGCCACCGCCGCCTGACCGAAGCCTGGACCCCCAAGACCGCCGACTGCGCGACCACCGGCCGCACCACGCCCAACATCGACGGCGCCGCCCCGTACTGGACCAGCTACACCTACAACCAGGCCGGCCAGCGCAAGACCGAGACCCAGCACGCCAGCTCCGGCGACAAGACCACCGCCTACACCTACCGCACCGACCAGAACCAGCCCCACCCCCTGGTCAAGACCGAAACAGCAGGCAAGACCCAGACCTACAGCTACGACAAGACCGGCAACACCACCTCCCGCCCCGACGGCACCGCCCAGCAGACCCTCGCCTGGAACACCGAGGGCAAACTCGCCCGCACCACCGAAGGCCCGGCCCAGACGGACTACCTGTACGACGCGAGCGGCGAACTCCTCATCCGCCGCGCCAAGGGCGACGGCGACACCGTCCTCTACCTCGGCGCCACCGAAGTCCGCCTCACCACCAAGGGCACCACCAAGACCCTCTCCGGCAGCCGCTACTACACGGCCAACGGCCAGACCATCGCGGTCCGCACGGCGACAGCCGGCGCTGCGGCCACGAAGCTCAACTTCCTGGCAGCCGACCATCACGGCACCGCGAGCCTCGCCCTTGACGCCACGACCTATGCCGTCACCAAGCGCTACACCAGCGCCTTCGGTGCCCCCCGCGGCGAGAAGAGCACCAACTGGCCTGACGACAAGTCCTTCCTCGGTAAACCCGCGGACACCGCCACCGGCCTGACCCACATCGGCGCCCGCGAATACGACCCGGGAATCGGCCAGTTCATCAGCGTCGACGCACTCCTACAAGCTGAAATTTCCCAATCCCTCAACGGCTACAGCTACGGCGCCCAGAACCCGCTCAGCAACGATGACCCCAGCGGCCTTGGCCTGGCCTGTGGTGGGAGCAACCCGGCATGTCCCAAGCACGGCAACGACGGCCATGAAGCCAATGGCGGTAATGGGTACGTAGGGGGCGGAGGCGGCGGCGGAGGCGGCGGTAGCGGTGGCCGTAGCGGAACTGCATATGTCACAAGTTCGGGTCAGACGATGCGTGACAGCCGGGGCGGGACCCTGGCTTGTGCAGTAGGCCGGTGTATCGCAATCAACATCGGCCCGAGCGATGTCGAGCAGCGAACCGGAGGCCTTCTCGGCGCCATCTTCAAGGATGTAGTCCTGCCTGACCTCAACGCCTGGAAGAGGTGCGTCAGCAATCCCGGATTGAGCGCGGACTGCGGAAACTCGCTACTGGACCTGCCCACTCCCGCCAAGGCGCTCAAGCTCCTCAAGCTGAAGAGGCTTAAAGAGGCCGAGGAAGCAGGGAAAGACGCACAGAAGTTGAAAAAGGGTGCTCCATCCGGATGTAAGTGCTTCCTGGCGGGAACCGGCGTCCTCATGGGTGACGGCAGCACTAAGGACATCGAGGACGTAGAACTCGGCGACAAAGTAATGGCCGCAGACCCGGAAACGGGAGAGTCCGGCCCACGCGAAGTAACCCGCCTGATCGTCACGAGAAGCGACAAGAAGTTCAACACGCTCTCAATCGCCACAGACAGTGGCACTGAGAAACTCACGGCGACGCACGAACACCCCTTCTGGTCCCCATCTGAGCAGCGATGGGTCGAGGCCGGCGACTTGAAGCAGGGGATGAAGCTCCTGACCGACGATGGAGAAACCGTATCCGTCACAGGGAACAGGGCTTTCAGCAAGGCGGCTCGGACGTACAACCTTACGGTCAGGGACCTGCACACGTACTATGTGCTGGCGGGGCAGACCCCCGTTCTCGTTCACAACAGCAACTGTGATCTTGCTGCGCATGAGGCTGCGGGGGGTCACGCGATCAGTCGGCACGTCGGAAAAACCGATGCTGAACTGGCCGCACGCAACATCCGATACTCCTCGACGTTTACTGACCTCGCTGCGGCCAATAGGGCGACCGGTGATAATCTCGCCGCCAATCAGGCAGGCATCAACCAGTGGCTCGCAGGGAGAGGGAATCGACTCGTGATTAATGGTCCGATGGATGCTTCCGGGGGAAGGGTGTATGAGCGTGCTACGCAAAGCACCCTCAGCCCAACAGGTGTGACCACAGTGCTCCAGCGTAATCCCTCAATGCCTAACGGCTACCACATCGTGACCTCGTACCCGATGCCGTAATGAAGGCGGACTCGATGCGTTACCTTGCGCAGGCGTATTTCCATCAGGATTACGACCTTGAAGCGGAAGAGCCGATTCAAATTTTGACGGAGTTTCGGCAGGTCGAACCCCCTGAGGTAGTCGAAGAATTGCGAGCCTCCCTGGAGCAGATCCTAGCTTCGGGTATGGGGGAGGGCGGCTTGGCTGAGGTTTGGCTTGAGACGGCCGGCGCCTCGTACGATCCGCGTCAGGATGGGATTGCTATGTCCCTCTGGTTTCACCAGGTGATCGATGCGCTGACGTAGGTCTCCCGGACGTGAGAGTGCAAGTGCAAATCCGAAGCCCCGCCAGAGCATCTCTGGCGGGGCTTCTGGGGTGCTTGACGGCAGTAGTTGACGGCAACGTCAGCGGACGGCAGCTATGGCGGGTGTGCCGTCAGGGTCGTCGTCGGCTGGGCCGAGGGCGTCGTTTAGGGTGTCGATTGGTGGACCTCGGCTACGTTGACGGCAAGGCTCTCGCCAAGGCACGGAGGAACGCCGACTCCGCGCCGGTCGTCCCCGACCTGCTGTGCGATGTACTCGCCTTGGAGGTCGGACTGCGAAGCCTCATGTGAACAGCCCCGACACGGAAGCCGAGCACGTGGAAGCCACCAACCTGCTGTATCGCGATCCGGCACTCTACGACGTGGTCCAGTCCGACAGCACGAGCGCCGGAATGTGCCAGATCCTGATCGATCTGCACCGGCCGGACGCCCGGACCCTGGTCGACTTCGTGTGACGGAGCAGTGATCTTTAGGGGGGGACTGCTTTGGTCTGGTGTTTCGTCTTTGGAAGTGGGACTCGGGACGGCTGAAGGGGTTGCGTTCGGGCGTGGTGGGCGTGGCTGGCGGCGTGTTCGGTTTGGTTGTTCGAGGGCTTGGCCTGCGGTCCGGTAGTTGTGTGGGATTGATCTTGGCTTTCTCGTAGGTGTGGTGGCACGTCTATAGGAGGCTGCGCTCTCTGGGGGTTTGGGGTTCTGGATGGTGCTGGTCAGTGGCGTGTGTGGGTGAGGAAGACGCGGAGTGGGTCGTTCGCGTTGCTTGCCAGGCGGGGCAGTCCGAGGCGGTGGGCGATGAGGGTGAGGGCCTTGCCGGTGTCGCGGTGTGGCCGGTTCGGGAGGGCGGCGAGTGCGCGGGCGAGGGTGACGGTTTCCGGGTAGATCACCAGGTCGCGGGTCACCAGGGCGGGGGAGGCGCTGCCCGTGGTGGTCAGGCGGGGGTTGGCCGCGCAGAGCCGGGTCAGGCGGGTGTGCCAGCGGTGGGTGAGGTGTTGCTGGTGGTCGTACCAGCGGGTGGTGATAGCGCGCGCGGTGGTCCAGGCGGTGGCGGCGCGGGGGTGTCGTAGCAGGCGCTGGTGTGCGTGGTGCGCGGCGACAAGCTCCGGCACGGCCCAGGTGCGGACGGTGGAAGTGAGCCGCGGGTCGGGGGCTGCTTGCTGGTCGCGTGGGCACACCAGCCGTTGTGGCGCCGGGTGGGCCCAGGCGGTGTCGGTGGCGTCGTGGCTGCGGTGGCGGGTGCACAGGGTGCAGGCGCGGACGGGCTGCTGCTCGGTCTCGAGCAGCTTCCAGCGCGCGGTTGCCCCGGTGTCGTGGGCGCCGAGCAGGGCGAGGCGGGGCAGGGCGCGCGTCAGGTGGGGGAGTGGGGTGCGGGCCAGGACGGCGAGGTGCCGGGCCGCGTTGTGATTGAGGTGGAGTTCGGCTGCGGGCAGGGTGCCGTGGCCGTGGAGGGTGATGTCGGCGCCGGCGAGGAGCTGGGGCAGCGTCAGCTGGTAGGCCATAGCCAGCCGCTGTACGTAGGAGGCGGTCGCTTCGCCGGGCAGTGGCCGTACACGGAGCACGCCCGCAGCGGCTGACGGGATCCGCAGCCATGCCCCCGCGACGACGATGCGCCGTGCGGCGTGGGCCCCTGCTGCGGCGCGGGTCGTGACGTCTGACCGGCTCACGACGTGCTGGTACTCCGGCTTCGCGGCCGAGTGTGGGGGCGGTGGTGCTGTTCGGCGAGGTGGTCGAGGCGGATCGCGTCGAGGGTGGTCTTGGTGATCCGTTCGGTGCCGTCGATCAGGGCGGTGATCGCGGCCTGGCGGATGAGGCGGGCGAGGCTGCCGATACGGCCGCCGGTGCGCTCGTGCAGGTACGGGGCCAGCCGGGGGAGGGCTCCGGGCCGATGGTGGCGCAGGTCCAGCGCGCTCTCCATGGCGGTAATGAGGTTACGGAAGGGTTCTTCGTCGCCGAGGCGGGCGGGGAAGGCGGTGCAGTCGATGAGGGAGGCGCGTCCGGCGAGCTGCGCGCCGCGTACCCCGGTGAACAGGGGTGTGGTGGTGACGTCGATGCCGGCGTAGACGAAGGTGGCGCCGATGCGTTCGGTGAGGTCTTTGATCAGGTCGGCGCTCTGGGCGCCGGTGGTGGTGCGGGGGTTGAGCCGGTGGATCTCGTCGATCATCACCAGCTGGACGCCCGCGGCGGTGTAGGTGTGGCAGACGGCGCTTGTGATCTGGGCCTGGGACATGCCGGCGGTGACGGGGATGCCGAGGTAGCGGGCGAATTCGATGGCGAGGGTTTTGGCGCTGGCGGCGGGCGGGACCAGGACGTAGGCGACGGGGACCTGCCCGGCCGCGGCTGTGGGGCCGTGGCGGCGGGTGTGGGCGAGGTGGCAGGCGCGCCCGACCTGGAGCAGGGCGGTGGTTTTCCCGGCGCCGGCAGGACCGGTGACGATGAGGGAGGGCCGGGCGGTGACGGCTTGGTGGCGGCCGAGGATCATTAGGGTGCGCACGTTCTTGGCGAGGGTGTCGATGGCGGGGGTGCGCACGGTGACGAACCGCGAGTGGTAGGCCAGGCGTTCCTCGAGGCTGCGGGGCGGCGCGCCTGGCGGGGGAGGGGATGCCACAGGTGTGGTGGCGAAGGCTTGGAAGCCGTCCCAGGTGGTCACCGACTGCCGCTGCGCCTCAAGGGCATCGCTGTCGGTGCTGGCCGCGGCGTCGGGAGAGCGGCCCGTCGGCGGGGAACTGGTGGTCGGCGCCTCGTCCGTGCCCGGTGGGGTGTTCACCATTGTTCGGCCTCTGCTTCGGCGTCCCACAGCCCGTACCCGCCTGCCTCGGCCGGCAGTCGCATGCTCGCGCCCTCCGGCTTGCTCGTGCCGGTATCGGCTGCCACCTCGATACCGGTGAGGTCGTCGAGGCTCTCGCTCCAGTCAGGGTCCGGAGCCGGTGTGGTCTCCGTGTCGAGGGGGCGCCGCTGCCCGGGCAGGTCTGGCAACTGCACGGCCGTACCGCGGGCACGACGTTTTTCGCGGCGGCCGGTTTCGTGTTCTGTCCCGGCAGAGCTGCGGGTGCGGCGCAGGAGCTGGTCGAGGGCGTCGGCGAGGTCGGCTTCGTGCTGGTCGCGGTCTCCGCGTTGTTCGACCTCGGTCTGGATGTGGCGCCAGACGCTGTCGTTGAAGGGCTGGTGGACGTGGTCGCGATGGATCCACGGGACCTCGTGGAGCTGGCCGTCGGTGAGACGGACCCAGATCTGGCGCGCGTCGTGGGGATTGTGGTGGACCTCCCACTTGCCGTCCTTGGCCTCGACGGGGGAGCGCTCGCTGCGGTGGGGGTCGAGGATGTCGTGGTTGTAGGTGCGGTAGTCGAGGCGGATGCCGCGTTCGGTGATGGGCTGCCAGCGCACTGGCAGCAGTTCGAGGTAGTCGGCCCCGCTCAGTGGCACCGGCACGTAACCGCTGATGGTGATGAGCGCGGCCCACATCTGGTTCGGGGTGAGGGCGGTTTTGGGAAGGACGGGGTGGCGCAGTCCGTCGTGGGGCCGGTTCTGCCAGCCGCAGGTGATCCATTCGTCGAGGAAGTCCTGCAACTGCGGGATCGTCCACCGCGTCTCGGCCGTCGTCTTGGAGCCGCGGAGCTGGGGGTTGGATCCGGTGTGGTCGGCGACGTGCTGGCAGAACAGGTCGTTGATCGCGCGGAAGGTCCGCTCCACCACGGCCTTGGCCTGCGGCTGCCTTGGTGGAGCGGGCTGCACGTTTACCCCGAGTGTCTCGCAGGCGGCGACGAAGCCCTGCGAGAGGTAGATCTTGCCGCGGTCGACGACGATCGTCTCGGGCACGATCACCGGCCGCGCGGCCGCGCCTTCCAGGCGCTTGTCCAGCGACAGCATCCGCTCATAGGGCACTTCGGCCCGCGACAGATGAAGCGCTGAGGGCCAGGTGGGGCGGACAGGGTGGGGAACAGCCATCTCGGCCAGGAGGAGGGCGGCGTCGACGGCTTTGGTGCTGTGCGGGCGCAGGACGGCGGCCAGGATGGAGCGGGTGGCGACGTCGACGGCGATGGTCAGCTCCGGTCGGCCCAGGCTGCCGTCCTCGAGGACGGCCATGATGTCGAGGCGGGTGGTGTCGATCTGTACCTGTTCCCCGGGCCGCAGTACCACCGGCGCCGACGAGGCGCGGGCGGGTGCGGTGGCGGTGCGCGCCGGGCGGCCTGGGCGATCGGCCGGGTCGGCCAGCACGCTCACCAGCCGGTAGAACGTCGACCGTGACGGCATCTCCACCACGCCGCGCCCGTGCGTGTCCTCCAGGATCTGCCCGACCAGTACCTGCAGTCCCTTCACCGTCCCCTTCGACCGGCCTCGCTGGCGCCGCAGCGCCTCCAGCACCGCGGCCACGACCCGCTCGTCGGCATACCCCGTCGGATGACGCCCGCGTGCCGGCACCGCACGCTTGTCGACCAGCCCCCACAAGCCCTGCTTGCGGTAGGCGTGCCGCATCCGCTCCACCGTCGTACGCGTCACCCGCGCGAAGCCGAGCGCCGCCAGTTCCTTCGCCTTGGCCGCGTCCCGCTGCGCCAGCGTCCACCGCTCGGGGTCGTACTCCGGCCGCATCGTCTGGTCGTCACGGCTGCCCGGGGCATGCGGCAGCCCGGTCTCCACTTCCCGGATATGGGGCAGCCAGGCCAGCGCCCGCTGCTGGGCCGCCACCGGAACGGTCTCGAACAGCCCCCACTGCGGCACCGCGTCCGGCGCCCGCGCGCCCACTACTTTGAAGCCCGGATCGGCGAACAACCGTCCCAGCAGCAGACGCGTTTCGGTGCCGTCCTCCTGCAGCAGGTAGACCTGCTGGCCCTGCAAGGCGGCGACCTGCCAGGTCTGTCTCCGGTAGACGACGTGCGCGCCGACCTCCACCACCGGTCGCTGGCTCTTACCGTGTGTGCTGCCCACTGGGCTCGCCCCTTCCTTGGTCGCCCCCGGCGCCCAGCCGCTTTTCGACGCCCCCGCCACTGCGTTCTGCGCCAGCGCGGACCAGCGTCTCCTCGTGCAGCGGCTCATCAAGAGGCGTCGTCAGATGCCCGCACCACAGCGCGTGATAGACAGCCGACAGTACTTGCAGAGGATCACCCACCGCGGCTGCGCCGTCGGCCAGCGGCCGGAGCCCGGCGAACGCCTCAGCCAACGCGGCCCGCAGCCCGGGCGGGCCCTGATTGCGGGGGTGGCGGTAGCCGGCCAGCCACCGCAGGTTCGCCGCCACCACCGCTGGAGGTGGCTCGAGACGCCGGTAAGCCCAGCCCACACGGGCACACGCCGCCTCCAGAACCATCCGCGCCCGCTGCGCCCCGTCTCCACCGGCGGTCGGGCTGGAGGGGCAGTCGGCGAGCATGCCGGTGCCGTCGGCGTATCGGGCGAACAGCTGCGGCACCCACGAGCGCAACCGCCCGTCGGCCGTGTCCCGCCACAGCAGCCGTACCGGACGTGCGGCCAGGCCGGTCACGTCCGGATTCCGGTCCAGGACCATCAGCTGGGTGCGCATCGCTGCCGAACCGTGTACGACGTGCCCTCCGGTGGTCGCCGACCACCACCAGCCCGGCCCCCACCGGCGACCCGGAACGACCGGAAACGCGGATACCGGTGCGAGGTCCTCGAACCGCACCGACGCCGCCTGATCCCACGGCAACTGCGTCAACCGTCCGGCGGCCGTGACCAACGCGGCCTCGATTCCCGCACCGTCGCCCCCTGCGGCAGACCGCCGCACCCGCCTGCTGTGCTCGTCCCCCTCCACACTCAACAGCCAAGTCCATGGCGGGCCGCTGAACGCCGCGATCCGGATCCGCCACCCGAACGGGTGAACGGCGGCCGCAATGCCGAGCTCCTGTACCCGTGGTCAGACCGGGAAGGTTCTCAGTTTCTGCAGGAGCCGCTGCTGGCCGGGCAACAGGGTGTGGTGTCTAGCGAGTTGCTCGCTGAACCAGGAGCGCAGCCTGGGCGGTGGTTCGAGGCCAGCGGTGAGCAGGAGGCGCAGACGGTGGTAATCGCGCTGCCAGGCGAACGACCACGGAGGGAGCCACCACGGATCCAGAGCGGCGAGGGCCTGCATGCCCGGCCATGGAGCTGGTGTGCGGCGCGCGTGGGCTCGGGCCTCTCCGCGTTTGCTGGTGAGCCACCTGCCCAGAGGGAACCCGTTGTGCTGGACGGGGTGCGGCAGCGCCAGGTGGCCGTGAACGCCGGCGTAGTCCCGGGCATGGGCCAAGCCCACGGCGAAGTCGATCCGGGCGCCGGTGGGGCGGTACCGCGCGGTCTGCCTCGCTTGTGCCGTCGGCCCGCGTCCCACCAGGAGGCAACGACCGCCTGGGCCACGGCAAAAGCGTTCTCGCACGAGCTCCGACGGCGCAGCATCGGCAGAAGGCGCTGGTGCGCACGGATCACCTCTGGTAGCCCGGCGAGGCTCACCTGGCCTTCGACCAGCGTGACTCTGTCCAGCGCCAGTGAGTCGAGGGACCAGCACTGGTGCCTGATGCAGATCCTTGAACGCAAGTCGGAGTACAGACGGGCAGGACACGGAGCGCCTGTCCGGGTCGCCGTACACAGTCGGCATCCCAGCATGACGGCAGGAACTGTGCTGCCGGAGGCGAAGCGCACGTTCGGCTGGTCACCGTTCGCCTTCGCGCCAGCGCCCTCACCCCAGGAAGGCAGTGCGCGGGACAGATGCGACTCCGGCACCTGGCAGAGGGAGGCCAGCCGGCGCTGCACCGCGGACGCCAGGAACACCTCGCCGACGAGACAGCCCTTCCCCCAGACACCACGCACGCCAGGGCCCGCCATCGCAGACAGCAAGCCCGTCACGGTGACGTTGTAGCGAGCGGCCAGCCGGTTCACGAATGACATCGTCGTTTCACCTGTCACCGGGGCCAGCCGGACGATACCGGCCACCGGCCACGGGAAAAACGGATCTGTCACCTGCCACTCCACAGCTTCACCGGCGTGCGCGACCGGCACAGGCCTCCCACTGCCTCTACGCCGCCCATTCGATGCCCAGCTTCCGTAGCGCTTCCCGCTGCTCCGGGGTGAGGTTGCCCCGCCTCGATTTGGTGTTCGAGACCCATACGCCTAGCTTGACGACCATCGGCTCCGTCTCGCCGTCGACCGCGACCTCCACGACGGCGCCGCGCGGGACGGGCCGTTGGCCTTCCCGCTCGACCCACTGTGCGAGGGCCGCGAGGCCGCGCTGGAACGCCTGCTGCGCCTTGCCCGATCCCTTCGTCGACCGCGCAGCCGCCGGTGCGGGAGACGCTGCTTCAGCGGGCTGCACGCCCAGTGCGGTCAGCCGTTCCTGCTGTTCGGCTGAGAGCTGTGTCCAGTTGCTCGCTTCTCTTTGCTGTGTGAGCCATCGTCCGATGTCGTCGCCCTCGAACAGCACACCGGGGTCGATGGCCGGCAGGATGCCGTCGGCGTCGACGAGGTCGGCGAGCACCTTGTAGTGGCGTTGCCAGTCGATCGGCCAGGGGCAGTTCCAGTCCGGGTCGATCTCCGCGAGCTGCGCGGCCCGGGTCTCTGCGCGCTGCAGGTCCTTGCCGAGGCCGCCCTTCCTGCGGAGGTTGGCCACGTGCTGCCCGATGGGCACCATCGCCTCGCCCTCGCCCCAGACGGCATCCTGCCGGGGTGCGAGGTGTCCGGTGGCCCGGTGGTAGGAGCGGAGAGCTGCGAGCTTGGCCTCCCAGGCTTCCTCGCCCGGTTCCCAGACCATCCCGGCCTCCGGCAAGTCGAGCAGTTCCTTGCGCCGCTCCTCGAGCTCCCCGGCCCGCAGCGCCTTCCTCTGCTGGTGGACCCAGCGTCCGAGGGGGAAGTCCTTGGTGACGCCGACCTCGGTCTCAGTGTCGTACGGGACGGCGTACAGGCCGGTGATCTCGTTCTCGGCCCGCCAGCGCAGCAGGGCTTGGTAGCCCTCCAGCCACACCAGCGATTCGGGCCGGTAGACCCGGGTGCGCAGGAACGCGGCGATGGTCGCCGCGTTGCGGGGAGAGGAGAAGTGGAGCAGGGCGGACTCGGCAGCGGCGTCGGTGTCGTCCTGCTCCTGGTCCTCGCCGTCGCCCTCGCCGCCGGTCCCGACGATCCGTCCGTCCTTGTCGCGCTGGACGTGCACCTTGCGCTTCCCGCTGGTGAGGGCGCGGGAGGCGAGCTGCTCGACCAGGTGCTCATCGTGGCTGCGCAGGCCCTGGAGCACGGCCACAAGGGGGCGGAACGAGGCGCTGGCGACCATGTCGGTCGGGTCCTCGCCGGGCTCCAGGAACACCGGCACGATGATCCTGGCGATCTTGGTGGAGCCGTCTTTGTTGAGGCGGAGCGCGCGGCCGATGTTCTGGACGATCTCGACCTGGGAGCCGCGGGTGTCGGCGAAGCAGACGGCTTCCACGCCGCGCTCGCCGGTGATGTCCACGCCTTCTCCGAGCACGCGAACGCTGGCGAGGAAGGCGCGGTGCACCCGGTGTCCGGCGGCGTCGATGCCGCCTGCGAACTGCCGGAGCACTTCCCGGCGTTCGGCTACGAGGTGGTCGCCGCACAGCCACGCGGACCACACCCGGTCCGGCGGAACGTGGCGGCCGGCCTCCAGCTCGTAGAACTCCGCGTCGATGGACGACTTCGGCAGCTTGTCCGCGGCGGCCAGGTCGGCGTCGGAGGCGTCGTTGACGTACAGCTCGGCAGCGGTCTCGGGCAGCTTGTCCGCGAACGCGGCGGCTTCCTCCACCTTCTGGTGGAACGTCATGACGGTCTTGAGGTTCCACTTCGCTGCGTGCTCCAGGAGCGCGGTCTGCAGGAGCGCCAGGCGCCGGCCGCGCCGCGCTTCTTCGGACTCCCCCAGCACGGGGGAGGGGTCGCGGATCTCCAGCACGTCGATCTCGAACCCGGCGAGGATCTCGCGCTCGATCGCCTCGGAGAGTCCGAGCTCGGCGAGCCACGCGCCGTACGTGCCCTCCGGGTCGTCGGCCATGGTCGCAATCTCCAGCTCCTGGCCGTCCGCGCCCTTCTGCGGCCGGGCCGCGGCGAGGATGCGCGGGGTCGCGGTCAGGTAGAGCCGGAAGTCCGCCGGGATGCGGGCGTTGTCGTGGATCGCCGCCCACGGCCGCCCAAGATCACCGGCGGTACCGTGCGCCTCATCCACGATCGCGAGGTCGAAGCCGTCCATCTGCTGCCCGTACAGCCGCTCCCCGCCCGCCAGAGCGGCCTCCAGCGGCCCGCGCACCTTCCGCCGACCTGCCGGGTCCTCGGGGACCTCGCGGTCCACGAGAGAGGCGTACGTGGCGAACACGACCACGGGCCCGTGCCCGGCCCACAGGGCGAGCTGGATCGGGTTGGTGGTGGTGCGCACCCCCAGCGAGTTGAGCACCGCGTCGTTCTCCAGCGAGCACACGGCGACCATCGGCGCCCGGTGGCCCACCGCTCGCCACGCCTGGGCGGTCTGCGCGAGCAGGTCCAGGGTCGGGACGGTGACGAGGATCCGGCCGCCCGGGAAGCAGTCCAGCGCGCACGCGGCGGCCGTGATCGTTTTGCCCGAGCCGGTCGCTGACACGATCGTGCCCCGGGCCCCCTGCGGGGGCACAGATGACCTTGCAGGGAATCCCACCCACTTCCGAAACGCCGACTTCTGGTCGACCTGGTGTTCCTTGAGCTGAATCGCTGACATTCCGTGTCTCCCCGAGCGCTGAATTCCTGTGGCCTTTTCAGAGGGCCGCGTGCGGAATGCAGGCCGCGCCCGAGTCGTTCCAGATCTGCCCACCGGCCTTATGCCAGCCGCCGGGCTTTCCGTCCTTGAAGTGCGGCACGTCGTCCGGGTCGTAGTGCCCGGCATCGAGCGTGCAGACGACGACGTCCCCATCGCTGTTCCTCGTGCGCGCGGTGCACAGGCCGCCGGCCTCACCCAGCGCCTCCAGCACCTGGCGCCGCTGCGTGGTGTGCGGATGCGTGGCAGGCAGCACGGCCTCCCGGACGTACCGCTCCAGCCGCACCAGGTCGGCCCGCTCACGTTGCCTCACCTCCGCGATGTGCACGGCCAGCTCAGCGGCACCGGCCGACCGGCCGCCGCGTCGGGACCACTCCCGGTCAGCGATGCCCATCAGGGCCTCGCTCACGGCCGTCATGCCCTCGTCCCAGCTGTCCTCGAACACAGGGCCGCGGGAGCGCGGCGCCATGCCGCCCAGCTCCACGACCTCGCACTGCGCCCCGGCGACCGCTCCGGCCTCCAGCGCGGCCACCAGGTCGTCCGCCTCGCTCGCGGGCACGCCGTGCGCCTCCAGGAGCGCGAACAGCCTGGCATTCACGCCCGCTGTCTGGTATTGCGTCCCCCGGCGCAGAGAATCGCTGCTCAGCGCGGTATCGGGTCCGGTAGATTCGTGGCTAGCGGTCATCGTTGGCCGTTCCTCCCGGAATTATGGGAGGTTCCCGGGTGGTTGGGGAGTGTCTCGTGTTTTCGCCAACGGTACATGCTGCATCAGACTGATGCACGCGCTACACCAGAACCCACACGAACGAGCGACCCCCACTCCCTCGTAGTCAGCCAGGCCCGTGTAACGGGCCTTCAGGTTCTGGAGGCGCAGCCGGAAGAACCTTCAAGGCGGGGGAGCGCAGCGGACCCGCCGATCCCGGGATGGAGCGCAGCGGAATCCCGGGGAGAAAGCGGGGCAAAGCCCCGCCCGGTCCGAGAGCGCAGCGAACGGACCCGCATCACCCTCGCGCAGCGAGGGTGATGCGGGTGGCGCAGCCACCCGCCAGCGCTCCCGCGGAGCGGGAGCGCAACCACCGCGCGCAGCGCGGTGGTTCGCTGCTCCGGGCGCAGCAGATCGGAAGAGCGTCGGGG
>NZ_JBFAWC010000020.1:0-158191 GCF_040680155.1 Streptomyces sp. NPDC052114 | reverse complement strand
CGCCCTGAGGCCGCTGCGGAGCAGGCGGAACCACCCGCTGGAACAACTCCCACAGGTCCTCCGGGGCCATCCGCTCGACAAGCGCAGCAGTCATCACCCCAGACTGCCGCAAGATCACACCAACTGAAATGACGTCTAAGACGAGCAGGCTCGTCGCCGCGCCTTGTGCCCGAAGTCAGGATGGGGTGATGTCTCCGGTGCGTGATTCTGCGAGGTGAGAGGGGAATGCAGCTCTGGGAGAGCCAAGCCGAGGGAGGGGCTAGCAGGTGGCGCAGCGTAGTAGCGGCCGAGGCAATGAGTACCAGCGGCAACAGCAGGCCTTACGTCGGGCCCAGGAGCAGCAGGCACGTCAGGTGGAGCGGGAGCGTAAGGCAGCTGAGGCGGCCAGCAAGCGGCAGGAGCGTGAGCGGAAGGCCGCGTATCAGGAGCAGCAGGCCGAGCAGGCGCAGGTGCGTACGATCGGTGTTGAGCACGAGGTCGAGCAGCTTGGGCAATTGCTCCGTGACGCTTTGGTCGGTGATCCGCCAACGACCTTTGAAGGTCGGCGACGGACGCACAAGCCCAGGGTGTGGGATGAGCGTCCGTGGTCCCGACCGGAACCCTCCCCGCGCTGGGAGGAGTTCGCCCCGCCGGAGCCCGGCGGTCTGGCTGCTGTTCTGGGCTTTGGCAGGAAGCGCTTCGAGGTTGAAGTCGCTGAGGCCCGTGTGCGCTTCGGCGAAGCGCAAGAACGCCATAGGCGAGTCGAGGACGAGCGGCTGGCAACGCTGGAGCGGAAGCAGGCCGAGTACCGCCAAGCCGAAGAGCGTGCCCTTGAGGAAATCGAGTCCTTCAACCGGCAGTTGGACGAGGAACGCGAAGCGTACGGAGCGGGGGAGCCCGGGGCAGTGGAGGCGCACCTAGGTGCCGTACTGGATGCGTCGAGCTACCCCATGGGCTTCCCGCACGAGCATCGGATCGCCTTCCGTCCTGCTACCGGTGACGTACTTGTTGAGGTCCACCTGCCTTCGGAGGAGATCGTTCCGGCCGCACGGGGCTACCGGTATGTGAAGAGCCGAGATGAGACGACCGTGCTGCCTCGGCCGGAGAAGGAGCGCAAAGAGATCTACGCGTCCGTCCTGGCACAAGTCGCTCTGAGGACGGTCCACGAGATCATGACGAGCGATCCGGACCGGATCATCAATGGCGTCATCTTGAACGGCCATGTGAAGACCATCGACCGCGCCACTGGCCAAGAGGTCTCGCCTTGCCTGGTCACGCTCAGTGCCAGCAGCGAGCAGTTCGGGAAGCTTCGACTGAGCCAGGTCGATCCCGTGCACTGTCTCAAGGGGCTCAACGCATTGGTGTCTCCTAACCCATACGACCTTGAACCGATCCGGCCCATCATCGAGTTCGATCTGACGAAGTACCGCTTGATGGACAGCATGGACGTGGTGGCTGATCTGGACAGCAGGCCCGTGTTGGTGAAGCTGACACCCACCGAGTTCGAGCACTTGATCCGCCAACTGTTCGAGGCGATCGGAATGGAGGCCTGGAACACTCAGGCATCAAAGGACGAGGGTGTTGACGCGATTGCGATTAGCAAGGACCCCGTCTTCAACGGTGAGTGCATCATCCAGGCCAAGCGCTACACCAGGCTGGTGGGCGTCGAGTCCGTCCAAGCGCTCGCCGGAGTGGTCGAGCACAAGCGCGCCGCCAAGGGGGTCCTCATCACCACGTCATGGTTCGGCAGGGCTAGTCACGACTTCGCCCGCCAGCATGGCCGGCTGCAGCTCATCGAAGGACCAGAGCTCAAGTACTTGATTAAGGAACACCTTGGCAAGGATGTGATTCCTGGTCCGGTTCCCCCTAAGAGGCGTCCCTCGCGCTGAGGGGGCGCCTGCCCTGGGCGGGCTGTTGGGCCGTCCCTGGGCCGTCCGAAGCCGCTCAACACCGGACGACAACGACCAATGACGACCAGCCAGGCAATCGCGACCAGGCCCCGGAGCTGCGAAAACGCTGGTTTCCAAGGCTCCCGGCAACACCCAGGGCAAGAAGAAGTAAGCCGGACGCTATAGGCCCCTGCCGTCGGGACCCCGGCCGCCGTCACCCGTACAGCGAGCGGCCTCCCGGGCTGTCGCCCCGGAAGCGTTGGCCCGCGGCGATTTCGTCGGCGACCGTCGACCAGACGGTCTCGTCGTCCTGGAAGGGGAGTGGGTCGAGGGCGCTCGTCTCCTCGCGGATCCGGTCGACCTCGTTCTCCAGGCGCTCGAAGTCCGCTTCCTCGTCGCCGCTGAAGGTGAACTCCTCCAGCAGGCGCTGGAGGCGGAAGGTGACGTGGAGGAGAGAGGAGGCGTCCGTGTGGAGGGGGCGCGCGGTTTCCTCGTCGGGGTCGAACGCGTGCACCGAGCCGGAGACCGGGTCGAGGGCGAGGTGGGCGTTGAGCAGCCAGCCGATGACGGGCCAGGCACCCGCGCCGTCCGCCGCGTCCTCGAAGTCCTCGACGTGGACGACGTCCTGGACGAGCGGCAGCAGGCCGTCGTCCTCGTCGGGCCGGCGCGGCAGGAGCGTCCCGGTGGGGACGCCGACGGCCCGCAGGAGGCGGGCGCCCTCGGTGTCCGCCGCGGCGGGCGGGAACGCGGTGACAGGAACCGTCGCGAGCCCGCCCTCGCCGAGGACGCCGACGAGCTCGGCACGGGTGACGTCGAACAGCACTTCCGGAACTCCGAACTCGTCGGCGCCACGGACGCCACGGGACTCTGGGCGGACGGGAGCGACCGCGACAACCGCGTCGCGGAGCCCGTCCGCCCGCTCACCCTCCTACGGCACGAACCCGTTGTCCAAGCGCGGGGCCCACTCCCTGACCCGCACACCGGCACAGGTCAAGGAGTGGCCGCCTCCGTGACGCCCTGGGCCAGTTGGCCCGTGGCGTCCAGGATCCAGTGGCCGAAGCTCGTGGGGGCGATCAGGACGCCGAAGACGAGGACCAGGGTCATCGTCAGGACGGCGTCGATCCGCTTCCGGGGCTTCGGAGGTCTGCGGATCAGGATGAAGATGACGACAGCCAGCAGAACCGCGAGATCCATCGTGAGTACCACTGGCCGTCCTCCCGTCAGGCAAGAGAATCCCGGCTTTCCTGTGTAGCCCGAACTCACGTGCGTGAAGGTTCAGTTACCCGGGGTTGGCGACAAAGTGCCCATCCCGGGCCGGATCGGTCCCACCGGCTCAGCGCGTGAAGTTCAGGTACTTCCACGCCCCGTGCGTCGTCGAGTTCACGTTGTCGCCCGACGTGCCGTTCACGTACGACGAGCGGATGCGGGCGCGGATGCCCGACTGGCCGGGGGCGCCCAGGCGCACCGCGGAGTAGCCGTCGGGGGCGATCTCGAAGTACTCCGAGCCCGTGGAGTGCCACCTGCGGTCGGCGCCGTAGACCTGGACCTCGAAGCGCTGCTTGCGGCCCTTGTAGTAGGTCATCTTCGTGGTGAGGATCGGGTCGGTGTTCTTGTGGAAGTAGTGGTACGTGGTGGAGCCGATCTTGCCCGTCTTGTAGTGCTTGGAGACGGCGCTGGAGATCTTGACCTTCGCGTACGCCGTCGACGTGGCCTTCTTGGGGGCGTACCGCGCGTCTCCGGAGAAGACGGCCGTGACCTTCGTGTCGCGCTTCATGTCGACCGTGGCCGACAGGTTGCCCGAGGAGTTGACCTTGGCCTTCTTGATGAGCTTGTTGGGCTTGTCGCCGCCGTACGGGTCGGCCCAGATCTCGACCGTGCGGTTCTTGTACGTGGAGCCGAGGTGCGCGGTGAAGGAGACGTCGGCGCCGTAGGAGTAGACGTTGCCGTTCTTGTTCAGGGTCAGCTTCGTCGCGGAGCGCGAGACCTCCACCGAGTCCGACGCGGACGCGGCGGCGTGCGCGGCGTCACCGGCGTACGCGACCTTGTAGGTCACCTTGCCGCCCGCTGGCGGGGTGTCCTTGAAGGAGAAGGAGCCGTCCGCCGTGGTCTTCGCCGCGGGCAGCGCCTTGCCGGGCGCGGGTGAGTCGACGTCCGTGCGCGTGACCGTCAGGGGGGTGCCCGCGGGGATCCCCGTCCCGGCCAGCTTGCCCGTGACGGTGAGCTCCTTGGCCCGCGGCGCCTTCTCGGGCGCGCTGACCGTGAGCTTCGGCAGGGACTTCGCGGGCGCGTCCAGGACCCGCAGCGAGTAGACGTCCGCGCTGTTGTAGGAGACGGCGAAGAGCTTGCTGCCGTCCGGCGCCCACGCCAGGCCGCCCTCGGCCAGGGTGTCGCCGCCGCTGCCGCCGCCGGTGTTCGGGAACTCGTACTCCCGCACCTTGGACCACTGGCCCTGCTTGTAGATGTGCACGTCGGGGCCGTACCAGGAGAAGGTGCCCGCCGCGACCGTGCCGTCCGGGGCGATGTCCACGGCCGCGCCGTAGGACCCGGAGTCGTAACGCCCCAGCGGGGACAGGTCCTTGGTGGAGTACACCGGGTGGTAGTACGGCGAGCCGCTGGCCGTGACGACCTGGGTGCCGTCGGGGGAGACCGCGATGTCGTCGAAGAAGCCGCCCTCGACGGACTTGCTGGCCACCGTCGTCGGCTTGGGGCCCGAGACGTCGTACACGGTCAGCGTGTCGTCGCTGGTGTCCTTCTCGCCGGCCACCAGGATCCCCGAGTCGGGGTCGGAGCCGAGCTCGGGAGCGGCGTAGAAACTCGCGTCGCCGTCCTGGCCGAGCGCGACGACCGGCTCGGCGCCGGAGAGGTCGAGCGAACCGATGCCGCCCCCGGCGTCGGGCCCGTAGCCGAACCAGAGCTTGCCGCTCGCGAGGGCGAGCGTGCGCGGCTTCTCCGCGCCGTCGAGCGCGTAGCTCGCGCTCTGGGTGTACGTGGAGGTCTCCACGGAGACGATCCGGTTGAGCCCGGAGACCGCCGCGTACACCTGGCGGGAGTCCGGCGAGAGCGCGAGGCCCTCGACGTCCGGCAGCCCGTCCAGGGTCGCCTTGACGGTGCCCGCGTAGTCCGTGACGACGATCTTGCCGCCGCGCGGGTCGGAGACGTAGACGCGCTGGTGCTCCCCGTCCACCAGCACGTCGCCCGCCGACTTCACGTCCAGGACCTTGGCGGAGTCCGCCGCCGCGGGATGCGATGCCACCGCGACCAGGGCGGCGGAGCTGAAGAGGACCGCGAGTGCCGTCGCGGTCGAGAGGGTGCGCGTACGCACGATATGTGACCCCCCACATATGAAGATCCCGGGCCGGACGCCCGGGACGTGAACCCAGGCCAGGCGCCCGGGACTTGAGCCCCCGTTACAGCGCCCTCACATTAGGGCATTCCTGTGAAGGCGGGGGAGGGAGTTTCTCGTGGGGCGCTCCGGTCGGCGAGTTTCTCGTGGGGCGTCCCGGCCGGCGGGTTTCTCGTGGGGTGTCCCGGCCGGGCGTCCCGGCCACCTGTCCGGCCGTACCGGGCCCCGCGCCCGCCTCCCCGATCGCCCGCCCGCGCGCGTGTGCGCCGTTGATGCGCCCCTCGCTCCTGGGCATGGAATGGGCATCAGGCAGTACGCCAGTACGCCTTCGAGGAGGAGACCATGGCCGTGTCCCCCATGACCGAAACCGTCCCCGAGCAGCCGGCCGGCGCGCAGGACCTGCCCGTGCTGGCCCTGCTCGGCTCCTGCGGCTGCGGCTCGGGCTGCAGCTGCGGCTGCCAGTCCGGCGGCTCCTGCCAGTGCGGCGGCGGCTGCGGCTGAGCCGGCCGGGCGGCCCGTTCCGTACGCGTCACATGACTGTGCCCCGCACGGCAGAGGCCGTGCGGGGCACAGGTGCGCGAGGGCGAGGGCCGGGCCCGCCGGAAAGGCCTACGCCCCCTCCACCGGCGCCCCCGCCGGCTGGATCTCGTCCGCGTGCTCGCCCGTGACCAGGTACACGACCCGCTTCGCCACCGACACCGCGTGGTCCGCGAAGCGCTCGTAGTAGCGGCCGAGGAGCGTCACGTCGACGGCCGTCTCGATGCCGTGCTTCCAGCGGTCGTCCATCAGGTGCTGGAACAGCGTGCGGTGCAGCTGGTCCATCTCGTCGTCGTCCTGCTCCAGCTGGAGCGCGAGGTCGACGTCCTTGGTGATGATGACCTCCGCCGCCTTCGCCATCAGGCGCTGCGCGAGCTGGCCCATCTCCAGGATCGTGGCGTGCAGGTCGCGCGGCACCGCCGAGTCCGGGAAGCGGAGCCTGGCCAGCTTGGCCACGTGCTGGGCGAGGTCGCCCGAGCGCTCCAGGTCGGCGCTCATCCGCAGCGAGGTGACGACGATGCGCAGGTCCGTGGCGACCGGCTGCTGCCGCGCCAGCAGGGCTATCGCACGCGCCTCCAGGTCGTGCTGCAGATCGTCGACCTTCTGGTCTGCGGCGATCACGCTTTCGGCCATCTTCAGATCGGCGTCGAGCATGGCCGTGGTGGCGCGCCCGATCGCGGACCCGACCAGACGGGCCATCTCGACCAGGCCCTCCCCGATCGAGTCAAGTTCCTCGTGGTACGCGTCCCGCATGTGGCTGTCCCTCTCTCGTACGTCTCAGGGGGCTGGCCCCTACGCTCCCACGGTGTGGGCCGGACGCGTCCGTTTCCGGCACCCCGAATGAACCACCTGCGTCATCAAGGTGAACTGTGGGCGACGTGGGGCGGCAGCCGTGACCTGGTCCGCCCCGGCCCGGCCGGGACAAGTGAACCGGTGCCGTCCCCTCGGTGAACTCTGGGCGACGAGTGTTCGAGCCCGCACCCGTATGGCTGTGAGCGGCGCTTATTCGGCGCATAACCTGGATGCATGGACGTGAACGCGGCGGTCGCCGCAGCGGCAGCGATCGCCGGGGTGTGCACCGGCGTCATCGCCATGCTGGCGTTTCGCTGGAGCGAGCGCGACCAGAAACGCCCCACCCGCACCTCTCTGCACACCGACCCCGTGCTGCCGCCCGGCGTGGACACGGTCCTCTCCGTGCTGCGCTCCTCCGCGGTCGTCCTCGACGAGGCCGACAGCGTGGTCAAGGCCAGCTCGGCGGCGTACGCACTCGGTCTCGTACGCGGCGGGAAGCTCGCCGTCGAGCCGATGCTGCAGATGGCCAGGGACACCCGCCGCGACGGGGAGATACGCCAGGTCGAGCTGGACCTGCCCCGGCGCGGCACCGGCCGCGGCGAGGCGCTCGCCGTCTCCGCGCGCGTGGCCCCGCTCGGCTCCCGCCTCGTCCTGCTCCTCGTGGAGGACCTCACCGAGGCCCGCCGCATCGAGGCCGTGCGGCGCGACTTCGTGGCCAACGTGAGCCATGAGCTCAAGACCCCGGTGGGGGCGCTGTCCCTGCTGTCCGAGGCCGTCATGGACGCCTCGGACGACCCGGAGGCCGTCGAGCGCTTCGCGGGCCGCATGCAGATCGAGGCGACCCGGCTGACGAGCCTCGTCCAGGAGCTCATCGACCTCTCCCGGGTGCAGAACGACGACCCCCTGGAGGACGCCGAACCCGTCCGGGTCGACGAACTGGTGGCGGAGGCGATCGACCGCAGCCGTCACCAGGCCTCCCACAAGCAGATCACCATGGCCGCGGGCGGCACCGCCGACCTGCAGATCTGGGGCAACCGCGGCCAGCTCGCCGCGGCGCTCGGCAACCTCGTCGAGAACGCCGTGAACTACAGCCCGGCCCGCACCCGCGTGGGCATAGCCGCCCGCCGGGTCGCCGCACCCGGCGGGGACCTCATCGAGGTCGCGGTCACCGACCAGGGCATCGGCATCTCCGACAAGGACAAGGAGCGCATCTTCGAGCGCTTCTACCGCGTCGACCCGGCCCGCTCCCGGGCCACCGGCGGCACGGGCCTCGGCCTCGCCATCGTCAAGCACGTGGCCGCCTCGCACGGCGGGGAGGTCACCGTGTGGAGCTCCGAGGGTCAGGGCTCCACCTTCACCCTGCGGCTGCCCGAGGCGGCCGCGCAGCGCGACCGCGGATCAGGTCGCGGCGGCGGACTCGACGACGAGGCCACCCCGCCCGACGAGACCACTACGTACGAACCCATTCCTGCCCCGGAGGTCCTTCCGTGACCCGAGTGCTCGTCGTCGAGGACGAGGAATCCTTCAGCGACGCTCTGTCCTACATGCTCCGCAAGGAGGGCTTCGAAGTCGCCATCGCGGCGACCGGCCCGGACGGACTCGACGAATTCGAGCGCAACGGCGCCGACCTCGTCCTGCTCGACCTGATGCTGCCCGGCCTGCCCGGCACCGAGGTCTGCCGCCAGCTGCGCAGCCGCTCCAACGTCCCGGTGATCATGGTCACCGCCAAGGACAGCGAGATCGACAAGGTGGTCGGCCTGGAGATAGGAGCCGACGACTACGTCACCAAGCCCTTCTCCTCGCGGGAGCTGGTCGCCCGCATCCGCGCGGTCCTGCGCCGCCGCGGCGAGCCGGAGGAGGTCACGCCGCAGGCCCTGGAGGCGGGCCCGGTCCGCATGGACGTGGACCGCCACGTGGTCACGGTCTCCGGCTCGAAGGTCGACCTGCCCCTGAAGGAGTTCGACCTCCTGGAGATGCTCCTGCGCAACGCGGGCCGCGTCCTGACCCGCATGCAGCTCATCGACCGCGTCTGGGGCGCCGACTACGTGGGCGACACGAAGACCCTCGACGTCCACGTGAAGCGCCTGCGCGCCAAGATCGAACCGGATCCGGGGGCGCCGCGCTACCTGGTCACGGTGCGTGGCCTGGGCTACAAGTTCGAGCCGTAAACCGCGCGCGAAGACACGAAGAAGGGCGGGATCCCGACCGGGATCCCGCCCTTCTCGCTGTGTGCGTACGTCGCTCAGTGCTCGGCGGCGTCGCCCGCGCCGTGCGACGCGGTGCCGCCGTCCGCGGCCTGGGAGGCCTCACCGGACGGGTTCGTGCTCGCGCCGTCGGCGGCCTCGCCCGACGGGTCGGTGCTCGCGCCCTCGGACGGCTTGCCGGAGGGGCTGCCCGAGGCGCCCTTCGACGGCTTGGCGTCCGGTGCCTTCGGCAGCTCGCTCGGGCCCCACTTGCTGAAGTAGCTCTCGGCGGGCACGACGAACGCCTGCATCTTCACGTCGCCGGTCTTGCTGAAGGCGAAGGTGATGCCCTGCGCGTTGCCGTCCTTGATGGCCTCGCGGCTGCTGGGCAGGACGGCGGAGGCGTTGTTCTCGCCGCCGATGACGACGGAACCGCCGGCCGGGACGGTCAGCGGACCGTTCGGCTTGGAGTCCTTGTCGTCCTTGCCCGGCGTGAGCTTGGCCTTCTTGTCGGTGCCGTTGACCGTGATCGCGTCGAGCGTCTGGGCGGTCCGGCCGGTGTTGAAGATCGTCGCGGAGACCACGGCCGGACCCTTGGAGTCCAGGTCCGGCTGCGTGATGACCATGGCGTTCTGGATCTTGATGTCGCCGACGGAGGTCGCGGCGTTGTCCGGCTTGACCTCCATCGTCTGTGCGTTGTTGCCGGCGCCGCAGGCGGCGAGCGAGGCGAGCGAGAACGCGATGGCGGTGGCGGCGATGGCGCCGCGTCGAAGGCTGCGGCTCACGGCGGCGGCAACTCCTTGAACGTGGGCGGTACGGGACGGGCGGGCGGCCGTAAAGCCGCCCTAAGGGTGTGTCAGCGGCCTTAGGTTACCGAGCCGTTCCCGCGCCGCCGCACCCGACCCGCCCCTTGGGGCCGTGAGCCTGCGCGCTCCCCCCTGCACCCCGCGCGCCCCATTGCCCTCCGGTCCACCTTTCACATAAGCGTCGTCAAGAGTCCGGGCGTCCCGTGTTGCGGATTTCCGGTAAGGAATGCATGGGGGTCCGGAGAATTGATCATCGGGTGGCTTGATCAATTCCGGAATCGCGTCGGAGATCACTTCGCACACCTCTCCGGTCACCGAACGGAGTATCGATAGTTCACCGCTTGGAACCGCGCAAACCGGGACGTTCGGCCCCTTGGGGCGCTCTCGGAGGGTGTGTAACGTCCGCGTTTCTCCCTCCCCGGAGAGCGGCTCCGACCTGCGAATACCCCGTTCCGGGAGCCCTCCGCAGCACGTTTCTGTCGCTGTTGTCAAGCCCCGAGATATGCCCTGACCTGCGAAAACGCCATTCAGAAGAGGCGGTTCTCGTGTTAGGATGGATAGCCACGGAAGGGGTACCTGTCACATGACGTTCAAGGTTGGCGACACCGTGGTCTATCCCCATCACGGGGCCGCGCTGATCGAGGCCATCGAAACTCGCCAGATCAAAGGCGTGGACAAGACCTACTTGGTGCTGAAGGTCGCCCAGGGCGACCTGACGGTGCGTGTGCCAGCGGACAATGCGGAGTTCGTCGGCGTGCGTGATGTGGTCGGTCAGGATGGACTGGACCGGGTCTTCGAGGTGCTGCGCGCGCCGTACGCCGAAGAGCCCACGAACTGGTCGCGTCGCTACAAGGCAAATCTCGAGAAGCTCGCATCCGGCGATGTCATCAAGGTCGCGGAAGTCGTGCGCGACCTGTGGCGTCGGGAGCGCGAGCGCGGTCTTTCCGCCGGTGAGAAGCGGATGCTCGCCAAGGCTCGCCAGATCCTGGTGAGCGAGCTCGCCCTCGCGGAGAACACGAACGAGGACAAGGCCGAGGCCCTGCTCGACGAGGTCCTCGCGTCCTGACGCGGACGGCCTGAGGAGCATGCCCCGCGTATGCCCTGGCTGTCGTGCGCTTGCCCAGGCGCAGTAATGCCGCGGTGCCCGCTGACCCTTCATGGAGTCGCCGGGCGCTGCGGCATGTTCGTACCCGGATCCTTCTCGGTCCTTCTCGTAACCCGGGCGTACACGTGATGCGGCTCCCAGGGAGCCGTGTTTGGCGTGCCGGGCTCGGGCAGCTGGCTCGACCAGATGTCACGGAAGGGTCCGGTCAAGGCGTCGCGCCCGGCACGGTGTGGCCATACCCATGTCGGCCGAGCACACAAACCTGAACGGAACCGATGACTAGCGAATCCCGTACCGCGGTGGTCATTCCGGCGGCAGGACGGGGCGTACGCCTCGGCCCTGGCGCCCCCAAGGCGCTCCGCGCGCTGAACGGCACCCCGATGCTCATCCACGCCGTGCGCGCCATGGCCGAATCCCGCGCCGTCTCCCTGGTCGTCGTGGTGGCGCCGGCCGACGGCGCCGCCGAGGTGAAGACCCTCCTCGACGACCACGCGCTGCCCGAGCGCACCGACTACCTCGTCGTGCCCGGCGGAGACACCCGCAGGGAGTCCGTGCGGGCCGGTCTGGACGCGCTGCCGCCCGGCTTCGACATCGTGCTCGTGCACGACGCGGCCCGCCCGCTGGTGCCCGTCGACACGGTCGACGGCGTCATCGAGACCGTCCGCGAGGGCGCCGACGCCGTGGTGCCCGCGCTGCCGCTCGCCGACACCGTCAAGCAGGTCGAGCCGCGCACCGACGGCGGCCCCGAGAACGTCGTCGCCACGCCCGAGCGGGCCCGGCTGCGCGCCGTGCAGACCCCGCAGGGCTTCGGCCGCGCCACGCTGGTGCGCGCCCACGAGAGCGTCGACGGCGACGTCACGGACGACGCCGGGATGGTCGAGCGGCTCGGCCTGCCGGTCGTGGTCGTACCGGGCCACGAGGAGGCCTTCAAGGTGACGCGGCCCCTGGACCTCGTGCTCGCCGAGGCCGTCCTCGCCCGCCGGAGGGCCAACGATGGCTTCTGAGAACGTGACCCCCGTGCTGCCCCTGGTCGGCATCGGCACCGACATCCACGCCTTCGAAGAGGGCCGCGAGCTGTGGTGCGCGGGCCTGAAGTGGGAGGGCGAGGGCCCCGGACTCGCCGGGCACTCCGACGCCGACGTCGTCGCCCACGCGGCGTGCAACGCGCTGTTCTCCGCGGCCGGCCTCGGCGACCTCGGCGCGCACTTCGGCACGGGCCGCCCCGAGTGGTCCGGCGCCTCCGGGCTGACGCTGCTCACCGAGGCCGCCCGCATCGTCCGCGCCGCGGGCTTCACCGTCGGCAACGTCGCCGTGCAGGTCATCGGGCCCCGCCCCAAGATCGGCAGGCGTCGCGACGAGGCGCAGAAGGTGCTCTCCGAAGCCGTGGGCGCGCCCGTCTCGGTCTCCGGGGCCACCACCGACGGCCTCGGCTTCCCCGGCCGCGGCGAGGGCCTGCAGGCGATCGCGACCGCGTTGGTCGTCCGTACGGCGGGCCGGGGCTGATATTCGGGGTAGTGGTACGCCGCGTACCGGCGTATGCCTCGTACATCCAGCCGCCCACGAAGGAGTGACGTCCATGTCCGCCGCACTGTCCGACGACCTCAAGCAGCTGCTCGACACCCCCGTCTTCATCAGCGTCGCCACCATCCAGCCCGACGGCAGCCCCCAGGTCTCCCCGGTCTGGGTCAAGCGCGACGGGGACGACCTCCTCTTCTCCACCACGGTCGGCCGCCGCAAGGAGAAGAACCTGCGGCGCGACCCGCGCGTGACGGTGCTGCTCCAGCCCTTCGACGCCCCCTACTCGTACGCCGAGATCCGCGGCACCGCGGAGCTGACCACCGAGGGCGGGCAGGAGCTCATCGACGAGCTGTCGGTGAAGTACACCGGAAAGAAGTACGCGGAGTTCAACCCGGCCTCCAAGGACGACGCCGAGCGCGTCGTCGTGCGGGTCTCCGCCCGCAAGGTCGTCGGCCGCATCTGACGGGCGCCGTAACGTCACAGTTCCGTGCCCCGTGTCCCCATGGGGCACGGGGCACTGCCCTGCGCCCACTACCCTGGAGTGGTGACGATTCGCCTGTACGACACCAGCGCCCGGCAGATCCGTGACTTCAGCCCGCTCAACAGCGGTTGTGTCTCGATCTACCTGTGTGGTGCCACCGTCCAGGCGGCCCCGCACATCGGGCACATCAGGTCCGGACTGAACTTCGACATCATGCGCCGCTGGTTCGCCTACCGCGGCTACGACGTGACGTTCATCCGCAACGTGACCGACATCGACGACAAGATCATCAGGAAGTCGGCCGAGCAGGACCGCCCCTGGTGGTCGATCGGGTACGAGAACGAGCGCGCCTTCAACAACGGCTACGACGTCCTCGGCTGCCTCCCGCCCACCTACGAGCCGCGCGCCACCGGCCACATCACCGAGATGGTCGAGATGATGCGCGGCCTCATCGAGCGCGGGCACGCCTACGAGTCCGACGGCAACGTCTACTTCGACGTGCGCTCCTTCCCGGGCTACCTGGAGCTCTCCAACCAGGAGCTGGACAACCTGCTCCAGCCCGAGGGCGAGGGCGAGACCGGCAAGCGCGACCCGCGCGACTTCGCCATGTGGAAGGCGGCGAAGCCCGGGGAGCCCAGCTGGGAGACCCCGTGGGGCCGCGGCCGCCCCGGCTGGCACCTGGAGTGCTCGGCGATGGCCCACAAGTACCTGGGCACCGAGTTCGACATCCACGGCGGCGGGATCGACCTGATCTTCCCGCACCACGAGAACGAGATCGCCCAGGCCAAGGCCTTCGGTGACACCTTCGCGCGCTACTGGGTGCACAACGGCTGGGTCACCATGAGCGGCGAGAAGATGTCGAAGTCCCTCGGGAACTCGGTCCTCGTCAGCGAGATGGTCAAGCAGTGGCGCCCCATCGTCCTGCGCTACTACCTGGGCACCCCGCACTACCGCTCGATGATCGAGTACAGCGAGGAGGCCCTGCGCGAGGCCGAGTCCGCGTTCGCCCGCATCGAGGGCTTCGTGCAGCGCGTGGTGGAGAAGGCCGGCGGGGTCGTCGACCCGGCCGCCGAGGTCCCGCCCGCGTTCGCCGAGGCCATGGACGACGACATGGGCGTCCCGCAGGCGCTCGCCATCGTGCACACCACGGTCCGCCAGGGCAACAGCGCGCTGGCCGCCGACGACAAGGAGGCCGCCGTGGCGCGCCTCGCCGAGGTGCGGGCCATGCTCGGCGTCCTCGGCCTCGACCCGCTCGACCCGCACTGGGGCGGCGGCGAGGGCGACCGCGGCGAGGACCTGCACGGCGTCGTGGACACCCTCGTCCGGCTGGTCCTCGACCAGCGCGAGGCCGCCCGCGGCCGCAAGGACTGGGCCACGGCCGACGCGATCCGCGACCAGCTCAACCAGTCGGGCCTCGTCATCGAGGACAGCCCGTCGGGTCCGCGCTGGACGCTCGGCCCGCGCTAGCCGCCCGCTGATGTGCCGCCCGGCCGTCCGGGCGGCACACTTCATAGACGTACACCTCGTGCGCGTACGCAGGTACGCGCCCACGCATCACGACAGACAGGTAGGTCATGGCCGCTAACAACCGCCGCATGTCCGGCAAGAAGGGCGCGCAGGTCGGCAGCGGCGGCAATCGGCGCCGCGGCCTGGAGGGCAAGGGCCCGACGCCGCCCGCCGAGGCGCGCAAGGGGCATGTGAAGAACCGCATCGCCAACGCCAAGGCCAAGAAGGCGGCGGGCGCGCCCCGCCGTCCCGCGCCGAAGGGGCGCGGCGGCAAGGCGTCGTCCGAGATGGTCGTCGGCCGCAACCCGGTCTTCGAGGCGCTGCGCGACGGCGTGCCCGCCTCCACGCTCTACGTCCAGCAGTTCATCGACAACGACGAGCGGGTGCGCGAGGCGCTCCAGCTCGCGGCCGAGCGCGGCGGCATCCACCTCATGGAGGCGCCGCGGCCCGAGCTGGACCGCATGACGAACGGCCTCAACCACCAGGGGCTCGTCCTCCAGGTCCCGCCGTACGAGTACGCGCACCCCGAGGACCTCGTCGCCGCCGCGTTCGACGAGGGCCAGGACCCGCTGATCGTCGCGCTCGACGGCGTGACGGACCCGCGCAACCTCGGCGCGGTCGTGCGGTCCGTGTCCGCGTTCGGCGGCCACGGCGTCGTCGTGCCCGAGCGGCGTGCCGCCGGGATGACGGCCGGCGCGTGGAAGACGTCCGCCGGTACGGCGGCGCGCACGCCGGTCGCCCGCGCCACGAACCTGACGCGCGCCCTGGAGCAGTACAAGAAGGCGGGCGTCGCCGTCGTCGGCCTCGCCGCGGACGGCGAGCACGAGGTCGGTGACCTGGAGGCCCTCAGCGGTCCCGTCGTCATCGTCGTCGGCAGCGAGGGCAAGGGCCTCTCCCGGCTCGTCGGCGAGACGTGCGACTTCCGGGTGCGGATCCCCATGCCGGGCGGCGCGGAGTCCCTGAACGCCGGTGTGGCGGCGGGCGTCGTCCTCTACGAGGCGTCCCGGCGCCGCGCCTGACACGTCCGGGTGTCCGGGCCGTCGTTGATCTCTTGACGCGGCCCGGACATTTCCGCGTGGTCAAGGCAGTGTCCTAAACACACATCACTCGGTTAGATGAGTGTGGACACCAGAACATCCCGCACACCCACGGGGGGAAGCTCGTCGGGGTTCGACGACACTCCCGCGCTGAGCATGGTGAAGGTGCCGAGCGACCCGGCGCAGGTCATCGTCAATCACGCGAGCTTCCGCGTGCAGCTTCCCGCCGCTGGGCGCACTCAATCCCCGCGAATCTCACAGCACTTGGGCCGTACCGACGCGACGGTGCGCATCCCCGTCGTCGGCACGACGGCCAAGCGCCGCGCGCCCGTCGTCTGGAGCGGGAAGTCCGAGCCGGGCGACCCCGGCGCGACCGGTCTGCTCCAGGCCGTCCGTGGCACCGGCGTACGCCGAACGGCCGAGGGCCCCTTCGACGACGGCGGCGCCACGCAGGTCATCCCGCGCGTCGAACTCGACGAGGGACCCGAGACCGCGCAGACGCCCGGCGTCGGCGGCCCCGGCGAACCCGAGACCCGCCTGCTGCCGCAGATGCGGCTCCCCAGCAGCGACTACGACGAGAGACTCGCCGAGCAGGGCGAGGACCACGACGCGTACGAGGACGACGAGGACGAGGGCACGGGCGCCGAGCGGGCCCGGCGGCACGGGGCCGACCCCGTCCGGCACGCCTACTACCCCGGGCGCCGGATGAACCTCGGCGTCGTCCTGCTCCCGCTGCGCGTCTTCCTCGGCTTCATCTCCATCTACGCCGGCATGGGCAAGCTCTGCGACCCCGTCTACTTCGACGGCGGCGAGCGCGGCTCCATGGTCAAGTGGCTGAACTCGCTGCACCCCTGGGCGCTCGCGGAGCCGCTGCGCGACTTCGCGCTCCAGCACCCGGTGGGCGCCGGGCTCAGCATCGCCTTCCTCCAGGTCATCGTCGGCGTGCTGACGGTGCTCGGGCTCTGGCAGCGGGTCGCCGCCTCGATCGGCGTGCTGCTCTCGGCGGCGCTCATCGTCACGGTCAGCTGGAAGACGGTCCCCGCCTACGACGCGCCGGACATCATCTACCTCGCCGCCTGGTCGCCGCTGATCATCGCGGGCGCCCCCGTCTACTCCGTCGACGGCCGTCTCGCCGGTGAGGCCTGGCGCACGCTCGGGCCGCGCGCCGACATCTGGGAGCTGCGCCGGCGCGTGCTGCGCAGGGGCGGGCTCGTCGGCGCGGTCGCCGTCGGCGTCACGCTGCTGGTCGGGTCGCTGCTCGGCGGCGCGGTGCGCGACGCGGACCGGGTCACCGTGCCCGGCCCCGGCGAGGCCCCGCGCAACGAACTGCCGGGCTCCCCGCTCCCGCAGGACCCCGCGAAGCGCAAGCAGAGCCGCCAGTCGCAGTCGCCGTCCGCCTCGGCCGGGACCTCCCCGACGCAGGGCAGCTCGGCGAGCCCGACGCAGGGCGCGACGGCGCCGGGCACGGCCCGCGAGACCGGCACGGCCGGCTCCACGCAGCCCAGCCAGACGCAGGGCAGCTCGACGGCCGGGCAGGCCCCGCCGCAGCAGTCGGCGCAGCAGCAGCCGCAGCAGCAACAGCAGCCCGCCACGAGCACGGGTCCCGCCTCCGGCGGAGGCACCGGCACGGGCGGCGGCACCGGCGGCCCGAGCGGTTCGGGCGGCGGCACGGGCGGCGAGAAGCCCGGCCTGCTGGGCGGTGTGTTCGGCCGCTGATCCGCCGGGAGTACGAGGACGGGCCCCGCACCGGGAAGGTGCGGGGCCCGTCGACGTATGCGGGCAGGTCGTGCACACGGCGGGGAAAGCCGTCTCAACGGCTCTGCGCGGCAAGCTCCTTGGCGGCCTCGGTGAGGTCCTTCGCCGTGTCGATGGCGCGCCAGTAGGCGCCCTGCGGCAGCGGGAAGCCCGCCAGGCGCTTCTCGCGGGCCAGGCGCGGGAACGTGGTGCGCTCGTGGTCGCCGAGGTCCGGCAGGAGTTCGGTGAAGGAGGCCGAGAAGACGTACACGCCCGCGTTGATGAGGTACGGGGACGGCGGGGCCTCGATGAAGTCCGTGATGTGGCCGAACGCGTCCGTCTCGACGGCGCCCCAGGGGATGCGGGGGCGGGCCAGGGCGAGGGTCGCGGTGGCGTCGCGCTCGGCGTGGAAGGCCGCCATGTCGCGCAGGGAGAAGCGGGTCCAGATGTCGCCGTTCGTCGCGTACCAGGGCTGGTCCGCGTGCGGCAGGTGCCGGGCGGCGTACTTGAGACCGCCGCCGCGGCCCAGGGGCTCCTTCTCGACGACCGTGCTGACGTTCAGCGGCAGGTCGGCGGAGTCGAGCCACTCCTGGAGGACCTCGGCGAGGTGGCCGCAGGAGACGACGGCGTCGGTCACGCCCTCGGCGGCCAGCCAGGCAAGCTGATGGCCGATGATCGGGGTCCCCGTGCCGGGGATCTCGACCATCGGCTTGGGCCGGTCGTCGGTGTACGGGCGGAGGCGGGAACCCTGGCCTCCGGCCAGGACGACAGCCTGCGTGGGCTTGAGCGTGGTCATGCCGGAAACCCTACGCGGCGGTACGGGCAGGGCCGCTCAGCCGTTCTGGAAGGCGGCCACGCCCGACGCGAAGGACGTGTCGCAGACGGGCCTGGCGTAGGACTGGGCGCGGCTCGGGCCGTAGGCCTGCACGGCGGCGCGGCCGAGTGCGCGGGCGATGGCGACACAGTGCCGGGCGAGCGACGGGTGGCGGTTCACCTCCTGCTGGAGGTGCGTCAGCGCGATGCCCGGGTTCTTGTCCTGGAGCTCCATGAGCAGCCGGTCGCGCAGGACGTCCTGCGGGGCGCGGGACTTGGCGGGCTTGGAAAGGTCGTCGGCCGACGCGGTGAGCATCGATTCCGAGGAGTTCCCCGACCAGTTGACGCTGGTGACCGCTAGGGTCCCGGAAAGCACCAGCATCACGGGCAGTACGAGGGCGAGGGTGCGGCCGATGCGGCGGGCGGGGCCCCGGTGCGCTCGGCGCGGCTTCTGGGTGTAGTTGGCGGAGTGCGTCACGCGTGTGAGCGTAGCGCTAGGTGATGATTTGGCGACATTTAGTCACTCGGTCGAGCGACGGAGGAGAAGGTTTCTCCAGAGTGATGTTGACGCGGGATGGTCGAAATGACCCGGTCTGCCGGGGTATTTGTCGACAACCCGCCGGTGCCCGCGAATGCACGCACGGAGGCCCGTGCGTCCACGCGGAAGGGCCCCGCACCGGAGTGCGGGGCCCTTCCGAAGATATGACGGGGCGTCAGTCGCTGAGGCGCTCGCCCGTCGACGTGGAGAACACGTGGGTCTCGCCCGGACGCGGCACGACGTGCAGCTGGGCGCCCTTCTCCGGGACCTGGCGGCCGTTGACGCGGACGACGAGGTCCTTCTGCTCGCCGCTGACCTCGGCGGTGCCGTAGACGTAGCCGTCGGCGCCGAGCTCCTCGACGACGTTGACGGAGACGGCGAGGCCGGCCGGGGCGTCCTCGGTCTCCTTGGTGAGGGCCTTGGCGGCGGCGCCGTTCTGCTCGACGACGTCGAAGTGCTCCGGGCGGACGCCGACGGTGACCGTGCGGTCGCCGCGGTCCGCGGCGGCGGCGAGCGCCTCGCGGTTGACCGGGACCACGGAGTTGCCGAACTTCACGCCGCCGTCGGTGATCGGGACCTCGACGAGGTTCATCGCCGGGGAGCCGATGAAGCCGGCGACGAAGAGGTTCGCCGGGCGGTCGTACATGTTGCGCGGCGAGTCGACCTGCTGGAGCAGACCGTCCTTGAGGACCGCCACGCGGTCGCCCATGGTCATGGCCTCGACCTGGTCGTGGGTGACGTACACCGTGGTGATGCCGAGACGGCGCTGGAGCGAGGCGATCTGCGTACGCGTGGAGACGCGGAGCTTGGCGTCGAGGTTGGAGAGCGGCTCGTCCATGAGGAAGACCTGCGGCTCACGGACGATCGCGCGGCCCATCGCCACACGCTGGCGCTGACCGCCGGAGAGGGCCTTGGGCTTGCGGCCCAGGTACTCGGTGAGGTCGAGGATCTTCGCCGCGTCCTCGACCTTCTGGCGGATCTCGGCCTTGTTGACGCCGGCGATCTTGAGCGCGAAGCCCATGTTGTCGGCGACGGTCATGTGCGGGTAGAGCGCGTAGTTCTGGAACACCATGGCGATGTCCCGGTCCTTCGGCGGCAGGTGCGTGACGTCGCGGTCACCGATGCGGATGGCGCCGGCGTTCACGTCCTCGAGCCCCGCGAGCATGCGGAGCGAGGTGGACTTGCCGCAGCCGGACGGGCCGACGAGGACGAGGAATTCGCCGTCCTCGATCTCGATGTCGAGACCGTCGACGGCGGGCTTGTCGCCACCCGGGTAGATGCGGGTCGCCTTGTCGAACGTAACAGTGGCCATGGTGAGGGCCCCCTTCACCGGCAGGAACGTGCCGGACGATCCGAGTAGAGGGAGTGGTGTAGTCCACCTGGGTGAACTGCTCGTGACCGTACCCCGGAGCCCCGCGGTCTGTCAGTAGTCGGCGGGCGGTGAGCTTCGAGGAAATTTTCGACGGGCGCGCGGACGGTGTTGGTTACACTGCTCGGGCACGCCCGGTGCGCGCCTCCTTAGCTCAGCTGGTCAGAGCGCCGCTCTTGTAAAGCGAAGGTCGTCGGTTCGAATCCGACAGGGGGCTCTTCCCACTACCTGGGACAACGGCCCCGCGATCACTGATCGCGGGGCCGTTGACGGTAGAAGCTGACGGCAGTCGCCCTCAGCGACGCCGTTTGAGCAGGCGGTCCATGTGCCCCATGGCCTCACGGCGGTCGCCATCGCTCACGTGCGTGTAGACGTTCATCGTCACTGCGATCTGAGAGTGCCCCAGGATCTCCATGACGGTGCGGGGCGCGACCCCGGCCGCGAAGAGCAGCGACGCACAGCCGTGCCGAGTGTCGTGGAGGCGAACCTTCGGCAGCCCTGCGGACTCTGCAATCCGCAGGAACGAGCGGTACAGGTTCCGGGGCTCGATGGGGCGACCACTCCGCGTGGTGAACACGTGATCGCTGTCGTGCCACTCGGCGCCGGCCGCTGCTCGCTGCTGGGCCTGCCGTAGTCGCTGCCATCGGAGCGGCGCGACGCACATCAGCGGAATCGGAACCATGCGTGCGCGGCGGTTCTTCGTGGTGTCGAGGTACAGGGCTTTTCCGCCCCGATTCAGCGTCGTGCGCACCGTGAGGGTGCGGCGTTCAAGGTCTACGTCCGTCCATTGCAGCCCGAGGATTTCCCCCCGGCGCAGGCCGAGGGCAACAGCCAGGACGAACGCAGTGTGGAGCGGGTCGGAGCGCGAGGCTTCGAGGAACGTCAGAGTCTGATCCAGGGACCAGGGGTTGAGCGCGCGCGGTTCGACGCGGGGCGCCGGAACCAACTGCACCACGTTGCGACTGATCAACTCCTCACGGCAAGCGGCCGTTAGAGCTGTGCGAAGCACGCGGTGCGCTTCCTTGGCGGTGGCCGCCGATGCCTGCGTGGTCACCTTCGCGACCATCTGCCGAACGTTGGCTGTCGTCAGCGATTCCAGGCGCCGACTGCCGAGAAGAGGTACGAGGTAGAGGCGCACGTGCATCTCGTACTTCACATACGTGGTGCGCTTGCGGTGGGGCTCGATGTACTCCGCGAGCCAGTACGGCAGCCACTCGGAGAGCTTGGCGGAGCGGGAGGGCGTAGGAATGCCTTGGCGGTCCCGCCTGACAAGCTCCTGACGCTTCTCGTCGCACTCCTCCCACGTGGCGCCGTAGACCGTCTTGCGCTTGCGAGTGCCGTCCGGTTGGGGCACGTAGACGCGTGCCTCATAGCGTCCGTCCTTGCGCTGCCAGATGCTGCCAGCGCCATTGGGGTTCCTCTTACGGGGGGACATCAGGCGGCTTCCTCCAAGCGGTCGTGCATGTATTGACGGACGGCGTCGACGGGAATCCGGCGGCAACGGCCGGACTGGAAACTGCGGAGTTCCTTCGAGCGGATGAGGTCGTAGACCTTGCTGCGACTGAGACGCAGAGCCCTCATGACCTCCGGGACCGTGAAGGCTTCGGGGTCGTTCGGCACAGCGACGAGCACGGGCAACCTCCATGAGAGGGCGGGGCCACTTGGCCCCCTTCTGGGAAGTCCGCTACTTCCGCTACCTCCGCTACCTCGCAGGTCAGAAGGCCTGTCAGAGGTAGCGGACGCGGTAGCGGTAGCGGATAGGTAGCGGCTAGCGCGACGGCTTGCCGCTACCTCATCGCTGCTGCTCAGGCCAGGTTTTCGGTGCCGGGTAGCGGAGGTAGCGGACTTTCGGGGGGTGGGGGGCAGTAGCGCTGCCAGGCGTCGTGGAGATCGGCGGCGTAGTAGCCCTTGAGGACGCCTCCGCCGGTCTTGATGTTGCGGGAGGCGATGGGATCTCCGTCGGCGGTGACGTACTCGCCGAGCATGCGGGACAGGCGTCGGTTGTCGAGGGGCTTGCCGTTGAGGTCGGCCCATGGGGCGTCGTCGAGGGCGTTGAGCCGGTCGAGGATGGCGACGGTGGGCAGTCGGTCGATGCCGGTCAGGACGTGGTCGCGTAGGTCGGTGAGGAGGCGGATGCCGATGCTGCCTTTGTCGTTGGCGCGGGAGGCTTTGACCAGGGCGAGGCAGGCTTCGCGGGCGCGCTCGGGCCAGTCGCCGCCGGCCGCGTCTGCGATGGCGAGCAGCGGTTCCCAGACGTCGGCGGGCCGGTCGGCCACTCCTTCGGGCATTTTGGGGAAGACGTCGGTGACTTGCTCGCGGATGGCTTCGGCCCAGGTGGCGAGGCGGTCGCGGAGCTTGTTGCCCTCGCTCACGTGGATGCGGGTGCGGAAGGATTCGATCTTCTCGTTCCGTGCCCGGCGGCGCATGCGGATGATGACGGCGCGGGTCGTGATCGTGTCCGGGAGCTTGCCGAGTCCCGCGACCGCCACCGCGCAGAACGAGGGGAAGCCCTGTACTTGCTGGTTGGCGCCGTCTCCGACGCAGCGGTACATCTCACGGCCGCGTGTGTGTCCGGCATTGAGGAACCCTCGGAGCTGTTCGTTCTCTCCAGCCTTGGGGCCGAAGACAGTGTCGATCTCGTCGAACAGGATCGTGGGACGCCCGCCGTCGAGCCCGGAGACGGACCGGAACAGGGCGGAGGCGGATGCGTCCACGGCGGCCAGCGAGCGCGGCACGAGCGTCTCGACCACCTCCAGGGCCCGCGACTTCCCCGACGCCGGTTCGGGGGAGAGGAATGCCAGTCGGGGGGTGGAGTCGAAGGCGTCGAGGAGGTGGGCGTGGGCGTCCCAGAGGGTGACGGCGACGTATCCGGCTTCGGTGGGGAAGACGTTGAAGCGGCGGTGGAAGGCTTCCACCTCGTTGAGGAGTGCGGCGCCGTCGATGGTGGGCGGGGCGGCGGGTTGGTCGGTCATGCGGCGGCCCGTCCTTCCTGGGGGTTGCGGAGGAGGCAGGTGTCGCGGTGGGCGGTGTGGTCGTCGATGAGGGCGAGCACCTTGCCGTGTCCCACGGCGCTGCGGTCACGGCCGCACGCGCACGTTGAGGTGGCGGTGGGGACCGCGCCGCGCGGGGCGCAGATGTGCAGCCACGCGATGGGGTAGCGGCCGTCTCCGGTGTGCGGGTCAGGGCGAAGAGCAGTGCGGACGCCTTCGGCGACGCCCTTCGGGGCGCCCACGGCCCGTTGCGGTGCGGCCGGTGCGGCGGCATGCAGCCCCGTCGTGGCGACAGGCTGGCCTTCCAAGGGGGAGCGGGGTGGGGTACTCATGCCGCGTCCCGGGGGCGGGCTTTGCGGAGGGAGCCGTCCAGGGCGCTGCGGATGGTGGCGCGGCACTCGGCAGCGGTGAGTCCGAGGGCCTCTCCTGCCCCTTGGAAGGCCTGCTCCACCACGTGCCGGGGGAGGTCGCCCCACGCGACGAAGCGCCCCACCTTGAAGGCGCACCGGTTGAGGACGATGTTGCGGGTCGATTCCGGCGCGGCCGAGACCACCGCGCATTCGGCTTCCAGCGCGGCCAGCGCGGCACGCGTGCCACTGACCGCGGGCAGGCGAAGTGGCCCGGCAGGGCGAACCGGGGCCGGTTGCAGCAGTCGCAGCAGCCAGGCGGGCAACGGGGCCACCTCGCGGGTGCCCAGGGCCTCGTATGGTCCGGTGGGGGTGGTGCTGCCCGCGGCGACGACGTAGCCGCCCCACGCCCGGGTGTCGACCAACGGGGCCAGGCTGCCCGCGGTGTTGGCCAGCCGGATGCCGGTGGGGGCGGTGAAGTACAGATGCGCCCCACCGCTCGCAGTCCGCGCCCGGTAGGTGGCGGGGATGAGCTGTCCGGCGCGCTCGCAGAGCGCCTCAAAGGTCGTTGCGCCGCACGGCGCATCCGAACTGCCCTTGTCCTTGGGCATGTCGAGATCGACGACCAGCAACCCGGAAGGGCCCGTGGCGATACCGACGTTGAACGGGCTGCGCGACCAGGCGGCGCGGATGCGCTCGGGGTCGACGGTGGCGCGCTGCTCCCACTTTACGTGGCCATCGGCGCACGAGCCGGTACGCGGGCAGGCCGCTTCGCCGTGCAGGGCGGGCCGCTTTGTGCCGGGGCGGAGGGGAAAGATGTGCCAGCCGCGCGCGGCAGCGCTGAGAGCTGCGCCTAACGGGGCCTCTCGCCTGTTGGTAGCGGGTTGGGTCATGCTGGAGACCTCCACTGGTCTGTTGTGGGCAGGTGGACAAGGGCGGCCCCGGTTCTTTGGCGAGATGCGGGGGCCGCCCTTGGCGTAGCTAGCCGTAGAACCGGCTGCGCTTGATCACGGCCTTGCGGATGTTGACCGTGGTCCCGCCGCGGCCACCGGTGCGGAAGATCTGTGCCGCGATGACGCCGCCGAAGATGACCGCGGCCAGGACGATGAGCTGGGTCACGAGGGCCGTGAGCGCGGTGATGAACGCGGCGGCCAGCGCCAGGCCGCCGCAGACGCCGGCGAACCCGACGCCCCCAAGCGCGATGTTCACCGCGGTCCGGCTCACCGCGGGCGCCGTGGCGGGCGTGGGCGGCGCGGTGGGGGTGAGGGTATAGCCGGTGGCGACCTGTCCGTTGGGCAGGACAACGCTCGCCACCGCGGGCACCTGGCCCGGCTGTACCGGGACGAGCGGCCCAGTGTGCGGGGCGGTGGGCGTGATGGGTATGGGCTGGTGGACTTCGACGGTCGTGGGCCGCTCGTGGTGGTCCATGAGGTCTCCCTCGGATGGCCCGTGGGCCCGCACCGGGTGTGGTGCGGGCCCACGGGGGCTTGGGTGTCAGGGACAGGTGTCAGGGGGTGTCAGGTGGGGCGTCACGCGTTTCTGACACCGGGTTTGCCTAGGGGTTTGGGTGTCAGGGCCGCGTGACGGTGTCAGGCGTCAGGCAGGTGTCAGGCGGCGGCCAGGGTGGGGACGATGCGCCACCGGCCGGTCTTGCTGGTCTCCTGCAACCGGCCCTCCCGGTACGCCTCTGCCAGACGTTCGGACACCCACGGGCGGGAGAGGTCGTTGCGGTCGCACCAGTCCTTGAAGTCGACCGGGCCCACGACCATCTGCCCCGCGCGCTCGAACTCCTCCAGCGCCTGAGCGAACAGCCGCCGTGCCTCCTCCGGGCCCGGCTTGCGGCCGGTGCCCTGCCCGAAGATCGGGCTCTCGTCGCCCGGCTCGGGCTCGGGGAGCTCTTCCTCCGGGTCGATGTCCGCGTCCTCGGGGTCGACGTTCAGGCCGGCGGGGGCGTCGTCCGTGTCCATGTCGTCGTCCTCCACGGCGGCCATGGTGGGCCGCTGTCCGGTGTCGGGGGTGCGGCCGGTGTAGGCGGTCCCGGCGACGTTGCGGGCGGCGCCGGTGGTGATGGGGTCGGCACTGGCGCCGTTGCGCTGGGCCCACTGCGCGAGCATCTCCATCACCGGCACCGCGCGGACGGTGAACTGGGAGGTGCGGCCCGGGGTGGCGTACTTGGTCTCGTCGATGCCGGGCGAGACCACGTAGCAGTAGCCCGGGCGGCGGTTGCCCCACGCGCCCGGATGCGCCCCCGCGTCGAGCACCTTGTCCGGCAGGGAGAACCCCTCATCGCGCGGGTCGCAGCCGAGCGCAACCACGGAGGGGATGGAGGCGCGGGTGCTGGTGGACATCTGATCGTAAGAGGGCCGCTGCAAGGAGACCACCAGGGACACCCCGGCGGAGCGGGCTTCCTGAGCGATGCCGGTGAACGCGTCATCGCCCAGGTTCCGCAGCGTGTTGGCGGCTTCCTCGAACCAGGTGACCAGGAACGGCATGCCGGGGCAGCCGCAGGCCTGCCCGTCGTCGCGGCAGGTGTGCTTGGTGCTGGTCTGGGGCTGGGCGGCCTCGGGGAGCCACTGGCGGTAGCCGTGCGCGCCCAGCCAGCGAGTGCGGGCGGGGATGGCGGCCTTGACGCCCTCCACCAGGACCTCGGTGTCGATGCCGCCCCCGGCCGCCCAGTCCATGCCCGGCCGCAGCGGGGCGAAGTCCTGGAACTCCTTGGGGTCGGAGAACCAGACGACGACGTCGGTGCGGGAGAGGATCTCGGTGAGCACGTTGAGGGCGGCGTCGCCCTTGCCGGAGCCGGTGCCGCCCGCGATGAGCACGTGCGTGCTGTTGCGGCCCTCCGCCGGGTTGCCGGGCAGCCACAGCAGCAGCGGGGAGCCGTCGTCGTAGCGGCCGATGACCAGCGGATCGGCGATCGAGCCGCCCACGTTCGAGGGGCCCTCCCACTGCACGGTCTGGGCGAGCATGTCCTCGGGCACGATGACCAGGTCGCCGCGGCGCTCCGAGCCCGGATCGGCCTGGTAGCGCACCGCGGACTTGGGCAGGTCCAGCGCGGAGGCGAGCCGGGCCAGCGACTTGGACACGTCGTCGTTGGTCTGCTCGCCCGGCTCCAGCGCCAGCGACGCGGTGACCTTGTTCGGCTCCACCTTCGTCGCCGCGAACTTCGCCCCGGCCAGCCCGACCTTCTCCAGCAGACCACCGTCCGAACTGCCCGCACCAGCCTCGGGGTTGTGCCGCATGAGCATGCGCAGGTTCCACGACAGCGCGAGTGCGGGGCCGCCCATGAGGTAGAGGTCATCGAGCGGCCCCGCGGCCGGTCCGGCCAGGCACGCGGCGGTCAGCCACGCCGACGCCAGCCCCGTGGTGGCAGCCGAGTGCAAGCGCCGCTGCCTGCTGGTCGTCTTGCCGATCAGATAGGCGCCACCGGACAGCGCCACCGACGAGAGGGTCAGGCCGACCCCGGCCGCGGTGCTGTCAGCCCACCGCCAGTGCCCCAGGACACCGGCGAGGCCGACGCCGCCCATGCCCAGCCACGGCGGAACGTGCGGCTTGGCCCGGTGCAGGAGGTAGGCGAGCACGCCGCCCCCGTCCGCGCTGCCGCGCTGGGCCTCCATCAGCTGCAGGAGCTGCTGCTGGTCGTCGACGTCACTGCGTCGCATCATGACGGTGCCTCCCTTCCTACTGCTGGGCCCAGTTCATGACGGGCTGTGCGGGGCGGCGGGCGCGGTGGCGGACCCGGTTGATCTCTTCTTCGTACTGCTGCTGGAAGGTGGAGTAGGCCGCCGCGGCGTTCTTGGCCGCGGACTTCAGGTCGTCGGCGGCCTTGTTGAGCTTGCGGGCGACCTTGGCGGCCCGGATCTTGGAGCCGAACGCGCGGCCCTCGGGGTCGGGCACCGCGGCCAGCACGCCCTTGAGGATTTCCGCGCCCATGGCCACCTCAATGGCCAGCGTCACGCCGGCCGCGCGCAGGGTGTTGCAGTAGTTGCGGACCTGCGCGGGCGAGGTGAACTCCGGCGACGGCAAGAGCGAGTTGGACTGCGGGCGGCCCCCGTTGGCGTGGGCGGCGTTCTTGGCGTTGTTCACGGTGACGTTGATCGGCGGGACGAAGGAGCCACCCATCGCGCCGACGAACCCGCCCGCGGCGGCACCCGCGTTGGCGAACTTGTTGGCCTTGTCCGAGTTGGGGAAGCAGTTCGACCGCGGGAAGAAGCTGTTGCGAGCCATCAGGACTCCTCAGATCAGTGCGAGCGGCGGATGACGAGCCAGACGGCCTGCGCGGCGATCAGCGTGAGCAGCCAGGCCAGATCCAGCGGTCCGGCCAGCGGGCCGAAGGCGGCGGCGAGCGCGATCCAGGCCGCGGCGGCGGTGCCCAACGCGGTCAGCCCGGCCCGCCAGGCCCACACCGCGCGGTCGGCGGCCGGACGGCGGCGCTGGGTGATCAGCAGCCAGAGCAGTGGGCCCGCCGTCAGCGGGGCCAGCACCAGGCCCGACCACCACGCCAGCACATGCAGCAGCGCGGTGACGGGGAACGCGGCCAGGGCGATGGCGGTGGGGGCGAGCGGGCCGCGGTGCGTCCACAGGGCCCCGGCCAGCAGGCCGAGGAACTCGCGGGTCAGGGAGCGGTGTTCGGGGACGACGATGATGAACGGCTGAGCGGCGCGCCGTCGGCCGCGCTGACGCGGGAGGCGGATCGTGGTGCCGGTGGGCGCCTTCGCGGCACGCGCCCGAGTACGGGTACGGCTGGACACAGCAGTCTCCTCAAACGGAGGGGTGGGTGGGGTGCCGTGCGGGTCAGAGCGCTTCGCGGTCCAGCGCGAAGAACAGCGTGATGAAGCCGCCGTAACCGATTTGCTGGGCGGCGACGGCTTGGATCTCCCGGTAGACCTGGGAGCGGGTGACGCGGGCGGGGTTGACCTGGATGACGTCGGTGAACGTGGCCAGCGACTCATCGCGCAACCGGACCGTCAGCACGTAGTGGAAGCCGACCCGCACCGCGGTATCGGCCGTGTTCGGGGTGCTCACAGAGAAACTCCTCACGGGCACACGCGCTCAGGCGGCGTGCTGCCGGTCGGCGTCGGCACACAGGACGCACATGCCGAGCGAGGTGGGCAGGCAGTAGCTGTAGACCACCCGGCAGACGGGGCAGGTGCGGCGGGCGAGCATCGCCAGCGCGAGCGCGCCCCACTTGCGCGAGGTCATCGGCCGGACCCTGGCGGCGCGGTCGACGCGGTAGAGGTAGGCCACCTTCGCGCCGCCCTTGCGGCCGCGGTGACGCAGCATCACCTGCGCGGCTATCGGCTGACCGCCCGGCCGCAACCCGCGCTCGCGCAGCTGACGGCGGGTGGCCAGCCCGGTGGGGGCGTAGCGCCACGGGTAGGTGGGGATGCCGTAGCGGACGCCGGAGGGGTCGAAGCACGTGCTGTAGGCGGTGCCCATCAGCCCGCCGCTCCGTCGAGAACCGGCTGTGCGCTGGATTCAGCGGCGGGCGTGGCGCGTTCGGCGCGCAGCGCCTCCCGCAGGCCGCGGGCCTTCTCCGGTGACGTGTGCACAGCCTTGCGGATGCCTTCGCCGGTCAGCCGCTCGTCCGGCCAGTCGGCCGTCACCGTGCGGGCTTCAGCAAGCAGCTCCTCCGGGGTACGCCGCGGTCGGGTCGACCGGGCAATCTCCGGCACACGACCGGTCGCCCGGTGCGGTCGACTCGACTCCGCCGCCACCGCCCGCACCGTGTCCCGATCGGTCGACTCCTCCTCAACCGGCGCGGTCGACTGAGCGAGCGCGAGCGGCACGGAATCGGTGGCCGCGGTGACGCCCGGATCGATCGACTCGACAACGTCAGGGGTAGACCGATTTGAATCGATCTGTGCGGTTTTCTGCACGTTCGTGGATTCGGTCGGGTGGTGGTGCAGCACCTTGGCCACCAGGTCCGAGCCGAAGTAGATCGACCCGACCGGCAGCGACGTGGCCAGCAGCACCAACGCCCAGTTGGCAGGGTCCCAGTCGGCCAGTCGAGTCCAGTCGACCGATCGACCGTGCAGCTCCGGCACGAGTCCGTGCACGTAGTTGAGGACCAGCGAGGCGGCGGTGTAGGCGCCCAGCACACGCAGGGCGAAGGCCCGGTCCCGCCCGGCCAGCACGAGCGTGGCGACCAGGGCGAGGGCCATCAGGCCATCGACCACGAACGGGTACAGCGTCGCCGCGGTGGCATCCGCGCCGACCGCGTTCGCGATGTCGCGCAGCGCGTTCCACGAGACCCGAAACGCCATGCCGACCACGCCCACGAGGGCCAGCACGAGGGCGGCCCGCCCCTTGCGGTGCAGGCTCATGCCGCGCCGCCCGCGTCCGCGGCGGCCGCGAGGTTGGTCAGCTCGCAGCGCGCGGCCAGCACCTTGTTCGCGGCCCGGCGCAGTCGGCGCGCGTCCAGCTCCGAGACCGGACGGTCAAGCAAGGTGATCTGCACATCGAGCAGCTCGACCTCCGCGTCGATGAGCGGCGTCTCGCGCTCGATGGCCTCCAGCTCCGCGTCCGTGGGCTCCACGAACGCAGCGAACGCCGTAACAGCGTCCTGAACAGTGACGATGTGCTCCATGGGTCGTCTCTCCCTAGCAGTAGGTACGGCCCGAACAGCGCCTCCCGGAGCTGCAACTCCGGGAGGCGCGCGCCGTTGAAGTCGGTAATCCGGCTCCCCTCAGCGCTGCTCGTACGAGACGAGCAGCGGAGGCAACCGGCCGCAGCAGATGAGCTGCGAAGAGGGTTGAAGTGCGCTGTACCGCGTACGGGACAGGCCCGTACGCGCCCGCCCTCTTGCTGCGAGGTGGGGCGGGACTCCCTCAGCACTCTGTTCAGTTCTCAAGCCGCAATCGCATGCGATGAGTGCGGTAACCCCGAGTCGGGGCTCCCGTCTCCACGGGACTCACCGGGCGCTTTCAGTGCAGGCGAGAGCAGCTCAAAGGAATTGCCCCGCTTGCTCAACTTGTTGGAACAAGTTGATGCAGTGATGCTGCACCCACGCACGGTGAGTCGTCAAGGGATTGGGGCCCACATGTACCAACAAGTTGAGCGAGTGCGTCATGATGGGCGCATGAACAAGCAGCCGAAGTACCGGCAGGTGGCCGACGCCCTGCGGCGGGAGATCGACGGCGGGGTGTTCCCCCCGGGGGCCCGGCTGCCCTCCGAGAGTGAGCTCTCGACGCGGTTCGATGCCTCACGGAACACCGTGCGTTCCGGGCTGAGTCTGCTGGTCAGCGAAGGACTGATTACGTCCAGCCAGGGGCTCGGGTACGAAGTCCGGTCACACGAAGTGTTCGAGCTGAACGCGTCCCGCTTCGAGAACCTGAACTTCCCGCAGAACGGCGACGCGTACAGCACCGACGTGACCAACGCGGGCCGCCGGCCGCATCAGACGTTCCGCGTAGAGATGAAGCCAGCGCCTGAGGACGTCTCGGAGCGCTTGAAAGTTGAGGTGGGGTCTACGACCGTCCTGCGGTTCTGTCATCGCTTCGTCGATGACGTGCCCTGGTCGACTCAGGCGACGCACTACCCCGCCTGGCTCGTGGAGCAGGCTCCGAGGCTTGCTGAACCTGGTGATATCGCGGAAGGGACTACCCGGTACCTCGCAGCCCACGGGATCGAGCAGATCGGGTACTTCGACGAGATCTCCACGCGGATGCCTACCCCCGATGAAGCCCGCTTGCTGGAGATCGGTGCCGGGGTGCCTGTGCTGCTGTGGATGCGTACGGGGTACTCCGACGAGCGGCCCATCAGGTGCACCATCACCACCTTCCGGGGCGACCTGAACCGGATGAACTACGAGATCAACGACGTGTCCGCCCGAAGCGAGAACGAGCCTCAGTGAGAATCATTCCGGCTGAACCCAGCGACGTTGCCAAGCTGCTTGGTTTTCGGGAGGAGGCGGCGTCTTGGCTCGCTGACCTCGGTACCGATCAATGGCAGCGGCCGTATCCCGCCGACCGACTGCTGAAGACGATTGAGGCTGGCACGGTGTTCATGGTGATGGACGGTGACGCGACAGCGGGCACCATCACGCTCACGCCAGAAGCCGAGGAAGGGCTGTGGACCGAAGGTGAGCTGAGTGAGCCATCCCGCTTCGTGAACAAGCTGACCGTTGCCCGAACGCATGCCGGGCGGAACATCGGGGGGCGGCTCCTCGACTGGTCTGGGGACCGTGCGTACCGGGACGGGGCCAAGTGGCTTCGGCTCGATGCGTGGACGACGAACGAAGCGCTACAGACGTACTACCTGCGGCAGGGGTTCGAGCACGTTCGCACTCTCCGTGAGGGCGTTGCCGTGAACGGCGGTCCACGCGTGTCAGGGTGGCTGGCTCAACGGTTGACTGGCCCTGCGGAGCACGGTTTTGAGGACCTCACGGGCCCGTAGCGGCAGGTGCACGGTGCGACGCTCGACGGCAGTCGTTGCCGGCAGCAGCGGTGCACGTTGGCCTTGGGTAGAACTGTGGGCCCACGGATTTCCGTGGGCCCACAGCTACGCATTTACCAACTAGGTCAGGCAGCGATCCGATTCTCAGTCCGCTTGCCCTTGTTCCACTCGGAGAGGACGAGTTGGTAGCACGTGCTTACCCTCGATCCCGTGCCGCTGTGCTGCGTCCCGCCCGCAGACGCAAGTGCGGTGATGTTTGCGCGCCATCGGAACGCCGGATCCCTCTTGCCGATCTTCTCGGCCAGAGCCTGGTCATCTACATGGTCGCCATGCTTACCGAGGAAAATGCCGATGCCACCGAGCAGCATTCCGTCCCAGGTGTCTTTCGTACGCCCCCATGCTTCCTCAGCGACCTTAAGCGTGCGCTTCAGGATCTCGGGTCCGTACTGATCGGTGATGCGGAGCACACCCGCGACAGCACCTACTGTGTTGGTTCCAGAGGAACCCATGGACAAGTTGCGTGCCACGAGCGCCGACTCGGTGTCAACGAACAGGGGCAGACCGGCCGTCAGTCCGATGCGGTACTCATCGAGGGGCCGCGGCTTGCTCGATTCGCGGTTCTTGATGAGGAACAGCACGGCCTCTTGCATCTGGTCGAGGTCATGGTGCACCTCGGCAATCAAGGTAGGAATACCAGAGAGCTTGGCAGCGTGCCATCGGTGCATGCCGTCGACGATGTAGCGGTCTCCGTTTGACCGCTGAGAGACAACAATGGTGCCGAGCGCTTCCGGAACCATGTTCTTCGCGATGCCCATGGCCCGCGGCTCGTTGAGCGTGCGCTGCGCCTTGTCATCGATCTTGAGGGCCTCGACAGGGATCTCGACCCCGTGGACGACCCTGTGCTTCGGGAGTTGGTACGGGTACTTCTTGGGCATACCTCTGCCCTCTCTACGTCGCGCTTAGGAGGATGGCCTGTTGCCAAAGAAAGGGATGCGACGTGGCGTAGAGAGTACTAGGCCACGTGGGTGACGTGCACCGATTTTCTGATGCTGTGTTCGATCCTGTACCAGGCACGGCACCTGTGCCCCTGGTGCTGTCAGCGACGGATGGCAAGGTGTACTCATGATTGGTGAGGTCCCCAACACCGAAGTTGGCCAGGAGTTCGTGAGTCGGCGGCTTGCTCACGAAGCCGGCATCCATCGCCCGCTCCAAGCGGGCATTTGTGGCACCAAGAAGAACGGCGCCGAGTCGATCGTCGTATCCGGTGGGTACAAGGACGACGAGGACCACGGCGACGTCATCATCTACACCGGACATGGCGGACAAGATTCATCAGGGAACCAGGTCAGCGATCAGAGCCTCGATGACGCAGGGAATGCAGCTCTGGTCACGAGCTACCTAGAAGGACTTCCCGTCCGCGTACTTCGAGGCGCGCACAGTGGTTCTCAGTGGCCCCCATCGACGGGTTATAGGTACGACGGGCTCTTCCGGGTGACCAGCTACGGAAGCAAGCTGGGCATCGACGGCTTCCTGATCTGGCAGTTCCGCCTGGAGGCGTATGACGGAACGCCTCTTCCTGCACCTGTCCAGCAAGAGCTGCTGCCACAAAGTGAGCCAGTAGCCGTCACCATCCCCAGGCAGGCTCCGACCGGGAACGAGTCTCCCGGGCGCGTAACCACAACTGTCCAGCGCATTGTCAGAAGCAGTGCAGTAAAGCGGCAGGTCAAGGCGTGGCACGACAACCGTTGCCAGATCTGCAATCTGCGGATCGAGGTACCGGGAGGCAGCTACAGCGAAGGCGCCCACATGCAGGCACTCGGTAGCCCTCACAATGGACCCGACACGACAGGGAACGTACTCTGCCTGTGCCCGAACTGCCACGTCATGCTCGATGCCGGCGCCATCGTAATCAGCGACGCATTGACCGTCGTTCGGGGAGGAGTCGAGGAGGGCACTCTCCGTACCCACCCGCGGCACGTTCTCGACATGGACTGTGTGCGCCAGCACCGTGAGAGGTGGCGCCAAAGCTGACGGTTGTAGTCAATCTTGGACCGTGCCAGTCGCGTGGCAGATCGGGCGGGAGACCACGGGGAACCACAGCGAACGGCCACGCCAGGTTGCGCACCCCTCGACTACGTTTTCGCAGGTGAACCGTCCGTCTAGCCCTAGACCACCCAAGCTGAAGTGCTTCTTTGCTCGACGGCAGTCGTTGACGGCAACAGCGGTGCACGTTGCCGTACCGAGGCGGGCGTGCTTGCACGCCATCGGCCTGGCTCCTGAGCCAAGAGCCAGGTCATTGGACGCGCAGAGAGAACTTGTAAAGCGAAGGTCGTCGGTTCGAATCCGACAGGGGGCTCCTCATGACGAAGGGCCCGGACCACCTCCGAGGTGGTCCGGGCCCTTCGCGTTCGGCGGGGCTGCCGGCTACAGGTTCCAGGTGATGCACATGAGCGGCACCCAGCCCTTGGTCCCGCGGTAGTTGATGTAGTCCCAGCGGTAGTCGACGCCCTCGCCGCAGAGGTTGTACTTTCCGCCCATCTTGACCTTCCCGCAGGTCGCGCGCTTGCCGTGTGCGCCCTTCGGGAAGAGGCCGACGGCCGTGGCCGACAGCTTCGCGCTCTTGCGGATCTTCACGCTCTCATCGGCGGTGATCTTGGTGTAGCTGCACTTGGCCGCCACGGCCGAGGTGCCCGCCGCACTCCCTGCCTGGGCCGACGCCACACCGCCCGTCAGGCTCACACCGGCCATGGCCACCAGGCCCACGGCAGCCGACGCCATCTTGAACTTCAAGGAAGTCCCCCGTATCGCATGGAACATCAGAAATGACATGTGCACGATACAAGTCAAGATCGACTGGGAGGCCGTCCGACGGGTCCGGGCGCCGAACGGTCACCCGACCGCCACATCCTTCACCGGATCAAGGGGCAGGGGTCACTGCTTGCCGGTGCCGACGGGGTCGACCGTGAGGCCCTCGACCGTGGAGTCGTCCGTGGCGGGCAGGTTGAGGTCGATCATGACGGTCTTGGAGTGGGTCTCGTCCGGCGGGGTCACGACGAGGCGGTCGATCTGCACGCCCGAGCCGCCGCTGTTGTTCGGCGGGTAGTGCAGCGTGAAGCGGGTCTCCTCGCCGGACTTCACGACGACGGACGGGGCGGCCAGGTCGGAGCGCTCGGCGGCGATGCCGCCGGGGCCGCCGTCGGCCTTCAGGTCGACGCCCGGGAAGCCCTTGAGGGAGCAGGCGTCGCCGGTGTTCTTCATGCTGACCAGGACGTTGCCCTCGCCCATGCCGTGGGTGGCGCGGAACTGGAGGTTCGCGGTCTTGCAGGGGCCGGTGTTGATCTGGCCGCCGCCGCTGCCCGGGGCGTCGTCGTCGGCGTCCGCCCGGCCGCCGCCCTGCTGGGAGCCGTCCTGCTGGGAGCCGTCGCCGGAGCCGTCCTCGGTGCCCGAACCGCCGGTGCCGCCGGCTTCCTGGGACGCCGCCGTGTCGGAGCCGTTCGCGCCGGAGGCGGTGTCCTCGTCTCCCTGGCAGGCGGTGAGCGAGAGGCCCGCCACGAGGGCCAGGGCGGCGAGGGTGAGCTTCTGGGCGCGCATCGATTCTTCCTTCGCGGTCGGTGGGGGAGCCTTACTGCCCCTCATGACCCGCTCGGGCCCGAACGCCGTTCCGCCCAACCTCCTCTCCATACATGCCTGTTACACGCGAGTACGGGGTGCGGTGGCGCCGGCGGCCGGCGGGTGCCGACCGGCGGCGGAGGGCCCCGCGCCGCCCTCGAACCGCCGTTCGGCCCGGGAAATGGGGCCAGGCCCTCGTCCCCGGCACCGCGTCGACGCGGCGCCCGGGGCGCCCGGTTCCGCCCGGTTCCCCGGCCTCCGGAACTCCTCGACGGCACCCTCGGCCGCTGGGACAGTCCCGTGACCCGGGGACCCTTGACCGGGTGCGGTGGCATGGCCTCCTAGGGGGCGACGGTCCCGGTCGCCCCGCTCGTCGCCGTTCCGTCGCGGTGGCCGGTGCGGCGGGCCGTCACCTTGACCGTGATCTTCTTGCCGCGCTGGGCGGACTTCGGGGTCAGCGAGGACTTGGTCGCGCCGGAGATCGCCGTCCCGTTCGCGTACCACTGGTACGCGTACGAGCCAGGGGCGGGCGACCAGGTGCCCTTCCCGGCCTTGAGGACCTTGCCGACGCGGGCGGTGCCGGTGATCGACGGCTTCTCCGTCGCCCTGGGCGCGGCGCCCTTGGCGACCGTGACCGCCGGGGACGTCGCGGTGGCGTCCTTCCAGCCGGCCTTGTGGGCCGTGACGGTGACGGTCAGCTTCTTGTCCAGGCGCGCGGCCGGGATCTTGTACGTCGAGGCCGTGGCACCGGCGATCGCCGCGCCGCCCGCCTTCCACTGGTAGGTGTACGAGGAGGGCGTCGCCGACCAGCCGCCGGGCGCCGCCGTCACCGTGGAGCCGACGGCGGCCGTGCCGGTCACCTTGGGAGCGGTGGTGCTCGTCAGCTCGGGGGCGGTGACGGTGAAGGTGCCCTGCGGGAACTCCGAGCCGCCCGCGACGACGCTGACGTACCAGTCGCCCGCGGGGACGTCCGTCAGGTCGAGGGTCGCCTTGAGGGTGCGGTAGTCGGCCGACACCGAGTTCGTCTTCGCCGTGAGGGTCCTGCCCGCCCGGGACAACCGGACCGTGGCGTCCGGGGGGAGGGCAGTGCCCGTCACCGTGAGCGTGGGCTTGGTGCCGCCGGGCGCCGTCGTGGGCGTCAGCCCCGTGACGGTGACCTTCTCGCCGCCGCAGCGCCCGGACCAGCACGTCAGCGTGGCGCGGTAGGACGTGGCCGAGGCCTTGTCCGGGAGGCCGAGGACGAGCACGGAGGGCTTCCCCGGGGCCGTGTCCGGGTCGTTCACGCCGCAGACGTAGTCCTTCGGCACGGCCGGTGAGCAGCCGTTCTTCCATGCGCTGTTGTAGAGCGAGGGGACCGCTTTCACGGCGGCTCCCGTGGTGTCGGTGATCTCGGCTTCGAAGCGGTCGTCCCGCGACGTGGGCAGGACGGCGCAGGTGGCCGTGTGCGCTTCGTCCAGGGTGCCGGTGACCGGGCCGTATCCGTACGCCACGGACGGGACCTCGGCGCACTCGGACGCGGGGCCTTCGGCCGTGGCGATGCGCAGGGCGTCCAGGCGGTACTCGGGTGCCGCCCGGCGGTTCACCGGGGTCTGCACGAGGACCTGGTGCGTGGTGCCACCGGTGACGGCGCAGGCCCGGCCGCGCAGCTCGCACGCGTTCTTGCCGTCGCCGTCGAAGACGTACATGTCGGCGGTGCCCAGGGCGTCCCGCACGTCGAGGTGCACGACATCGGTGGCGGCGGACGTGGTGACCTGGCGGCAGCGCAGAGTGCCGGGAGCGCCGTACGAGCCCTTCACCGAAGGGCCGCCCACCTTGCCCGCCGGTGTCTTCGTGCAGCCCGCGGACGACGCCGTCGACGTCACGTCGCGGCGCGTCAGCGTGTAGTCGGCGGCCTTGTCGCTGCCGGTGACCAGGACGGTGTGGGCCTTGCCGGGCGTGAGCGCGCAGAGCGTCCAGCCGTTGGTGGTGGCGTTGCGGTCGCAGACCCGCTTGCCCGTGGAGTCGAGCACGGAGAACGTGGCAGGGACGTCGCCGGACGTGGCGACGAGTTGCAGGACCTCGGCCGAGGTGTGGGCGTCCGCCGGGATGGTCAGGCAGCGCGAGAAGGTGCCGTCCCCGGTGGAGAAGGCGGCCTCGGCGCCGTCGGCGGCGAAGCTGCCCGTGGGCAGGACGGGGCAGTCGTTCGCCGCGTCCGTGCGGTGCAGGGCCAGGGTGTACGGGCCGGTGCGGGTGGTGCCGTCGTCGGCGTGGACGAGCGCGCGGTAGGGCGCGGTGCCGCTGAGGGCGCAGTCGCCCGCGGCGAGCTTCTCCGCGTCGCACTGCTCGGTGCCCTCGCCGTCGACGACCTCCACGGCGGCGTCGACTCCGGAGCGGCCGAGCGGGGTGAGCGCCGCGATCCTGGCGTCCTTGGGCGCGGCCAGCTCCAGGCAGTCGTACTGCCCGCCCGTGCTCAACTCGCCCTTGTGGGTGCCCATTCCGGTCCTCACGCACCCGCTGCCGGAGGCCCGGTCCCGGACGATGAGCCCCTTGGAGTCGTCGTAGAAGGGGTACGAGCCGTCGAGGACGGCCGTGTAGGTGCCCGCGGAGGGCAGGCGGCAGGGCTGCTCGGTGGTGCGGCAGACGGTCCTGCCGGACCGGTCGTGGACGCGGACCGGCGCGGTGGCGCCCTCCTTGTCGACGGAGTCGATGCGGTACCGGCCCGCCTTGTCGGCCGTGACGGTGAAGCAGGGTGTCGTGGTGAAGTCCGGTGCGGCCGAAGGACCGTAGGGGCGGACGGGGGCGGACGGGCATCCCTGCGGGTCGTTCAGGCGGCGTGCCTTGACCGCGTACTGGGTGGGGAAGCCGCCCTCCGCGTACGTGACGCGGGATAGGACGCGGTAGGGGCCCTTGCCCGGCAGGACACAGCTGTCCTCGCCGTCCTCGGGGAAGCGCGGGCAGATCCGGGCGCCGGTGGTGTCGGTGATCCAGGCGACCGATTCGCCGTAGGCCTTGGTGCCGCGGGTGAGCCGGATGCGGTCACCGGGTTCGGCGTCGAAGGGCTGGCAGCCGACCTCCAGGGGGCCGGTGGACGTCCTGGTGTCGGTCGGCCGGTCCCAGGCGGTGCCGGTGGACGCGGCGCAGCCGCGGTTCGTGCCCAGCGGTACGACGGTGACGGCCGTCTCGGCGTCGTCGAAGCCGTTGTTGACGACCTTCACGGTGTAGTCGCCGGCCGCGGGCAGGTCGCAGAGGCCGCCGGTGCACTCGATCCGGGTGTCACCGGCGTGGACCTCGGTGTACGCCTCGTTGCTTGTGTCGGTGAGCGAGACCTGGTGGAGGCCCGCTTCGGTGGCGGTGAAGGTGTGGCAGGCGCTCGCGTCGGGAGCGACCACCGCCTTGCCGACCGCGTCGCCCGGGTCGCCGAACGGGGCGAGGGCCAGCGGCGCGCACTCCGCCTCGGCGGCATGGGCGGCCGTCGCCGGCAGCGCGGACGGTACGAGCAGGGCCAGCAGTGCGGCCAGGGCGAGGAACACCGCGGTGTGCGCCGTGCGTCTCGCGGAAGGACATGGTTCAGGCATCGAGCCCCCCCAGGCTGAACGAACAATTGGGTGATCGTGGCACAAGGGTGTGACAACGGACCTGGAGGGGCTGCTGATGCCGGTGGTTCTCGGCCAGGGGCGAGAGCGGCCGGGCCCGGCGCGCTAGTGCCGCCCCGCCACCCGGTCCGCCACCCGTGCCAGGCGGGACGACTGTGCCGTGTGGGTGGTCAGTTCGCGGCGGTCGGCCGCGTAGTACGTGGCGTACATGCCGTGCACGCCCAGCCAGCGGAAGGGTTCCGGTTCCCACTTGCGGACCTTGTGGTTGACCCAGGGCAGGGTCGTCAGGTCGGTGGGGCCCGCCTGGCCCGAGTCCTGCTGGACCAGGTCGCGCAGGGTGCGGGCGGCGAGGTTGGCGGTGGCGACGCCCGAGCCGACGTAGCCGCCCGCCCAGCCGAGGCCCGTGGCGCGGTCCAGGGTGACCGTCGCGCACCAGTCGCGGGGCACGCCGAGGACGCCGGACCAGGCGTGGGCCACCCGCACGCCCGCGAGCTGCGGGAAGAAGCGGGTCACGATGGCGCGGAGCGACTCGATCGTGGCGGGCTGGGTGCGGCCGTCGTTGTCGGTCTTCGACCCGAAGCGGTAGGGGACGCCCCGGCCGCCGAGCGCGATGCGGTCGTCGGCGGTGCGCTGCGCGTACATGTACGCGTGGGCCATGTCGCCGAGCGTCTCGCGGCCCTCCCAGCCGATGGACTCCCATTGGGCGGGCGAGAGGGGCTCCGTCGCGATCATCGAGGAGTTCATCGGGAGCCAGGTGCGGCGCTGGCCCTTCAGGGACGCGGTGAAGCCCTCGGTGCAGCGCAGGACGTAGGGGGCGCGGACCGTGCCGTACGGGGTGATCGCGTGCTTCGGCCTGATCTCCGTGACGGGCGTCGACTCGTGGATCGTGACGCCCAGGGCCTCCACGGCGGCGGCCAGGCCCTGGACGAGCTTCACCGGGTGCAGGCGGGCGCCGTGCGGGGTCCAGGTGGAGCCGACGGCCCCGGCGACGCGCACGCGCTCGGCCGTCTCGCGGGCGCCGTGCAGGGTGCGGTCCTTCTCGCCGTACGCGAGCTCGGCCTGGTGGAAGGCCTTCAGGCGGGCCAACTGGGCGGGGGTGTAGGCGACTTCGAGGACCCCGCCGTGGTGGATGTCCGCGTCGATGCCCTCCGCCCGCGCGGTGTCGACGACCTCGGTGACCGTGTCGTTCATCGCGTGCTGGAGCCGCACCGCCGCCTCGTGGCCGTGCAGCTTGGCGTAGCGGTCGCGGCCCGCGATGCCGTTGTAGAGCCAGCCGCCGTTGCGGCCGGAGGCGCCGTAGCCGCAGAACTTCTGCTCCAGGACGGTGATGCGCAGGAAGGGCGCGGCCTTCTTCAGGTAGTACGCGGTCCACAGGCCGGTGTAGCCGCCGCCGACGACGCACACGTCCGCCGTGGCGTCGGAGGTCAGGGGCTCGCGGGCGGTGGGCAGGCCCTCGTCCGCGTACCAGAACGATATGCCGCCGTTGACCGTGCCGGGCGCGTGGTTCGGGTTGCTCGTGCTGCTCATGGGCGGACGTTACTGCGCAGGTGGGGGCCGTGGGCAGGGGTCGGCCGCGGGGGTGGGGCCTTGGTCCCGTGGGGCGGGTCGTTCGGCGGCCGTGACACGGGATAGATTCCGATACTTTGAGGCTTAAGTGTCGAAACCCTGGAGGGCTCTACTCATGGCCGTACACAAGGCCGGGCGCGTCGCCGCCGCGGTGGCAGCGGCGGCGCTGATCGGGCTGGCCGCGTCCGCCTGCGGTCCCGACGAGGACAAGGGCGGCGGCAGCGTCAGCGAGAAGCCCGCCGCGTCCGGCGAGAAGTCCCCCGGTTCCGACGCCCCGGAGGCGAAGGCCCCGCCGGCGGCCAGCGCCCAACTCGCGGACGTGCCCGCCTCGGTGAAGGGCGGCGTGATCACCGTCGGCGACCCGAAGGCCAAGCATACGGTCAAGGTGTACGAGGACCCGCGCTGCCCGTTCTGCAAGCGGTTCGAGGAGGGCGGGGCGCAGGCGCTGGTGAAGCCGGTGGCCGACGGCAAGGTCAAGGTCGAGTACACGATCGCCTCGTTCCTCGACAAGAACCTCGGCGGCAGCGGCTCGGTGAACGCCGCCAACGCGCTGCGGGCGTCCGTGGAGGCGGGCAAGTTCCCGCAGTTCCACGCGGCCGTCTTCGCCAACCAGCCGGAGGAGGAGTCCGACGACGCCTACACCCCGGCGTTCCTGCTGAAGATCGCCGACAAGGTCGACGGGCTGCGCGGCGGCGCCTTCGACAAGGCGGTGACCGGCGGCACGTACAAGAAGTGGGTCGGCGAGGCGATGGAGGCCTTCTCCGCCGACGGCATCCAGGGCACGCCGACCGTCCTCGTCGACGGCAAGAAGCCGGAGGGCAACTCCCTCTACGAGCAGGCGGCGTTCGCCAAGGAGCTCAAGGGCGCCGGGATCTCCTGACCTTCCGTGCCGATGTCCGGTGGGGTGCGGCGTCCCGGGTGAGCGGGCGGCAGGCCAGGCCGATCAGGACCGCGGTGAAGTGGCCCAGGTCGGTGAAGGTCCTGCCCGTGATCAGCGGGGCGCCGTACACCACCAGGACGGCGAGGAGATACGCGTACCGCCAGGGCGGCGGAAGCCGGTACACGAGGACCGCGACCACGCCCGCCAGCGCGTAACTCACGCCCACGTCCAGGGTGTTGACCGAGGACTGCGGGGCGGCGCCGTGGCGGATCGCGAGCGCGAGGACGCCCTCGCTGATGAGCGTGGCCAGGACGTGCGCGAGCGCCGCCACCGCCAGCCACCGCACGGTGCCGAGCCAGCGCTCGGCACTCGCGTGGAAGACCGTGTAGAGCACGGCGTACGGCAGCCAGCCGCCGCCGTCGATCCAGAACGCGCTGGAGACCAGCACCCGCACCGGATCGCGCGACAGCTCATGGATGTTCGTGGAGCGCCGGCGCAGGAACTCCTCCTCGAACTCCGGCGACATGTGGTGCATCGCGACGGTCGTGACGAACAGCGCCGCCAGCCAGACGTACGTCCCCGGGGCGGAGCGGACGTACGACGTGACGGCGAGGACGGCGGTGCGGGCGCCGGCGGCCGCGTCCCGGAAAATGCGCATGCGGTGATTCACGCACGCCGCTAAGGTCGCGCGTGTGATCGACATTCGCATTCCGGACGAGCTGGTCGAGTCGCAGCACACCTACGCGGGGGAGCCGGGCAGGGCTTTCATCGCGGCGCTGCCCGAGCGGGTGAACGAGACCTTCGAGGCCTGGGACCTCACGCTCGACGGCGAGCCCATGCACGGCATGGCCGCCCTCGTGCTGCCCGTGCGGCGCGCCGACGGCACGCCCGCCGCGGTCAAGTTCCAGATCCTGGACGAGGAGACCGAGGGCGAGCCGGTCGCGCTGCGCCTGTGGAACGGCGACGGCGCCGTCCGCCTCCTCGACCACGACGACGCCCACGGCACGATGCTGCTCGAACGCCTCGACCCCGCGCGGATGTTGTCGACGATGGCCGACACCCACAAGGCCGTCCTCGTCATCGCCGAACTCCTCGCCCGGCTGACCGCGGGGCCCGCCCCCGAGGGCATGCGCACGCTCGGCGACATCGCCGCCGAGATGCTCGACGAGCTGCCCGGCGCCCTCAAGGCCGTCGCCGACCCCGCCGAGCGCGCGATCGTCGAGCGGTGCGGGGGCGCGGTCCGCGAGGTCCTGGGCGAGCCCGGCGACCGGATGCTGCACTGGGACCTGCACTTCGAGAACGTCATGGCGGGCGAGCGCGAACCGTGGCTCGCCATCGACCCCAAGCCGCTCGCCGGAGACCCCGGCTTCGACCTGTGGCCCGCGCTCAACAACCGCTTCGAGCCGGACGACGTGCTGTGGCGGTTCGACGCGATGACGGAGGTCCTCGGCCTCGACCGCGGGCGGGCGCGCGCCTGGACGCTCGGCCGGGTCCTCCAGAACGCGCTGTGGGAGATCGAGGACGGGCGTGCGCTGGACGAGGACGACATGGAGGTCGCGCGGCGGCTGCTGGGGCGGTGAGGCGCGGGGCGGGGCACCCGGCGCCGCGCGAGGCGTCGCGCGGACGGCCCGCCCGGTGGCTTCCCGGCTGGTGAGACGCCTTTGACCGCGGCGGTACGGGCATGGCTTGCTGCCGCCATGATTCGTACCGCCACACCCGCCGACATTCCCGTCATCCACGCGCTGGTCCGCGACCTCGCCGCGTACGAGAAGGCGCTCGACGAGGCGAGGGCCACCGAGGAGCAGCTGCGCGAGGCGCTCTTCGGGGAGCGGCCCGCCGCGTACGCGCACATCGCGCAGGACGACACCACCGGCGAGGCGGTCGGCTTCGCGCTGTGGTTCCTGAACTTCTCCACCTGGCGCGGTGTGCACGGGATCTACCTGGAGGACCTGTACGTACGCCCCGAGGCGCGCGGCGCCGGGCACGGCAAGGCGCTCCTCACCGAGCTCGCGCGGATCTGCGTCGCGCGCGGCTACGAGCGCCTCGAATGGTCCGTCCTGGACTGGAACGAGCCGTCGATCAACTTCTACCGGTCGCTCGGGGCGCTGCCCCAGGACGAGTGGACCGTATACCGGCTGACCGACGGCGCGCTGGCGGAGCTGGGCTCGGCCTCCTAGGACTTCCTGGGCGTCTCCTAGAACTCGTCCACGGTGTGCGGCAGGCGGGGCGTGCGCAGCGCCGCGTCCAGCGCCGTCACCGTGCCCGGCGTGTGCTCCGTCGCCAGGCCCGCGCGGACCAGGGCGTCGACCGTGGTGCCGCCCAAGTAGCCCGCGGCCAGGTCGCGGACGTCGACGGTGAGGTCCGCGGGGTCCTCGGTGCGCGCGTACGTACACCCCTCGGCGGACGCCGTCAGGCGGTGGCGTCCGGCGTTGGCCGCGAGTCGGTCGTCGCGGACGTCGAGGACGACGTCCACCGGGGCCGCCCAGGAGCGGGACTCCAGCGCCTCGCGCACGTCGATCAGGCGGAGCCACAGCGCCGGGAACTCGCCGGTGACGCGCACCTGGTCGCGGTCGCCGGCGAAGAGGTGCAGCGGGTCGTCCACGGGGCGGCCCCAGGCGCGGATCAGGCCCGTCAGGTCGATCGACGCGAGATAGCGCCACAGGGCGGCCTCGGCGGCCGGGGTGTCCGCCTCCAGCTCGTCCAGGCGGACCAGGCCGGGGGCGTCGTCGCGGGTCTTGGTGCGGTAGATCGCGTAACCGGCGACGGGGCCCCGCGGGGCGCCCAGGACGACGACGCGGGGCGGCGACAGCTCGTCGTCCTCCTCGTCCTCCTCCACCAGCCACTCCTCGCGCCACCAGGCCTCGGAGCGGTCGATGCGGCCGGCCCGCTCGGCGCGCGTCCTGTCGTAGTACGCGCCGAGGAGGCCGGGGGCGTCGGCCGGGTCGACCAGGCGCAGCGGGCGGTCGTCCGGGGTGATGCGCAGGTCGAGCGGGCGCCGGGAGTCGATCTCCACGGTGTGGCCGTGGGTGGCGGGCCCGAAGCCGAACCTGCCGTAGATCGCGTCCTCCGACGCCCACAGGGACGCGATCGGCGAGCCCTGCGCCGCCGACCTCGCGAACAGCTCCGCGAGCATCCCGGAGAGCACGCCGCGGCGCCGGTGGGTCGGCGCCACGGACGCGAACGTCAGGCAGGGGCAGGGCAGTTCGCCGCCGGGGACCGACACCCTGAAGGGGAACGCGGCGACGAAGCCGACGAGTTCGTCGCCGTCGTACGCGCCGATGCGGGTGCAGTCGCGCAGCAGGTCGTGGTGGTGCTTGCGCTTCTCCTCCTCCGGGCTCTCGTGGAAGACGAGGTACGCGAGGGAGAGGGCGCCGTCGATGCCCGCCTCGGGGATGTCGCGGAACTGGACGGGCGACGGGGCGTGGGACGGAACGGGGGACGGGACAGGGGGGTGGACGGGTTCCATATCCATATAACGGACGGTAGTTCCCGCATGTCGTGAGGGCACCTGGATTTCGGGGCCGGGGATCCGCGGGGTCAGGGGATGTGCGGGGTCAGGGGATCAGGACGACCTTGCCCATCGTGCCGCGGGTCTCCAGCGCGCGGTGGGCGGCCGCCGCCTCCGCGAGGGGGTAGCGCTGCACGGCCGGGGTGAAGTGGCCCGTCGCCGCCTCGGCGAGCGCGGCGAGCTCCAGGGTGCGGACGGGGTTGTCGCCGCCCGCCTTGGCCATCATCGCCGGGCCGAGGACATTGACCTGCGTGATGCCGCGCGCGGCCAGCTCCTCCTCGGTGAACGTCAGCGCCTCGCCGTCGTGCAGGCCCTTGCCGGACCAGCCGAAGACGACGTGGCTGCCGCCGGGGCCGAGCAGGTCGACCGCGGCGAGGCCCGCGTCGCCGCCGACCCCGTCGAAGACGACGGTGGCCGCGCGCCCGTCGAGCCGCTCCTTCAGGTACGCGCGCACCTCGTCGGGCCAGGCCGGGTCCTTGTAGTCCACGGCCAGGTCGGCGCCGTTCGCACGGACGCGGGCCGTCTTCTCCGGGCCGCCCGCCAGGCCGATGACGGTGGCGCCGCGGTGCTTGGCGTACTGCGTCAGGAGCGTGCCGATGCCGCCCGCCGCCGCGGGGACGACGACCACGGAGTCCGCGGTGAGTTCGGTGAACCGGAGGATCCCCATCGTCGTGCGGCCCGTGCCGATGAGGGCGACGGCCTCCGCGAAGTCCAGGCCGTCGGGCAGCTCGTGCAGGCGGGAGACCTCGGTGACGGTGCGCTCGGCGTAGCCGCCCGGGGCGAAGCCGATGTGGGCGACGACGCGCTTGCCGAGCCAGTGCGCCGGTACGCCCTCGCCCACCTGGTCGACCGTGCCCGCCACCTCGCGGCCGGGAATGGTGGGCAGGGCCGGGAGTTCGGGCAGCGGGCCCTGTACGCCCTCGCGGATCGCGGTGTCCAGGAGGTGCACGCCGGCGGCGGCCACGGCGACGCGGACCTGGCCGGGGGCCGGCTCGGGGTCCGGGGTCTCCTCCAGGCGGAGGTTGTCGGCGGGGCCGAAGGCGTGGAGACGGATGGCATGCATGGGGCTCACTCCTGGACTGTCGGTGCCGTGTCGTTCTGTGTGCTGAGCCCCACTCTTCGACCTCAAGCCGACTTGAGGTCAACCTCCTGCTTGAGGTCGACCCCTTGCTTGAGGTCGACCCTCGACTTGGTCAGCGCGAGCGACACCGCTTCCAGGGCGCTGTTGAACGACACCTCGGCCAGCAGCCCCGGCGCCGCGACCTGATCGCCCGCCAGATAGACGTCGTCACCGCGGTCGATGGCGGGCCGGTCCCGCCAGGTGGTGCCGGGCAGGTCGACCGCGCCGGTGCGGCCGTTCGCCACCGCGGCGCGGCGCCACGTCACGCGCTCGCGCCAGCCGGGGAAGCCGAGGTCGAGGAGGTGCTCGGCACGGGTCACGCCGTCCGCCCTGCTCTCGTCCGGGGAGAGCGGGATCTGCGCCTGCACGAGCTGCTCGCCGGCGGGGGCGAGGGTGCGGTCCTGGGCGGTGAAGCGCTCGACCCAGCCGGTCCGGTCCAGGTCGGAGACCGCGAAGAGGTCGCCCCTGCGGGAGCGGAACGCCACGTCGACCAGCGTGGTGCGGCCGCTCTCCCCGCGCAGGGAGTCGTCGCCGAGGAGACGGCGGGCCGCGGTGAGCGAGGTCGCGACGACGACGGGCCCCTCACGGGACAGGTCGCCGAGGTCGTCGACGCGGGCCAGGGTCTCCACGCGTACGCCCAGGTTCCAGGCGCGGGCGGCCATGCGGTCGATGACCGAGCCCCAGCCGCCGCGCGGGTAGTGGGCCTCCGGGGGCAACTTGGCCGCGCGGCGCAGGCGCTCCTGCACGAAGCGGGCAGAGAGCGTGCCGGGGTCGTGGTGGAACGTGGCCACGGCGACGTAGTGCGCGGCGGCGCGTGCGCCTTCCTCGCCGACCTGTGCGGTGGCCCAGGTCAGGAAGTCCTGGTCCACGGGCGCCTGTTCGGGCCTGCGGCGCAGCAGCTTGAGCATGGCGAGCGGCGGGGTGCGGCGCAGCGCGCCCTGGTGGCGCAGGCGCAGGCGGGCTCCTTCGAGGGGCGGGAGGGGCGCGAGGGGGCCGATGAGGTCGCGCTGCTTGAGCCAGGTCCAGTGGGGGCCGCCGTTGTAGAGGGCGTGCGGGCCCTCGTTCGTCTTGTACGGGCCTTCGGCGGTGCGGGCGCGGCCGCCGAGGGTGTGGTGGGACTCGTGGAGGGTGACGCGGGCGCCCGACTCGGCGGCGGTGATCGCGGCGGTGAGTCCGGCGAGGCCGCCGCCGATGACGGTGATACGGGTGCTGCGCATAGGTCCGGCTCCCTTGGCGTCGGTGCGGGTCGTGTGGTCCTGTCCCTTGGACGTTCGGGGGTGGGCGGGTTGTGACATCGGGGGCGTTGTCAGTGGGGGAGTGCACGATGGGGGGCATGGCTGGTAGGGCGAAGACGAAGGCGCAGGCGCAGGCGAAGGTGGTCAAGGCGGCTCGGCGGGCCGAGGTGCGGTTGCCGCCGCTCCGGCCGTTCGGGGGAGGGGAGCTGGCGCCGGACGGGGACTACGACGGGGTGGAGTTCCGCGGCCTCGACCTCGGTGCGCAGGACGGGGGCGGCGCGCTGTTCATGGACTGTGCGGTGACGGGGTGCGCGCTCGACGGGACGCGGCTGACGCGGGCGCGGTTCGTCGACTCCGTGCTGACGGAGCCGCGGGGGGTGGGGACCGATCTGGTGGAGGCGTCGCTGCGGGACGTGGAGGTGGTCGACGCGCGGCTCGGGGGTGCGCAGGTGCACGGGGGCGTGCTGGAGCGGGTGGTCGTGCGGGGCGGGAAGATCGACTACCTGAACCTGCGGAAGGCGCGGCTGCGTGACGTGATCTTCGAGGGGTGCGTGCTGGTGGAGCCGGACTTCGGGGCGGCGGTGCTGGAGCGGGTGGAGTTCCGGGACTGTGTGGTGCGCGGGGCGGACTTCACGGGGGTGCGGATGGTGGACGTGGATCTGCGGGCGGCGGGCGAGCTGGAGATCGCCCGCGGCCTCGAATCCCTCGCGGGCGCGGTGATCAGCCCCGCCCAACTGATCGACCTCGCACCGGCGTTCGCGGCACAGGTGGGGGTTCGGGTGGCGGATCCGGGGGCGTAGGCGTAGGCGTGGGCGGCTGCGCTTGGACGGTGCGCGGTTCGTTCGTCCGTGGGGTGGGTGTCGTCGGCGTCTGCCGGGTCGTCTTGGGCTGGTCCGCCTTTGCCCGTCTCGGGGGCGGGGCCGCGGGGGTATGTGCGTACTCGCCATCCCTGCGCCCCGCCTCAAGTCCAAAGGCGCTATGGCTGGCTCGGTGCTCCGTTCGCACATACCCCCACGTCCCCTCGGGAGCGCGTGCGGGTGCGGCCCGGTGGGGGCCGCTCTGCCCGCGCTGCGCCCGGTGGGCAACCTGCCGCCGGTCCCGCCGCTGTGGGCGGCGGCGCGGTGGCGAACTGGCCGCCCCCGCTGTGGGCGGCGGCGCGGTGGGCATGTGGCCGCTCCCGCTGTGGTCGGCGGCACTGGCCGGGTAGCCGCCCCTGCTGCGGGCAGCGGCGCGGTGGCGAACTGGCCATCCCGCTGTGGGCAGGCGTTCCGCAAGGCGGAACGGGTGGGCACAGCCCCCGGTGCCGGGCGGCGGGAAGTGTGGCTCCAGCCCCGGCGCAGCCGGACGGTGCCGGGCAGCGATGAAGGAGGCACCAAGCCCGGGGCAGGCGGGCACAGGCCCCGGTGCCGGGCGGCGATGACCGTGGCTCCAGCCCGGCGCAGCCGGACCGCCCCGACGCGGGGAGGCGGGACCCCGGGGCCGGGCGGCGAGGGGAGGGCGTCCGCCCCGGCGACGGGGTTACCGCGGGACGCGAGGGTGGCGGGAGAGGAGGGACCAGATCGCGGGGTTGTCCGCAAGCCCCTCGTGGAGATCGGTGAGGTCGGCCACCACGTCATGGAGAAAGTCCCGCGCCTCGCGGCGAAGCTCCGCGTGGGAGAAGGACAGCGCCGCCTCCTCCGCCTCCATCCAGTCCGCCTCGATGTCCACCCAGCCAAAGCGCCGGGCGAACAGCATCCGATCCGTCGACTCCGTGAAGTCGAGCTCCGCGTACTGGGGCCGGGAGGCCCGGCTGCCCAGCGGATCCTTGTCGAGCGCCTCGACGATGTCGCACAGCGCCCACGCGAAGTCCAGCACGGGAACCCATCCCCAGGCTGTGGACAGCTCCCGGTCCGCCTTGGTGTCCGCCAGATACACGTCCCCGCAGAAGAGGTCGTGCCGCAGCGCACGGACGTCCGCGCGGCTGTAGTCCAGCTGCGGGGGGTCGGGAAAGCGGGAGGAGAGCGCGTAGCCGATGTCGAGCACGGGTCGATGGTGTCACGGCCCGCGCGCAGGGCCGGACTCCACGCCCCTGACCTGCGAAAACGCTGCCGCTCACGCGTTCGAGTGAACGCTTCCCGGTCCGGCGGAAGCGGCGCGGCCTACGCTGGCACTGTCGCGCTGAGCGAAGGAGGTTCCGCCATGGCAGCACTGCCACTGCCGGAGTACGAGCCCTGCCAGGAGCTCGACACGCGATCCCTGGTGGGTCTGGTCCAGGACCGAGTGCCGGCCATGCCGGTGGAGGAAGCCTTCGTCATGTTCAGCGCGGTCGCCCCCAAGGGCTGGCGCGTGGAGTTGATCGAAGGGGAGATCCACGTGACGCCTCCGGCCAACGGGGAGCACGAAGAGATCGTGTCGGAGATGACCGGTCAGGTGCGGGACCACCGCAAGGACCTGGGGCGCTACACGGGGATCGGGCTGTGTGTGCCGGGCGCCTCGGTGGGCGGTCAGGTCGAGCCGGACCTGGTGCTCGCTCCCAAAGGAAGCTTCGACAACGAGGAGAAGTACCACGACGCGTCGCCCGTCCTGCTCGTCGCGGAGGTGACGTCTCGTTCGACGGGAGACAACGACCGCCACAAGAAGGTCCTCGGCTACGCCCGCGCGGGCATCCCCGTCCACCTCCTGATCGACCGGCAGGCCGGACTCGTCGTCCTGCACACGGAGCCCGAGGGGGAGGAGTACGGGCGGCAGGAGACCTTCAAGCTCTCCAAGGTCGTTCCGCTTCCCGAGCCGCTCGGCTTCGAGATCGACACCAGCCGCTTCTGAGCCCGCAGCCGCCCGCCGTCACGGCAGCAGGCGCTGTTCCTTCGCCACCGCGACCGCGCCCGCGCGGGTGTCGACGCCGAGTTTGTCGTAGATGCGGCCCAGGTGGGTCTTCACCGTCGCCTCGCTGATGAAGAGGGCGCGGGCGATCTCGCGGTTGCCGAGGCCCTGGGAGAGCTGGCCGAGGATGTCGCGTTCGCGGTCCGTGAGGGTGGGGCGGGGGCTGCGCATGCGGGCCATCACGCGGGACGCGACCGGCGGGGAGAGGGCCGTGCGGCCCTGGGCCGCCGCCTGGATCGCGGAGAAGAGCTCCTCGGGGCGCTCCGCCTTGAGGAGGTAGCCCGTCGCGCCCGCCTCGATGGCCCGGGTGATGTCCGCGTCCGTGTCGTAGGTGGTCAGGACCAGGACGTGCGGGGCCTTGCCGGGCGCCGAGGCGATGCGGCGGGTGGCCTCCACGCCGTCGATGCCCTCGCCCAGTTGCAGGTCCATCAGGACGACGTCGGGGGCGAGTTTCGCGGCCAGGGCGACCGCCTCCTCGCCCGTGCCCGCCTCCCCGACCACCTCGATGTCCGGCGCGCTGCCGAGCAGGGCGAGCAGGCCCGCGCGGACGACGACGTGGTCGTCGCAGACCAGCAGGCGGACGGGATGGGGCGGTGCGGTGGTCATCGCTGCGGCTCCAACGGGATCGATACGGAAAGGACCGCGCCCTCGCCCGGCGCCGACTCGATCGTCAGTGTGCCGCCCAGCTGGCCCGCCCGCGCGCGGATCGCGGGCAGCCCGTGGCCGCGTACGCCCGCCGGGGCCCCGGACGCGGACGGCGGGGTGAAGCCGCGGCCGTCGTCGGCGACGTCCAGGACCACCTGGTCGTCCAGGAGCGTGAGGGTGAGCGCCGCCGTGGTCGCGTCCGCGTGTTCGCGTACGTTCGCCAGCGCGCCCTGCGCGATCCGCAGGAGCGCCGAACCGACCCGGTCCGGCAGCGCCACCGGCGTGCCCTCCACGTGGAGGCGGACGGTGAGGCCCGCGTCCGACTCCCGTTCCGCGAGGGCGCGCAGCGCCTGTGTGACGCCGCCGCCGTCCGCGAGGTCGGCGGGCGCCAGGTCGTGCACGAAGCGGCGCGCCTCGGTGAGGCCGTGCTCGGTGATCGACTCGGCGGTGCGGACGTGGGCGCGGGCCTTCGCCGGGTCCGTGTCCCAGACCCGGTCGGCCGCCTGCAACAGCATCTGCTGGCTGGACAGGCCCTGCGCGAGGGTGTCGTGGATCTCCATGGACAGGCGCTGGCGTTCGGCCAGCGTGCCCTCGCGCCGCTCGGTGGCGGCCAGTTCACGGCGGGTGCGGATGAGGTCGTCGATCAGGTCGCGCTGGCGGGCCGCCTGGCGCCGCATGTAGGTGAACACCGCCGTCGCGATCGCCGACACGGCGGGCGGCCCGAGGATCAGGTCCGGGTCGTAGCGGCCCGCGAGCCGCAGCTGCGAGGCGATCACGCAGCCGGTCAGGACGGCCACCAGGGCCAGGGCCGCGCGCGGCGGCAGGGTCCGCAGGCCGGTGTAGAAGAGCGGCACCGCGCACCAGCCGAAGCTCGGCGCGAGGACGACGAGGACCAGCCAGACCGCGACGACCAGGGCGAGCCAGGTGAGATGGCGGGGTGTGGCGCGCTTCCTCGGCGGGGTGCCCGGCGGCGGGGTGCCCAGCGGCGTGGCCGGCGGCCCGCCCGTCAGGAACGGCAGGGCGTAGAGGACCGCGAGGACCGCCGAGAGCGCGATGATCCACGGGACGCGCGCGCCGCCGGGGTGGCGCAGCAGGAAGCGGGCCAGCGAGGTGGCGAGCAGCAGATAGAACGTCGCGTGCATGACGGCCGCGAGCCAGCGGGCGTCGGGGTCCGGCGCGCGGGGGTCGGGGCCCGGCGTGCGCGTGCGCTGTTCCACTGGGGCGCCTCCCTCTCGTACCGACGGCTCGTACCGACGGCCCGTACCGCCGTCACGTCGTCGCTGAACTGCGCAAACATCCCCATTGTGGCCCGCCGGGACCACCCGGGGGTCAACCGATCGGCTGACCCGGGTGTCGGCCGAGTCGCGCGCCGGTGCCAGCCGGTACGTCGAGGGGTGGGCCCCGGACCCGGCCACAGGATTGAGGGCAGAGGCAAGAACCCCTCGCTCCCTCCCTCCGAGAACCCCAGGAGTCCCCGGTGAAGAAGCTCTCCCGCCGCAGCCGCGTCCTCACGATCGCCGCCACCGCCGCCGTCCTCGGCGCCGGCACCTTCGGCGCCGTCTCCGCCACCGCCGGCACCCCGGACGCCGCCGCCAAGGCCGCCGTCACCGCCGACGCGGGCAACAAGAACCTCACGCAGTCCACGCACCTGTCGGTCGCCGCCGCCACCAAGGCCGCGCAGGCCACCCTGGACGCCGCGAAGAAGGAGAACCAGCGCGTCTCCGTCGCCGTCGTCGACCGCAACGGCAACACCATCGTCACGCTGCGCGGCGACGGCGCCGGCCCGCAGTCGTACGAGTCCGCCGAGAAGAAGGCGTTCACCGCCGTCTCCTGGAACGCCCCCACCTCCGAGCTGACCAAGCGCCTGGAGCAGGCCCCGACGCTGAAGGACATCCCCGGCACCCTCTTCCTCGCGGGCGGCGCGCCGGTGACCGCCAAGGGCGCGCCCGTCGCGGGCATCGGTGTCGCGGGCGCCCCGAGCGGCGACCTGGACGAGAAGTTCGCCCAGGCGGGCGTGGCGGCGCTCAACCGCTGAGCCATGCTGTCGAGGCTGTTCCCGGTCCCCGCGCCCGTCCGCGCGGGGGCCCGCACGACGAGGAGATCCGCCATGAACACCACCGTCGCCGACCGGCAGCTGCTCGACGCCGCACGGGCCGGGAACGCCGCCGAGGTGAGTGCCGCCCTGGAGGCGGGCGCCCGCGTCGAGGCCCGCGACACCGAGCTGCGCTCGCCGCTGCTGCTCGCCGCCGTCGGCGACCACGTCGAGGCCGCCCGGGTGCTGGTCGCCGCGGGCGCCGACGTCGACGCGCAGGACCACCGCTCCGACAGCCCCTGGCTGGTGACCGGCGTGACGGGCAGCGTCGCCATGCTGCACGTCCTGCTGCCCGCGGGCCCCGACCTGACGCTGCGCAACCGCTTCGGCGGGATCAGTGTGATCCCCGCGTCGGAGCGCGGCCACGTCGCCTACGTACGCGAGGTCCTGCGCGTCACCGACATCGACGTCGACCACGTCAACGACCTCGGCTGGACCGCCCTGTTGGAGGCCGTGATCCTCGGCGACGGCGGCCGTCCGCACCAGGAGATCGTGGAGCTGCTGCTCGCCGCGGGCGCGACGCCCGGCCTCGCCGACGGGGACGGCGTCACCCCGCTCGCGCACGCGGAGCGCCGCGGGTTCACGGAGATCGCGGCGCTGCTGCGGGGCGCCGCGTGAGGGGCCGGGCCCTCGCGGCCGGTACGTCGGCGCTGCTGGCCGCCGCCGTCCTCGCCGGCTGCGCGGGCGCCTCCGAAGGGTCCGCCGCGTCCGCCCCCGAGCCCACCCGCGCGGCCTCCACCGCCCCCCTCCCCGCCGGGACGAAGACGCCCGAAGGCACCCTTCTGGTCGCCGACTTCGGCTCCGACACGGTGACCTTCGTCGACCCCGAGAAGGGCCCCGTCGACTCGGTGAAGGTCGGCACGGCGCCCTACGGACTGACCGTGGGCGAGGACGGCCGCGCCTGGGTGGCGACCGCGGAGGGAGTCGCCGTCGTCGACACCGCGTCCCGTGAGCGCGTCGCCCGCATCCCCTACGAGACGGAGACCGGCCCCACGACGACCGGCGAGTACCGGGGCGGCGGCATGGGCATCGCCCTCGCGCCCGACGGCGAGCACGTGTACGTCGGCGTCAACGTCCCCGGCGGCAACGGCACGCTGGAGGTCATCGACACCGCCGAGCGCGAGGTCACCGACACCGTGCCCGTCGGCCGGCGGCCCTTCGACGTGGACGTGTCCAAGGACGGCCGGGAGGTCTACGCCACCGACCACGACTCCTTCGACGTGACCGTCGTGCGCGCCGACTCGCTGAAGCCGCGCCGCATCGAAGTCGCCCCCTACGGCACGGAGGGCGGCCTCGGCTCCTGGCTGAAGCCGCACTACACCGCCGTACGCCCCTCCGACGGCAAGCTCCTGCTGCCCTTCGAGGGCGAGCGGCTCGTCGTGCTCGACCCGCGCACCGGGACGTACGACATCGAGAGGATGACCGCCGACACGCACCAGCACGGCGTGACGGTCACCGACGACGGCACGCTCTTCGCGGTCGGCACCGGACCCATCGACCCGGACGCCGACAAGGGCCCCTCGCTGACCGTGCGGACCCGGGGCGGCAAGGAGCGGGTGATCCCGCTGGACGGCCCGCACGAGGACGTCGCCGTCTCCCCGGACGGCCGCACCGCGTATGTGACGGGCGGCTTCACGCGCGACGGCTACTGGAACGGCATCTCGGTGGTCGACGTGAAGGACGGTTCGGTGCGCCGACTCCCGGCGGGCGAGCGGCCGTTGGGCGTCGCGGTGCTCTGACCGTCCGCGGGCCGGGGGAGGAGAGGTCCCCTGCGCGGGGTCCCATACCTCCCCCGGCCCGAACATTTGCCGCATAAGATCACCGGGTGGAACTGCGATCCCCGGCCGTCCGAGCCGCCACCGTCACCTGTGCCCTCGCCCTGCTCGCCACCGTCAGCGCCTGCAGCGGTTCGGGCGCGGACGGCACCCCGGGCGCCGACGGCGTGCGCGACCCGTACTTCCCCAAGCTGGGCAACGGCGGCTACGACGTGGCGCACTACGGCCTGAAGCTCGGCTACGACCCCGACTCCCGCCACCTCACCGGCACCGCCGAGATCACCGCGCGCGCCACCAAGAGGCTCAGCGCCTTCAACCTCGACCTGAAGGGGCTCGACGTCTCCGCTGTCACCGTCGAAGGCAAGGCCGCCCGCTTCCAGCGCGCCGGCCACGAGCTGAAGGTCCGCCCCGCCGACGACCTCGACCGGGGCGAGACGTTCCGCGCCGTCGTGCGCTACTCCGGCACCCCCGAGACCGTCACCGACGCGGACGGCTCCGAGGAGGGCTGGCTGAAGACGGCCGACGGCGCGCTCGCGCTCGGCGAGCCGACCGGTTCGATGGCGTGGTTCCCCGGCAACCACCACCCGAGCGACAAGGCCTCGTACGACATAGAGGTCACCGTCCCCAAGGGCCTGAAGGCCGTCTCCAACGGCGAGTTGACCCGCGAGACGACCAGGAACGGCCGGACGACCTTCGCCTGGCACAGCGCCGAGCCGATGGCGAGCTACGTGGCGACCGTCGCCGTCGGGAAGTTCGAGATGGAGACCACGACGACGGACGACGGGCTGCCGGTCGTCAACGCCGTCGAGCCCGGTGAGGCCAAGGCGAGCAAGAAGGTCCTCGCGAAGATCCCGGACATCGTCGAGTGGGAGGAGTACAACTTCGGGCCCTACCCGTTCTCCTCCACCGGCGCGATCGTCGCCCGCGAGGACGACGCGGGGTACGCCCTGGAGACCCAGACCCGGCCCACCTACCCGGGCGCCCCCGAGACCGGGCTCGTCGTCCACGAGCTGGCCCACCAGTGGTTCGGCAACTCCGTCACGCCGAAGTCGTGGCAGGACATGTGGCTCAACGAGGGCTTCGCGACGTACGCGGAGTGGCTGTACGAGGAGGACCACGGCGGCGACAGCGCCCAGGAGACCTTCGACGCGCTCTACGAGGGCGACTACTTCGAGGACGACGAGGACAACGAGGCCGTCTGGGCCTTCCCGCCCGCCAAGCCGACGAGCGCCGAGCACATCTCGGACTCGCCCGTCTACGAGCGCGGCGGCATGGTCGTCCACAAGATCCGCCGGGCGGTCGGCGACGACGCGTTCTACGACATCGTGCAGGGCTGGACGAAGACGTACCGCCACAAGAACGCCGACACCAAGGACTTCACGGAGTACGTCGAGCAGCACGCGGGCAGCGAGAAGGCACGCGAGAAGGTCGCGGCGATCTGGGGCGACTGGCTGTACGGCGAGGGCAAGCCGGACAAGCCCTGAGGGAGCGCCGCCCCGGCCGTGCCCTCCTCAGCCCGCGCGCAGCGACTTCCGCAGGACCGCGCAGGGCCGCCGCAGCGCCCGGTCCTCGCGGTGCCCGATGACGAGATAGCCGAGCGCGGTCCAGAACCGCAGCGCCCCGGGGTTGTTCTCCAGGACCGCGAGCCGCACGGCGTCCCGGCCCGCCGCCCGGAACCGCTCCTCGACCCGGGTCGCCAGCTCCCGCCCGACACCCGTGCGGTGCACCTCGGCGGCCACCACGAGCAGTCCGATCCACGGGTCGGGGTCGGCGGGGTCGGGGTGGCGGGCCAGGGTGACGGCGACGCCGACGAGCCGCCCCTCGGAGCGGGCGAGCAGCACCTCCGCGTCGGGGTGGGCCAGCTCGTCCGCGAGGGCCTTGGCGACCTGGTCGACGCGGATGTCGTGGGCGTCGGGAAAGTCCCCGCTGAGCGCGAAGAACGCGTGGTTCGCGGCGTACAGGGCGGTGACTTCGGTGAGCACGGAGCCGGGCAGCGCGCCGTCCACCGCCGTGAGCGGTTCGAGGATCATGCGCGGCAGGCTAGCGGGACGCCCCGGCCCCGGCCGGTCCGCGGGACTGCCGCCACTCGCCGAGCACGCCCCACAGCCAGGCGCCCGCCGCGCCGACGTAGCAGGCGAACCAGCCCGTGAAGCCCGAGCGGACCGCCTCGTCGACGGCGAGCACCACGAGGATCCCGGCCATCGCGACGGCGCGGTAGAGCTTGTGCCGGGCGATGCGCTGCCGCTTGCGGGGCCCCTCGGCGAGCCGCATGGCGTACACCTCGACGTCGCCGAACGTGTCGTCGGCCCGCTCGCCGCCGGGCGCCGCGAGATGCTGCCGGGCCTCTTGCACATGGCCGCGCGCCTCCGCGGCCGTCATGGCGTGCCGCCCCCGCAGCAGCCCTTCGAGCCGCGTGAGCCACTGCTCGTCGTCGGCGTGCGGCCGGGGCGTGAACCACCGGTCGAGGACGGCGTCGGGGAACAGGTAGACGCCGACGGCCCAGGCGACGCAGCCGGCCATGAGCACCGGCACGGGCACCTCGAACAGCTGCGCGTCCGGCAGCGCGGAGAGGACGGCGGCCCCGCCCGCGACGGCGCAGGCGGCTCCCGCGAGGAACCCCCACATGCCCCGCATCCGGCCGGCGGCACGGGCGACGAAGGCGAGGGTGACGAGCGAGACGACGACCACGACGGTCGTGCACCCGGCGACCGAGGTCCAGCTCCCCGACACCCACAGCCCGTCCTCGATCCAGTACAGGACGCACAGGACGAACCCGATGAACCCGAACGTCCCGAGGGAGGCGGAGACCCGCTCGCCCGGCGTCAGGCCGTTCGCGTCGACCTTGGCCCGGTGTTCCTCGCTGATGCGCTCGGCGGCGACCGTGCGCGCGTACGCGTCGGCGGTGCCCAGGACCTCGGAGGCGGGCAGGTCCGCCTCCGTGACGACCTGGTGCGCCTCGGAGAGCACCTCGTCGGCGAGTCCGGCGGGCGCGTCGTGGTCGAGCACGAGCCGCACGCGGACCCTGTCGGCCCACTCCTGGTCCGCCTCGCGGGCCCAGCTCAGGTCAGGCGTCTGTGTCTTGCCCATGGTCTTCCCCCTTGTCGAGGAGCGAGGCGACGGTCCGGGTGAAGTCACCCCACGCGGCCTGGTCACGCCGCAGCCTCGCCCGCCCCTCCTCGGTGATCCGGTAGTACTTCCGCCCCGGCCCGCCCTCGCCGGCGCCCCACTCGACCTCGACGGAGCCCTCTTCTTCGAGGCGGGTGAGGGCCGGGTAGAGCGTCGCGGCCTTCACGCCGTCGAGGCCCGCGTCGGCGAGGCGGCTGAGCAGGGCGTACCCGTAGCTCTTCGGCTCGCCGTCGAGGATCCCGAGCAGGCAGAGGGGCAGCGCGGCACGGGTCCACGGGGTGTGAGCGTCGGCCACGGCGCCCTCTCTCTCGTCGATGTCTCTTCTGCTCTGCTGACTATTACAGTATCCAGAATAGTCGGCGATCTGTAAATCCCGAGTGGCCCGGAGGGTGCTCAGGAGAGGACTTAGGAGGGGGCCCGGGAGGGTTCCGGGAACGCCGAAGGGCCCCGGCGTGTGCCGGGGCCCTTCGGGACGGTCGGCCGAGGTCGGCCGGTGGCGTCGGATCAGACGTTCACACCGAAGTCCTGCGCGATGCCGACCAGGCCCGAGGCGTAGCCCTGGCCGACGGCGCGGAACTTCCACTCCGCGCCGTTGCGGTACAGCTCGCCGAAGACCATGGCGGTCTCGGTGGCAGCGTCCTCGGAGAGGTCGTAGCGGGCGATCTCGGTGCCGCCGGCCTGGTTCACGATGCGGATGAACGCGTTGCGGACCTGGCCGAAGTTCTGCGAGCGGTTCTCGGCGTCGTAGATCGAGACCGGGAAGACGATCTTCTCGATGTCGGCCGGGAGGCCGGCGAGGTTCACGTTGATCTGCTCGTCGTCGCCCTCGCCCTGGCCCGTGACGTTGTCACCGGTGTGGACGATGGTCTGGTCCGGTGTCGCCTTGTTGTTGAAGAAGACGAAGTGCTGGTCCGAGAAGACCTTGCCCTGGGTGTTCACCGCGATCGCGGAGGCGTCCAGGTCGAAGTCGGTCCCGGTGGTGGTGCGGACGTCCCAGCCGAGGCCCACGGTGACGGCGGTCAGGCCCGGAGCCTCCTTGGTGAGCGAGACGTTGCCACCCTTGGACAGGCTTACTGCCATTGTTGGGAGTCCCTTCCCTCGTTGCATTCGTACGGGCTTCGTACTGGGGACGAAGCTACCGTCACCCCTAACAACGCGGACCGGGGTCCCCAGGGTTCCGCTCCGCTTTACTTTCTTTACCTCACCGGATCCGGGCGGCGTGCCGGAAAAGCGCGTGACGTGAGCCCGACAGGCGCGGGACCATGGGGGCATGTCCGGTCCCCATGTCATCCGCGGTTCGGTCCTCCTGCCCGAGGCCGAGCTCATGTGGCGTTTCTCGCGGTCGTCCGGGCCGGGCGGGCAGCACGTCAACACCAGTGACTCCCAGGTCGAGCTGCGGTTCGACCTCGCGAACACCGACGCGCTGCCCGAGGTGTGGAAGCAGCGCGCCCTGGAGCGCCTCGCGCCCCGGCTCGTCGACGGCGTCGTCAGCGTGCGGGCGAGCGAGCACCGCTCCCAGTGGCGCAACCGCGAGATGGCCGCGACGCGGCTCGCCTCGCTGCTCGCCGAGGCCACCGCGCCGCCGCCGAAGCCGCGGCGCGCGACGAAGATCCCTCGCGGCATCAACGAACGGCGCCTGCGGAACAAGAAGCAGCGGAGCGAGACCAAGCGGGGGCGCTCGGGGCAGGGCTGGGGCTGAGGTGCGCCCCGTCGGGGGCGCGGGGTACTGCGCGAGCAACCACAAAGAAGCCGCAGACGCGTCTGCCGGGATCTCCCGGGACGCGACCGCGGCTCTTCGCGCGCTGAGCGCGCAGTTCCCCGCGCCCCTTATGGGGCTCCGGCAGCCCCCGGCGGCGCTCAGCCCAGCTGTCGATAGCGGCCGCGGAAGTACATCAGGGGGCCGCCGTCCGCGCTCGGGAGCGAGGCCGTCAGGACGCGGCCGATCACCAGCGTGTGGTCACCCGCCGTCACCGTCTGCTCCGTGCGGCACTCCAGCGTCGACAGCGCGCCCCCGACCAGCGGGGCGCCGCTCGCCGCACCCCGTACGTACGGAATGTCCTCGAAGAGCAGCCGGTCGCTGATGCGGCCCTTCATCGCGAAGCGGCCCGCGATGTGGCGCTGGCTCTCGGCGAGCACCGACACCCCCCACAGGGGCTGCTCGGCGAGCAGGTCGTCCATCCGGGAGCCCTCGCGCAGGCTCACCATCACCAGGGGCGGGTCCAGGGAGACGGACAGGAACGCCGTGGCCGTCATGCCCACGTCCTCGCCCGCCGGGGCGGTGGGGTCGTCCGGGTCCAGGGCGGGCTCGCGCGCCGTCACCAGGACCACGCCCGCCGCCAGGCGGGACATCGCCGCGCGGAACTCGTCGTTGCTCACCCCATCAGCATGCCCATCCGGTGACGGACGGCGCGGGGAGGGCGGGGCCGGGAGAGTCTTCAGTACGTGAGCCACGCCCCGACGCTAGCCGGGGGGCACCCCGCGCCACATCGGGCGCTGGAACGAGACGGGTCCTAGGACCAGGGGTGGCACTCAGTGCCCGCGGAGCGGTGGACTAGTCCAAGGGACTGGACCAACGGCGGCTTCTCACCTGTGACTTGAGTCACAGGGACCATATTTTGTTGACCCTGTGTACCGAGTGAGCAGCTCGCTGTGATTCAGTGACGGAGGCAATAAGACACTGAGGGCACAAGGCACGGAAGTACCAAGACACAGAAGAACACTGCGGGCGCTGCGCATCCTGGAGTTGCTGTCGAGGTCTCGGGGAGAACGAGCATGGAGACCGAGTCGGAGCCGTACGTCCGTCTTGCGACCCTGCGGCAGCTGCACCAGGTGGTGGCGGAGCTCAACACGGCCCGGAGCCTGGCGGACACGCTGCAGACCGTCGCCGACGGAGTGGTCAACGGCCTTGGCTATGAGCTGGCGTGTGTCAATCTCGTGCGCCCGGACGGCGATCTCGTCGTCGCCGCCTTCGCCGGCAACTCCTCCGCCGAGGCCCTCATCACCGGACGCGTCGGCTCCCGCGACGCCTGGGAGCGCCGCCTCGCCATGGGCGAGCCCTGGGGCGCCCTGCGCTTCATCTCGTACACCGAGGGCTGGGTCCTCGACGACGACGACGTACCGCAGTGGTACACCGAGGGCCCCGAGCCCCGCTTCGAGGACGAGTGGCACCCCTCGGACCGCCTCTTCGCGCCGATGTACGCGACGGGGGCGGCCGGCGGCGAACTGCTCGGCGTGATCTCCGTGGACCGCCCGCGCAACGGCCGCAGGCCCGGCGCCTGGGGCCGCGAGGCCCTCCAGATGTACGCCTTCCAGGCCGCCATCGCGATCAGCAACGCCCGGCTGCGTGCCAACATGCAGCGCGCCCTGGTCCGCCTGGAGCGCGAGCAGCAGGCGCTGCGGGCCAGCGAGGAGTCCTTCCGGCAGGCCTTCGAGTACGCGCCCTCCGGCATGGCCATCGCCGAGATGGGCGGCGACCAGCACGGCCGCATCCTGCGGACCAACGACGCCCTCTGCCGCCTCCTGGGACGCCCCGCCTCCGCCATGCGGCGCTACTCCTTCTCCGACCTCGTCCACCCCGAGGACATCGGGACCCTGCTGCGCACCTCCGCCGAGGGCGGCCGCGCCGAGCTGCGCCTGGCGCGGCGCGACGGGACGTACGTCTGGGTCAGCCTGCGCAACTCCGTCGTCGCGGACGCCGCCGACGGCCCCCGCTTCCTGCTCACGCACGTCGAGGACATCGAGGAGCGCAAGCGCCGCGAGCTCCAGCTCGCCCACCGCGCAAGCCACGACTCGCTGACCGGACTGCCCAACTCCGCCGAGCTGCGCGCCCGCCTCAGCGCCCGCCTCTGTCGCAGGCCCCACGCGGGGCAGCCCAGCGCCGTGGACTCCCTCGACGCCGCCTACGAACACGGCTTCGACTTCGGGCCCACCACGCACCAGCAGGACGAGGGCTTCGACCACCACGTCCACACCGTCGCCCCCGAGGGCGGCGAGGGGGACGTGGACGACGGCACCAAGGGCCTCGCGGTCCTCTTCTGCGACCTCGACGGCTTCAAGTCGATCAACGACCGGTTCGGGCACCACACCGGCGACGCCGTCCTCATCGAGGTCGCCAGGCGCCTGACCAGCGGCGTCCGGGACGGGGACACGGTGGCGCGGCTCGGCGGCGACGAGTTCGTCGTCCTCGCCGACGGCCTCGGCCGCGCCGACGCCCAGGACCTCGCCGTCCGGCTGCGGAACGCGATCATCCCGCCGATCCGCGTCGACGGCAGGGCGGTCCGGGTGGGGGCCAGTTTCGGTATCGGCTGGGCCCACTGCGGGATGTCGGCGGACGAAGTGTTGCACTCGGCTGACCAGCGGATGTACGTGGAGAAACGCTCCCGTGCCAAGCAGCACCGCCGGGCCGGATAGCGGCCCGGATGAGGTCAACGCCACCCCGTGGGCTCACTCGGACCGGGTAGGCTCCCCGCGTCAAGCGATGTGAGGGAGTGACCAGGGAATGACGCCCGGCAATAACGGCGGGAACACGCCGAGCGCGCCGCAGGGCGACGACGATCCGTTCGGCTATCTGTACGAGGACGGACAGGCAGCCGGAGCCACCCCGCCGAGCGGTGGGGGCGGATACGGGTACCCGGGTCCCCGTTCCTCGTACAACCAGGTCAGAGCGGTCGGCGACCGGCGCCCGCAGTACGGGCAGACCCAGCCCACGCAGCAGTACGGCCAGCAGGCGTACGGCCAGCAGGTCCCGCAGCAGGGCCAGCAGGCCTACGGCCAGCCGAACGCCCACTACACCGCCCCCGAGGCCCAGCCCGGCGGCGCCCCGGTCACCGGCGCCCCGTACGCGCCCGCGCCCTCGGGCCGGGGCCGCGGCCCCAACAGCAAGGGCCTGCTGATCGCCGCCATCGCCGTGGTCGCGGTCGTCGCCATAGGGATCGGCGCCGCGGTGCTCTTCGGCGGCGACGGCGACAAGGGCGACGGGGGCGGCGAGGCCGGCGCCAAGCCGTCGCAGGCCGAGAGCGTCAAGCCCAGCGAGAAGCCGACCAAGGAGCCCGAGAAGGACGTCGAGCTGCCCAAGACCGACGCCAAGGCCCTGAAGCTGGAGGGCGGCACCAGCACGGCCTCCGACGTCGACGGCGCCAAGGCCGCGGGCGGGGTGTACGTCGCGGGCTTCGACAAGGTCGGCGCGCAGGTCACCTGGACGGTGAACGGCATCGACAAGGGCGGCGACTACAGCCTCCGGGTGAACTACGGCGTCCCCGGCAAGGACTCCAACGCCACCATCCTCGTCAACGGCAAGAAGCAGACCCGCCCCCTGAACATGAAGAACTTCGCCGGCGCGAAGGAAGGGGAGTGGGACAAGGGCTGGACCAACACCTGGGCGGTCGTGCAGCTCACCAAGGGCACCAACACCATCACGCTCACCTGCGACCAGAGCAACCTCTGCGGGAGCGTCGGCGCGAACATCGACCAGATGTGGCTCGTCGAGGGCAGCAACGGCTGACCCCCGACAGCCCGCCTCCTGGGGCTGCCCGCCCCGAGGCCGCCCGGCCCGGGGCTACGTGAGCAGCCCCAGGAACCCCGCCACCGTCCCGGCCATCGCCTCGCGAGCCGGGACGAGGTATTTCCGGGGGTCGACGCCCTTGTCGTGGGCGGCCAGATACGCGCGGACCTCGCCCGTGAACGCCGTGTTGAGCGCCGTGCCCACATTGATCTTCACCATGCCGGACGCGATCGCGCCGCGGATCTCCTCGTCCGGCACGCCGCTCGATCCGTGCAGGACCAGCGGGACGGGGACGGCCGCCGCGAGCGAGGCGATCAGCGCGTGGTCCAGGGCCGCCGTGCGCTCCGTCATCGCGTGCGAGGAGCCCACCGCCACCGCGAGGGCGTCCACGCCCGTCTCCGCGACGTACGCGGCCGCCTCGGCCGGATCGGTGCGCACGCCCGGCGCGTGCGCGTCCAGCGGCGCCTCGCCCTCCTTGCCGCCCACCTGGCCGAGCTCCGCCTCGACCCAGATGTCGCGCTCGTGGCCCCAGCGCACCGCGTCCGCCGTCGCCTTCACGTTCTCGCCGTACGACAGCTTCGAGGCGTCGAACATCACCGAGCTGAAGCCCTCCGGGTGCGCGGCCCGCAGCAGTTCGACGTCCGTGACGTGGTCCAGGTGGAGGGAGAGGCGGGCCGTGGAGGCGCGGGCCACCGCCGAGGCCGCGGCGGCGACCGCGGCGAGCCGGCCGCCGTGGAACTTCACCGCGTTCTCGGATATCTGGAGGATCGCCGGGGCCCCGGCCCGCTCGGCGCCCAGCGCGACGGCCTCCGCGTGCTCCAGGGTGATGACGTTGAACGCGGCGACGCCATGACCCGCGGCGCGGGCCTCCGCGACCAGTTCACCGGTGCTGACGAGTGGCACGATGCTCCCCAATTCCCAGGGCGCTGCGCCCCGTTGTGCGGTGCGGACACGACTCCGTGCGTACGGCTCCGTGCGTACGGCTCCGTGCGTACGGCTCCGTGCGTACGTCTCTTGCGTACGGGCCTGCGTACGGACGCGGGATACGGCGTCAGGTGCCGGCGGAGACGGCTCCGGTGACCGCGACGCGCGGCAGTAGGTCTTCGTACGTAGCGGGATCGAACTCACCGGCCACCGGCGCCACCACCGTCGCGGCGGACAGCGCTACCGCGCGGGCCAGGCGCTCGGGCCACGGCAGCCGCTCGGCGAGGCCGGAGAGCAGGCCCGCGACCGCCGAGTCGCCGGCGCCCGTCGGGTTGCCGTGCACGCGGGCCGGGGGCGCGGCGCGCCAGCCGCCGTCGGGGGTGAGGGCGAGCAGGCCGTCGGCGCCCAGCGAGGCGACCACGGCGTGCGCGCCCCTGCGGCGGGCGTCGCGGGTGGCCTGCGCGGGCTCGTGGGAGCCGGTCAGCTCGGCGAGTTCGTCGGCGTTGGGCTTGACGATGTCGGGGCGGGCGGCGACACCGCGGCGCAGCGGCTCCCCGCTGGTGTCGAGCAGGACGGGGACGCGGGCGGCGCGGGCGGCGCGCACCAGGAGGGCGTAGGCGCCGACGGGGACGCCGGGCGGCAGGCTGCCGCAGAGGGCGACCGCGGTGACGTCCTCGCGGTGCACCAACTCCTCGTAGGACGCCAGGAAGGCGGTCCACTCGGCGGGGGTGACGGCCGGGCCCGGTTCGTTGAGCTGGGTGGTGTCGCCGGTCGTGGCGTCGACCACGGCGAGGGTGCGGCGGGTGGCGCCGCCGACGGGGGCGAGCGCGTCCGTGAGGCGGGGCTCGGGGGCGAGGTGCTCGCGCAGGGTGCGGCCGGTGTCGCCGCCCGCGAAGCCGGTGACGGTCACGTCGTGGCCGAGGGCGGCGAGCACGCGGGCGACGTTCAGGCCCTTGCCGCCGGGGCGTTCGGTGACCTCGGTGACGCGGTGCGAGGCGTGCGGGACGAGGGCGGGGACGCGGTAGGTGAGGTCCAGGGCGGCGTTCAGCGTGACGGTGAGTATCACTCGTACCACCCCCCGAAGTACCTGGCCGTACGTCGTCCGCACGGAACCGGGAACGCGCGTGCCGTCGGCCTCTTCCGGGGTCTGATCATGCCAAACAGAAGGCGGTTGGCCCAGAGGTCAGGGCCAACCGCCTTGCGTTCCTTGACGCGTGAACGGGTGGTGGAATCACCCGAGTTGGGGGCTAAAAGGGCTCAACCACCCATTCGCCCTTGCGCATCACGCCCTTGAGGTCGAAGGCCGCGTCCAGGACCACCAGGTCGGCGTCCTTGCCGGGCTCAAGGGAGCCGACCCGGTCGGCCAGGCCCAGGAGCCTGGCCGGGTTGGCGGAGATGGCGCGGACGGTGTCCTCGACGGAGAGGCCGTCGACGGTCACCGAGCGCTTGAACGCGCGGTCCAGGGTGAGGGTCGAGCCCGCGATGGAGCCGCCCTCGACCAGGCGCGCGACGCTGTCCTTCACCTCGACCTCCAGCGGGCCGAGCATGTAGCGGCCGTCGCCGAAGCCGGCCGCGTCCATCGCGTCGGTGATGAGGGCGACGCGGGCGGGGCCCGCGTGGTGGAAGGCCAGCTCGAAGGCGGCCTTGTGCAGGTGGGTGCCGTCGTTGATGAGCTCGACGGTGACCCGCTCGTCCTCCAGGAGGGCGGCGATGGGGCCGGGGGCGCGGTGCCCGAGGGCCGGCATGGCGTTGTAGAGGTGCGTGGCGACGGTGGCGCCCGCGTCGATCGCCTCGGCGGTCTGCTCGTACGTCGCGTCCGTGTGGCCGATGGCCGCGATCACGCCGTGCTCGGCGAGGAGGCGTACGGAGTCGATGCCGCCCGGCAGTTCGGTGGCGAGCGTGACCATCCTGGCCTGGCCGCGGGCGGCGTCGATCAGCTTGCGGACGTCCGCGGGGTCGGGGTCGCGCAGGAGGGCCTCGCTGTGCGCGCCCTTGCGGCAGGGCGAGATGAAGGGGCCCTCGAAGTGGATGCCGGCGAGGTCGCCCTGCTCGGCGAGTTCGGAGAGCAGACCGGCGCGCTGGGCGAGGAAGTCCATCTCGCCGGTGACGGTCGAGGCGACGACGGTGGTGGTGCCGTGCAGCCGGTGGGTGTGGATGCCCTTGAGTACGTCCTCGACGGTGCCGGAGGTGAAGGAGGCGCCGCCGCCGCCGTGGTTGTGGAGGTCGACGAAGCCGGGGACCACCCAGTGGCCGCCGAGGTCGAGGGTCTCCGCGTCCGCGGGAGCGCTCCCGGCGATGCGGCTGCCGTCGACGATCACGCGGCCGTCGGTGAGGGTCCCGGTGGGCAGAACCACCTGTGCACCGGCGAGAACCTTGCTAGTGGCCATCAGGTGGCTACCTCCGTGGGGTCGGGCTGCTGGATTCGGGCTGCGGACGGGTGGGCGACGCGGCGGTCGACGCGGTGGTCGACTCGGTCCGCCGGTCGACGAGGTCCCAGGCGAGCAGGCCCGCGCCCAGGCACCCGGCGGTGTCGCCGAGGGCCGCGGGGACGATCTCCGGCAGCGTCTGGAACTGGACGATGCGTGCCGCGACGGCGGCCCGCAGCGGCGTGAACAAGGTTTCCCCGGCCTCGGCCAGACCGCCACCGATGATCAGGGTGTGCGGGTCCAGCAGAGTGAGGGCGGTCAGGAGGCCGTCGGCGAGGGCGTCGACGGCGTTCTGCCAGACCTCCTGGGCGCGCGGGTCGCCGGACTCCACGGCCTTCGCGCAGTCCGCGGCGTCCGCCTCGGGGTCGCCGCTGGCCTCGGCCCAGGCCTTGCTGACCGCGGAGGCGGAGGCGAGGCGCTCCAGGCAGCCGCGCTGGCCGCAGCCGCAGGGCGGGCCGTCGGGGCGGACGACGATGTGGCCGATCTCGCCGGCCGAGCCGTGGGCGCCGGGCTCGATGGTGCCGCCGATGCCGATGGCGCCCGCGATGCCGGTGCCGAGGGGGACGAACAGGAAGCGGTCGGCGCCCTTGCCCGCGCCGATGCGGCCCTCGGCGAGGCCGCCGGTGCGGACGTCGTGGCCCAGGGCCACGGGGACGCCTTCCAGGCGGGCGCTGAGGAGGTCCCGCAGGGGGACGTCGCTCCAGCCGAGGTTGGCCGCGTACACGGCGATGCCGCGGTCGGCGTCGACGATGCCGGGCACCGTGACGCCGGCCGCTTCGGCGGGTTGGCCGAAGCGGGCGATGCCGTGGGTGCGGAGGTCTGCGGCGAAGTCGAGGATGGACTCGACGACGGCGTCGGCTCCGCGGGCGCGGCCGGTGGGGCGGCGGGCCTCGTGGAGCAGGGTGCCGTCCGCGCCCACCAGGGCGGCCTTCATTCCGGTGCCGCCCACATCGAGGGCGATGACGTGTCTCACGGGGAACAGTCTCGCGCGTCACCCCGCGAGAGGTCTAGTCCACTCCGTCCACTTGCGGTGGGCGAAGGTCCTTTTCGTCCCCGTACGGGGGCGTGAGGCGTCCGACGGGGGCCTCGTGCCCGGTGCCGTTCTGCCCTGGCCCGTCGCTGCGCTCCGGTATCCGCCGTGTCCGGCGGCGCGCTGTGCTGGCCCGCCGCTGCGCGGCGGTTTCCCCACCCGCCCGCCCGGCACTCCCGCCCCGGCGCCGCCGGGTCCCGGTCCGTCGCTGCGCGCCGGTGTCCACCGCCTCCGGCGACGTTCCGTCCTGGCCCGTCGCTGCGCGCCGGTATGCACCGCTTCCGGCGATGTCCCGTGTCGGCCCGCCCGCCCGCCCGGTACTCCTGCCCCGGCGCTGCCAGGTCCCGGTCCGTCGCTGCGCGCCGGTATGCACCGCCTCCGGCGACGTTCTGCCCTGGCCCGTCGCTGCGCGCCGGTATGCACCGCTTCCGGCGATGTCCCGTGTCGGCCCGCCGCTGCGCGGCGGTTTCCCCACCCGCCCGCCCGGTACTCCTGCCCCGGAGCCGGTATGCACCGCGCCCGGCGACGTTCCGTTCCGCTCCGGACCGCCCGGGGTTTCCGCCCGCATGGGGCAGGTCCAGGCCCGCCCGGCATTCCCGTCCCTGCGGTCACCGTTCGGTGCGGGGTAAACGGGTGGGTGGGTGGGAGTGGATCCGCCGCGAAGCGGCGGGTCGGAGCAAGCCCGGTCAGGCCCGGCAGGAAGGACGGCCCGGCCCTCCCCGACCTGGTCGGGGAGGGGCCCGAGCCGGACGGCGAGGGCAGCCATCACCGAACCGATGGGACTGGCCCAGTCGGGGAGGGGCGCCGGCCGGACGGTGAGGGCAGTCCGTCCTTGGGCCGGGCCGGGCCGACCGCCGCGGCCCTGTCGGAGGCGGTGCCCCCGGCAGGGCCCGGCAGGGCCCGGCGGGGCCCGGCGGGGTGGGGTGCGCCGTCCCGCCCCCTCAAGGCGCCCCGCCAGACCTAGCTGAGGATCACGCTCCGCGTCAGGTTCCGGGGGCGGTCGGGGTCGTAGCCGCGCGACTCCGCGAGGGCCACCGCCAGGCGCTGCGCGCGGATCAGGTCCGCCAGGGGGTCCGTCTCCTCGCGGGCCACCAGTTCGCCGCCCACGCGGGCCACGTCGGACGCCAGGCCCTCCGGGAGCGTGCCGAACATCCACGTGACCCGGCCGGGGGCCGTGATGGAGATCGGGCCGTGGCGGTACTCCATCGCCGGGTACGACTCCGTCCAGGCGCCCGCCGCCTCCCGCATCTTCAGGGCCGCCTCCAGGGCGAGCCCGTACGTCCAGCCGCGCCCCAGGAACGTCCACTGCTCCGCCGCCACCACCGCCTCCGGCAGCGGCTCGGTCACCGCGAGTTCCGCGTCGACCGCCGCCTCGGCCACCGGCTTCACGCCGGGGACGTCCCCGAGGCCGGCCCGCAGGAAGGCCAGCGCCGTCGTCGCGAAGCGGGTCTGGACCACGGACTCCTCGTCCGCCCAGTCCAGGACCGCCACCGCGTCCGCCGCGTCCATGACGGGGGTCTTGGGGTCGGCCGTGAGCGCGACGGTCGCCACCTCGCCCTTCAGGCCGGCGAGGAGTTCCAGGACCTCCGTCGTCGTGCCGGAGCGGGTGATGGCGACCACCCGGTCGTACGTCCGCCCGGCCGGGAACTCCGACGACGCGAAGGCGTCCGTCTCGCCCTGGCCGGCGGCCTCCCGCAGCGCCGCGTACGCGATGGCCATGAACCACGACGTGCCGCAGCCGGTGACGGCGACCCGCTCACCCGGCTTCGGGAGCCCCTCGAACGAAGCGGCTGCCTCCGCCGCCCGGCGCCAGCAGGCGGGCTGGGTGGCTATTTCTGCTGCGGTACGCGACATGCGTCAAGGCTCCTCGTCGTGCGGGACGTTCAGGTGTGCTGAGAGGGAACGTGACGTGCTTAGCAGCCGTCGGGCGGCCGCTGCAATGGACTTCCGTGCACAGGGAAATGGACGCGTCTCCTGGGGCCCCCGAAGACCGCCGTTGCACAAGTGATACGCGTGTGGTGTAGACCTTGTGTCCGGACTCGGGGGAAACTCGCAGTTCAAGGGCATTGGGGCAGGGACGCCTCAGAACGTGGAAGCAACACGTGGAAGCAACGTGGAAGCGATGAGGGTGGGACAGCTGTGCAGCGGCGCGTGACAGGACTGACCGCGGCGGTGGCCGCACTGGGCATGGCGGGCGTCCTCGCCGGCTGCGGCGGTCCCGGCGACTCCGGCGACGTCACCCTCAAGCTGGTGGCCGCCGACTACGGCGACTCCGCGGCGAACAGCTCCAAGAAGTACTGGGACAAGCTGGTCGAGGGGTTCGAGAAGGAGAACCCCGGCATCAAGGTCGACGTCACCGTCCACTCCTGGAACGACGTGGACCGCGAGGTCAAGGAGATGGTCAAGAAGGGCGACGCCCCCGACCTGGCCCAGATCGGCGCCTACGCCGACTACGCCGCGCAGGGCAAGCTCTACGAGGCCGACGAGCTCCTCTCCATCGCCACCCAGGCCGACTTCCTGGCCCCCCTCGCCCAGGCCGGCGAGGTCAACCGCATCCAGTACGGCATGCCCTTCGCCTCCTCCACGCGCCTGCTCTTCTACAACACCAAGCTCTTCAAGGACGCGAACCTCACCCCGCCGCAGAGCTGGAGCGAGCTGCAGGCCGACGCGAAGGCCCTCAAGGCGCGCGGCGTGAAGATCCCCTACGCGCTGCCGCTGGGCTCCGAGGAGGCGCCCGCCGAGACGCTGATGTGGATGCTGAGCGGCGGCGGTGGCTACACCGACAACGTCGGCTCGTACGACATCGACTCCAAGCAGAACGTCAAGACGTTCACCTGGCTCAGGGACGAGCTCGTCGGCGAGGGCCTGACCGGCCCGACGCCGCCCGCGAAGATGAACCGCGCCGACGCCTTCGCCGCGTTCTCGCGCGGCGAGGTCGGCATGCTCAACGGCCACCCGACGCTGATGAAGATGGCCGCCAAGAAGGGCGTGAAGTTCGGCATGGTGCCCGCGCCGGGCATCAACGGCAAGGCCCAGGCCACGATGGGCGTCGCCGACTGGATGATGGCGTTCAAGCAGAACGGCCACCGCAAGGAGGCCGGCAAGTTCCTCGACTACGTCTACAGCAAGAAGAACGTGCTCGACTTCTCGAACGAGTACGACATCCTGCCCGTGACGACCTCCGCGTCCGACGCGATGGCCGGCGAGCGCGGCCACACCGAGCTCGGCAAGTTCCTCAAGGAGCTGCCGACCTCGCAGCTCTACCCGGTGGGCAAGACGTCCTGGGCGCAGGTCTCCGCGGACATCAAGAAGGACATCGGCAGGACCGTCGGCGGCGACGGCAACCCCGCCGGGGTGCTCGGCCAGATCCAGAACCGGGCGGCGTCCGCGGAGAACGCGGAATAGCGTGTCGGCATGACCGATCAGGAGCTCTCCGAGCGGGACCGTGCCGTCCTCGCCCTGGAACGGCGGGACTGGCCGGGCCCGGGCGCCAAGGAGCGCGCCATCCGCGAACGGCTCGGCATGGTCCCGGTGCGCTACTACCAGGTCCTCAACGCGCTGCTCGACGACCCCAGGGCCCTCGCCCATGACCCGATTACGGTCAATCGGCTGCGGCGGGTGCGGGAGTCACGGCGCGGGGAGCGCTGACGCGACTATGGTCGGGGCCATGGGTGACCCTTCGCACTCCCTGCCGGACCAGCCGGGCCCGCCGGACCTGCCCGCGCCCGCCACGCCCGCCGGACGCGACGGCCTCGCCGCGCTCCTCGCGCGCCCCGAACGGGCCGTCGTGGCCCTGGACTTCGACGGCACGCTCGCCCCGATCGTGCCCGACCCCGAGCAGGCCCGCGCCCACCCCGACGCCGTCCCCGTGCTCGCCGCGCTCGCCCCGCGCCTGCGGTCCGTGGCCGTGGTCACCGGCCGCCCGGCGGGCGTCGCCGTGCGCCACGGCGGCTTCGCGGGCGTCCCTGGACTTGCGCACCTCGTCGTCCTCGGGCACTACGGCGCCGAGCGCTGGGACGCCGTCAGCGGCACCGTCCGCGCCGCCGAACCGCACCCCGGGGTCGCCGAGGTGCGGGCCGAACTCCCCGGATTCCTCGACGCGATCGGCGCCTGGCGCGGCACCTGGATCGAGGAGAAGGGCCGCGCCGTCGCGGTCCACACGCGCCGCGCCGAGGACCCGCTCGCCGCGTTCGAGGCGCTGCGCGAGCCGCTCGCCGAGCTGGCCGGACGGCACGGTCTGATCGTCGAACCGGGCCGCATGGTCCTGGAGCTGCGGCCCCCCGGCATGGACAAGGGCGTGGCCCTCGCCGAGTACCTGCGCGAGGTCGGCGCGGAGTCCGTCCTGTACGCCGGGGACGACCTGGGCGACCTGCCCGCCTTCGGCGCGGTGGAGAAGCTCCGTTCGGACGGTGTCGCGGGCCTGCTGGTGTGCAGCGGCAGCGCGGAGGTCACCGAACTCACCGAACGGGCCGACCTGGTGGTGGACGGACCGTCCGGCGTCGTGCGTCTGCTGTCGGCGATCTCCGCTCAACTCGACTGATCGGCGCCGATGTTGGGCGGGTCGGGGATCGGGTTCCCGAAGTAGTCGTACGCCGTTGCGTCGTCGACGGCCGTGCCCGCGCCCCGCGCCGGTGAGCCGTCCCCCAGGCGTACGTCGTCGGGGGAGTCGGGTGCGCCGGAGACGAACCGCGGATCGGCGTTCACGGCCTTCGCGTCGCGGGGCTGCGCGGTGTTCTGGTACAGGTTGCCGGAGTACGTGCTGACGGTGTCCTTGATGGGGGAGCCCGACCCGGTGGACGCCCCGACGAAGATGTTGTCCTGGAAGGTCACGCCGCCCGGTCCGTTGTTGGAGACCAGGGCGGTGTCCGCGCGGTTCGTGACGACCGTGTTGCGATAGATCCGGGTGTCCGTGGTCGCCCCGCACACCACCGAGATCACGGCGTAGGGCGAGGCCGTGTTGCGGTCGTTGACGCTGATGTTGTCGTGGACGCGGTTGCCGTCGCTGACCTTGCCCTCGCCGTTGCAGACGAGCAGGAAGCCGCCCTCGTTGTCGTGGCTGTAGTTGTAGCGGTAGACGTTGCGGACGTTGCCGCCGTCGATGTCGTACGCCATCGAGTCGCGCGTCCCGTGGCCGCCGGTGACCTCGTTGTACTGGTAGAGGGCGTCCTCGGACTCCCACGCCCACACGCCCGCGTTGTAGCCGGCGGAGCGCATGTTGAAGCCGTCGACGTAGTTGTGCTCGACGCGCGCCTTGCTGGTCTCGTGGATGACGATGCCGTCGCCGCCCACGTCGTACGCCTTGTTGCGCTGGAACCGCACGCCCGTCGCGAACTTCCCCGGGCCGTCCCACGTCGACATGATGCCGATGCCGGTGCGGTCCACGTGCCGCACGGTGGAGTCCTCGACGCGCACCCCGGCGAACCGCGTGGGCTTCGCCGTCCCCTGCACGACGAAGAGGATGCCGCCGGAGGGGTCGGGGTCCTTGAAGTCGGCGCCGTTCACGTCGTGCACGTCCACGCCGTCGACGACGAAGTGCTCGGCCGTGCCGTAGTCGGTGAGCTGCACGTACAGGCCCGCGCGGCGCTCGGTGGTGGTGGCGGGTCCGGTGTTGGACAGGTCGAGGTCGCGGATCTCCCACTGCTCGGTGTTCACCAGGTGCAGTGCGGCGCGCGCTCCGCGGGCCTCGATGCGGGGCTTGGCGGCCCGCTGGTCGCCGTACGCGTCGATGCGCACGGGGGCGCCGGCCGCACCCGCACCTTTGGGAGCCAGCACCCCCGTGCAGCTCGTGCCCCGCTTCAGCAGGAGCCGGTCGCCGGGGCCGAAGGCGTGCCCGCTCGCCTTGGCCACGGTGCGCCAGGCCGCTCGCGCGGAGGTGCCGGACGCGCTGTCGTCGCCCTTCGCGCAGTCCACGTGGTACGTGGTGCCGGACCGTGCGGCGGCGGTGGGTGTGAGGCCCGCGCCGACCGCGGCGAGGGCGGTGAGGGCCGTGAGGGTCACGATGCTCGTACGACGCGGGGTCATGCGGGGACCGTAGTGACGGCCGGCGCACCGGGCCCATGGACAAACCGAAGCGGTCCTTGGACTGGCCGACGGCCGGACGGCGGGCGTCAGCCGGTGAGCGCCCGCAGCTGGTCCAGGAACCACTGGGCGGGCGGCAGCGCCGTCGCCGCCGCCGCGAGGCGCTTGGTGCGCTCGGCCCGCTCGTCGTCCGGCAGGGACAGCGCGGCGTGCAGGGCCTCGGCGGTGGCCGAGATGTCGTACGGGTTCACCGCCAGCGCGTCCTCGCCGAGCTCCTCGTACGCCCCGGCCTCCCGCGAGAGCACCAGCGCGCACCCCTCGTCGGAGACCACCGGCACCTCCTTGGCCACGAGGTTCATGCCGTCGCGGATCGGGTTGACCAGTGCCACGTCCGCGAGCCGGTACGCGGCGAGCGAGCGCGCGAAGTCGTCCTTGACGTGCAGGACCACCGGGGTCCAACCGGCGGTCCCGTACGCGGAGTTGATCTCCGACGCGACCCGGGAGACCTCCGCCGTGTAGTCGCGGTACACCGCGAGGTCCTGCCGCGAGGGGTAGGCGAAGGCGACGTGCACGACCCGCTCGCGCCACTCGGGGCGGTCCGCGAGGAGCTGCCGGTAGGCGAGCAGCCCGCGCACGATGTTCTTGGACAGCTCGGTCCTGTCCACCCGCACGATCGTCCTGCGGTCCTCGCCGACCTGCTCGCGCAGCGCCCGCATCCGCTCCTCGACGTCGTCGCGGCGCGAGCGCTCCCGCAGGAAGTCCGCGTCGGCCCCGAGCCCGTGCACGCCGATCCGCGTCCCCGACGTGCCGCCGAGCACCCGCACGCAGCACTCCGTGAACGCGTCCGCCCAGCGCCCGGTGAGGAAGCCGAGCCGGTCCGCGCCGAGCATGCCCCGCAGCAGTTGCTCGGCCACGTCGTCCGGCAGCATCCGGAAGTAGTCGGCGGGCGCCCAGGGCGTGTGCGAGAAGTGCCCGATCCGCAGGTCATCGCGCAGCTCGCGCAGCATTCCCGGCACCAGCGCCAGGTGGTAGTCCTGCACCAGGACCGCGGCCCCCGGGGCGGCCTCCGCGGCCAGCGCCTCGGCGAACGCGCGGTTGTACGTCTCGTAGGCGGCCCACTGCGCGCGGAACTCCGGACCGAAGACCGGCTCCAGAGGGGTCTGGTAGAGCATGTGGTGGACGAACCACAGGACCGAGTTGGCGATGCCGTTGTAGGCGGCCGCGTGCACGCCCTCGTGCGCGCCCGCGTCGATGTCCAGCATCCGCACGCCCGGTTCGCCGACGCCGCGGCGCACCGCCTCCCGGTCGCCCTCGCCGAGCGCCGCGCACACCCACAGGGAGTCCGCCCGGTCCCCGATCGCGCTCAGCCCGGAGACCAGGCCGCCCCCGCCGCGCCTGGCGGTGAGCTCTCCGTCCTCCCCGGCCGTGTACGAGACGGGGCCGCGGTTGGACGCGACGAGTACCTGCGCTGCTGTCGATCCGGGCTCGGAGACCATGTGGCAAAACGTAGCCCGTCCCGGGGCCGGGCAAACGTACGGCCGGGCTCCGGCGCATCGCGGAGCCCGGCCGTGGCGCGGTATCAGGTCAGTCGCGCCGGGCCCGCACCGCGGCGAGCACCAGCACGCCGAGCCCGCACAGCGCGGCGGCGACGCCGCCGTAGAGCAGGGTCGCGGAGTCGCCGCCGGTCTCGGCGAGCTCGTCGTGCGGCTGCGGCGCGTGCTGTCCGGGCTGCTGCTGCGGCGGGGCGGGCCTGCCCTGCACGCGCTGGGCGACGATCGCCGTGGTGCACGGGTCGTCGCCGCCGCGCAGGGACTTCGGGCAGTTGCTGCCGGGCGCGCTCACCGTGATGACGGTGACCTTGCCGGGGGTGCAGGACACCTTGACCTTCTGGGTGATGGTGACCTTGCCCCTGGCCGGGACGTTGCCCCGCCACACGTACGTGGAGCCCTGCCGGGCGACCTTCCCGGAGCTCGCGACGGGCGTGGAGCCCGGCCGCACGGGCCACGAGGCGGAGGCGCCGATGCGCGGGTCGCCCGACGGGTTCTTGAGGGTGATGGTGTTGGTGGTGGAGCCGCAGGCCGGGACGGTCGGGTCGGTGGGCCGCGAGCCGACGCTCAGCGGCGGCTCGGGGTAGTCGATGACCGGTTCGGAGGCGCAGTTCGGGTCGGTGCTGCCGGGGTCGCAGTTGGAGCGCGGGGTCTGCACGTCGACGTTGTTGAGCAGCTTGCCGTCGCCGCTGACCGGGTCGTGGACGGTGACGGAGTAGGTGACCGTCGCGGTCTGTCCGGGCGCGATGTCACCGACGTAGGAGAGGCGCGGCTTGGTGTACGAGACGGTGCCGGCCGACGCCTTCGCGTCCTCGTCGTACGTCGCGTCGTCGAGGTTGCCGCTCAGGTCGTCGCTGAATCTGGCCCCCGGATAGGGGAGTTTGCTGATGTTCTTGGCCTTGACCGTGTACGTCAGCTTCTCGCCGGGCCTGACCTTGGCGGGCGAGGCGGTCTTGGTGACCTCCAGGTCGGGGACCGGCACGGACAGGGCCAGCTGCGAGGGGACGTAGACGTCGCCGGTGCTGGTGAACGTCAGCTTCGCGGAGGTGGCGCCCACGGGGATCGCCCCGTCCGGCACCTCGAAGGCCTTGGCGTCGATGCTCAGGTTGTTCCGGTACTTCGGGTTGACCGAACCGTCGTCCTCGCTGATGAAGAAGTTGTCGGTCCTGCCGGTGTGCGACTCGGTGACGGGCTGGTCGTTCACCAGGAACTGGTCGCCCTTGGTGTTCCAGTCGCCCTCGTACGCCGTCGTGCTGGCGTGGATGTCGCCCGCGGTGCGGTAGAAGCCGTCCACCGGGACGGTGGTGGATCCTGCCGGGGCCGCGGCCCGCCTGGTCGAGCGCTGGATGACGTGGCCGCCCCAGATGTAGACGTTGCGGCGGTCGGGCGCGTACTGCTCGTTCGGCCCGTCGTACTTGTAGACGACGGTCAGCGACCAGCCGCCGACGCAGCCCTGTCCGTTCGGCGCCCAGACGTTGCCGACGGCGACCTCGACGGGGCTGCCGGTGGCGGCGCCCGCGAAGGAGGAGGTCACGTCGGCCTCGGCGGTGTAGTAGTGCGGGCCCTGCGTGGTGTTCGGGGTGCGGACGGCGTTCTGGACGTCCACCGTGGACTGCGTGCCGCCGCCGACGCGGATGACCGGGCGGGTGGTGAGCGGGTCGCCGGGGGCCGGGTCGACGGGCGCGTTGCCCTCGCGGTTGAGGTCGCAGATGTTGCGGACGGTGTTGCCGAAGCGGTGCGTGCCCGCGTTGCCGCCCCAGAACAGGCGCGCGTAGTCGACCTTCGCGCCGGGCGGGACGGTCACCTGGCCGGTGCTGGAGTCGAAGGTGCCGGTCAGGCCGGCCACGTCGATGCGGCGCTCGACGAAGTTGTTGTTGTTCTTGGTGCCCTTGGCCTGCTGGGTCTCCTTGCAGGCGGCGGCCACGTCGGCCGGGCTCGTCGGGCAGTCCAGGACCGTGTTGCCGATGGTCTTGAAGTCGCCGTACAGCGATTCGTCGTAGCGCTTGGCGAAGGGCTCGACGATCTCCGCGGCGGCGGGCGTGGCGGTCGCGGTGAGCACCCCGGCCGCGACGGTGGCGGTGGCGAGCGTCAGTCCGCCCGCCCGCCGCATGGCTCTCATTGCATGTCTGGCATGTCTGACCCACATAAAGGGGCAATGTAGGCAAAACGCATGATCATGGCCGGTTACGCCACGCGACGGTGGGCATACTCGGCGATATCGGTCATAGGGGGGCGTTCTTCCGTGTCGATCGCGTACGTCCGCGGCTCGAACCCGTGCTCGCCCCGCTCGAACTGCGTCAGCTCGGGGCGTACGAGATGACCGCGCGCCAGCCGCAGCTGCGCCGTCCGGTAGATCGCCGCCGCCATCCGCCCGAGCGCCTGCCCGTCCTGGTGCCGGTGCCTGCGCACCCCCACGTCCACCTGCGCCAGCGCGTCCAGGCCCACCGTGTGCAGCGCGTCCACGAGCAGCCCCAGCTCCACGCCGTACCCCACGGGGAACGGCAGCCGCTCAAGGAGCGACCTGCGCGCCGCGTACTCACCGCCCAACGGCTGTACGAACCCCGCCAGTTGGGGCCAGTGCATGTTCAGCAGGGGCCGCGCCATCAGCTCGGTCACCCGCCCGCCCTGCCCCGCCGCCCGGCCCGCACCGGGCGCGTCGAACTCCGCGCCGAGCGGCCGGTCGTACATCGCCTTCACGAAGTCCACGTCCGGATCGGTCAGCAGCGGACCCACGATCCCCGAGACGAAGTCCGCGGAGAACTCCTTCAGGTCCGCGTCGACGAACGCCACCACGTCACCGTCCGTGACGAGCAGCGAGCGCCACAGAACTTCACCCTTGCCGGGGACGGGCGTGAGCCGCGGCAGGATCTCGTCCCGGTGGACCACCTTGGCGCCCGCGGCCGCGGCGACCTCCGCCGTGCGGTCCCGCGACCCGGAGTCGATCACCAGCAGCTCGTCGACCAGCGGGGCCCGCTCGACCAGCTCGCGGCGGATCACCGAGACGATGTCGCCGACCGTCTCCTCCTCGTCCAGCGCGGGCAGCACGACGCTCACCGAGGTGCCGGACGCGCGCTTGGCGGCCACGAGGCGCTCCAGCGGGCGGTCGGCCACGGACCAGGAACGCCTGCTCAGCCAGCGCTCGACCTCTTCCAGCACGGTCAGGGTCCTCCCGTATGTGATCCATCTCGCGGTTCGGACGACTATCTCAAGGGTCCAGGGCTTCGGTTACAGTCTTGAACAACGCCGGTGACCATCGCATGTCGGGGTCGCCGCCGCGTTCAGGATCGACAACTGAAACCCACAATCGAATACCGCTCATCCAGAGGGGCAGAGGGATACGGCCCGTTGAAGCCCCGGCAACCCTCCAGCCGGTCTCGTCGCGATCAAGCGCCGCGAGGCTCCCGGCTAGGGAAGGTGCCAATTCCGTCTCGCGGCGAGATGCGTCGCGAGGAAGATGAGGAGAAAGGGCCTCGCCTCCATGGCTGTGCAGACTGTCGCCACCCCTTCCGCCGACGCCACCGTCGACCTCGGACCCGCCTCCGGCCTGTCCTGTCGCGAGTGCGGCACCACGTTCCCGCTGGGTCCGATCTTCGCCTGTGTCGAGTGTTTCGGCCCCCTCGAAGTCGCGTACGACCTGCCGCTCGGCGACCCGGAGGCCCTGCGCAAGCGGATCGAGGCGGGCCCCGCCAACATCTGGCGCTATGCCCCGCTGCTGCCCGTCCCCGCCGACGTGGCCGAGAAGCCCAACCTCAACCCCGGCTGGACCAAGCTCGTCAAGGCCGACAACCTCGCCCGTGAACTCGGCGTCGAGCCGGGCAAGTTGTTCGTCAAGGACGACTCCGGCAACCCCACGCACTCCTTCAAGGACCGCGTCGTCGCGCAGGCGCTCGAAGCGGCGCGCGCCTTCGGCTTCACCACCCTGTCCTGCTCCTCCACCGGCAACCTCGCCGGCGCCGTCGGCGCCGCCGCCGCCCGCGCGGGCTTCCGCTCCTGCGTCTTCATCCCGCACGACCTGGAGCAGGGCAAGGTCGTCATGGCCGCGGTCTACGGCGGCGAGCTCGTCGGCATCGAGGGCAACTACGACGACGTGAACCGCTTCTGCTCCGAGCTCATCGGCGACCCGCTGGGCGAGGGCTGGGGCTTCGTCAACGTGAACCTGCGGCCGTACTACGGCGAGGGCTCCAAGACCCTCGCGTACGAGATCTGCGAGCAGCTCGGCTGGCAGCTGCCCGACCAGCTGGTCATCCCGATCGCCTCGGGCTCGCAGCTCACGAAGATCGACAAGGGTCTGAAGGAGCTCATCGCGCTCGGCCTGGTCGAGGACAAGCCCTACAAGATCTTCGGTGCCCAGGCCGAGGGCTGCTCGCCGGTCTCCGCCGCGTTCAAGGCCGGTCACGACGTCGTGCGCCCGCAGAAGCCGAACACCATCGCCAAGTCCCTGGCCATCGGCAACCCGGCCGACGGTCCCTACGTGCTCGACATCGCGCGCCGCACCGGCGGTGCGGTGGAGGACGTGAACGACGAGCAGGTCGTCGACGCGATCAAGCTCCTCGCGCGGACCGAGGGCATCTTCGCGGAGACCGCGGGCGGGGTGACGGTCGGCGTCACGAAGAAGCTGATCGAGGCGGGGCTGATCGACCCGGCGCTCACCACGGTCGTGCTGAACACCGGGGACGGCCTGAAGACGCTGGACGCCGTCGCCGAGACGTCGCAGGCCACCGCCACGATCAAGCCCAGCCTCGACGCGTTCCGCTCCGCGGGGCTCGCCGGCTAGTCGCCGTCGCGCCGCGCGGCCGCCGCCGACTGCCGGTCGTGGTCCGTCCTCGCGCAGTTCCCCGCGCCCCTGACGGGGCGCTCCGTCTCCCCCCCGTACCTCAGAGGTGAACCCCATGAGCGTCAACGTCCGCATCCCCACCATTCTCCGCACCTACACCGGCGGCCGGGCCGAGGTCGCCGCCGAGGGCGCCACGCTCGGTGAGGTCATCGCCGACCTGGAGAAGAACCACACCGGCATCGCCGCCCGCGTCCTGGATGACCAGGGCAAGCTCCGCCGCTTCGTGAACGTGTACGTCAACGACGACGACGTCCGTTTCGAGCAGGGCCTGGAGACCGCCACCCCGGACGGCGCCGGCGTCTCGATCATTCCCGCCGTCGCCGGCGGCTGATCTTTACGCAAGTACCCTGCGTTATCTGAATTGCCCCCTCCGCGAGAGAAACGGAGGGGGCAATTCTGCATGGTTGAGCGCGGTACAGTTGGGAACAGCGCTTCGCGGTTAGTGCCGAGCGCATATATGAAGTCGGTCCCGAGCCGACAAGAAGCAGCCAAACAGTGCTGCCAATTTGAGCCCCATGTGGCATTTGCCCGGCCCGACTTGACCTGAGTGCTGACGAATTCTCCGCATTCTCCCGATCGGTCGTGCCCAGAATTCTCGTCCGATTGACCTGTTGCAGACGGCAGTTGGACAGATACATTCAGCGGCGGTCGACGCGTTCCGGCGCACACCCCCAACCAATGGGGCGTGAGGTCTGACCCGGGTCCGCGAAGTGCGGTCCTGTGCAAGGGCCAGTAATAGGGGAGTTAGGCATGGCTCAGGGCACCGTCAAGTGGTTCAACGCGGAGAAGGGGTACGGCTTCATCGCGGTCGACGGTGGTGCGGATGTTTTCGTCCACTACAGCGCGATCCAGATGGACGGTTACCGCACCCTTGAAGAAGGTCAGCGAGTCGAGTTCGAGATCTCGCAGGGCCAGAAGGGTCCGCAGGCGGACATGGTCAAACTCGCCGTCTAGCTCGGCGCGACCGACCACCGAAGCACGCATCGTGAGGGGCTCGTATCCCACCAGGGGTACGGGCCCCTCGTGTGCGTCCGGGAGGCCGGCGGTGCTGTCCGGGGGCTGTTCGGGGGCTGTTCGGGGCTGCCCGGGGTGTGTCCGGGAAGCGGCCCCCGAGGTCCCTCACAGGTGCCGATCTCTCGGGAGCACCTTGCACTCGTGGGGGTCGAGTGCTAATCATTGGCGTTAGCACTCTACGAGTGAGAGTGACAGAACTTGGATCGGGTCGGTGAGGTCCGCGGGCCGGGTGGGGCAAGGAACCACAAGGCACGCAGGCCGTCCGTCGCGGGCACCAGCACGGTCCGTTTGCTTTTCCACCCCTGTCCGGGAGGACCACTTCACATGGCCAAGATCATCGCGTTCGACGAGGAGGCACGGCGCGGCCTCGAGCGCGGCATGAACCAGCTCGCCGACGCCGTCAAGGTGACCCTGGGCCCCAAGGGTCGCAACGTCGTCCTCGAGAAGAAGTGGGGCGCCCCCACGATCACCAACGATGGTGTCTCCATCGCCAAGGAGATCGAGCTCGAGGACCCGTACGAGAAGATCGGCGCCGAGCTGGTCAAGGAGGTCGCGAAGAAGACGGACGACGTCGCCGGTGACGGCACGACGACCGCGACCGTCCTGGCCCAGGCCCTGGTGCGCGAGGGTCTGCGCAACGTGGCCGCCGGTGCCAACCCGATGGCTCTGAAGCGCGGCATCGAGAAGGCCGTCGAGGCCGTCTCGGGCGCCCTGCTCGAGCAGGCGAAGGATGTCGAGACCAAGGAGCAGATCGCTTCGACGGCCTCCATCTCCGCCGCCGACACCCAGATCGGCGAGCTCATCGCCGAGGCCATGGACAAGGTCGGCAAGGAAGGCGTCATCACCGTCGAGGAGTCGCAGACCTTCGGTCTGGAGCTCGAGCTCACCGAGGGCATGCGCTTCGACAAGGGCTACATCTCGGCGTATTTCGCCACCGACATGGAGCGTATGGAGGCGTCGCTCGACGACCCGTACATCCTGATCGTCAACTCCAAGATCTCCAACGTGAAGGACCTCCTTCCGCTGCTGGAGAAGGTCATGCAGTCGGGCAAGCCGCTGCTGATCATCGCGGAGGACGTCGAGGGCGAGGCGCTGTCCACGCTCGTCGTCAACAAGATCCGTGGCACCTTCAAGTCCGTCGCCGTCAAGGCCCCGGGCTTCGGTGACCGCCGCAAGGCCATGCTCGGCGACATCGCCATCCTCACCGGTGGCACCGTCATCTCCGAGGAGGTCGGCCTCAAGCTGGAGAACGCCGGTCTCGACCTGCTCGGCCGTGCCCGCAAGGTCGTCATCACCAAGGACGAGACGACCATCGTCGACGGCGCCGGTGACAGCGACCAGGTCCAGGGCCGCGTCAACCAGATCCGCGCCGAGATCGAGAACTCGGACAGCGACTACGACCGCGAGAAGCTGCAGGAGCGCCTGGCGAAGCTCGCCGGCGGTGTTGCGGTCATCAAGGCCGGTGCCGCGACCGAGGTCGAGCTCAAGGAGCGCAAGCACCGCATCGAGGACGCCGTTCGCAACGCGAAGGCGGCCGTCGAGGAGGGCATCGTCGCCGGTGGTGGCGTCGCCCTGCTCCAGGCCTCCCAGGTGTTCGAGAAGCTGGAGCTGGACGGCGACGAGGCCACCGGTGCCGCCGCTGTGAAGCTGGCCCTGGAGGCCCCGCTGAAGCAGATCGCCGTCAACGCCGGCCTCGAGGGTGGTGTCGTCGTCGAGAAGGTGCGCAACCTGACCGTCGGCCACGGCCTGAACGCCGCGTCCGGTGAGTACGTCGACATGATCGCCGAGGGCATCCTCGACCCGGCGAAGGTGACGCGCTCTGCCCTGCAGAACGCCGCCTCCATCGCCGCGCTGTTCCTCACCACCGAGGCCGTCATCGCCGACAAGCCGGAGAAGGCCGCCGCGGGCGCCGCTCCGGGCGGCATGCCGGGCGGTGACATGGACTTCTGATCCCCCGCGGATCGGAGCCCATGACGCGCGACGCCTGACGCGCAGCGCGTAGCTCGTACGAAGGGGCGGCACTCTCCTCACGGAGGGTGTCGCCCCTTCGGCGTGCCTTTGCTCACCGTTTACCAAGGACCTAAGTCCCTGGTCCGGGTCTTTTGTCCCGGGTGAGACTTTTGCGCGTGAACTCCCTGGACTCCGTCATCCTGCAGGTCAACGACCACCTGTGGACGTACCTTCTGATCCCGCTCGTGGTGGGCGCGGGCCTCTGGTTCACCGTGCGGTCCCGGGCCGTGCAGCTGCGGCTGCTCCCCGAGATGTTCCGGGTCGTGCGCGAGAAGACGCCCGAGCGGGCCGACGGACGCAAGCAGGTGTCGTCGTTCGGGGCGTTCACCATCTCCGCGGCGGCCCGCGTCGGCACCGGCAACATCGCGGGCGTCGCCACCGCCATCACGCTCGGCGGGGCGGGCGCCGTGTTCTGGATGTGGGTCATGGCCGTCATCGGCGCCGCGTCCGCGTTCGTCGAGTCGGCCCTCGCGCAGCTCTACAAGGTGCGGGGCGCGACCGGCGCCTACCGGGGCGGGCCCGCCTACTACATGCAGCGCGCGCTCGGGAAGCGCTGGCTCGGCGTGCTCTTCGCCGTCACCATCACCGTGACCTTCGGGTTCGTCTTCAACGCCGTGCAGTCCAACACCATCACCTCCGTCGCCACCGGCTCCCTGGGCACGGGTGAGGCGGAGTGGTTCGCGCCGCTGGTGGGCCTGCTCCTCGCCGCGCTCCTCGGCCTCGCCGTCTTCGGCGGCGTCCGCAGGATCAGCGCGGTCACCACCGTGCTCGTGCCCGTCATGGCCGTCGTCTATCTGCTGCTCGGCACGGCCGTCGTGCTGCTCAACATCGCCGATGTGCCGAGGGTGCTCGCCGACATCGTGGGCGGCGCCTTCGGGGTGCGCGAGCTGGCCGCGGGCGGCGTCGGCGCGGCGATCCAGCAGGGCATCAGGCGCGGCATGTTCTCCAACGAGGCGGGCCTCGGCTCCGCGCCCAACGCGGGCGCCACCGCCGAGGTCTCGCACCCCGTCAAGCAGGGCCTGGTGCAGTCGCTCGGCGTCTTCTTCGACACGCTGCTGGTCTGCTCGATGACCGCCTTCATCATCCTGACCGCCAACCCGGAGCTGTCCGGGCGGCAGAGCGCGGACCTCACGCAGTCCACGATGACCGCGAGCCTGGGCGGTTGGGCCGGGCACGTGCTGACGGTCGTCGTCTTCCTGCTGGCCTTCAGCTCGATGATCGGCAACTACTACTACGGCGAGTCCAACATCCAGTTCATGACGCGCAGGCGCTGGGTGCTGCCCTCCTACCGCGCGCTCGTCCTCGCGACCGTCTTCCTCGGCGCGCTCGGCTCGGTGAGCGTGGTGTGGAACCTCGCCGACGTCTTCATGGGCTTCATGGCGCTGGTCAACCTGCTCGCGATCATCCCGCTCTCCACGATCGCCTTCCGGCTCCTCGACGACTACCTGGCGCAGCGCCGCGCGGGCCTCGACCCGGTGTTCACACGGGACCGGATGCCGGGCCTGAAGGGCGTGCAGTGCTGGGAGCCGGACCGCTCCGGGGAACGGCCGGCGGCCTCCGCCGCACGCCCCTGAGGCCTGCCCCGCGAACGGGGTTACGGCAGCCGGTCCAGGATCCAGGCGCAGAGTTCCTCGGTGACCAGCGTGTGGCCCTCGTTGTGCGAGGCGCAGAGGAACTCGTCCAGTTCGCTCTCCTCCTCCGCGGAGGCCGTGACCGGCTCGTACAGCCTCTCGTGGGTGTCGGGGTCGCGCAGCGCGATCGCGCTGACCGTCGGTACGAAGCAGTGCTCGCGGATGTCGGCCCGGGCGCCGAGGCCGATGAAGGCGGGGATCTTGTCGAGCTCGTCGGCGAGGATGCCGAAGCCCTCCAGGGTGCCGCCCGGCGCGCCGTCGATCTCCGGCAGGCCCGTGGTGCGGATCCGGGGGCGGCGCAGGGTCGCCACCCGCAGTTGCGCGACGAGCTGGTCCTCGCCCGTGGACTGCGTGTACAGATGGGTGCCCGTGATGGCCAGGCCCCTGCCGTGGAAGGCCTGTTCGCCGGGGCGGACGCCGTTGCTCTCGCCGCTGCGCACGCCGTTGGCGACGCCGATCCTGCGGGGCCGCGACGGCCAGCCGCCCACGCGCTCCAGCTCGGCGAGGAAGACGCCGCGCTCCTTGTCCGTCTCGGGGGCGTCGTTCCACTCCGCGATGTGCTGCCACAGGAGCTGGCGGGCGGCCGGGCTGTTCATCTGGTGCGAGAAGGCCGCGTTGAGCGGGCGGATGTAGTGCGCGAACGACTGGAGCGCGAGGGGCACCCAGGCGCCGCGGTGCGGGCTGTCGTAGGAGAAGTACAGGGCGGTCGCGTGGTCGTTCTCCTCGCCGCCGTCGTGCTCCATCCTGGCCAGCGCGTACCGCGTGACCAGGCCGCCCATGCTGAATCCGCCGACGGTCAGCGGATGGTCGCCGGAGCGCTGCGCGACCGCCTCGCGGATCGCGGCCCTGGCGGCGACGGCGTTCTCCAGGATCGAGGCGCTCCGCTCGTCGAAGCCGAGCAGGACGACGTCGTATCCGCGTCCGCGCAGCGCGCCGACGAACGGGTACGGGCCGCGCTCCAGGAGCTCCCAGGAGAAGTCCAGGTCACTGGGCCCGGAGCTGAAGCCGTCGGCGAGGATCACCGGCCGGGTCAGGCCCTTCGCGGGATCGGCGAGGTACACCCAGGCCGTGCCGCCCGGCAGCGTCCACTCGTCGTCCGGCTCGGGCGCCTCGCCGGGCGCCTCGCGCGCCTCCCGGGGGCCGGGGGCCAGTGTGATGCGGGCGGCGGACCCCAGGGCCTCGGCGATCTGCCGCTCGTCGGCCGCGGTGGGCTCGTTGTGCTCGGTCATGAAGGGTCCCCTCCGGTCGTGCCGCTTCGATGACGTGCGCAGGACGATGCCGTTCGGTGTCATCTTCGATACGTCGGATGGCCCCCGAAAGCCGCTTCGGTCATTCCGCACCCGCGCCGCGCCCCTTTCGGACAGCGCCGCGATGGCCGCTTTCCCGCCCCACACACCCCTCCCCACCCCGCGCCCCCACCCGCCGGACCCCCTCCACCGCCCCACCCCACGCACCGGCACCCGACTCGGTCACCCCCGCCCCGCCCCGCCCGCCCAACTATGTCGCGAAGCTGACGACGGCCCCGGCCCGCTCATTCGTGGGACGCCGGGAGGAAGCGGTCAACGACCGCAGGCCCGTCGATCTACGCTCACGTGCCGCAGGCTTCGAGAGAAGGGACCCGCGATGACCGCCGCACTGGTCGAGCACGACACGGCTCCTGACCGCCGGTCGTGGGACCGCCTGCTCCAGGCATGGCGTGAGCTGGATGTGCCGGAAGGCTGGCACGCCGAGATCGACGAGGGGCGTATTTCCTTGGTGCCTCCGCCGCACAGGCATCACAACGGAATCGCGGCTCTGCTGCACCGGAGTCTTTACCGGGTGCTCTCCGAGGAGCTGGGGGTGTACCAGACCCTCGGCATCCACATCGCCCCCCTCGACAAGCTGTACGTCCCCGGTCTGGTGCTGGCTCCCCGGGAGGCCGTTGACGCCGCCGATCCCGACAGCAACGACCCGCTGGACGCGTCCGAGGCGCTGCTGGTCGTCGAGATCACCTCACAGAGCAACGCCAAGGACGACCGCACCAAGAAGCTCTGGGCCTATGCGCACGCTCCTGTGCCGGTCTATCTGCTCGTGGACCGCTTCGACGAGCACGGCCCGACGGCCACGCTGTTCAGCGGGCCGCAGAACGGGGCGTACAAGCACGCCGAGCGGGTGCCGTTCGGTGAGAGTCTGAAGCTGCCGGAGCCGTTCGCCGCGGTGATCGACACGGCGGGCTTTCCCGGCTGACGGGGCGTTCGGCGTGGTGGAGGGGCGGCGCCCGGGGTGGGTGCCGCCCCTCTGTGTGGGGTCGGGGTGGGGTCAGACCGTTGCCGGGGCCTTCGCGGGTTCGCTGCCGGCGGTGGTCGGTTCCGGTCCGGCGTGGGTCGTCGGGGTGTCCTCGGCGCTGTCCGTGTTCAGGTCCGTCAGCATCTGCTTGCTGAAGCCGAAGAAGTACGTCGCGAAGAAGCCGACCAGGTAGCCGACCAGGAGGCCGCCCGCGTAGATCGCGATCGTGAGGCCGAGGCCCTTGTTGCCGTCGAGGAGGGGGAAGAGGGCCCAGCCCGAGGGGCCGATCGCCGTGGAGCCGACCTTGTCGCCGATCATCGAGAAGAAGCCGACGAACGCGCCGCCCGCCGCGCCGCCCACGCACGCCGTGACGAAGGGGCGGCCGAGGGGGAGCGAGACGCCGTAGATCAGGGGTTCGCCGACGCCGAGGAAGCCCGCGGGGAGCGCCGACTTGATCGTCGTACGGATGGACTTGTTGTGCTTGAGGCGCTTGAAGACGGCGATCGCGCAGCCGACCTGGCCCGCGCCGGCCATCGCGAGGATGGGGAGCAGGACGGTGTAGCCCTGCTGCTCGATCAGGGTGGTGTGGATGGGGATGAGAGCCTGGTGCAGGCCCAGCATCACCAGGGGCAGGAAGAGGCCGCCGAGGACCAGGCCCGCGAAGGCGCCGGTGTTGTCCAGGAGCCAGTTGGCCGCCGTGCCGATGCCCGTGGAGACCTCGCCCGCCAGGAACATCAGGCCGAAGATCGTGACCAGGCCCGAGATCAGGACCGTGAGGGTCGGGGTGACGAGGACGTCCACCGCCTCCGGGACCCACTTCCTGCACCACTTCTCGACGTACGTGGCCAGCACCGCCGCGCCCAGCGCGCCGAGGACGCCGCCCTGGCCGGGGGAGAGCTTCTGGCCGAACGCCTCGATGTTCGCGACGCCCGCGTACACGATGATCGCCGCGACCGCGCCGCCCAGGATCGGGGTGCCGCCGAACTCCTTCGCCGTGTTGAAGCCGACGAACACCGCGATCAGCGCCATGAAGCCGGAGGCGATGGCGGCGAGGGCCGGGGTGATGGCGGGCAGCCACTCCAGGTTGACCAGCAGGCCGTTGATGCCCGCGATGATGCCGCAGCCGATCAGGGCCGGGATCAGCGGCACGAAGATGTTCGCGATGCGGCGCAGGAAGAGCTTGAAGGGCGTCGCGTTCTTCGCCTTCCTCGCCTCCTTGATCGCGGCGCCCTGTGCCGCCAGCTCCTCGGCGGTGAGCGTGTGCTCGGCGGGGGCCTCGGTGCGGCCCTCCGCCACCATGGCCTCGAACTCCGGGGTGACCCGGGCGACCGTGCCCGGACCGAGCACGATCTGGTACGTGTCGTCCTCGACCACGCCCATCACGGCGGGCAGCGCCTTCAGCGCGTCGTCGTCGACGAGCGAGCGGTCGGCCAGACCCAGGCGGAGCCGGGTCATGCAGTGGGCCACGGACGTGACGTTCTGGGCGCCGCCGACGAGGGGGAGGATCGCGGCGGCGGTGGCGCGGTTCTTGTCTGGTGCCATGGTGCGGTGCCTTGCTGTGCGGTGCCCGGTGGGGCGGGGTTGGTTCAGGTGGTGCGGGCGGCGTCGAGGGCCGTGCGGAGGTGGCCGGACGAGGCCGCGAGGAGGTCCGCGGCGGTGGCGGCGTCGACTCCGCCGAGGATCGTCAGGATGGCGTTCTTCACCTCCCCGTCGGTCGCGGCGAGGGCGGTCTCGATCTCCTCGTCGGCGGCGCCGGTGGCGAGGGAGACGATCCGGCGGGAGCGGGCCCGCAGCTTCTCGTTCGAGGCGCGGACGTCCACCATCAGGTTTCCGTACGTCTTGCCGAGGCGGATCATCGTGATCGTCGACAGCATGTTGAGGACGAGCTTCTGGGCCGTGCCCGCCTTCAACCGGGTGGATCCGGTGAGCAGTTCGGGGCCGACGACGACCTCGATGCCGTGCTCGGCGGCGGCCGCGAGCGCGCTGTCCGCGTTGCAGGACAGGCCGATGGTGAGGGCGCCGTACCGCTGCCGCGCGTGCTCGACGGCGCCGATCGCGTACGGGGTGCGGCCCGACGCGGAGATCCCGACGACCACGTCGTCCGCCGTGAGGCCCAGCGCGTCCAGGTCCTCGGCCGCGAGCTCCTTGCTGTCCTCGGCGCCCTCGACCGCGGTGACCATGGCGCTCGGCCCGCCCGCGATGAGGCCGACGACCTCGCTCGGGTCGGTGTTGAAGGTCGGCGGGCACTCGGAGGCGTCCAGCACGCCGAGCCGGCCCGCCGTGCCCGCGCCCGCGTAGATCAGCCGGCCGCCGCGGGCCATGCGCTCGGCGGTGCCGTCGATGGCGGCGGCGATGGCGGGGAGCTGCTCGGCGACGGCGGCGGGCACGGACGCGTCCTCGCCGTTCATGATCTGCGCGATCTCCAGGGTGGGCAGCCGGTCGATCTCGGAGAGCTCGGGACGGAACGCCTCGGTGGTGAGGGTGGCCAGCTGGGCGCGGAGCGCACCGTAGTTGTCGGAGTCTCCGTGCCGGGAGGAGGTGGCGTCGGTCGTGGAGGTCATGGCGTCTGCGGCTCTTTCGTGTCCGGGGAGGGGGTGGGCGGGCAGGTGACGGAGGGGTGCCGGGCGGTCAGCGGCCGCCGCCGCGGGGGTTGTGGCGGTGCGCGAGCGCTTCGTAGGAGGCGGCGAGCGCGGGCGCCGCCGTCTCGTACGTCCGCTGGGCGACGCCCACGAACAGGCAGTCCACGACGAGGAGCTGGCTCGTGCGGGACGACATCGCGGCCGGCCGCAGCTCGCTCTCGCGCGCGGTGGAGGTGGTCAGTATGTGATCGGCGTACTGCGAGACGGCCGCGCCGGGACGGCCGGTGATCGCGATCGTGGTCGCCCCGTGCTCGAAGGCGACCCGGAGGGGTTCGATCACGTCGCCCGTCGACCCGGAGTGCGTGATCGCCACGGCCACGTCCTTGGCGCGCAGCGTCACGGCGTTGGTGACGGCCAGGTGCGGGTCGGAGTGCGCGTGCGCGATGTGGCCGATGCGGAGCAGCTTCTGCGCCAGGTCCTGGGCGACCAGGCCGGAGGCGGCGACGCCGTAGATCTCCACGCGCCGGGCGGTGGCGAGCGCGGCGACGGCGGCGCCGAGCTGCACGGTGTCGAGCCCGGCGGCGGTGTCGGCGAGGGTCTGCTGCTCGTCGTACGCGAGCTTGGCGACGACGTCCGCGATGGGGTCGTCGACGGCGATGTCCGCGGTGACGGCGGGCGCGCGGCCGGACTGCTGCTGGGCGGCGAGTCCGGCGAGCGCGAGCCGCAGGTCGCGGTAGCCCGGGTAGCCGAGGAGGCGGGCGGTGCGGACGACGGTCGCCTCGCTGGTGCCGGTGAGCTCGGCGAGGCCGGTGACCGTGAGGGCGGCGCATCCCGCGGGGTCGCCGGCGACGGCCTCGGCGACCCGCTGCATGGAGCGGGTCATCGACGGCGCCAGGGTCCGCACCTTGGCCGCGAGGGCGGCGGGGGCGGGGGGCGTGGCGCCCGCGAAAATTTCCTTCACTTCATTGGTCACGTCTGAAAGATATTTTCGGACGTCTGTCCGGTCAAGACCCCGTTGGTCCCGAGACCGGGCGGGACCTTCGGCCCGTGGCGCGGGTGGGGTGACAATTGCTGCATGGACACGATCGACCCCCTGGAGCAGGCGTTGCACGCCGCTCGCGCACTCGTCCTCGCCGACCTGGTCGCCCGCGAGGTCGCCGAGGCCGAGGTGGTCTCGCTCGTCGAGGCGTCGGTGGCGCACCGGCGCTGGTGGGTCGAGCAGTGGCCCGAAGGCATCGAGTACGTCGCCGGGCTCGTCGCCCAGGACGTCCAGGACGCGCTCCTGGAGCGGTACGGACGGTGGCCGCTGTGCCCCGTCTGCGGCTCGGGCGATCCGCACGCGCTCGACGTGGAACCGGAGTTGGGCCCCGATCCGCACTGGGTGTGCGCGAAGGCGGGCGTGGTCGTGGCACCGGTGGGAGGGCTCACGTGACGGTCTACATAGACCCGCCGACCTGGCCCGGCCACGGCCGCATGTGGTCGCACCTGGTGAGCGACGTCTCGTACGAGGAGCTGCACGCCTTCGCCGCGGGCATCGGCTGCCCGCCGCGCGCGTTCGAGCGCGACCACTACGACGTCCCCGCGGAGCGGTACGAGGACGCGGTGCGGGCGGGCGCGGTGCGGATCGGCTCGAAGGAACTGGTGCGGAGGCTGACGGGGGCGGGGCTGCGGCGGCCCAAGGGGCGGCCCGCGCCGGGCGGGTCCGCCGGCTGAGGTCCGTCCGTGCGGCCGGCCGTCCTGGGTCCGTTCTGCCCCGCCCGAAAATTGTTTGCCGTTTCGGGTCCCTGCCGCGCCTAGAGGGTGAAACCTCAGGGAAGCGCGTGCAGACGCGGCACAGAGCGGAGCGGGAAAAGGTGGACAGGGACGAACTGATCCGGACCGGGGCCCATGCGGTCCAAGTGACCCAGGGAAGTCGGTGCGCGACGTGGGCCGGGCACGACCCGGCGGACGTCGACGGGCTGCGCGACGTCGAACGGTGGCGCGAGGAAAAGAAGTTCGGGGCGTGGGCGCTGCCCCGGGCCTGCCTGGCGGTGCCGCCGAGTGCGGTGTCCCGGCGGCTCGCGCGGCCGTTCATCCGGCCCACGGGTGACCTGCTGTGGGCCTCTTGGGACTCGGCCAGGGACCATCTGGCGGGTCCCTCGTTCTCCTTCCCTTCCTGGCCCTACGAGTTGTTGTGGCACGAGCCGAGCAGGTACGTCATCACCGGGGACACCAGTGTCGGGAAGACCCGGGCGATCGTGGAGTGGCTGACCCTGACGCGCTTCCTGGCACGCGGCGTCCCGCGCCGCGACGACGCGCCCGACCCCCTGACCGAGTGGGCGCGCTGTGCCTACTCCGAGGCGCGCTCCGCCCGGGACGCCGCCCTGCGCGGCGACCACGAGGCGGTGGACTCCTTCTCCCGGCTGTGGCTCGGTGTGCGGGATGCGAAGAGCTGGCGGGACGGGGTCATCGACGCGCTGCTGCACGGCGAGTGGGACAGCGGCCCGCTCACGGCGGACCACACGTTCACCGAGGCCCTGAAGCTCATCGCGCGCAGGTGGGTGGCCCGCTGGAAACCGCTGTGGGAACGCATGCAGAACCGGCAGTACGTCGAGCTGCTCAGCCGTCCGCTGGTGCCGGGCCGCACCGATCTGGGCACGCTCGCCGACACCCTCACCGTGCCGAGCACCGAGGACCTCGTCCTCGGCCGGGAGATCGAGGACCCGCGGCTGCGCTGGATCCTGCGGCAGCTCGCGGCCGACAGCGCGCGCGACCACGCCGTGGCCCGCGTCTTCGCCGAGAACCCCCGGCTCAACTGGAAGGACGCGGCCTCCGCGGCCGGGCTCCCCGAGGCGTACGGCGAGCGGGTGCGGCGCAAGCTGAAGCGCCTGGCCCGGCGGTACGCGGGCCTGTGCGAGGCCTCCGCCGCGACGGCGGGAGCGGCGGCATGAGCGTACGCGTGGACGTGGGAGCGAGCGGTCCGTCCACCGTGACGGTCTCGCTCACGGCCCGAGTGGCCCTGCCCCGGGCGCCGTTCCGGCTGGCGGGGCGGGCCGCCCGGGGCGTGGCGGGCGCGGCGCGCCGCGCGGCGGTGACGCTCGGCGCCCTCGCGGCGGGGGGTGCCGGGACCCTCGCCGGGGTGTGGGCGCCGGAGCGGGGCGTCGCGCCCGAGGGGCTGTTCTGCCTCGGGGTGGCGGTGTTCGTGGACGGGGTGCGGTGCCTTTCGGGAGGGCGCAGGGGGCCGCGGTGACGCTCGGCGGGGGCCGGTGTCAGTGGGGTGCGGCCGTCGGGGCGGTGGCGGTCTCGGCGGGGGCGGAGGCGGCGACCACGCGGCCGGTGCCGGAGCGGTGGTGCAGGCGGAGCGAGAGCGTCACCGCCACGATCGCCGTCGCCGTCATCGCCGCGCCCGCCCAGGCGGTCGCCGCGTAGCCGAAGTCCAGGTCGATCACCGTGCCGCCGAGCCAGGGGCCGCCCGTGTTGCCGAGGTTGAACGCGGCCGTCGTCGTCGCGCCCGCCAGCGTGGGGGCGGCGCCCGCGACGTTGAACATACGGGCGTTCAGGGCCGGGGCCGTGTAGAACGCCGAGACGCCCAGGAGGAAGGAGAGCGTGATCGCCGCGGCGGGGGCGGCGGCGAACAGGGCGAGGGAGACCAGGAAGACGGTGGACGCGGCGATGCCGCTCAGGAGGACGCCGAAGAGGTGCGCGTCCGCCACCCGGCCGCCGATGGTCGTGCCGACCAGGGCGCCGAGTCCGAAGAGGGCGAGGATCGTGGGGACCCACCCTTCGGACAGGCCCGCCACGTCCGTGAGGAGCGGCGAGAGGTACGAGAAGGCGCAGAAGACGCCGCCGGCCGCGAGCGCCGTGATCGCCACGGAGAGCCAGACCTGGGGGTCGCCGTAGATGGACAGCTCCTTCTTGAGCTGCGGCTTCTCGGTGGGCAGGGGGATGCGGGGGATGAGCGTCAGGACGCCGACGAGGGCGATCGCGGAGGCGGCGCCGACCGCCCAGAACGCGGAGCGCCAGCCGAGGTGCTCGCCGAGGAAGGCGCCCGCGGGGACGCCGAGGACGTTTGCGATGGACAGGCCGCCGATCATCACGGCCATGGCGCGGGCGCGCTGGTTGAAGTCGACCATCGCGATGGCGACGGCGGCGCCGACCGCCCAGAACCCGGCGCAGGCGAGGGCGCTGACGACGCGGGACGCGAAGAGGACGCCGTAGGACGGGGCGAGGGCACCGGCGACCTGGCCGAGGCCGAAGACGGTGATGAGGGTGACGAGGGTGGTGCGGCGGGGGAGCCGGAGGGTGGCCACGGCGAGGAGGGGGGCGCCGATGACCATGCCGATCGCGAAGGCGGATATGAGGAGGCCGGCGCGGGGGATGGAGACGTTCATGTCGTCGGCGATGGGCGGGAGGAGGCCGGAGAGCATGAACTCGCTGGTGCCGAGGGCGAAGACGGCGAGGCCGAGCATGTAGACGGCGACGGGCATACGCGCGGCGGCGCCGGGCTTGGGGGTGGGGTTCGGCATGACTGTGCAGAACACTGCGCCGGAACACGACATTCCCGGGCTCCTGAGCCTTGGGCGGTGCGCTGTTCGTCCGTCTGCGGGGTGGGTCCGGTGGCGTCTGCCGAGTCGTCTTGGGCTGGTGCGCCTTGGGTTCGTCTGCGGGGCGGGTCCGTGGGCGTCTGCGCCTTGGGCGGGCGTCTGCGCGGTTGCTTCGTCTGTGGGGCGGGGCCGCGGGCGTCTGGCGGGGCGCCTTGGGCTGGTCCGCCTTTTCCCGTCTCGGGGGCGGGGCCGCGGGGGTATGTGCGTACTCGCCATCCCTGCGCCCCGCCTCAAGTCCAAAGACGCCATCGCCCGCTCAGTGCTCCGTTCGCACATACCCCCACGTCCCCTCGGGAGCGTGTGCGGCAGCGGCCCGGTGGGGGCCGTTGTGCTCGCGCCGCGCCCGGTGGGCAGCAGCCCGCTCCCGCTGTGGGCGGCGGCGCGGTGGCGAACTGGCCGCTCCTGCTGTGGTCGGCGGCACTGGCCGGGTAGCCGCTCCTGCTGTGGGCAGGCGTTCCGCAGGGCGGAACGGGTGGGCACAGCCCCCGGTGCCGGGTGGCGATAAGTGTGGCTCCAGCCCCGGCGCAGCCGACCCGTGCCGGGTGGTGATCAAGGTGGCGCCCGCCCCGGCGCAGGCGGGGACGAACCCCGGTGCCGGGCGGCGATGAAGGTGGCTCAAGCCCCGGCGCAGCCGGACCGTGCCGGGTGCTGAGGGAGCGGCTCAAGCCCGGCGCAGGCCGTACGCGTGGTGGACGTCCCGGTCGGCGAGGCGGACGTACCCCGCTCGGGTCACCACACCCTGCGACGCCGTATTCGTCGCCTCGATGACCGCCAGGAGCGACGTCACGCCGGGCTGCCGCAACGCCCACCCCGAAAGCGAGCGCAGCGCCTCCGTGGCGTACCCCCGCCCCCGCGCCGCCTCCGCGAGGTCATAGCCGACCTCGGCGCAGCCGTTCTCGTCCGGCGGCCCGTGGAAGCCCATGCCCCCGACCGCCGTCTCGTCGGCCGCCCGCACCACCGCGTACAGCCCCCACATGGGCCGGTGCACCCCGCCGAAGTACGCCTTCGTCACCATCTCCGCGGCCCGCCGCGTCCCGTCGAAGGGCCCGCCGTCGATCCAGGTGAGCCCACCCGTGCCGCCCGCGGCGAGGTCCATCGCCGCCGCGGGGGTCACCTCGCGCAGCACGACGGGCCCGGCCGGCAGCGAGAGCGGATTGTGCCAGCGCCAGGGGACGAGCGCCGCGCGCCCCGGCAGCGTGCCGCGCCCCGTGGCCCACAGCAGCGTCGTCCAGGGCGTGCCGCCCGCCGGCGTCGGCGGCACGTGCGGGAAGAGGTGGGAGAGGACCGCCTCGCAGAGGTCCGCGGGCGGCTCGGCGTCGGCCCCCAGCGCCTGCGCGATGTCGTGCGTGTGGAGCAGCACCTCCGCGACCCCCATCGCCGCGAACCCCGTCGCGTCGGCGGCACCGGAGGGATAGGGGTGGTACGCCCGCACCTCCCGCGGCGTCGTGCGGACGACCGCCGACAGCATGCCGCCGGTCGCCTCGATCACCTCGATCGCGCCCTGGGGGGTGGTGCCCTCGTCGAGGACGACCTCGAAGGGCACGTAGGCGTCGGCGGCCCGGCCGGTCAGCTGGCCCGCGTAGAACACGAAGTCGCCCGCGATGTGCTCCGCGGTCTTCAGGCAGCTCCAGTCGAGGCCGCCCGCCTTGACGCCCCAGTCGCGGTCCGCGACCGCGCGCAGCACCTTCGCCGCGTGTGCCACGGCCTCGTCGATCCGGTCCCCGCCCATGAGAAGCATGCGGTGAGAGTACGGGAGCCGCGGGCGGCGGGCCGCCGGTTTTCACGGTGCCGGGAGCCGCGGCCGTCAGGCGTCGAGCAGGGCCAGTTCCGTCGCCAGGTTGGCGCGGGCCGGGCCCTCCCAGTGGGACGCCCCGTGCGCGGTCCTGAACAGCCGCGGCAGCGCGAGGAGTTGGCGCAGCACCTCGGCCCGCCCCGCGCGGAACGCCTCGTCGGGCACGAACCCGTACTCCTCCCTGACCGCGGCCGCGTAGGCGGCGTACGCGTCCGGGGCCGCCGCCAGGATCGCCAGGTCAGCGTCGCACAGCGCCTCGCCGTTGCGGTCGTCCTCGGCGGGGTCGTGGGTGACGGTGAGGCGGACCAGGCGGGCGACCTCGGCGACGGCCTCCTCGCTCAGCCCGGCCTCGGCCAGGGCGCGTTCGGCGAGGCGGGCCGAGCGCTCCTCGTTCTCCGAGCGGTCGGGCGCGTAGATCGCGTCGTGGAACCACGCGGCCAGGCGGACGAGCTCGGGGTCGTCGGCGTGCTCCTGGAGTACGTCGACGTGGTCCAGGACCGCCGTCAGGTGCGCGGTGGTGTGGTAGCGCCGCTGCGGCTCGGCCCAGCGGGCCAGGAGGCGGTCCGCGTAGGGGGCGGGGTCGGGGCTGCCCCGGCTCGCGCGGAGCAGGGCGGTGGCCCAGCGGGCGTGGAGGTCCTTGTCGTCGGCCATGCGGCCACCCTAGCCGCCGGGCCATTGCATACCCCCAGGGGGTATGTTAGCTTCCCTGGCGTCAGCGGCTCATACCCCTAGGGGGTATCGAGTCGTCGTTCTTGGTCCGTGGAGGGGAACTGTCATGCAAACCGCCGATCCCAGACGCTGGTGGGCGCTCCTCGTGCTCGCCGCCGCACAGTTCATGGTCATCATGGACACCTCGATCATCGGGGTCGCGCTCCCCGAGATGCAGAAGGACCTGGGCTTCTCGCAGGGCGAGTTGCAGTGGGTCTTCAACGCCTATGTCATCGCCTTCGGCGGGCTCCTGCTCCTCGGCGGGCGCCTCTCCGACCTGCTGGGCGCGCGGAAGGTCTTCGTCTCCGGCTGGGTCGTGCTCATCGTCGGATCCGTCCTCGCCGCCGCCGCGCAGACCGCGACGGTCGAGGTCGTCGGGCGCGCCGTGCAGGGCGCCGGCGGCGCGCTCATCGCGCCCGCCGCCATGACCCTGCTGATGATGCTCTTCGGCCACGACCCCAAGGAGCTCGGCAAGGCCATGGCCCTCTACGGCGCCGCGGCCCCCGCGGGCGGCACGGCCGGCGTCTTCCTCGGCGGCGTCTTCACCGAGTGGCTGAGCTGGCCCTGGATCTTCGCCATCTATGTGCCGATCGGCCTCGCCACCCTCGCCGCGACCCGTCTGCTGCCCGCCGTCGAGGGCAGGCGCGGCTCGGTCGACCTGCTCGGCGCCGCCGCCGTCACCGCCGGTCTCGCGCTCGCCGTCTTCGCCGTCGTCCGCGCGCCGGAGACCGGGTGGGGCTCGGCCGGGACCGTCCTGCAACTCGCCGGTGCCGCCGCCCTGCTGGCCCTCTTCCTCGTCGTACAGAAGGTCGTCCGCGAGCCCCTGATGCCGCTGAACGTGTGGCGCGTGCCGCGGCTCGGCTCCGCCAACCTCGCGACGGCGCTGCTCGGCGCGGCCTGGATCCCCATGTGGTACTTCCTCAACCTCTACCTCCAGCAGGTCATGGGGTACGGGGCGTTCGAGAGCGGCGCGGCCCTGCTGCCCATGACCGGTCTGCTGATGGTCCTCATGACCGCCGTCACCGCCCGCCTCCTCGGCCGCTTCGGGGCCAGGAACCTCATCGGCGGCGGGCTGCTCGTCCTCGCGCTCGGCCTGCTGTGGCTGTCGCGGCTCGGTCCGACGGGATCGTTCGTGACCGACGTCCTGCCCGCCTCGCTGGTCGCCGCGCTCGGCATGTCCCTCGCCTACATCCCGGCGATGATGGCCGCCATGTCCGGCGTCCCGCGGGAGCAGGCGGGGCTCGCCTCCGGCATCGTCAACACCACCTACCAGGTCGGCTCGGCGCTCGGCCTCGCCGCGCTCACCGCGCTCGCGACGTCGCGGGGCGCGGGCGAGCTGGGCAACCTGCCGGCCCTGACGGACGGGTTCGGCGCCGCGTTCGCGGGCGCCGCCGCCCTCGCGGGTGCGGCCGGTGCGGTCACCCTGCTGGTGATGCGCGGGGACTCCGTCCCCGAGGAGGAGAAGGTGGGTGTCTGACGGGGTGGCCGTCCGTCGTCGGCTCCGCCGTACTCGTCCCCGAACACCGGACGGGCCGGATACTTCCGGCCCGTCCGTTGCCATGTGGCTGCTCAGGCGATTGGCTGCCGTCATGACGACGACCGCCGAAGAGACGTACGAACCCGAGCGCGCCGGGCGCCTGCTCATCGCCGAACGCGACGCCCTCATACCGCTGTTGAGGGCGGCCCCCGACGACGCGTACGCCCTCCGCACCTGCTGTCCCGGCTGGACCGTGCGGCATCTGCTCGCGCACTGCGGCTCCGCGCTGACGCGGGTCGTGGAGAGCCGTTTCGAGGAGGGCGTGTACTCGCCCGAGAGCAATGAGCGCGACATCGCCGAACGCGCCGACTGGCCCCACTCCCGTGTCGTGGACGAGCTGGAGCGCGGCATGACCGAGGCCGGGCCCGTGCTGGCCGAGGCCAAGGGGCTCCTCGACGGCGTCGCGGTGGGGGAGTGGGTGCACGCCGGCGACGTGCGCGAGGCGTGGGGGAAGCCCGGCGCGTACGGCGGCGACGGGCTCGCCGACGCGCTCGTGCTGCTCGCGGCGCACAGCAGGTCGGCGTTCGGCACGGGGGCGCGGGGCCTCACCGTGCACGCGGACGTCGACGGGCTCGACGAGCCGCTGATCCTCGGTGCCACCGACGGGCGCAGGCCCCCGGCCCGCTACATCGGCGACGCGCCGACCCTGGTCCGGCTCTGCGCGGGGCGGCCGCTGACGGGGACGCGGTACGAGCTCGCGGGCGCCACGGAAAAGGATTTGGTCCTCTTCGGCTGACGGGGATCATGGACGGATGTCCGACGATCACAACACCTCCGCCACGCCCTCCGGGCCCGCCGACCCGAACGTGCTGCACCCCATGCCCGGCCAGTCGCGCGTGGTGCTGCTCAAGCCGCTCGTGACCTCGCCGCTGATCGAGGTCGGCGACTTCTCCTACTACGACGATCCCGACGACCCGACCGCCTTCGAGACCCGCAACGTGCTCTACCACTACGGTCCCGAGCGGCTGGTCATCGGGAAGTTCTGCGCGCTCGGCGAGGGCGTGCGGTTCATCATGAACGGCGCCAACCACCGGATGGACGGGCCCTCGACGTTCCCCTTCCCGATCATGGGCGGGTCGTGGAGCGAGCACTTCGACCTGATCAGCGGGTTGCCGGGGCGCGGCGACACCGTCGTCGGCAACGACGTCTGGTTCGGCTACCGGTCGACGGTCATGCCGGGCGTACGGATCGGGCACGGCGCCGTCATCGCCTCGGGTGCCGTCGTCGTCGACGACGTGCCGGACTACGGCATCGTCGGCGGCAATCCGGCCCGGCTGATCCGGCGCCGCTTCGGCGACGAGGACGTGGCCCGGCTGCTCGAACTGGCCTGGTGGGACTGGCCCGTCGAGCACCTCACCGAGCACATCCGCGCCGTCATGTCCGGCAGCGTCGACGCGCTCGCCGCCGTGGCGCCCGGGGGCAACGCGTCCGCCCCGAAGGCCGGTTGACCTTCGGGGCGCACAGGGGGCGGTCGGTCGTCAGTGCTGGTGGCCGCCGCCCTCTTCCGTGCCGCCGTGCTCGGCGCCGTCCTTCTCCGCGTCACCGTGTCCGCCGCCCGCGTGCACCGTGAACGCCGCCGTGCGGACCTTGCCCTCGTGCTTGAAGTCCAGGAACAGGCGGTACGCGCCCTTGCTGGGGGCCGCCGCCATGAACGAGATGCCGGGTCCCGCCTTCGTCTTCCCGTCGCCGGGCTCGCCGTTCGGGTGCACGTGGAGGTAGGCCAGGTCGCCCGAGCGCAGCGCGACCAGGTGGCCGTACGCGCCCAGATAGGGCTGGAGGTCGGTCACCGGCCTGCCGTCCTTCGCCACGTTCAGCGTGAGGTCGCCGCCCGCGCCCGTCTTCAGGTCGCCCTTCAGCGTGACGTCGTAGCCGTCGACCTTCGCGGTGGTGCTGTGCGCGGGCAGGTCCTTCGGCCCGTACGCGCCCGCCACCGCCAGGTCCGCGCCCAGGGTGAGGCCCTCCTTCGCGCCCTCGGGGCGGAAGTCGGCGAAGACGCGGTAGCCGCCGGCCTCGGGCAGTTCGACCTTCGTCGACCAGGTGCCGTCCGCCGCGCGGGTCGGGTGCAGATGGCGGTAGGTGTTCAGGTCGCGTGAGGCGACGATCAGGTGGAGCTCCTTGTCGTGCTCCTTCGCGTACGCGGTGACGTTCTTGCCCGAGGAGTCCTTGACGACGGCGAAGCGGAGCTCCTCCTTGCGGTCCGCCTCGATGCGGGCCGTCCTGAGGTCCAGCGTGTAGCCGCGCTCCGAGACCTGGAGGCCGCCGGGGGTGCTCTCGCCGTGGCCCGCGTGCTGCGCGCCCTCGTGTTCGCCGTTCATCTCTTTCTCCTTCTGCGGGCCGCCGTCGTGTTCTCCGTGCCGAGCCGCCGGCTTCTTCTCCGTGACGGGGTCGATGACCTGTCCCACTCCGTACGCGGTACCGAAGGTCGCGGCGACGGCGGCGGCGAATGCGGTGATCTTCAGTCCGGTGTTCATGACGGCTCCCTGGGTGATCCCCGTCCGGTGGTTCCGGCCGGTCGGACTCGATGGACACGAAGATACCCCCTGGGGGTATGAAGTCAAGTCCTGGATCCCTCTTGCGCTGGGTACCCCCTGGGGGTATACATGGATCTCGTCAGCGGTACCCGCCCCGGGTATCGCGGCACCGGCACCACCGAACCGGGCGACCGCTTCTTCCTCCGCCCACGTCACGAGGAGTCCGCAGAGATGTCCACCACCGCACCCGGCGCCCCCCAGGCGGCGCCCACCGCCGAGGTCGAACTCGCCATCGGTGGCATGACCTGCGCCTCCTGCGCGGCCCGCATCGAGAAGAAGCTCAACCGCATGGACGGCGTCGAGGCGACCGTCAACTACGCCACCGAGAAGGCCAAGGTCAGCTACCGCGGCGCGGACGTCTCCGTGCAGGACCTGATCTCCACGGTCGAGGCCACCGGATACACCGCCCAGGAGCCCGCCCCCGTCCGTACGGAGTCCGGCGCGCAGGGCGACGGCGCCGAGGAGGAGGCCGACGACGGGCTGACGCCGCTGCGCCAGCGCCTGACCGCCGCCGTCCTGCTCTCGGTGCCGGTCATCGCGATGGCGATGGTCCCCGCCCTTCAGTTCGAGTACTGGCAGTGGCTGTCCCTCACGCTGGCGGCACCCGTCGTCACGTACGCGGCCTGGCCCTTCCACAAGGCGGCGTTCACCAACGCCCGGCACGGCGCGGCCACCATGGACACGCTGATCTCGGTCGGCACCTCGGCGGCGTTCCTCTGGTCGCTGTGGGCGCTGTTCTTCGGCACCGCGGGCACCCCGGGCATGACGCACCCCTTCGAGCTGACCATCGAGCGCAGCGACGGCGCGGGGAACATCTACCTGGAGGCCGCGGCCGGTGTCACCGCCTTCATCCTCGCCGGGCGCTACTTCGAGGCCCGCTCCAAGAGGAAGGCCGGCGCGGCCCTGAAGGCGCTGCTCCAGCTCGGCGCCAAGGACGTGACCGTGCTCCGCGAGGGCGGACGCGAAGAGACCATTCCCGTGAGCGAGTTGAAGACCGGCGACCGTTTCCTGGTCCGGCCCGGCGAGAAGATCGCCACGGACGGCAGGGTCGTCGAGGGCTCCTCCGCCGTGGACGCCTCCATGCTCACCGGCGAGTCCGTGCCCGTCGAGGTCGCCACCGGCGACGCGGTCACCGGCGCCACCCTCAACGTCGGCGGACGCCTGGTCGTCGAGGCCACCCGCGTCGGCGCCGACACCCAGCTCGCCCGCATGGCCAAGCTCGTCGAGGACGCCCAGAACGGCAAGGCCGCCGCCCAGCGCCTGGCCGACAAGATCTCCGCGGTGTTCGTGCCCGTCGTCATCGGCCTCGCGCTCGCCACCCTCGGCTTCTGGCTCGGCAACGGCGCGGGCCTGACCGCCGCGTTCACCGCCGCCGTCGCCGTACTGATCATCGCCTGCCCCTGCGCGCTCGGCCTGGCCACCCCGACCGCCCTCATGGTCGGCACCGGCCGCGGCGCCCAGCTCGGCATCCTGATCAAGGGCCCCGAGGTCCTGGAGTCCACCCGCAAGGTCGACACCATCGTCCTGGACAAGACCGGCACCGTCACCACCGGCAAGATGACCCTGCTCGCCGTCCACACCGCCGACAACGCCACCGAGGACGAGGTCCTGCGCCTGGCCGGCGCCCTGGAGCACTCCTCCGAGCACCCCATCGCCCAGGCCGTCGCCGCCGGTGCCGCCGAGCGGGTGGGCGAGCTGCCCGCCCCCGAGGACTTCGCCAACGTCGCGGGCCTCGGCGTCCAGGGCGTCGTCGAGGGCCACGCGGTCCTGGTCGGCCGCACCCAGCTGCTCGCCGAGTGGGCGATCCACCTGCCCGTCGCACTGGAGCGCGCCAAGGCCGAGGCCGAGGCCGCCGGGCGCACCGCCATCGCGGTCGCCTGGGACGGCGAGGCCCGCGCGGTCCTCGAGGTCGCCGACGCGGTGAAGGAGACGAGCCCCGAGGCGATCCGGCGGCTGCGCGCGCTGGGTCTGACCCCGATCCTGCTGACCGGCGACAACAAGGCCGTCGCCGCGTCGGTGGCCGCCGAGGTCGGCATCGCCCCCGAGCACGTCATCGCGGAGGTCATGCCGCAGGACAAGGTCGACGTCGTGAAGCGGCTGCAGGGCGAGGGCCGCAGCGTGGCCATGGTCGGCGACGGCGTGAACGACGCGGCCGCCCTGGCCCAGGCCGACCTGGGCCTGGCGATGGGCACCGGCACGGACGCCGCGATCGAGGCGGGCGACCTGACGCTGGTCCGCGGCGACCTGCGGGCCGCGGCGGACGCCATCAGGCTCTCGCGCCGCACCCTCGGCACGATCAAGTCGAACCTCTTCTGGGCCTTCGCCTACAACGTCGGCGCCCTTCCGCTGGCCGCGTCCGGCCTGCTCAACCCGATGATCGCGGGTGCGGCCATGGCCTTCTCCTCGGTCTTCGTGGTCGGCAACAGCCTCCGGCTGCGGGGGTTCAAGCCACTGTCCTGATCCGTCTCGACGGCCACATCCGCCACCCCGGTGCGAGCGACTCGGCTCGCGCCGGGGTGTTCTGCGCGTAGGGTGGTAATTGGACTAGACCTATGTGACTGGGACCGCGACCAGAAGGAAGAGACATCCATGAGCAAGCGTGCAGTCCTGGAGGTGATCGCCCTCGACGTCGAGGACGCCGTCGCCGCCCAGGCCGGAGGTGCCGACCGCCTCGAGCTGGTGACCGACATGGCCGCGGACGGCCTCACCCCGTCCCGCGAGACCTTCGCCGCGATCCGCGCCGGAGTCGACATCTCGCTGCGCGTGATGCTGCGCCTGGCCGACGGGTTCGCCGCGGGCGACGTCGACGCGCTCGTACGCCGCGCCCGTGAGCTCAGGAGCGAGGGCGCCGACGAGTTCGTGCTCGGCTTCCTCGACGAGGACGGCGGCCCCGACCTCGCGGCCGTCGAGACCGTCGTGGCCGCCCTCGACGGCTGCCGGTGGACCTTCCACCGCGCCATCGACCGCGCCGCCGACCGCGACGCCCTGCGCAAGCAGCTCGCCGACCTGCCCGGCCTGGACACCTACCTCACCGCGGGCTCCGCGGCCGGCGTCGACGACGGCCTGCCCACGCTGCTCGCCGAGGCCGCCCGGCGCGGCGAACCGGGGTACGCCCCGCAGCTCCTGATCGGCGGCGGCCTGCGCCTGGACCACCTGCCCGGCCTGAAGGCCGCCGGCGTCGACGCGTTCCACATCGGCGGCGCCGCGCGCCCCGACGGCTGGTCGGCCCCGGTCTCCGCCGCCGCCGTCGCCCAGTGGCGGGCCGCGGTCGACGATTGATCTTTCCGCCGCGGGGCGCGATACAACTGGATCGACACGGAGGGGACCTCATGCCGACACCAGCTGACAACACGCGTCCCGCGGAGCGGATACTCGCGGCCGGGACGTTGCCCGTCGCCGCGACGCTGCTCACCGGGACGGTCGCGCTCTACATCGCGCTCGTCGCGTTCGGGAACATCACCGACTTCGACTCCAACCAGCAGTTCGTACGCCATGTCCTGGCGATGGACACCACGTTCAAGGACGACGACCTGATGTGGCGGTCGGTGACGTCCACCGGACTGCAGGATGCGGCCTACGTCGGGATCATCGCCTGGGAGACGCTCGCCGCGCTCGTCCTCGGCACCGCGACGGTCCTGTGGGCCCGCGCGCTGCGGCGGCCCGAAGGCCTGCGCCGGGCCCAACGGGCGGGCACCATCGGCCTGTTGATGCTCCTCCTCCTCTTCGGGGTGGGCTTCATCGGCATCGGCGGCGAGTGGTTCGCCATGTGGCAGTCCGAGGACTGGAACGGCCTGGACGCGGCCACGCGCATCGTGACCCTCGCGGGCATCGTGCTCGTCGTGACGCACCTGCCGTCCATGGGGGCGGGCGCCGGAGCGCCGTCCGCCGTGTCCACGGCGGACGGTGCCAAGGGGACCTCGCGGAAGGGCGACTGACCGGGCGTCAGGCCAGCTGCGCGGGCAGTCCGGCCGCGTGCACGACGATCAGGCCGGACACCGCACGGGTCAGCGCCACGTACAGCCGGCGCAGGCCCGTCCGCTCGTCCGGCTCGCCGTCCACCACGGCGGCGGGCTCGTCGAGCACCACGTAGTCGTACTCCAGGCCCTTGGCCAGCGACGCCGGGACCAGCGTGAGCCGGGTGTCCGGCGTGGTCTCCTCGCCGGGGGAGAGGTACGTCAGCCCGGCCGCCGTCAGCGCCTCGGCGAGCGCGGGCACGCGGGCGTCCGCGGCGATGAGCCCGATCGACCCCTCCTGGCGCAGCGCATCGGCGCAGGCCGCCAGGCTCGCGGCGGTCAGCCCGGCGGCGTCCCCGACCCGCCGCACGTCCAGCGAACCCGGCGCCTCACGCACCGAGTCGACCTCCGCCAGGCCCGGCGCGATGTCGGGCAGCAGCCGCGACGCGTACGCGATGACCTCGCGCGGCACACGGAAACCGGCCGTCAGCTCCTCCACGACCGCGTCGCCCTTGCCGAGATGGCCGAGCGCCTGCGCCCAACTCCGCGTCGCCCAGGGCGTGGTGCCCTGCGCGAGATCGCCGAGTACGGTCGCCGAACCGGTCGTGCAGCGCCGCCCCACCGCGCGGTACTGCATGGGGGAGAGGTCCTGCGCCTCGTCGAGCACCACGTGCCCGAGCGAGTGCGTGCGCGAGACGAGATCGCTCGCCTCGTCGATCAGCACGGCGTCCGCGGCCGACCACTTGGCGCTCTTCACGCTCCGCGCGGGCTTCGCCCACAGCACCGTCTTCTGCTCGTCCTCGCTCAGGATCCCCTCGGCGTGCGCCGCGAGGAACTCCGCGTCGGACAGCAGCCGCAGCACCAGCTTCGCCGGGTCGACGGGCGGCCACACGGCCTTCACCGCCGCCTTCACCGCGGCGTTGCGCGCCACCGCGTCCTGCACGCGGTCGTCCGGGGCCTCGCCCGCCTGCTCCATGCGGACGAGGACGGCGTGCGCGATGCGCTGCGGCAGGGCGTCGCGGGCGGCGCCGTAGCGGATGTCGCGGGCCAGCAACTCGCCGACGATCTCCTCCAGTTCGTACGCGGGTACGCGCCAGCGGCGGGATCCCCGCACGACCGCGAGGGGCTCGGTGGGCATCGTCACGTGCGACCGCACGGCCTTGCGCAGCACCTCCGCCATCCTGGCGTCGCCCTTGACCAGGGCGGCGGGCGCCTCGTCCGTGCCGCGCACCTCCACGTGCGCGACCAGGTCGTCGACGGTCGCCTGCTTGACCTCCAGCTCGCCGAGCGCGGGCAGCACCTGCTCGATGTAGTGCAGGAAGGACGCGTTCGGCCCGATGACGAGCGTGCCGGTGCGGGCGAGGCGCTCGCGGTGGGCGTACAGCAGATACGCGACCCGGTGCAGGCCCACGGCCGTCTTGCCCGTCCCCGGACCTCCCTGGACGCACACGCTGCCGCTCAGCCCGCTGCGGACGATCTCGTCCTGCTCGGGCTGGATGGTCGCCACGATGTCCCGCATCGGGCCCACGCGCGGGCGCTCGATCTCCTGCTGGAGCAGCTTGCTCGTCCGCTCGTCCTCGGTGGCGTCGCTGAGGTTCTCGTCCTCGTACGCGGTGAGCTCGCCGCCCGTGTAGCCGAAGCGGCGGCGCAGCGCGATGTCCATCGGGTCCTTCTTGGAGGCCCGGTAGAACGGCTGCGAGACCGGCGCGCGCCAGTCGATGACCATCGGGTCGCCGTCGGCGTCGTGCACGTGGCGCCGCCCGATGTAGAACTGCTCGCCGTCGGCGCCCTCGGCCTGCTCGGCGCCGGGGGCGTGCAGGTAGTCCAGGCGGCCGAAGAACAGCGGCGTGTGGGCCAGATCGGCGAGGGACTTGATCCGCTCGTCGAGCTGCCGTTCCAGGACGGCGGCGTTCACCCAGTTCGCGGTGACGTCGCGGATGTCGAGGGCCTCGGCGTCCTCGCGCATGGCGCGCAGCGCGGAACGGGACGCGGCGAGGTGCCCTCGCTCCCGGGCGAGGGGGTCGGCGGACTGATCAGGGTCGGCGTGCGCATGCACGGGGTGCCTCCGGCGGTTCAGCGGTGTCGTGTGCGGGCCTCTGCTTCGTGCACTGCGTCGGCTGTCTCTCTACCTGCCGACCGGTTACCGACCGGCCGACGGCGCTCCGCGGAGGGAGGCGGGGGAAGGGGGCATCTTAGGCGAGGGGCAGGTGAGGGTGCGAACGAATTCTGGCGGGGCGCCTTGGACGGTGCGCCTTGGGTTCGGCTGTGGGGTGGGGCTGCGGGCGTCTGGCGGGGGCGCCTTGGACGGTGCCGCGCCTTTGCCCGTCTCGGGGGCGGGGCCGCGGGGGTATGTGCGTACTCGCCATCCCTGCGCCCCGCCTCAAGTCCAAAGGCGCTATTGCTGGCTCGGTGCTCCGTTCGCACATACCCCCACGTCCCCTCGGGCCGTAGGGCGGCAACCGGCCGTCGGTGGTCCCTGCTGTGGGCAGGCGTTCCGCAGGGCGAGTGGGGTCTCCCCTGCTCGAGCGAAGCCGAGAGCTTGGGGAAGGGTGGGCACAGCCCCCGGTGCCGGGTGGCGGGAAGTGTGGCTCCCGCTCCGGTGCAGCCGGTCCCGCAGGGCGGTGCGGGGTAAACGGGTGGGTGGGTGGGGAAGGCCCGGCGCGGAGCGCCGGGAAGCGGACGGTGCCGGGCGGCGATGACCGTGGCCCGAGCCCCGGCGCAGCCGGACCGTGCCGGGCGGCGATGAAGGGGGCGCCCGCCCCGGCGCAGCCGGACGGACCCGGCCGGAGGCTAGTCGTCGGCCAGTTCCGCTACACCCGTGATGCGATGCAAGGGATACGTGCGGACCTCGTCCGCCGTGTGGTCGTAGCCCGTGACGAAGCCACCCTCCACCCGGACGGGGGCGATGACCCGCTGACTCGCCGCCCCGTCCGCGTTGACGTAGCCGATCCACACCGCCTCCCCCGTCAGCACCGCGGCCTGCATCGTCGCCAGCGTCTCGGCCGCCGCCGACCGCGGCAGCCCACCCCCCGCCGCCCCCTCGGGCGCGGCCTTGCGCGGCGCCGTGGACGCCACGTCCCCGGCCCGGATCGCCCGCACGGCCGCCGTGATCAGCGTGGCGTCCGGCACCGGAGGCCCGTCCGGCACCGGCTCGGGCGCCGACCGGGGCGGCGTACGCCGGGCGTGCGCGCGCGTGACGAGGACGTCGCCCTCCGGCGACTCGGCGGCCGGCGCGAACCCCATCGCGCGGATCCCGTCGAGCAGCGCGCCCGGGTCCACCTGGGCGGCCAGCACGGTCGGCGCGAGCCGCCGCAGCCGCAGCCCCTGCGCGCGCTTGTCGGCGAGGATCTCGTTGAGCAGCGCCTCGTCGTCGCACCGCACGTACGCGGAGGCCGCCCCGATGCGCAGGTGCCCGTGCCTGCGGGCCACGTCGTCGATCAAGTACGCGAGGGGCTGCGGAACGGGCGTCCGGGAGTGCGCCGCAAGGAACGCGTGCAGGTCGGACGCCGCCTGCCCGGCGTCGAGCGCGCGCCGCACGGACCCGGGCGTGAAGCGGTAGACCGTGGCGCCGCCCTTGGACTCGATGTCGGCGAGCACGGCCAGCGCCTCGGCGAGCGGCCGCTCCAGCGGGCCGGGCGCCACGGCGGTCAGGTCGGCCTGGAGGAGCACGTGGTCGAGGGGCTCGGGCAGCAGCGGCGCGAGGGCCCGCGCGGCACGGGCGGCGGCCAGGGCCTGCTCGGCGGGGGCGTCCGCGTCCGGCCCGCGGCGCCCGGCGCCGCCGCCCGACAGCAGCGCCCTGCCGTGCGCCGACAGCGCGCCCCGGCCCGTGATGCCCAGCAACTCCGCCTCGTCCAGCGTCCACCGGGCGATCCGGTCGCGCAGGTCCCGCGCCCCGGGCGAGGGCCGCTCCCAGCCCAGGCGGGCCAGCACCGCGTCGGGCACCGGCGCCGTGCCCTCGGGAAGCGCGGCGAGCAGCGAAAGGACCCGGTGGCGCACCTCGGGCGCCACCGAGCGGTCCAGGTGCGGGCCGAGCGCGGACAGCGTGCGGTCCTTGCCGTCGCGCCCGCCGACCAGCCCCGCCGTCCGGGTCGCCGCGAGCCACGCCGTGGCCAGCGCCGTCCAGCGCTCGGCCGCGGGCAGCTCCTGCCACTCGTCGTACGCGGGCGTCGCCGCGTACCGCTCGTCGGCCTCGCCGTCGGAGGCCAGCAGGCCCGCCGCGTAGGCCAGTTCGACCCAGAACGCGGCCAGCGGTTCCGCCGCGTCCAGCGCCACCGCCGTCCGCTTCAGGTCCCGCACGCTCAGACCGCCCGCGCGCAGCACCGCGGGGCCGCCCTCGTCCCAGTCCTTGAGGAGTTCCTCGACGGTGGCGAGCGCGGTGTACGCCTGTCCGGCCGCCGTCGCGTCCACAACCTGTGGACGGGTCTCGCGCGCCGCCCCCACGGCCGGCGGCTGCGGCTCGGGCGCGCGCTGTGCCCGGCCCGCGCGCAGGTGCAGCGCGGCCTCGCGGGGCAGGACGACCGTGCCGGGCGCGGTCGGCAGGAGCAGGCCGCGGTCCAGGAGCCAGCGCAGATGACGGGCGGGGTCCGCGGTGACCTGGCCGTAGGGCGGACCCCAGACCAGCCGGGACAGCACCTCCACCGACTCGGCGGGCGCCTCGTCCAGCAGTGCCGACATCCGCCCGCGGTCCGTGAACAGGGCGGTGAGGGACTCGACGGCCGACACCGGGTCGTGCGTGCTCGCCAGCCCGGCCGCCACGACGATGTCCTGCACCCGGGTCGGCGACATTCCGGCCGTGGCCTCGGCGACGGTCGGGCCGAGGCCCGTCGGGGACGGGTGCTGCGGGGTGGGGGCGAGGAGCTCGCGGGCGGTGCGCACCAGCCGCAGCCGGTCGTCGGGGCCCCAGACGAGGGCCTGCTCGTGCAGCGTGCCGAGGGCGCGGCCGAGCGCCTTCTCGATGCCGTCGTCCCCGTCGTCGCCCGCGAGGAGCGCGAGGACCTCGTCGTACGTCGTCGGGTCCTGCGCCACGGCGAGCGTCTCGGCCACCTGCTGCGCGAAGCGGTCGAGGCGGTCGAGGGCGCGGACCACGGAGGCGCGGGTGCCGGCGCGGGTGGCGAGCTGGGTGACGTCGTTGGGGACGGGGCTGAGCAGGTCGGGGCGGGTGTGGAGCAGGGTGGCGAGGGCGTCGTCGTCGCGCGACCGGAGGGCTTCGGCGAGAGAGCGTGGCGCGTCCGCGGGGCGCGGCGGTGTGGGCGCGCCGTCGGGGGCGCTGTCCGTGGCGCTGTCCGTGGGCTGCGGCTCGTCGGTGCTCATCCGGTTCACGTTAGCGGGTCGGAAGAGATCGCCGGCCGCGCGTGTTTCATCGGACCGGGCGCGCTCGTGCGGGCCCGCGGGCGGTGTGCGGAGCCCGGCCGGCCCGGAGGCGAGTCAGCCCTCGGTGCCGGGCCCATGCGGCACACTGGACGTTTGGCCTAAGGAAAGGGCGCTCGCGTGAACGGTCCCCTCATCGTCCAGTCGGACAAGACCCTCCTGCTCGAGGTCGACCACGAGCGGGCCGACGCCTGCCGCCGTGCCATCGCCCCCTTCGCGGAGCTGGAACGGGCTCCCGAGCACATCCACACCTATCGGGTCACCCCGCTGGGCCTGTGGAACGCCCGCGCCGCCGGGCACGACGCCGAGCAGGTCGTGGACGCGCTGGTGGAGTTCTCGCGCTACCCCGTGCCGCACGCGCTGCTCGTCGACGTCGCCGAGACGATGGCGCGCTACGGCCGCCTCACCCTCTCCAAGCACCCCGTCCACGGGCTCGTCCTCACCACCACCGACCGGCCGGTCCTAGAGGAGATCCTCCGCTCCAAGAAGATCCAGCCGCTCGTCGGCACCCGGGTCGATCCGGACACCGTCGTCGTGCACCCCTCAGAGCGCGGCCAGATCAAGCAGACGCTCCTCAAGCTCGGCTGGCCCGCCGAGGACCTCGCCGGATACGTCGACGGCGAGGCGCACAAGATCGACCTCGACGAGAGCGGCTGGTCGCTGCGGCCCTACCAGCAGCAGGCCGTCGAGGGCTTCTGGCACGGCGGGAGCGGGGTCGTCGTGCTGCCCTGCGGCGCGGGCAAGACCCTCGTCGGCGCCGGTGCCATGGCCCAGGCCAAGGCCACCACGCTCATCCTCGTCACCAACACCGTCTCCGCCCGCCAGTGGAAGCACGAGCTGGTCAAGCGGACGTCGCTGACGGAGGACGAGATCGGTGAGTACAGCGGTACGAAGAAGGAGATCCGGCCGGTCACCATCGCCACGTACCAGGTCCTCACGACGAAGCGGAAGGGCATCTACCCGCACCTGGAGCTCTTCGACTCCCGCGACTGGGGCCTGATCGTGTACGACGAGGTGCACCTGCTGCCCGCGCCCGTCTTCAAGTTCACCGCCGACCTCCAGGCGCGCCGCCGCCTCGGGCTCACCGCGACCCTCGTGCGCGAGGACGGGCGCGAGTCCGACGTCTTCTCGCTCATCGGGCCCAAGCGGTTCGACGCCCCGTGGAAGGAGATCGAGGCGCAGGGCTACATCGCGCCCGCCGACTGCGTCGAGGTGCGGGTCAACCTCACGGACAGCGAGCGGCTCGCGTACGCCACCGCGGAGGCCGAGGAGAAGTACCGCTTCTGCGCGACGACCGCGACCAAGCGGAAGGTGACGGAGGCGCTCGTCAAGAAGCACGCCGGGGAGCAGACCCTCGTCATCGGCCAGTACATCGACCAGCTCGACGAGCTGGGCGCCCACTTGGACGCCCCCGTCATCAAGGGCGAGACGACGAACGCACAGCGCGAGAAGCTCTTCGACGCGTTCCGCGAGGGCGAGATCAGCGTGCTGGTCGTCTCCAAGGTCGCCAACTTCTCCATCGACCTGCCGGAGGCCACCGTCGCCATCCAGGTGTCGGGCACGTTCGGCTCCCGGCAGGAGGAGGCACAGCGGCTCGGCCGGGTGCTGCGGCCGAAGGCGGACGGCCACGAGGCCCGCTTCTACTCGGTGGTGGCGCGGGACACGATCGACCAGGACTTCGCGGCGCACCGCCAGCGGTTCCTCGCCGAGCAGGGGTACGCGTACCGGATCGTGGACGCGGACGAGCTGCTCAGCGGCGGCTGAGGCGCGGGTGGGGCGCTGTTGGGGCGCGGCCCGGTGACGGCCCGGCCCGGGTCCCGGGGGGTCAGCCCCCGGACAGGATGCCTGCCGGGACCGCCACGACCGCCGTGGCGGCGAACGCCGTCCGCAGCCACGCCGCACGCGAGTCGCGCGGCGTGAGCCAGGCCGCCGCCAGGCAGCCGAGGCCCGCGAACAGCGCCAGCAGGTAGCGGGCCAGCAGGTCCTGGTGCTGCCGCGACGACGCGCCGCCGAGCTCCGCGTCGAGCTCCACCAGGAACCAGCCGAGCGTCAGGAGCAGCAGCACGACGGGGGTCGCCAGGGCCGGTCCGAGGATGCGGGACGGGGGCGGTACGGGGTGCGCGGCGGCGTGGGCCGCGTTACGGGCGGCCCACGCCGCGCGCGACTCCGTCGTGGCTTCTGCTTCCGTGTCCATGGGGCGAGTCAATCCCCGGGCGGGGGTGCGGCACCTCTGTCCGCGTACTCAGGTACGTACTCAACATCGGCAGCAGCGCGAGCGCGAGCAGCGCGTACGGCGACGCCAACGGCTGCTGCCACCACGGCAGTCGCAGGTCCAGGTCGCCCTGGTGCGGGAGCAGCCAGAACGTACGGGCCGTGAAGAGCGCGGCCACGGCGACGGCGAGGCGGGGCCTGCCCTCGGCGGCCAGGAGGGCGAGCAGCGGTACGCACCACACCCAGTGGTGGGACCAGCTGATGGGGGAGACCAGCAGGGCCGTGAACGCGGTCACGAGCAGGGCGTGGGGCTCCGCCCCGGCCGTCCTGCGGGCGAGCCACAGCCCCGCCACGGCCGTCAGCGCGGCGGGGGCCGCCCAGGCGAGGCCCGGTTCCGCGGTGTGCAGGACGCGGGCGATCAGCCCCTGCAACGACTGGTTGTCGACGATCCACGCCTTGCCGACCCGGCCCGTCTCGAAGACGCGCCGGGTCCAGAACTCCACGCTGGCGGCGGGCAGTACGAGCGCGCCGAGCAGCACGGTCCCGGCGAAGGACGCGGTGGCGGTGCGGGCGTCGCGGGTGCGGCCGGTGAGGAAGAGGTACGCGATGAAGACGGCGGGGGTCAGCTTGATCCCGGCCGCGATGCCGACCGCGACGCCTCTGGCCCGGGTGCGTCCGGCCCGGGTGCCGGGCGGGCGGGTGAGGTCCCAGAGGACCAGGCAGGCCAGTGCCAGATTGATCTGTCCGAACAGGACGGTCTGGAAGACGGGTTCGAGCCAGAGGGCCAGGGCGGTGGCGGCGCAGAGGTGCGCGGGGCGGAGGGGGAGACGGCCGGTGAGGGTGCGGGAGAGGTGGATGAGGAGGGCGAGGAGGGCGATGTTGCCGAGGAGGAAGGTGAGTTTGAGGGCGGGGAGGGGGAGCCAGGTCGTCGGCACGAAGAGGAGCGCGGCGAACGGGGGGTAGGTGGCGGGGAGTTCCCACCGGGTGACGGTGAATCCGTAGAGGTCGTCGCCGTGGACGACGGCGGCGCCTTCGGCCCGGTAGACGAGGGCGTCGGCCATGGGCAGCCCGTGCGCCCCACAAACCACCCCGAGCCCACAGACCGCCCCCACCACCAACAACCCCACCCCGACCCCGAAGGGTGACGGCACCGCTACTCTCCGTACTCTCACGCCGGCTGACCCTACCGCGCCCGACACGGGCGTCTGGCGGGGCGCCTTGGGCTGGTCCGCCTTTTCCCGTCTCGGGGGCGGGGCCGCGGGGGTATGTGCGTACTCGCCATCCCTGCGCCCCGCCTCAAGTCCAAAGACGCCAGAGCTGGCTCGGTGCTCCGTTCGCACATACCCCCACGTCCCCTCGGGCCGGTCGGGCGCGTGCGGCCCGGTGGGGGTCGGTGTGCCCGCGCTGCGGCCGGTTGGCAGCAGACCGCTCCTGCTGTGGTCGACGGCGCGGTGGGCATCTGGCCGCCCCCGCTGTGGGCGGCGGCACGGTGGTGAACTGGCCGCTCTCGCTGTGGGCAGGCGTTCCGCAGGGCGGAACGGGTGGGCACAGCCCCCGGTGCCGGGCGGCGACAAGTGTGGCCCCAGCCCCGGCGCAGCCGGACGGTGCCGGGCGGCGATAAGTGTGGCTCCAGCCCGGCGTAGCCGACCCGTGCCGGGCAGCGATGAAGGAGGCACCCACCCCGGCGCAGGCGGGGAAGAACCCCGGCGCCGGGCGGCGATGACCGTGGCTCAAGCCCCGGCGCAGCCGGGACGCGGTACCGTCTGGCGAGGCGGGGGATCAACGGACCTGCCCCGGAGGGGACTTCGTGGGGATCGAGAGCGACCAGCTGGTCTACGACTATCTGAGCCGGGTCGGCGACCTGGCCCAGCAGCACCAGCTGCCATCCGGCACAAGAATGCGCCTGGTCTCCGACCTCAGGACCCGCATCGACCGCAGCCGCTCCAAGTCCCCCCTGGACACCCCCGCCGCGGTCCGCCGCATCCTCGCCCGCCTCGGCACCCCCGAGGAAGTCGTCGAGGCCGCGGGCGACGCGCCCCCGGCGACGGCGCAGGACACGCCCCGCGCCGCGGTACCGCGCCAGCGCTCCGGCAGGCCACGCCTCCGCAAGGAGGCGGAGGAGGGCGACGGAGCGGAGGAGGAGACCCCGACCGCCGGGCGGCTGCGTCGCATCGTCCCCCGCCCCCGCCGCACCACCGCCCCCGACTCCCCGCAGTCCCCCGCCCCCGAGCCGGGCCTCCCGCCGCAGCCCTCGCCCCCGCACCTCGCCGGCACCGACGAACTGGGCCCCAGCGGCTCGGAGCCGGACTGGTGGCGCGTGGACAGCAGCCCGTTCGGCCTCGCGGACAGCGTCCCCGGCTTCGTCGGCGGCGTGGAGATCCCCGAGATACTCAAGCCCCCGCCGGGCAAGGACGACGACCCCCTCCGCAAGGAGACCGGGAGGGGAGAGGACGAGGGAGACGGGGAGGACGGCGAGGACGGCGAGGAGGAGGCGGTCGAGGAAGCGCCTCGGCGGCGCTGGGTGCCGCGCCTGCCCCGTACCGGCGGCGGACTCGCCAACCCCCTCCTCGTCCTCGCCGCCGCGCTCCTCACCGTCGGCGCCGTCCTCGGCAACTGGCTCGCCCTGGGCGGCGGCTGGCTGATCGCCTACTCCTCCCGCAAACTCACCCGCGCCGAGGCCAAGTGGGCCGCCCTGGGCCTGCCGGGGCTCGTCGCGGCCGCCGGGATCACCTGGCTGTGGGGGCGCGGCGAGGGCCGCTGGGGCGACCCGATCCGCGACGGACACATGAGCGACGCCATCGCCGGGACCTGGCCGTGGGTCGTGCGCGGCGCGGCCGTCGCCTCCGCGCTCTTCCTGCTGTGGAGGTCGCAGCGGCAACGGCCGTGAGTCAGTCCTTCTCCGTCAGGTCCGCCCGCAGCTCGTCGAGGATCTTCGCCGCCGCCGTGTAGCCGATGCCCTGGATCCACAGCTCGTCGTCGACGGTGTGGACGTTGCCCGACTTGACCGCCTTCATGTTCTTCCACAGGCCGCTGTCCACGGTCTGCGTCTCCTTCGCCTTCTTCGGATCGCCGTACGTGGACCGGAAGATGACGTCCGTGTCCGCGAGGTCGATCTTCTCGGGGGACAGGTCGTAGGAGAAGCCGTCCTTGGCCTTCGCGGAGATCGGCGCGCGGCCGAGGCCGACGTCCTTGAGGATCGTGGCGATGTAGCTCTGCTCGCCATAGAGGCGGATGTCGGCGCCCTCCATGAAGCGCAGGACGTTGACCTCGGTCTGCGCGGCCTTCGCGGTGCCGCCGATGGCCCGGGTGACCTTCTCGGTGTGCGCGGTGTAGTCGGCGACGGCCTTCTTCGCCTCGTCCTGGCGGCCCAGCGCCTCGGCGTGCACCTGGAAGTTCTCCTTCCAGGGGTATCCGGTCGTCTCCGTCATGACGGTCGGCGCGATCTTCTTGAGCTGGTCGTACTTCGCGGCGTGGCGGATCTTGGAGGTCAGGATCAGGTCGGGCTTGAGCCCGGCGATGGCCTCCATGTTGGGGTTCATCATCTCGCCGACGTCCTCGATGCCGCTGACCTTGTCCTTGGGCAGGTAACCCAGGAAGCCCGAGGACGCCTCGACGTGGGTGGAGCCGACCGGCTTCACGCCCAGGGTGATGGCGGAGTCCAGTTCGGCGGTGTCGAGGACGACGACCCGCTTGGGGCTCACGGGCACCCGCACGTCGCCCATGGCCGTCCTGACGGTGTGCGTCCTTCCGGAGCCGGAGTCCTCGCCGGAGCCGGAGGAACCGCAGGCGGACAGGGCCAGCGCGCCGGTCAGGGCGAGGGCGCCCGCGGTGAGGGAGCGGCGGCGCAGCGGGGAGCGGAGGTGGGTCATGGCGTTGCCTTTCGTGCGGACCATGGCGTTGCCTTTCGGGGGCGGGCCGGGCGGCTCGGACGGGGGTGCCGGTGACGACTCGTGCGGGGTGCCGCCGGGTGGGGCGGCGGTTCAGGCGGGGGTGCCGGTGGGGGCGGGCGCGGTCGCGGACCACGGCGCCCCGGGGACGACCAGGGGGGAGCCGGTCACGGGGTCCGGCACCACCACGCACTCCAGGCCGAAGACCTCGCGCACGAGTTCCTCGGTGACGACCTTCGAGGGGGCTCCCTCGGCGACGACCTCGCCGGCCTTCATGGCGACGAGGTGGTCGGCGTAGCGCGCGGCCTGGTTCAGGTCGTGCAGGACGACGACGACCGTGCGGCCGCGGTCGTGGTTCAGCTGGCGTACGAGGTCGAGGACCTCCACCTGGTGGGAGATGTCCAGGTAGGTCGTCGGCTCGTCCAGGAGGAGCAGGTCCGTGTCCTGGGCCAGGGCCATGGCGATCCACACGCGCTGGCGCTGGCCGCCGGAGAGCTCGTCGACGGAGCGTTCGGCGAGCGCGGCCACGTCGGTGCGCTCCATCGCCTCCGTCACCGCCCTCTCGTCCTCGTCGGACCACTGCTGCCACCAGTGCTGGTGCGGCTGGCGGCCGCGCGCGACCAGGTCGGCGACGGTGATCGCCTCGGGCGCCACGGGCGTCTGCGGGAGCAGCCCGATCTGCTGGGCGATCTTCTTGGTGGGCAGCTTGGCGAGGGCCTCGCCGTCCAGCAGGACCGCGCCGCTCCTGGGCTTCAGGAGCCGGCCGAGGGCGCGCAGCGTCGTGGACTTGCCGCAGGCGTTGGGGCCGACGATCACGGTGACCCTGCCGTCGGGGATCGCGAGGTCGAGGCGGTCGACGACCGTGCGGTCCTCGTAGGCGAGGGTCAGCTCGCGGGCCGTAAGGCGGGCGGCTGTCACGACGTGCCTCCATTGCGGACGGAGCGGCTGCGGATGATCAGCCAGATCAGGTACGGGGCGCCGACGGCCGCCGTCAGGACGCCGACGGGCAGTTCGGTCGGCGAGAACAGGCGGCGGGCGAGCAGGTCCGCGAGGACCACGATCAGGGCGCCGAGCAGGGCCGAGCACAGCAGCGGGATCTGTGCGGTGCGGGTGAGGCGGCGGGCGATCTGCGGGGCCAGGAGCGCCACGAAGTCGACGGGTCCGGCCGCGCCGGTCGCCACGGAGGCGAGGACGACGCCGAGCAGGACGAGACCGAGGCGTACGTGTCCCAGGCGCACCCCGAGCGCCGTCGCCGTGTCGTCGTCCATGGTGACCGAGCGCTGCGCGCGGGCCGCCCACAGGACGAAGGGGAGCAGGACGAGCAGGGTCAGGCCGAGCGGGTTCGCCTCGGCCCAGCCGCGGCCGTTGAGGGAGCCCGTCATCCAGATCTGCGCCTGCTGGGCGACGAGGTAGTCGCCCTTCGTCATGAAGAGCGTCGTCACCGAGCGCAGCGCGATCGCGAAGCCGATGCCGATCAGGACGAAGCGGGTCGCGTGCAGGCCGCCGCGCCAGGCGAAGACGTAGACGAGGGCGGCCGCGGCGATGCCGCCGGCGACGGAGAGGTAGGGGAGCACCGTGTACGAGGTGATCCCGAAGGTCATCGCGCCGACGGTGAGCGCGCTCGCGCCCTGGCTGATGCCGATGATGTCGGGGCTGGCGAGCGGGTTGCGGGCGACGGTCTGGATGAGCGCCCCGGCCACGCCGAACGCGGCGCCGACGAGCAGGCCCACCACCATGCGCGGTTCGCGCAGCGTGCCCACGACCAGCTCGTCGGCGGAGGGCTGCCCGAAGACGACCTTCAGGGCCTCGACGGGACGTACGAAGGACTCGCCGACGCAGAGGTAGGCGAGGCAGCTCGCGGCGAGCAGGACGGCGAGGAGGGCCGCCACCGCGGCGGCCCGCCGGTGCACCAGGAAGGCCGCCCCGCGCACGCGCAGCACCGCGTATCCGGCGGGCCGGATCGGGGGCCGGGTGGTCACCGCGGTCATGCCGCCACCGCCTTCCTGCGGACGAGGGTGACGAGGAAGGGCACCCCGATGAGCGCGGTCATCACGCCCGCGGGGACCTCGCTCGGCGGGAAGACGATCCGTCCGACCGTGTCGGAGACCAGCAGCATCACGGGCCCGAGGACGGCGGCCATCGGCAGCACCCAGCGGTGGTCGCTGCCGACGATCGCGCGGGCGATGTGCGGGACGGCCAGGCCGATGAAGGCGATGGGGCCCGCGGCGGCGACGCCCGCGCCGGTGAGGACGGTCGCGCCGAGCCCGCCGACGACGCGGACCGCCGCGACGTTCTGGCCGAGGCCCTTGGCCACGTCCTCGCCGAGCGCCAGCGCGTCCAGGCCGCGCGCGACCGAGACGACGAGGACCACGCCCACGAGCAGGAACGGCCAGATCTGGCCGACGATCTCGGCGTCGCGCCCGGAGAGCGAGCCGACCTGCCAGAAGCGGAACTCGTCGAGCGCGGACGCCTTGGTGGTGAGGATCGCGGTCGTCACGGAGACGAGGAGGGCGTTGATCGCGGCGCCGCCGAGCGCGAGTTTCACGGGGGTCGCCCCGCCCCGGCCGCTGGAGGCGATGGCGTAGACGGCGACCGACGCGAGTCCGGCGCCCACGAACGCCCACCAGACGTATCCGGTCAGTGTGTGCACCCCGGCGAAGGCGATGGCGAGGACGACGCCCACCGAGGCGCCCTGGCTGATGCCGAGGATGCCGGGGTCGGCGATGGGGTTGCGGGTGATGCCCTGGAGGACCGTGCCGGCCAGGGCGAGCGCGGCGCCCACCATCAGGCCGATCGCGGTGCGCGGCACCCGCATCTCGCGGATCACCTCGGCGGCGTCGCTGTGCCCGCCGTGCAGCAGCGCGTCCAGGACGGCGGACGGGGCGATCGCGCGGGCGCCGACGGCGAGGCTGAGCAGGACCGCGAGCAGCAGGGCCACGACGGCCGCCGTCATCAGGACGGCGCGTCTGACGGGCACACGCATCGGCTGAGCTCGTTTCACGGGGAGTCGGTAAGGCTTGGCTAAGTCTACGGGCGGGGGCGGTCCGGCTCCTCGGCACAATGGGCGCATGACCTCACGCGCGCTCACCGTCGGCTTCGACCTCGACATGACCCTCATCGACTCCCGGCCCGGCATCAGGGCGGCCTACCTGGCACTCTCCGCCGAGACGGGGGCGTACATCGACGCCGACCTCGCCGTCACCCGGCTCGGGCCGCCGCTGGAGCAGGAGCTGCGCCACTGGTTCCCCGAGGGCGAGATCCAGGAGATGGCCGACCTCTACCGTGAGATCTACGCCACATACGCCATCGAGCCGACGCTCGCGATGCCCGGCGCCCGCGAGGCGGTCGCGGCGGTCCACGCGCACGGCGGGCGGGCGATCGTGGTGACCGCCAAGCACGAGCCCAACGCGAAGCTGCACCTGTCGCACCTCGGCATCGAGGCCGACGCGGTGATCGGCTGGCTGTGGGCGGAGGCGAAAGCGGAGGCGCTGCGGGAGCACGGTGCGTCGGTCTACGTCGGGGACCACACCGGTGATGTACGCGGTGCGCGTACGGCGGGCGCGCTGTCCGTGGCGGTGGAGACCGGGCCGTGCGACGCAGCGGAACTGCGCGCGGCGGGCGCGGACGTGGTCCTCGGCGGGCTGACGGAGTTCCCCGGCTGGCTCGCCGCGTACACCGCGGACGGCGAAGCTAGCTAGCGCTCGACCTCGCCTGCCGCCGCTGGACGGCGATGCCGCGCAGGACACCGGCCGCCGCGATGAGGAACCCGATCCCCATCAGCATGCACACCGCGTACGCGAGCGACGGGAAGGGCTCGGTGCCCAGGAACAGCGGGGCCACCGTGACCAGTGTGGCCACGGCTCCGACGAAGAAGACGATTGCTCCGGTCCGGACCATTCCATCGCCCGGACCTGCGGAATTCGCTTGGGTTTTGTCACGCACCCGACCAGGGTAGTTCCCAGCGCGTAGGAAGAATCCGGGGACGTCTTGTCACCGGCTCCCGGACCAATAGTCTTGGTGCCGGCGGGTCGGACGACCCGCTGTAGTGCTATCCAGAGCCGTTTTCCGCCCGTCGCACCGGACGGGCGGAACCGGCATGACGAGTACGAGGACGAGGACTTCACGTGCCTACCGGCAAGGTCAAGTGGTTCAACAGCGAGAAGGGCTTCGGCTTTCTCTCCCGCGACGACGGCGGCGACGTCTTCGTGCACTCCTCCGTACTGCCCGCCGGCGTCGACACACTCAAGCCGGGCCAGCGCGTGGAATTCGGCGTGGTCGCGGGGCAGCGCGGCGACCAGGCCCTGTCGGTGACGATTCTCGACCCGACCCCGTCGGTGGCGGCCGCCCAGCGCCGCAAGCCCGACGAACTGGCTTCGATCGTCCAGGACTTGACGACACTCCTCGAGAACATCACGCCGATGCTGGAGAAGGGCCGCTACCCGGACAAGGCGTCGGGCGCGAAGATCGCGGGCCTGCTGAGGGCGGTCGCCGACCAGCTGGACGTGTGACCTTCGGGCCGGGCGGGCCGACGCGGGCCCGCCCGGTGACCGGTCACGGGAACGCGAGCGCGCCCGGTGCGAGCGCGGGCACGAGCCCTTCGGCCGCCGCCCGCGTCAGCAGGCCGCGCACCGCCGCGTAGCCGTCCTCGCCGAGGTCGGCGGTGAATTCGTTGACATAGAGCCCGATGTGCTGGTCCGCGACGGCCGGGTCCATCTCCTGGGCGTGCTCCAGGACGTAGGGCCGGGAGGCCTCCGGGTCGTCCCAGGCCATGCGGACCGAGGCGCGGGCGGCGTCCGCGAGGGAGCGCAGCGCGGCCTCGCCCAGCGACCGCCTGGCGATGATCGCGCCCAGCGGGATCGGCAGCCCCGTGGTGTTCTCCCAGTGCTCGCCCATGTCGGCGAGGCGGTGCAGGCCGTAGTCCTGGTACGTGAAGCGCGCCTCGTGGATGACCAGGCCCGCGTCGACCTTGCCGTCGCGCACCGCGGGCATGATCTGGTCGAAGGGCAGCACCACGATCTCGCCGACCCCGCCGCCGGTGAGCGTGTCCGCGGCCCAGAGCCGGAAGAGCAGGTACGCCGTCGACTTCTCGCTCGGCACGGCGACCGTCCTGCCGGTGAGGTCGACGCCGGGCTCCCGGGTCAGGACGAGGGGCCCGCAGCCGCGGCCGAGCGCGCCGCCGCAGGGCAGCAGCGCGTACTCGTCGAGGACGTAGGGCAGGACGGCGTACGACACCTTCAGGACGTCGAAGCCGGCGTCGGACGCGGTGGCCTTGCCGGTCGCGGCGCGCTCGGCGACGCCGTTGGTGATGTCGATGTCCGCGAACGTGACGTCGAGCGCGGGGGCGCCGGGCACCCGGCCATGCGCCCAGGCGTCGAAGACGAACGTGTCGTTGGGGCAGGGCGAGTACGCGATGCGCAGGGGGCCGGGGGCCGCGGCCGGGGTCTCAGTCATGTGTGGTCCAACTCCTCAGGGCCGGCGCGAACTTCCCGAACGCGTCGCTCAGCGCGGTCAGCGCGTCGCCGATCCGCCAGGCGTCGCGGTCGCGCGGGCCGACGGCGTTGGAGACCGCGCGGACCTCCAGGACGGGCAGGCCGCGCAGGACGGCCGCCTCGGCGACGCCGAAACCCTCCATCGCCTCGGCCAGGGCGCGCGGATGGCGCCGCCGCAGCTCGGCGGCCCGCCCGGCGGAGCCGGTCACGGTGGAGACGGTCAGGACGGTGCCGGTCGCACCGCCGCAGGCGTCCGCGACCTCCCGTACGAGGGAACGGGGCGGACGGTGGGTGACGGCGCCGAAGCCGAGCTCGGTGACGGGCGCGAACCCGTCGGGGGTCTCGGCGCCCAGGTCGGCGACGGTGATCTCGTCGGCGACCACGAGCGAGCCGACGGGCGCGTCGGGCTGGAAGCCGCCGCCGATGCCCGCGCAGACCACCAGGTCGTACGGGGCGGCGGCCAGGCGCAGTGCGGTGGCCGCGGCCGCGGCGGCGGGCCCCACGCCGACGGCGACCACGTCGATGCCTGCCCCGTCGGGCAGCCCCCGCACCACCGCGTCCCGCTCGGCGGGGACGGCGGTGGCGACGAGGACGCGCGGACCGGACGGCGGCGGCACGGCCGACGCGGGTGACGCGGGTGACACGGTCAGGAGTCGGAGTCCTTCTCGAACTTGAACGACCACAGGCCCGTGGCCTTCGAGCCGGAGTCCTTGCCGCCTTCGAGCAGGCTGACGGTCGACTCCTTGCCGCCCCCGCCGTACTGCTGGTTGAAGAAGACGCTGCCCGGGATGACCACGTAGGTCTTCTTGCTGGCCTCGGTCAGCGGCTGACCGTTCATCAGCAGCGTCCAGCCCTTCTCCGCGATCTCCGGGTCGACGCCGAAGCGGACCTTCTCGTCCGGGTCCACCTTGATGGACTTGACGTCCTTGTCCTGGAGGCAGGACTTCAGCTGGGAGTTCTTGAGCTCCTTGCCGTCGTTGTAGCAGGAGGCTTCCGTGTTCACCGACTTGCTGCCGACCGTGACGGTGGCCAGCGGCGTCGGCTTGTCACAGGCCGAGAGGACGAGGAGTCCGGCGGAGACGGCGCCAAGGGCGGCCACGGTGCGGCGGCGGCGCGCCGCGCGGTTCACATTCGCGGCTCCGCCGCGGAGCAGGGAGGTCATGGGCGAAGGCTATCGGGCGCGTCGGGGGGTCCGGTTACGCGGGGGTCGCGGGCGTGCCGCGTGGTCATGCCACCCGGGGGCGGCGCCGGCCGCCCTGGCGGGCCGCCGCGAGCAGGCCGCGGACGGTCGACAGCCATCCGGCGGCGACGATGCCCGCCGCCACCGACAGGCCCAGCGCCCCGTTCAGCGGCAGGGCGATGCCGATGGCGCCGCCGAACACCCAGGCGACCTGGAGCAGCGTCTCGGAGCGGGCGAAGGCGGAGGTGCGGACCTGCTCGGGCACGTCCCGCTGGATCAGGGCGTCCAGGGACAGCTTGGACAGGGCCTGGGCGAAGCCCGCGCAGGCGCCGAGGCAGGCGACGCCGACCGTGCCGAAGAACACCGCGGCCGTGACCGCGACGCCCAGGACCACCGCGACGACGGTCACGATGATGACCTCGGGCGCCCGTGACTTCAGCCAGGCGCCGACGGCCGTGCCCAGCGCGTTGCCCGCGCCCGCCGAGACGCCGACGATGCCGAGGGAGACCGCCGCGCTCTGCCCGGCGAGCGGGTGCTCGCGCAGCAGGAACGCCAGGAAGAAGATGAGGAACCCGGAGAGGCAGCGCAGCGAGGCGTTGGCGGCCAGGGCGTGGGTGACGGCCGGGCCGACCGTACGCAGCCCGAGGCGCCGCTTGCGGGTGGTGTCGGCGGCGGCCTCCGCGCGGGCGTGCAGATGCAGGTGCTCCTCGTCCGCGGCGAGCAGCGCCTTCGCCTCGCCCTTGGCCGAGTCGACCTTGCGCGGCAGCGAGAACGACAGGAACATCCCCGACACGAAGATCACGAAGGCGCCGTAGAGCGGCCAGCGCGGCCCGACGGCCTGGAGCCCCGCGCCGACGGGCGCCGCCACGGCGGTGGCCAGGAGGCCGCCGAGCGTGACCCGGGAGTTCGCCTTCACGAGGGAGAAGCGGGGTGGCAGGAGCCGTGGCACGACGGCGCTTCTGACCACTCCGTACGCCTTGGAGGCGACGAGCACGCCGAGCGCGGCGGGGTAGAGCTCCACGCTGCCGGTGGCGACCGCCCCCGAAAGGACCAGCGCCAGCAGGGCGCGGGCCAGCATCGCCCCGGCCATCGCGGCGCGGCGGCCGTGCGGGAGCCGGTCGAGGAGCGGGCCGATGACGGGGGCGAGGAGGGTGAAGGGCGCCATGGTGATGGCGAGGTAGAGCGCGACACGGCCGCGGGCCTCGTCCGTCGGCACGGAGAAGAAGACGGTGGAGGCGAGGGCGACGGTGATCATGACGTCGCCCGCGCCGTTCACCGCGTGCAGCTCGATCAGCTTGCCGAGGCCCGACTCGCCCGCCCCGTGGGCGTGCGTCGCCTTGCGGATGCCCCGGGCCGTGCCGGTGAACGGCAGGTGGAGGGCCCGTCCCAGCGCACGCGCGGTCCGTCTCGCCGGACCGGGCGAGACGATTCCTGCGGACGCCGTCCTTGTGGGGGCCACCTCGTCATAGTGCCCCCTGGGGGGCTCCGCTAGTGCGAATTGCGCGTGGCGGGCGGGGAAAACGCCGTCGCCGGAGACGCGGCGCGCCACCGGCGCGGACCCGGTCGGCTACGTCGGTGTAGGCCCAGGGGCCAGGAGAAGGTAGCGTGCGTAGCGCGCCTGCGGCGTTCGTTCTTGGCCGCGCGCCTCTCGGTCATCCCGCAGAATGGGTGACGTAGGTGCGCCCGAGGACGTCGGGCGCGGACGTCGACGCGGCCCCCAGGTCCGCTCCGTCCGCACCCCCGCGTTAAGGAGTGGCGCACTCGTGAGACGGCGTAGGAGAGAAGCGATACCTGTGAGCGCAGCGACAACGCGAAGCCGTACCCCGCGCACCCCGCGTACCCCGGACCGTCTGTGCGCCGAGGCGGTCGGCCTCGCGCGTGCGGCGGCCGAGGAGGCCGCCGCGCCCGGTGTGGTCGGCGAGCATGTCGAGGTCGTCGTGGAGGGCGACCGTGTCGTCACGCACCTCTTCGAGTGCAAGGAGTTCGGCTATCGCGGCTGGCGCTGGGCGGTGACGGTGGCCCGCGCCTCGCGGGCCAAGGTCGTCACGCTCGACGAGACGGTGCTGCTGCCGGGCCCCGACGCGCTCCTGGCCCCCGAGTGGGTGCCGTGGAGCGAGCGGCTGCGGCCGGGTGACATGGGCCCCGGCGATCTGCTCCCCACGGACGCGGAGGACCTCCGGCTCGAACCGGGCTTCTCCGGCGAGGAGGAGCCGCCGCCGAACGCCGCGGTGTCCGAGGAGCTGGCCGAGCTGGCCGAGGCGGAGGACGCCGAGGTCACGGCGGGTCCGCCGGCCGAGCTGCCCGTCGCGCCCGCGCGGGGTTCCATCACCTCGGTCGCCGACGAGCTGGGCATGCGGCGCGCGCGGGTCCTGTCGCGGTACGGGCTGCACATCGCCGCCGACCGCTGGGACGAGGCGTACGGCGCGAAGACCCCGATGGCGCAGGCGGCGCCCGCCGGGTGTGTGAGCTGTGGCTTCCTGGTGCCGATCGGCGGTTCACTCGGACAGGCGTTCGGCGTGTGCGCCAATGAGTTCGGTCCCGCCGACGGGCGGGTCGTGTCCCTCTCGTACGGCTGCGGGGGGCACTCGGAGGCGGCGGTCATGCCGAAGCCGCCGCGGCCGGCGCCGCCGGTCCTGGACGAGACCCGGGTGGACGTCCTTCCGCTGCGGCCCGCGGCGGACTCCGGCTCGGTGAGCGCGGAGGGCCCCAGCGAGGACCTCGGCCACTCCTAGTTCCGGCATCGGGTGACGGGCGGGGCTCGGGGGCGGTGCCCCCTCGCCTGCTCCTCCCGCGTCCGCTCGTCGGCTCGTCCCGCGGCCCCTCGGCGGTTCCTGCCGCGTCCGCTCTCCGGCTCCTCCTGCGCCGATTTCCCCCGCGTCGCCGCTGCGCGGCGTTTTCCCCGCCCGCCCGCCCTTTTTCCGACGCGGTAGCGTTCGGCTCCGACGCAGCGCAGCGCTACGCAGAGGAGACGAGACGACCGTGAGCAAAACCGTGCGGCCGGCAGCCGAGGGTACGGATCCCTTCGGCACCGCCCGCCTCCGTCGCGGAGTCCTCGACGCCTGGGCGGCGGCCCCGGCCCGCTTCCGTGAGGACGCCAACGCCGAGGAGGACCTCGCCCTCGGCGGCTACCGCGACCGCCTCGTCGTCGAGCTCGCCCAGAACGCCTCCGACGCCGCCGCCCGCGCGGGCGTCCCCGGCCGCCTCGCCCTGACCCTGCGCGACGGCGTCCTCGCCGCCGCCAACCGTGGCGCCCCGCTCGACGCGGCCGGCGTCGAGTCGCTGTCCACCCTGCGCGCCTCCGCGAAGCGGGAGAGCCACGAGGGGAGCGTCGGCCGCTTCGGCGTCGGCTTCGCCGCCGTCCTCGCCGTCACCGACGAACCCGCCGTCGTCGGCCGCACCGGCGGCGTCCGCTGGTCGCTGGCCGAGGCCCGCGAACTCACCGCCGAGACCGCCCGGTTCAGCCCCGGCCTCGGCGACGAGGTGCGCCGCAGGGACGGCCACATCCCGCTGCTGCGCCTGCCGCTGGCCGCCGAGGGCACCGCCCCGGACGGCTACGACACCGTCGTCATCCTGCCCCTGCGCGACGCCGCCGCCGAGGACCTCGTCACCCGGCTGCTCGACGGGGTCGACGACGCGCTGCTCCTTGCCCTGCCCGGCCTGGAGGAAGTCAGCGTCGAGACGCCGGACGGGGCCGTCCGCACGCTGCGGCGGCGGGCCGAGGCGCCGTACACCGTCGTCGAGGACAGCCGGGACGGCACCACCCGCTGGCGCACCGTCAGCAGGCAGGGACCCCTCGACGCCGGCCTCCTGAAGGACCGGCCCGTCGAGGAGCGGCTGCGGCCCCACTGGTCCGTCACCTGGGCCGTGCCCGCGGGAGACGAGGGCGGCCCCGAGCGGCCCCGCACCACCGCCGTCGTGCACGCCCCGACGCCGAGCGACGAGCCGCTGGGCGTACCGGCGCTGCTCATCGCGTCGTTCCCGCTGGACACCGCGCGCCGGCACGTCGCCGCGGGCCCCCTGACCGACTTCCTGGTGGAGCGCGCGGCGGAGGCGTACGTCGAACTCCTCGCCGGCTGGCGGCCGGTGGCCGAGGACATCATCGCCCTGGTGCCGGGACCGCTCGGCAGCGGCGAGCTGGACGGGGCGCTGCGGGGCGGCATCCTGGAGCGGCTGCCGCGCACCGCCTTCCTGCCGCCCGCCCTGCCCCGCGGCGAGGACGACGAGGACGGGCTGCCCGAGGCACTGCGGCCGCGCGACGCGGAGGTCGTGGAGGGTGCCGGGGCCGACACGGTCCGGGTCCTCGCCGAGGTGCTGCCGAGCCTGCTGCCCGCGGGCCTCGAACGCCGCGCCGAGCTGCGCACCCTCGACGTCGCGCGCGTCCCGCTGACCGAGGCGGTCGACCGCCTCGCCGGTCTGGAGCGGGCACCCGCCTGGTGGCGGCGGCTGTACGACACGCTGGCCGGGGTCGACCCGGACCGGCTCTCGGGCCTGCCGGTCCCGCTGGCCGACGGCCGGACGACGATCGGGCCCCGCCAGGTGCTGCTGCCCGCCCCCGGCGACGAGCGCGACCCCGCCTCGCTGGCCCGGCTCGGCCTGAAGGTCGCCCACCCGGACGCCGCCCACCCGCTCCTGGAGAAGCTCGGCGCGCTGCCCGCGACGCCCCGCGCCGTCCTGACGACCCCGCAGGTGCGCGCCGCCGTGGCCGCCTCCCTCGACGACGACTCCTGGGACGAGGACGCCCTGGACGCGGAGGAGTTGGCGGAGGTCGTGCTGACGCTCGTGCGCGACGCGGACCTCGCGCCGGGCGACGAGCCGTGGCTCGGCGCCCTCGCGCTGGCCGACGAGGACGGCGAACTCGCGCCTGCGGGCGAGCTGGTGCTCCCCGGCAGCGACTTCGCCGAGGTCATGCGGACCGACGAACTCGCCCTGGTCGACGGCGAGGTGGCCGACCGCTGGGGCGAGCAGCCGCTGGCGGCCTGCGGTGTGCTCGCCACCTTCGCCCTCGTGCGCGCCACGGACGTGGTCCTCGACCCCGATGAACTGGAGCCGCGCGAGGGCGACTTCCCCGAGCCGGACGACGCGGGCCTGCTCGACGCCGTGGACGTGTGGTGCGAGGACGTCCTCGACCGGCTGCCGGACACGCCGGTGCCGCCGGTGGCCACTGAGATCGTCGCCGTGCGGGACCTCGACCTGGTCGACGACGCGTGCTGGCCGCGGGCCCTGGCGATGCTCTCGCGCCCGCCGCTGCGGGACGCGCTGACGCAGCCGCTGCGGGTGCTGCTGCCGGACGGCACGACGGAGAGCGTCCGCTCCTACACGGCGTGGTGGCTGCGCGGCCATCCCGTCCTCGACGGGCGCCGTCCCGCGGGGCTGCGCGCCGCGGGCGGCGATCCGCTCCTCGAAGGTCTTTACGACGCGGCGGACGCGTCCGGCTTCGGTGACGAGCAGGTGCTGCGGGCCCTCGGCGTGCGGACCTCCGTCGGCGCGCTCCTGGCGGAGCCGGGCGGCGCGGCCGAGCTGCTCGACCGGCTCGCGGACCCGGAGCGGACCGTTTCCGCGGCGCAGCTGCACGCGCTGTACGGCGCCCTGGCGGATCTCGACCCGGGGCAGGTGACGCTGCCGGACGAGCTGCGCGCGGTGGTGGACGGCGAGGTCGTGGTGGTCGACGCGGCGGACGCGGTGGTCGCGGACGCCCCCGACCTGCTGCCGCTGGCCGACGGCGTGGCGCTGCTGCCCGTGGAGCCCCGCAGGGCGGCGGACCTGGCGGAGCTGTTCCAGGTGCGGCGCCTGAGCGAGACGGCGGCCGTGGACCCGGTGGGGGAGGGCGTCGAGCACGCGGTGCCCGAGCCGGTGCGGATCCTGCTGGGGGCGGCGACCCCGGAGACGTACGTCGAGTACGAGGAGCTGAGCGCGGGCGGCGTGGAGCTGGACTGGCGGCGCACCCCGGACGGCACGGTGCACGCGGCGACCGTGGAGGGCGTGGCGGCGGGGCTCGCGTGGGCGGCGGGGCAGTGGCCGCGCCGCTTCGAGGTGGCGGCGCTCCTGGAGGACCCGTCGCGGACGGAGGAGCTGGCGCGGGACCGCTGGTTCGACTGAGGGATGCCGTGGTTCCGGGGCGGGGCTGAACCGGCCGCCCCGGTGCCGGGGCGGGGCTGAACCGGCCGCCCCGGTTCCGGATTCCGTCCCGAACCGGGGCGGAACTGGGCATTCCATTACTCGGTCACAATTTCTTCACCGGGTGTACAACCAGCCACCCCTGTCGAAGGTCTGTTCTTCCGAGTCAACAGACTCCTAGATCACTCGGGCCTCGCGTGACGGCACCTGCACCGCGAGGTCCCCTTCTCCAACTGGGGAAACACATGCGCATCCGTGCCACCGTGGCCGCACTGACCGGCACCCTGGCCCTTTCCGCACTCGCCGTCCCGGCCGCCCACGCCGTCGACGGTCCGTCGTCCGCCCCCCGTCTCGCGGCCGAGGCCGCGCAGAAGGGCGCGAACGCGGGCTCCACCAAGATCACCAAGGTGTCCGTCAACGGCGGCAAGGACGTCGTCATCGGCACCTCCAACAAGGTGAAGTTCAAGATCGCCGTCACCGCGACCGACCCGTCGGGCATCGCGGGCGGCAGCGCCTTCCTGTACCACGGCAGCGACATCGACCACGCCGACGGCGTCCTCATCCCGGACAACCTCAACGGCAAGTGCACGGTCGTCAACTCCACCACCTCGACCTGCACCCTGGAGGTCGTCGCCGACCCGAAGGCGGACCTCTACACCAACGGTCTGGCCGGTTCGGGCTGGAAGCTCTACGCCGCCGCCGACGGCAACGAGGGCGGCTCGGCCGAGGGCGAGCAGTTCAAGTCCGACGCCCGCTTCCAGCGCTACGCCAAGCTCACCACCAACGCGTCCCCCGAGCCCATCAAGAAGGGCAAGACCCTCACGGTCACCGGCGCCCTGACCCGCGCCAACTGGGAGACCTCGAAGTACGCGGGCTACACCGCCCAGTCCGTGCAGCTGCAGTACAAGAAGAAGGGCGCCAGCAGCTACACGACGCTCAAGACGGTCAAGTCCGACTCCAAGGGCAACCTGAAGACCACCGTGAAGGCCTCCGCCGACGGCTACTTCCGCTACGTCTTCGCCGGTACGTCCACGACCCCGTCCGTCACCTCGACGAGCGACTACGTCGACGTCCAGTAGCAGCCGGACCCGGTAGCCGTCCCCGCCGTCAGGCGGGGAAGCGGCGGTCGACCCAGCGGTAGACGAACTCGATGGCCAGTGAGGCCACCGCCGCGATCCCGACCGCCGCCCACGGCATCGTCGTGCCCACCAGCTTCAGCTGGAAGAAGTCCTGGAGCCAGGGCACGGTCAGCACGAGCAGGAAGCCGAGGCCCATCGCGCCGATCAGGCAGATCCGCCACCACGTGTAGGGGCGGGCGATGATGGCGAGCACCCACATGGCGATCAGGAACAGCGCCAGGGTCGCCGCGCTGGTCTCGGCTTCCCGCGCGCCCGCGCCCTCGTAGTGGTGCCGGGCCAGGAGGTACGTCACGAAGGTCGCGACACCCGCGATGACGCCGCCGGGGATCGCGTACCGCATGACCCTGCGGACGAAGTGCGGCTTGGCGCGCTCCTTGTTGGGGGCGAGGGCCAGGAAGAACGCGGGGACGCCGATGGTGAGGGTGGAGAGCAGGGTCAGGTGCCGCGGCAGGAAGAGGTACTCGACCTGTGAGCAGACCACCAGCAGCGCGATGATCACCGAGTAGACGGTCTTCACCAGGAACAGCGTGGCGACGCGCGTGATGTTGCCGATGACGCGGCGGCCCTCGGCGACCACGGACGGCAGGGTCGCGAAGCTGTTGTTGAGGAGCACGATCTGGGCGACGGCCCGCGTGGCCTCCGAACCCGAGCCCATCGAGACGCCGATGTCGGCGTCCTTGAGGGCCAGCACGTCGTTCACGCCGTCGCCGGTCATCGCCACCGTGTGGCCGTGCGACTGGAGGGCGCCGACCATGTCGCGCTTCTGCTGCGGGGTGACCCGGCCGAAGACGGTGTTCTCGTCGAGGGTCTTCGCCATCTCCTCCTGGTCGGTGGGCAGCCGGCGCGCGTCGACGGTGTTCTCAGCGCCGGGCAGGCCGAGCTTGCCCGCGACCGCGCCCACCGATACCGCGTTGTCACCGGAGATGACCTTGGCGGCGACGTCCTGCTCCTCGAAATAGCGCAGGGTGTCGGCGGCGTCGGGGCGCAGCCGCTGCTCCAGGACGACCAGGGCGGTGGCGCGCGCCCCCTCGGCGACGCCCGGGTCGTCGAGGTCGCCGGAGACGCGGGCGAGCAGCAGGACGCGCAGGCCCTGGTGGTTGAGCTCCTCGATCTCGGCGAGCGTGGCGTCGCCCTCGGGCAGCAGCACGTCGGGCGCGCCGAGCAGCCAGGTCGAGGTGGTGCCGTCGCCCTCGCTGAAGGAGGCGCCGCTGTACTTGCGGGCGGAGGAGAAGGGCAGGGACTCGGTGCAGCGCCAGTCCTCGCGGTCGGGGTAGGCGTCGATGATCGCCTGGAGCGAGGCGTTGGGCCGCGGGTCGGACTCGCCGAGGGCGCCGAGGACCGTGCGGACGTAGCTCTCGTCGCCGCCGTTCAGGGGGCGCAGCTCGGTGACGTCCATGCCGCCCTCGGTGAGGGTGCCGGTCTTGTCGAGGCAGACCGTGTCGACGCGGGCGAGGCCCTCGATGGCGGGGAGTTCCTGGACGAGGCACTGCTGGCGGCCCAGGCGGATCACGCCGATCGCGAAGGCCACGGAGGTCAGGAGCACGAGCCCCTCGGGGATCATCGGGACGATCCCGCCCACCGTGTAGGCGATGGACTCCTTGAAGTTGTCGTCCTTGACGACGAGCTGGGAGATCACCAGGCCGATGGAGGTGGGGATCATCAGCCACGTCACGTACTTGAGGATCGTGGAGATGCCGGAGCGCAGCTCGGAGTGGACGAGCGTGAAGCGGCTCGCCTCCTCGGCGAGCTGGGCGGCGTACGCCTCGCGGCCGACCTTGGTGGCGGTGAACGCGCCGCCGCCCGCGACCACGAACGAGCCCGACATCATCTTGTCGCCGGGCTTCTTGATGACCGGGTCGGCCTCACCGGTCAGGAGCGACTCGTCGACCTCCAGGCTGTCGGTCTCGACGGCCTGGCCGTCGACCACGATCTTGTCGCCGGGGCCGAGCTCGATGACGTCGCCGAGGACGATCTCGGAGGTGGAGACCTCGGTGGCCCTGCCGTCGCGCCGCACGGTCGGCTTGGCCTCGCCGATGACGGCGAGGCCGTCCAGGGTCTTCTTGGCGCGCCACTCCTGGATGATGCCGATGCCGGTGTTGGCGACGATCACGAAGCCGAAGAGGCTGTCCTGGATCGGCGCGACGAACAGCATGATCACCCAGAGGACGCCGATGATCGCGTTGAAGCGGGTGAAGACGTTGGCCCGGACGATCTCGCTCAGGGAGCGGGAGCTGCGCACGGGTACGTCGTTGACCTCGCCGCGGGCGACCCGCTCGGCCACCTCGGCGGTAGTGAGGCCCGTGACCCGCCCGGCGGGGGGCGGCACGGGGTGGACCGGGTCGAGTTCGGCGCCCGCGTCGATATGCGTCATGCATTCGACGGTAAGGGCGGACCTGGGGCTTCACCCCTTGAATGCCCCAAAGATCCGACCACGGTAGGACCCGTCCCCACCCGTGGTTGTACGGATCACGTGGTGCGAGTGACCTTCGGCCTCTTGATCATGGGGTCCGGGTGGCCTTCGACCTCTTGATCGCGGCGTCACGCTTGCGGACGTACCAGATGCCGATGAGGCCGAGGCCGCCGCCGGCCAGGCAGGTCCACACCCACCAGGTCGCGTCGCGGTCGTCGAACCAGCCGTAGAAGGGGAGCTGGGCCAGGAAGAGGACGAACCAGAGGATCGTGCCGCCCGTGATGGTGGCGACAACGGGGCCCTCCAGGGGCTCCGGCGCCTCGTGCTTAGGGGTCCACTTCGCCATGCGTATAGCTTATGCCGGGCCCCTGGGCCTTGAACGGGGGCTGTCGGGCCCCTTGTCGCGCAAGGGTCTACGCGCGGAGATAGCGATCTTTACCTCATGTGTTCATACTGAAACGGCTCGTTTATGGCCGCTTTCTTTCGTAAGAAAGCACAATCAGGGCGTGACGAGGATGAAACGTGAGAGCGGGACGATCGGTTCCCGCTCTCCGCTTGATTTGCCACCCGCACAAGATTCATGAGGTCCGCATGTCTTCCTCGGCCAGTGCTCCGGTCGACGCCGCCCCGCAGCCCCCGCAGCCCCCGAAGAACGGGCTCGACGCGTACTTCAAGATCTCCGAGCGGGGGTCGACGCTCGCCCGCGAGGTCCGCGGCGGCTTCGCCACCTTCTTCGCGATGGCCTACATCATCGTGCTGAACCCGATCATCCTCGGCAGCGCGAAGGACATGTACGGGCACCAGCTCGACAACAAGCAGCTGGTCACCGCGACCGTGCTGACCGCGGCCTTCACCACGCTCCTCATGGGCGTCATCGGCAACGTCCCGATCGCGCTCGCCGCCGGACTCGGCGTGAACACCGTCGTCGCCCTCCAGCTCGCGCCCCGCATGTCGTGGCCCGACGCGATGGGCATGGTCGTCCTCGCGGGCTTCGTGGTGATGCTGCTGGTGGCGACCGGGCTGCGCGAACGCGTGATGAGCGCCGTGCCGCTGGGCCTGCGCAAGGGCATCGCGATCGGCATCGGCCTCTTCATCATGCTGATCGGCCTCGTCGACTCCGGCTTCGTCTCGCGCATCCCGGACGCCGCGCACACCACCGTCCCGCTCCAGCTCGGCGGCGACGGTCACCTCAACGGCTGGCCCGTCCTCGTCTTCGTCCTCGGCGTCCTGCTCACCCTGGCCCTCATGGTGCGCAAGGTGCCCGGCGCCATCCTCATCAGCATCGTCGTCATGACGATCGTCGCGATGATCATCAACTCGGTCGCGACCGTGCCGTCCTGGGGCCTGACCACCCCGGAGTGGCCCGGCAACCCCGTCTCCACCCCGGACTTCGGGCTCGTCGGCGAGATCAGCCTCTTCGGCGGCTTCGAGAAGGTCGGCGTCCTGACCGGCGTCCTCTTCGTCTTCACCGTGCTGCTGTCGTGCTTCTTCGACGCGATGGGCACGATCATGGGCATCGGCGACGAGGCCAAGCTGACCGACGCCAACGGCAACATGCCCGGCATCAACAAGGTGCTGTTCGTCGACGGCATCGCGGTCGCCGCGGGCGGCGCCTCCTCCGCCTCGGCCACCACCTGCTTCGTGGAGTCCACGGCGGGCGTCGGCGAAGGGGCCCGCACGGGCTTCGCGAACGTCGTCACGGGCGGGCTCTTCGCCGTGGCGCTGTTCCTCACGCCGCTCGCCACGATGGTCCCGTCCCAGGCGGCCACGCCCGCGCTGCTCGCGGTCGGCTTCCTGATCCTGTCCGGGTCCATCCGGGCGATCGACTGGAGCGACTACACGATCGCGATCCCCGCGTTCGTGACGATGCTGATGATGCCGTTCACGTACTCGATCACGAACGGCATCGGCATGGGCTTCATCACCTTCACCGTGCTGCGCCTGGCCGCCGGGCGGGGGCGCGAGGTGCCGGTCGCGATGTACGCGGTGTCGGCGGTGTTCGCCTTCTACTACCTGATGCCGGCGCTGAACCTGACGTAGGGCCCCGAAGGGCTCGACGCGGGCCCCGAAGGGGTGTCACGCCACCCCGTAGAACTTCTCCGTCTCCTCGACCGACGATTTGAACCGTTCGTCGAAGTCGTCCCGAATGAGCGTCCGGACCACGTAGTCCTGGACGCTCATTCCTCTTTTGGCCGCGTGCTGTCGGAGCCGATCGAGCAGCTCACCGTCTATCCGCAGGCTGAGCACTGGCGATCCCATGCGTGACAGGGTCCACGGCCCGCGCCGGACGATGCGTCGCTTTCTGAAGTCACCTCACTCATATGGGTGACGAAAAGGTTCAGTCGCCCGGGCGCGGGAAATCAAGTGGTCTTTAGCTAGGGTAATGAGTTACTCTAACGAACATGCCGGACCTCTCCCATGGTGACGACGCCGTCGCCGTGAACGCCCTGCGCTCCGCCGTGATGCGCCTGTCCCGTCGACTCAAGCACCAGCGCGTCGACGAGTCGCTGAGCCCCACCGAGATGTCGGTGCTCGGCACCCTCGCCCGCTGCGGCAGCGCCACTCCGGGCGAGCTCGCCCGCAAGGAGCACGTGCAGCCGCCCTCGATGACCCGCATCGTGGCCCTGCTGGAGGCCAAGGGGCTGGTCCGGCTCGAGCCCCACCCCGAGGACCGCCGCCAGAAGGTGGTGACCCAGACCGAGACGGCCGAGACCATGCTCGAGGAGAGCCGCCGCAAGCGGAACGCCTGGCTGGCCGGTCTGGTCGAGCACCTCGACGAGGACGAGTGGGAGCGGCTGCGCGCCGCCGCGCCCGTCCTGGAGAAGCTCGCGCACCTCTAGCCCCGCGGCACCCCGCGGGCACTCCCGCACCGCCCGCGGGAGACGTACGTACGCCAAGGAGGCGAACCCACTTTGAGTACGGGACCCGGAGCAGACTCCGCCCCCGCACCGACCGCCCTCGACACCCCCGCCCGCCCCCACAAGACCTCGATGTTCAGCTCGCTGAGGATCCGCAACTACCGGCTCTTCGCGACGGGCGCCGTCGTCTCCAACACCGGCACCTGGATGGCCCGCATCACCCAGGACTGGCTGGTGCTGAGCCTCACCGGGTCCTCCGCGGCCGTCGGCATCACGACGGCCATGCAGTTCCTGCCGATGCTCCTCTTCGGTCTGTACGGCGGCGTGATCGCCGACCGCTTCGCCAAGCGCAACCTGCTCTTCCTCACCCAGGGCGCGATGAGCCTCAGCGGGCTCTTCCTCGCCGCCCTCACGCTCAGCGGCCACGTCCAGGTCTGGCACGTCTACTTCGCGGCCTTCTTCACCGGCCTCGTCACCGTCGTCGACAACCCGACCCGGCAGTCCTTCGTGTCCGAGATGGTGGGGCCCGACCAGGTCCGCAACGCCGTCTCGCTGAACTCGGCGAACTTCCAGTCCGCGCGCCTGATCGGCCCGGCCGTGGCGAGCGCGCTGACCGCCGCCGTCGGACCCGGCTGGGCGTTCCTCGCCAACGGCCTGTCCTTCCTCGCGCCGCTCACCGGCCTGCTCCTGATGCGTACGAGCGAGCTGCACCACACCCCGCGCACGCCGCGGGGCAAGGGACAGCTGAGGGAGGGCCTGAACTACGTCTCGAAGCACCCCGAGCTGATCTGGCCGATCGTCCTCGTCGGCTTCATCGGCACCTTCGGGTTCAACTTCCCGATCTGGCTGAGCGCCTTCGCGGACGACATCTTCCACGGCGGCGTGGGGATGTACGGGCTCTTCAACACCCTGATGGCGATCGGCTCGCTGGCCGGCGCGCTGCTCGCGGCCCGCCGCGGCACCTCGCGCCTCAGGCTCCTGGCCGGGGCGGCGACCGCCTTCGGCGTGCTCCAGATCGTCGCGGCCCTCGCGCCCGAGCTGTGGATGTTCGTCGCCCTGATCGTCCCGATCGGCATCCTCGGCCTGACGGTGAACGTCACCGCCAACTCCTCGGTCCAGATGGCCACGGACCCGGAGATGCGGGGCCGTGTGATGTCGCTGTTCATGATGGTCTTCACCGGCGGTACGCCGCTGGGCGGACCGCTCTTCGGCTGGCTCGCCGACGCCTACGGCGTCCGGGTCAGCATGGCCGTCGGCGGCCTGGTCTGCGCGCTCGCCGCGGTGGGCGTCGGCCTGATGCTGGCGCGCGCGGCGAACCTGCGGCTCAAGGTGGATCTGCGGCGCGGCCGGCAGCACCTGCAGTTCGTGCCGCGCGAGCGGGAGCTGGCGACCGCGGCGTGACGGCGCCCGGGGCCCGGCTTCCCGGGCCCCGGACGGTGCCGCCCCGCGCGCCGGGTGCGGTCAGACGCGCCGCGCGAGCACCTGGCCGGGCCAGCTGCCGTCGGGCCCCGTGAAGGGCTCGGTGGCGGTGAAGCCGTTGCTCTCGTAGTACGCGACGAGAGCCCGGTCCTCGCCCCGGTAGCAGTCGACCCGCAGCAGGGAGACGCCCTGCCTGCGGGTCTCCTCGACGGCGTGCGCGAGCAGTGCGCGGCCCACCCCGCGGCCCGCGTGGCGGCCGTGGTCGGCGGCCAGGAGGTGGACGTAGCGCTCCGGCTCGTCGGCCTTCGGGATGATGTCGCCGCCCGGCCCGTCGGTGAGCGTGAGCGTGCCCACCACGGTGCCGTCGATCTCGGCGATCCAGGGCTGGCCCGTCGTCACGTACTTCTCGACCATCGCGACGGCGTTCGGGTTGGCCGACCAGGGCGTGGTGCCCCACTGCCCGGTCCGGCCCCGCGCGACGAGCCACTCCACGGCCCCGTCGAAGAGAGCGATGATCGCGGGGATGTCCTCGGCCCCGCCCTTCCTGATCCTTGTCGTCTCCGTGTCTGTCATGCGGGGAGGCTAGCGTCACTCCATGAGACTCTTCGCAGCCGTCCTGCCCCCGCCCGCCGCGGTCGCCGAACTGGCCACCGCGGCCGACGCGTTGAAGGCGCTGCCCGGCGCCGACGAGCTGCGCTGGACCGGTCGCGAGGGCTGGCACTTCACGCTTGCCTTCATGGCGGAGGTCGCGGAGGAGACGGTGCCGGACCTCCGGGTGCGCCTGGAGCGCGCCGCGCACCGCACGCCGCCCTTCTCCCTCGCCCTCGGAGGCGGCGGGCACTTCGGGGACCGGGCGCTGTGGGCGGGCGCCGCGGGGGACGTGGCCGCGCTGCGGCTGCTGGCCCGGCGGGCGGAGGCGGCGGCCCGCAAGGCGGGCGTCACGATGGAGGAGCACCGCTCCTACCGCCCGCACCTGACCCTGGCGCGGGGCCGCGGCGAGCCGCCCCTCGCCCCGTACGCCGACGCCCTCGGCTCCTTCGGGGGCACGCCCTGGACGGTGGCCGAGCTGACCCTCGTCCGCAGCCGGCTGCCCCGGAGCGGGGTGCCGGGGGAGCGGCCCCGCTACGAGGCCGTCGGGCGCTGGCCACTGGGAGGCGGCGGCCGGGCACCGGGCGGCGCCGGTTAACCTCGACTACGTGGACCCGAAGACCAGGAACCGGATCATGGCCGGTGTGCTCGTGTTGATGTTCGTCGTGGTGGCAGTGGCGGCCGCGCTCGGCGGCTGACCGCCGCGCCGCCCCCTTGCCGGGCCCTTCGCCCGATGAGCCGGGCGAAGGGCCCGGCTCACCGGGCGGGCTTCCGGCTCGCCGCGAGGCCCCGGCTTACCGCGAGGTCTCCGCTCGCCGCGAGGCTCCCGGCTTACCGGGAGAGCTCCCGGCTCGCCGCGATGGCCCCTGGCTTGCCGGGGAGGCCCTCGGTTCACCGGGAGAGCCCCTGGCTCGCCGCGATGGCCCCTGGCTCACTGGGTAGAGCCCCCGGCTCGCCGGGAGGGCCCCCGGCTCGGCGCGAAGGCCTCTGGTCCGCCGGGAAGGCTTTCGGCTCACGGGGAGGGCTCCCGGCTCGCCGGGAAGGCTTTCGGTTCACCGGGAGAGCCCCCGGCTCGCCGTTGACGGCCCCTGGCTTGCCGGGAGCGCCCCGGCTCGGCGCGAAGGCCTCTGGTCCGCCGGGAAGGCTTTCGGCTCGCGGGGAGAGCTCCCGGCTCACTGCGACGGCCCCGGCTCACCGGGAAGACTCCCCGCTCACCGCGACGGCCCCGGCTCACCGGGAAGACTCCCCGCTCACCGCGACGGCCCCGGCTCACCGGGAAGACTCCCCGCTCACCGGGAGACCCCCCGCTCGCCTCGAAGCCCCGCATCACCAGGCGAAGGCCTCCGGTGAAGGGCCCGGACCGGGGAAGATCTCGTCCAGCGCGTCGAGCAGTTCCTGGGACAGCTCCAGGTCGACGGCGCGCAGCGCGGACGTCAGTTGGTCGGCCGTGCGCGGGCCGACGATCGGCGAGGTGACGCCGGGCCGGGTCAGCAGCCAGGCGAGCGCGACCTCGCCGGGCTCCAGCGCGTGCTTGTCGAGCAGGTCCTCGTACGCCTGGATCCGCGCGCGGACCTCCGGCTTGGCGAGCTCCTGGGCGGCGCGTCCGCCGGTGCTGCGCGAGCCCGCGCCCGCCTTCTTCAGGACGCCGCCGAGCAGTCCGCTGTGCAGCGGGGACCAGGGGATGATGCCGACGCCGTAGTCCTGGGCGGCCGGGATGACCTCCATCTCGGCGCGGCGCTCGGCCAGGTTGTAGAGGCACTGCTCGCTGACCAGGCCGAGGCGGCCGTGGCGGGCGGCGGTCTCGTTGGCCTGGGCGATCTTGTAGCCGGGGAAGTTGGAGGACCCGGCGTAGAGGATCTTGCCCTGCTGGACCAGTACGTCGATGGCCTGCCAGATCTCCTCGAACGGGGTGTTCCGGTCGATGTGGTGGAACTGATAGATGTCGATGTGGTCGGTGCCCAGGCGCCGGAGCGAGTCCTCGACGGCCCGGCGGATGTGGAGCGCGGAGAGCTTCTCCTGGTTGGGCCAGATGCTCTCGCCGTCCGGGGCCGTGTTCCCGTACACCTTGGTGGCGAGGACGACCTTGTCGCGCCGCCCGCCGCCCTGCGCGAACCAGCTCCCGAGGATCTCCTCGGTGCGGCCCTTGCCCGCGGTCTGGCCGTACACATTGGCGGTGTCGAAGTAGTTGATGCCCGCGCCGAGCGCGGCGTCCATGATCGTGTGGCTGTCGGCCTCGTCGGTCTGCGGCCCGAAGTTCATGGTGCCGAGCGTGAGCCGGCTGACCTTGAGCCCTGTGCGTCCCAGCTGCGTGTACTCCATGAGGATCAAGCCAACGTCCTGGAGTGCGCTCTAGGCAAGGGAGTTGGGGCGGCCCGGGTCGGTGCGGCGAGGTGCGCGGGGCCGCGGTCACGTCCGTCACGAGCCGCCCAGCCACCCCGCCGCGTCGAGCCGGAACGCCTCCGGCGGGACGACCGCGCGCAGGTCGCCCTGGAGGTCGTTCAGGCGTCGTGCGCCGATCCGCCGGGCCCACTCCGCCCGCAGCTCGTCGAAGATCGCCGCCGAGCGGCGCAGCGCGTCGATGCCGTGCGGGGTGAGGCGGACGAGCTTGCGGCGGGCGTCGGCGGGGTCGTCCGTGCGGTGGGCGTAGCCGAGGGCGATGAGGCGGTCGACGGTCTTGCCCGCGGCCTGCTTGGAGACGCCGAGGCGGCGGCCGACCTCGCTTGCGGTGGCGCCGTCGGCGCCGATGGCCTGCATGGCGAAGCCGTGGGCGGGGCGGACGTCGGGGTGGCCCTGGCGGGCGAGTTCGGCGTGCAGCCGGTCGATGAGGGTGCGGAAGCCGGCGAAGAGGAGGAGGGGGAGTTCGTATCCGGGGCCGTCGTCTTCCGGGGTTCCCGTGCTCTCCGGGGTTCCCGTGCTCGCCGGGGGGCCCGCGCTCTCCGCGACCTCCTTGCCATAATCGACAACCTGGTTTACCTTCTTGTCGTCAACCATGTTGTCGATAGTAGGGGGTACGTGATGTTCGCCGGACACACCATCGAGAGCGCGCCGCCCGCGTCCCGCCCCGCCATGGAGCGGGTGACCCAGGCCTTCGGGCAGCTGCCGGACGCCGTGGCGCGGCTCGCCGCGTCACCCGAACTGCTCAACGGATTCCTGGAGTTGAGCGCGGCCTTCGAGCGCACGACGCTGGAGCCCGTGGCCCGCGAGGTCGTCGTCATGACGGTCGCGACGCGCAACGACTGCCACATCTGCGTGACCCTGCACACCGGCAAGCTCCGCAAGCTGGGCGCGGACCCCGAAGTCGTGGCGGCGCTGCGGGAGATGAGGGAGCTGCCGGACGAACGCCTCGAAGCGGTACGGCAGTTCACGCTGGAGGTCCTGGAGGGCGCGGGCGGCGTCGGCGACGACGAGGTGAAGGCGTTCCTCGCGCACGGCCACACGGAACGCAACGCCCTGGAGGTCGTCCTCGGCATCGGCGCCTACACGATGTCGACCCTGGCCAACCGGCTGACGCGGGCGGCCTGAGCGGGCCGCTCAGTCCGCCGTACGCAGCAGGTACGCCACCGCGCAGCCCACCCCGGCGACGGCGCAGGCGCCCACCGTGAGGGACCGGCCGGTGTCCCCGAGCCCCAGCAGGACGCTGACGCCGTACCCGACCGCGATCCCGAGGACGGTGAACCCGGTGTACGTCCACACCGTCCGCTGCAGCCTGCGCTCCTGGTAGTTCATGCGCCGATCCTGCCGTGCGGGACGGCGGGAGCGGCAGCCGGGTCCCGTCAGGGCCGGTACATCACGCGCCGCAGCACCGTCTCCACCGGCCCCCGCCGCCCCGCCCGTTCCAGGGCGTACGCGCCGGCCACCGTCACCAGCCACACCCCGACCGCGACCAGCGCCATCGTCGCGCTCGTCAGGTGGGCGCCGAGGCCCAGGCCCCAGGCGGCGAGCAGCGGGGCGAAGAGGAGGGAGTGGGCGAGGTAGCAGGACAGGGAGCGTTTGCCGACGGCCGAGACCGCGTCGACCGCCTTCGCGCCGCGACGCGTCGGGCGGCGCGTCCACCAGTGGACGAACAGCGCGACGGCGGCGACGTACCCCAGACCCGCGGCGTTCCCGGTGAGTTCGCGCAGGACGGTCAGCGCCCCGGACTCGCTCTGCGCGTCGTCCGGCACGTCGAGCGCGCCGATGTGCGCGAGCGCGGCGGGCAGCGCGCCCAGCCAGCCGACCGCGATGCCGATGACGGCGGTGCGGCGCAGCAGCGGCAGATGGCGTCCCGGCTCCTCAAGGACGCGGCGGCGCGCGGCCCAGAACCCCAGCAGGAAGACGGTGAAGCCGCCCCCGACGAGGGAGAGGGGTGCCGCGACGAACGTGACGAAGACGCCGCTGGCGAAGCGGGTGCGGGCCGCATCGGGCCAACTGGTGTCGTCCGCCGCGTACGCCGTCGCGCCGGGCTCGGCGCCCGCGTCGCCGAGCGAGCCCAACCCGCCGTGCAGCGCGGCCGATACGACCGGCTGCGCGGCGACGTACAGCATCAGCACGACGCCGACGCCGATCCACCACTTCAGCGCGCGGTCGCCCCGGCGCAGGAAGAGCAGGCCGAGGGCGAGGCTCAGCACCCCGTAATAGCCGACGATGTCGCCCGCCATGAGGAGGGTGGAGTGCGCGAGGCCGATGACGATCAGGCAGAGGCTGCGCCTGCGCAGGATGCCGACGGCGCCGCGCGGGGTGGTCCCCGCTGCGGTCTGACGCAGGTACAGCTGCGTCATCCCGTATCCGAAGAGGAACGCGAAGAGCGGGTACACGCGCAGGTCCAGGACGGTGATCATCGTGAACTGCACGGCGTGGTCGAGCGGTCCGCCGTTCACGGGCTGCCACCCGGAGGGCCCGTAGGACGACCTCCAGAGGTGGAAGGCGGTGTTGGACAGCACGATGAGCAGGAGCATCAGCCCCCGGGCCAGGTCGGGGGCGAGGGCCCGCCCGCTCGCCCCGGCGCCCGCGCGCGGGGCGCGGCGGGGTGCCGCCGTCTTCGTCGTCGTCCCGGTCACCGGGGTGTCGGCCGTCATGCCTGGACGGTAGGAAGCCGCTCCAGGGCCCCGCGTCCGCCTTCCGGCCAGGAGGCCGTGACCTTCGGCCAGGAAACGGCGACCTTCGGCTAGGAGGCGGCCACCAAAGCGGGGCCGTCGGGGTCGTGCGGGTCGTGCACGTCGTGCGGGCTGTACGCGTCGTGCGGGTCGGGGGATCCCGGGGTTCCCCACGCCTGGGCCATCGCCGTCGCGAAGGCGTCCGCCAGCTTGTGCTCGCCGCTCGCGTTCGGGTGCGTGCCGTCGTAGGTGTCGACGTGGATGTCGTACGAGGCCGGGCGCGAGGCCAACAGCAGCGGCGAGGCGCCCGTGTCCAGGTCCGCCACCGTCTTGGCGAGCAGTTCGTTGAAGCGGGCGACCTCGGCGGCGAAGGGCGCGTCCGTCTCGGCGCGGATGTTGGGGATCACCGGCAGCAGGACCATGCGGATCCCCGGGTGGGCCGTGCGGGCGCGGGCGACGAAGGCGCGGACGTTGGCGGCGGTCTGCTCCGCGTTCGTGTAGAAGCCGAGGTCGATCAGGCCCAGCGAGATGAGCAGCACGTCGGCGGGGTCGCGGGCGAGCGCGGCGGGGATCTCCCGCGCCATGTGCAGCCAGCCCTCGCCCCAGCCCGCGAGGTGGTGGCGGGGGAAGTCCGGTGCGGCGTCGGCGTAGTCGTGGGAGACGGGGGCGCCCGCAGCCTTGTCGTAGAGGGCGGTGCGCGGGCCGACCACGGCGAAGCCGTCGTCCCCGTACGTGTCCCGCAGGTGCTGCCACATGCGGTGGCGCCAGGTGCGTTCCCCGGCGCTTCCGATCGTCATCGAGTCGCCGACGAACATGAACCTGAGCATCCGCTCATCATGGCGGATCCGGGTCCCCGCCTGCGATGTGAGGCTGAGCACGCCGCACGCTCCCGTGCGGGGCCGCGCGCGGCGCACGGCCCCGCGCCGGGATGGCACGCTTGGGCCCATGCGTTCGCTTCGGGCTGTTCCGTCTGTTGTCGCCGGTGCCGTGGGGCTCGTCGCCGTGGGGGCGTTCGCCGCGCCCGCCGCGGCCGACGGCCACGACTCGTTCACCATCAAGGACCCGCGGATCGTGGAGTCCAGCGGCCTGGCCGCCTCCCGCGCCCACCCCGGCGTCTACTGGACGCACAACGACCAGGACAAGGGCGCCTTCCTCTACGCCGTCGACTCCCGGACCGGCGAGACGGTCGCCACCGTCACCATGACCGGCGTCGGCGCCCCGCGTGACGTCGAGGCGATCTCGGTCGGCAGCGACGGCAACCTCTACGTCGGCGACATCGGCGACAACCTGGGCGGCACCTGGCCCCACGTGTGGATCTACCAGCTGCCCGAGCCGAAGGAGCTGAAGGACCAGAGCGTGCGCGCCACGCGGTACGTCGTGAAGTACGCCGACGGGCCCCGCGACGCCGAGGCGCTGATGGTGCATCCGAAGACGGGCCGGATCTACATCGCCGACAAGAAGGAGAACGGCGGCAGCCTCTACGAAGGGCCCGCCGAGATGTCGGCCTCGCGGACCAATGTCTTCAAGAAGATCGCCGACACCGACCTGTGGGTGACCGACGGCGCGTTCTCGCCCGACGGGAAACAGCTCGCCCTGCGCGAGTACTTCGGCGGTGCCTCCTTCGCCTGGAAGGGCGCGGGCAGGGCGCCGGAGCGGGAGGGACGGCTGAGCGTGCCGTTCCAGCGGCAGGGCGAGTCCGTCACGTACACGACGGACGGCACGACGCTGATGTACGGCACCGAGGGCGCGCAGAGCAAGGTCACGCCCGTGGAGGTGGCGGGGAAGGGCGGTTCCGGCTCGGGCTCCGGCAAGGGCGGACCGGACGGCGGCGGCCAAGGGGCGGGCATCGACGGCGACTTCAAGACGGGTGCCGTCGCGCTGGCCGCCGTCGTGCTCGCGTTCTTCGGGCTGAAGAGGCTGCTGCGCAAGAAGGCCTAGGCCTGCCCGGCCGCGCGCCGTGCGACCAGGACGTCCAGGCCGTCCAGCAGGCGTTGCAGGCCGAACTCGAAGTGGTCGAAGTCCGGGCCGAACGCGTCCTCGGAGAGCTCCGCGAGCACCGGGTACCTGCCGCTCGTCATGATCCGCTCCAGCGTGGGCGCCTGCGCCTCCCAGAACGCCTGGTCCGTCAGGCCGCTCTTCTTCACCGCCTCCGCCTCGTGCACATGGGTGCGGGCGACCCCGGTGACGTACCCCTCGACCATGATGATCACGCCGATCAGCTCGGGGTCGGTGAGGCCCATCGGCTTGATGCGGGACAGGGTGCGGTCCAGGCCGCCGACGGCGCCGGGGCCGAGCACGGGGCGGGCCTGGTTGACGTGGAGCAGCCAGGGGTGGTCCCGGTACAGGACGAGGGTCTCGCGGGCGTACCCCTCGACGCCCTCGCGCCAGGTGCCCGTCCAGGGCTCCTCGTCCTCGGGCACCGTGAACACGCGGTCCAGCATGAGGTCGAGCAGGTCGCCCTTGCCGGAGACGTAGCGGTACAGGGACATCGTGCCGGTGCCGAGCTCCGTGGACAGGCGGCGCATCGAGACGGCTCCGATGCCCTCGGCGTCCGCGAGGCGCACCGCCTCGGTGACGATCCGGTCCAGGGTGAGCCCCGGCTTGGGGCCCCGGGTCGGGCGCTCGGCCTTGCCCCAGAGCAGTTCCAGGCTGCGGGTGATCTCGCTGCCGGTGCGCGTGCCGTCCTCGCCGTTGCGCCGGCCGGCCTCGCCGTTCGTGCTCGTCATGGCTCTCACCCTAATCGCCCGCCCATGAATTGAGTACGCCGTACCCACTGAAACTGGGTACGGTGTACTCTCCACTGAGTACGGCGTACCCAGATAAGGGGAGAAGGGCAGGCCATGAACGGAAACGGCTTCGCGGTACGGGCCGAGGGGCTCCGCAAGCGCTACGGGGACAAGGACGCCCTCGACGGCTTCGATCTGCGCGTCGGGCAGGGCACGGTGCACGGACTGCTCGGCCCCAACGGCGCGGGCAAGACCACCGCCGTGCGGATCCTGTCCACGCTCGTCCGCCTCGACGAGGGCCGCGCCGAGGTGGCCGGCGCCGACGTGGCGCGCGAGCCCGCCCTCGTACGCGGCCGCATCGGCCTCGCCGGGCAGTACGCCGCGGTCGACGAGGTCCTCACCGGGCGGCAGAACCTGGAGATGTTCGGCCGCCTCTTCCACCTGGGCGCCCGCCGCGCGGCCCGGCGCGCCCAGGAGCTCCTGGAGCAGTTCCACCTGGAGGACGCGGCGGAGAAGGGCGCGGGCCAGTACAGCGGCGGCATGCGGCGCCGCCTCGACCTCGCCGCCTCGATGATCCTCGCGCCCGCCGTCCTCTTCCTCGACGAGCCGACCACCGGACTCGACCCGCGCGGCCGCCTCGAAGTCTGGGACTCCGTACGGGACTTGGTGGCACGCGGCACGACCGTGCTGCTCACCACCCAGTACCTGGAGGAGGCCGACCGGCTCGCCTCCCGCATCACCGTCATCGACCGCGGCCGGGCCATCGCCGACGACACCCCCGACGGCCTGAAGAACACCGTGGGCGGCAGCCACCTCGACGTCGTGGTGCGCGAGAGCGCCGACCTGCCCGCCGCGGTCCGTGCCGTCACCCGCGTCTGCGACGGCGAACCGCTCGCCGTCCCCCTGGAGCGCCGCGTGCAGGCCGCCGTGACCGACCGGGTCGGCGCCCTGACCGAGGTGGCGCGGACCCTGCGCGACGCGGGCGTCGTCGTCGAGGACATCGGCCTGCGCAGGCCGAGCCTGGACGACGTGTTCCTGCGCCTTACGGGACAGGCCTCCGACGACGACGAGCGGGCGGTGGCCGCATGAGCGCCGTCCTCACCACCGGCCCCGCGCGCGGACGGCTGCACTGGGCCCTCGTCGACTGCTGGAACGTCACCCGCCGCTATCTGACCCACTATCTGCGCCAACCCGTCACCATCGTCTGGCAGTTGGGCTTCCCCATCATCAGCGTGCTGCTGTACGCCTTCGTCTTCGGCGAGGCGATGAAGGTGCCCGGCGGGGGCGACGACGGCGACTACACGCAGTTCCTGATGCCCGGCATGTTCGTGATGACCATGGCCTTCGGGTTCATGAACACCGCGGTGGGCGTGGCCACGGACTCGACGAAGGGCGTCATCGACCGCTTCCGCTCGATGCCGATGGCACCCTCCGCGGCGGTGTCCGGGCGGGGCCTCGCCGACCTGATCGTGGCCTGCGCCGAGCTGGCCATCCTCGCGGTGACCGCCCTCGCCATCGGCTGGCGCTCCGAAGCGGGGCTCCTCGACACCCTCGCCGCCTTCGGGCTGCTGCTGCTCCTGCGGTTCAGCCTGATCTGGGTGGGCGTCCTCCTCGGGCTCGTGGTGCCGAGCCCGGAGGCGGCCGGCGGGCTCTACGCCGTCGCCTTCCCGCTCACGATGATCTCCAGCATCTTCGTGGCGCCGTCGCTGATGCCCGACTGGCTCGGCCCGGTCGCCGCGTGGAACCCGGTGTCCTCGACGGGTACGGCCACCCGTGAGCTGTTCGGCAACCCCGGTGCGGGCGGCGGCAGTTGGGTGGAGCAGCACGCCCTGCTGATGTCCGTGGTGTGGCCGCTGGCGGTCTCGCTGGTCTTCCTGCCGCTCGCGGTACGGAAGTTCCAGCAGCTCAGCCGCTGAGAGCACGCGAACGGGGGCGCCCGGCACGGTCAGGTGCCGGGCGCCCCCGTCGGCGTACGCGCTGAGGTCAGAGCTTCTCGATGACGTAGTCGATGCACTGGGTGAGCGCCTCGACGTCCGCCGGGTCGACCGCCGGGAACATCGCGATCCGCAGCTGGTTGCGGCCGAGCTTGCGGTACGGCTCCGTGTCGACGATGCCGTTCGCGCGCAGGGCCTTCGCGACCGCCGCCGCGTCGATCTCGTCCGCGAAGTCGATCGTGCCGATGACCCGCGAGCGCTTGGCCGGGTCGGTGACGAACGGCGTCGCGTACTTGGACTCCTCGGCCCAGCCGTACAGCGCGGCCGAGGAGGCGGCGGTGCGGCCGGTGGTGAACTCCAGGCCGCCCTGGCCGTTCATCCAGTCCAGCTGCTCGGCGAGCAGGAAGAGCGTGGCGAGCGCCGGGGTGTTGTACGTCTGGTTCTTGCGGGAGTTGTCGATCGCCGTCGGCAGCGAGAAGAACTCCGGGACGTGCCGGCCGGACGCGTGGATCCGCTCGGCGCGCTCGATCGCGGCCGGGGAGAACAGGCCGATCCACAGGCCGCCGTCCGCGGCGAAGGACTTCTGCGGGGCGAAGTAGTAGACGTCCGACTCGGCGACGTCGACCGGCAGGCCGCCCGCGCCGGACGTGGCGTCCACCAGGACCAGGGCCCCGGGGTCCGCGCCGTCGACGCGCTTGATCGGGGCCGCGACACCCGTGGAGGTCTCGTTGTGCGTGAGGGCGTAGACGTCGACGCCCGCCTCCGCCTTCGGGTCCGGGTGGGTGCCCGGGTCCGAGGCGATCACGGTGGGCTCGGCCAGCCACGGGGCGAGCTTGGCGGCCTTCGCGAACTTGGAGGAGAACTCGCCGAAGCTGAGGTGCTGCGACTTGTTCTCGATCAGGCCGTGCGTCGCCACGTCCCAGAAGGCGGTGGAGCCGCCGTTGCCGAGGATCACCTCATAGCCCTCGGGCAGGGAGAAGAGGTCCTTGACGCCATCGCGCACCCGGCCGACCAGGTTCTTGACCGGGGCCTGACGGTGGGAGGTGCCGAGGAGGGAGGTGCCGGTGGCGGCCAGGGCGTCCAGCGCCTCCGTACGCACCTTGGAGGGGCCCGCGCCGAAACGGCCGTCGGCGGGCTTCATGTCAGCGGGAATCTGGATCTCAGCCACGGCAGGAGCCTAGCGGCTCAAGTCAAGCCGTCCTGCCGGTGTCCGCCCGGTGAGATCGTGCGTCCCACCGGGCGTGGACGACTCGGGGCTCCGCCCGGACCCCGCTCCTCAGGCGCCGGAGGGGCCGACCCTCCTAGCTCCCCAGCCGCACCGGCAGTTCGTACAGGTCGTTCTGCGTCACCACCGGCTTGTTGCGCAGGTCCGTGCGCGGGACCGCGAGGGTCAGGCCGGGGAAGCGGGCGTACAGGGCCGGCAGCGCCACCCCGGCCTCCAGGCGGGAGAGCGCGGCGCCGGGGCAGACGTGCGGGCCGTGGCCGAAGGAGATGTGGCGGGTGGGGGACGTGCGGGTGATGTCGAAGGCGCCCGCCGTGGGCCCGTGGGCCTGCTCGTCGTGGCCGATCGCGCCGTACGAGACGATCAGCGCGTCCCCCTTCGGGATCACCTTGTCGCCGACCGGGACGTCCTCGGCGGCGAAGCGGATCAGGACGTGCGAGGTGGGGGTCGAGAAGCGCAGGGTCTCCTCGATCACCGCGTCCCAGCCGACCTCGCCGGAGCGGACCAGGGCCAGCTGCTCGGGGTGGGCGGAGAGGTTGACGACGGCGTTCACGATGAGGGAGATCGTCGTCTCGTGGCCGGCCGCGACCATCAGCTGGAGCGTGGAGAGGATCTCCGCGTCGGTGAGGTGGTCGCCGTCCTCGGAGGCCTGGATGAGCGCGCTGGTCAGGTCGTCGCCGGGCTCGGCACGGCGGGCCGCGACGACCCTGCCCATCATCTCGGCGAGCTCGCCGAGCGTGGCCACGACCTCCTCGGGCGGGGTCTGGGAGGAGAAGAACTTGTCGAACAGCACCTTCAGGCGCGGGTGGTCGGCCTCGTCGATGCCCATCAGGTCGCTGATGACGTACATGGGCAGGGGGTAGGCGAACGCGGCCTTCAGGTCGACGACACCGGATCCCTCAGCCCCCTCAGACCCCTCAGACCCCTCAGACCCCTCAGACCCCTCAGACCCCTCAGTCCCCTCAGCTCCCTGCGACGCGGCGGAGCCGGCGGCGGCGACCTGGTCGAGGAGGCCCTCGGTCAGCTCCGCGATGCGGCCCCGCATGTGCTCCACCCGGCGCGGCGTCAGCGCCTGCGCGACCAGCGCGCGCATCCGGCGGTGCTCCTCGCCGTCGACCGTCAGCATGGAACGGCCGGGGTTGGCCAGGCCGATCAGCGGCCAGTCGGCGGGTATCTCGCCGCGCCGCCAGGCGCCCCAGACCTCGATGTCCTTCACCAGGCGCTTGTCGGTGAGGAGTTGGCGGGCCTCGGCGTGGTGGGTGACCGCCCATACCGGGACGCCGCCGGGCAGCTCGACCTCGGCGAGCGGGCCCGCCGCGCGCAGCCGCGCGCCCTCGCCCTCCAGGTCGGTGACGAACGGGTCGAGGGCGATTCTGTCGGAGCCTGTCATCTGGGTTCTCCAAGGGCTGAGGTCGGGGTGAAGGCAACCGGCAGCTCGGTCAGGCCGCGCAGCCAGGGCGAGGGGCGGCGGGTCAGGGACTCGGCCGGGACCGCGAGGTCGAGGTCGGGCAGCCGGTCGAGGAGCACCTCGATGCCGGTCCGCGCGATGACCTCGGCGACCTCCTGGGCGGGGAAGGGGCAGCGGTGCTCGCCGTGCCCGAAGGAGAAGTGGGCGCTGTTGCCGCCGGTCAGGGCGGACCCGTCGGTGCGGACCTGTGGGTCGGCGTTGGCGGCGGCGAGGCCGAGCAGCAGCAGGTCGCCCGCGTTGATGCGGCGCCCGCCCAGCTGGGTGTCGCGCGAGGCCCAGCGCCCGGCGACGTTCTGGGTGGGGGTGTCCTCCCAGAGGACCTCGTTCATGGCCTCGGCGACGCTGTGCCGGCCGCCGAAGAGGGAGGCGGCGAAGCGGTCGTCGGTGAGCATCAGGCGCAGCGAGTTGCCGATCCAGTCGGCGGTCGGCTGGTGGCCCGCCGCCATCATGACCATCAGGTCCTGGGCGATCTCCTCGTCGGTGAAGCCGGAGCCGTCCTGCGCGAGCTGGGTCTCCAGCATGTACGAGGCCACGTCCTGGCCCGGGTCGGCATGCTTGTCCGCGAGCAGCGCGACCATCGACGAGGCGAGGTGGTGCTGGCCCGCGAGCGCCCGCTCCCGTCCGTCGATCATGTCGTTCATGGCGGTGACGAGGCCGGGGCCCTGCGCGTCGGAGAAGCCGTAGATGCGGGCCAGGACGCGCACGGGCAGGAGCATCGCGTACTCGGCGACGATCTCCGTGGCGCCCTTGCCGCAGAACCGGTCGATGAGCTCGTCCGCGAACTGCTCGGCGTGCGCCTTGAGTTCGAAGGGGTCGACGGACTCCAGGGCGTGGGCGATCATCGCGGCGCGCTGCACGTGCCGCTCGCCGACGGTGTAGAGGATCGAGGGCTGCTTGTGGCCGATCATCGGGAGCAGCGGCCAGTCGGCGGGGATGTGCGGCCACTGGTTCCACAGCTCGGAGTCGCGGCTGAACAGGACCGGGTCGCCGGTGACCTGGTGCAGTTCGCGGTAGCCGAGGACCAGCCAGGCGGGCACGTCGCCGTCCAGGAGGACGGGCGCGACGGGGCCGTGGTCGCGCCGCATCTCCCGGTACAGCACCGCGGGTTCGGCGGCGAACCGGGGCCCGGACAGCGGGACGGGACCGGGCGCGGCGGCGGCACCGGTTACGGGGCAGGTCACTGGGCGGTCTCCTGGGCGTGCGGCGCGGCGGCGTACCGCGACTTGAGGTGCTCGACGAGCGTGATCAGGACGTCCTTGCCGGACTGTCGGGAGCGCGCGTCGCAGTCGATGAGCGGCACCCCGGGATCCAGGTCGAGCGCCTCGCGCAGCTCCCCGGGGGTGGGGGCGGGGCCGCCGAAGTCGTTGCGGGCCACGATGAACGGGGTGCCGTGGTGCTCCAGGCGGTCGATCGCGTACCAGGAGTCCTCCAGGCGGCGGGTGTCGACGAGGACGACCGCGCCGAGCGTGCCGGAGAAGAGGCGGTCCCACAGGAACCAGAAGCGCTCCTGGCCGGGGGCGCCGAAGAGGTAGAGGACGTTGCGCGCGTCGAGCGAGATGCGGCCGAAGTCGAAGGCGACGGTCGTGGAGGTCTTGGCGCGCAGCCCGTCGAGGCCGCCGGTCTCGTCGATGCCCCGGCCGGCCTGGGTCATCGTCTCCTCGGTGGTGAGGGGGCGGATCTCGCTGACCGAGCGGACCAGGGTGGTCTTGCCGACGCCGAAGCCGCCGACCACGACGATCTTGAGCCCGTTGTCGGCGGTCGCGGCCAGCTCCCGGTGCCCGGACGTACGGTCGGGCGCGGGCGTACGTTCAGAGGTTGCGGAGTCCAACGAGCACCTGCTCCAGGATGTCGGGGTCGGGAAGGCTGTGGTCGGCGGCGGCGCGCGGGTGCCGGGCGCTGATCCGGCCCGCGTCGAGCAGGTCGGAGAGCAGGATGCGCGTGATGCTCACCGGCAGGCCGAGCTCGGCGGCGATCTCCACCACGGCCGTCGGCAGGTGGCACAGCCGCAGGATCGCGGTGTGCTCGGACTGCATGCCGGGCACCGGGTCCGACTCGGCGACGACGAGGGTCACCAGGTCGAAGGGGGTGTCGGGCGCGGACCGGCTGCGCCCTCCGGTGAGGGTGTACAGCCGGTCGGGGGAGTCGTCGCGGCCGGGGCGGCTCATGAGGCGGGCAGGGTGCGGCCGCCGTCCGCGCGGGGCTCGGCGCGCAGGTGCTCGCCGAGCTGCTCGACGAGCTCGCTCATGGTGTGCCCGACCATGCCCGCGTCGGCGTCCTCGGCGGCGATGACCGCGAGGTGCGCGCCCTCGCCCGCCTCGACGATGAAGAGGATGCCGCCGTAGAACTCGGTCATCGCCGAGCGGACCCCGCCGCTGCCGTCGCCGAACTCGGCGGACGCGCCGTGCGACAGGGACTGGATGCCGGCGGCTATCGCGGCGAGCTGGTCGGCCTGGTCGACGGAGAGTTCGGGGGTGCGGCACAGCTTCAGGCCGTCCCGGGAGAGCACGAGGGCGTGGCGGGCCCCGGGGGTGCGCTCCAGGAGCCCTTCGAGGAGCCAGGTGAGCTTGTCGTCGGTGGTGCTGCCGGGGGTGGTGCCGGTGGTCATCGGGGGGATTCGCCTTCCGGGTACGGGGGAGTTGCGGGGGCGTCCGCGCCCTCGGCGGAACCGGTGGGACCGGCGGGTTCCGTGGGCTCCTGGGGAGTGGTGCGGACGGCCTGACGGAAGCTGCTGAAGCGGGCCGCGGTGCTCGCGGCGGTGCCGGAGCGCGGCCGGATGCGGGTCTCGCCGGTGTCGCTGTCGGCGCGGGCGCGCTCGGCGGCGGCGAGGGTGCGGCCGCGGGGGCGCTTGGGGAGCGAGCCGGTGGCGGCGGGCGCCGGGGCGGCGGGCGGCGCGGGGGCCTCGGCCGCGGTCTCGTGCGTGGGCACGGGGTCGGGGTCGACGCGGTCGAGGGCGACGTCGAGGGCGGTCTCGGGGGCGGCAGGGGGGCTCGTCAGGGCCGGGACAGCCGGGGCGGCCGGGGCGGCCGGGGCGGCCGGGCGGACCGCCGGGGCCGGGGGCAGGGCCTGCGCGGGGGCGGGAGCGGTCTCCGAGGGGCGGGAGAGCAGCTCCTGCGGTATCAGCAGGAGCACGCCCGTGCCGCCGCGCGCGGAGGGCCGGAACGACACCGTCAGACCGTGCTTGCGGGCCAGCCTGCCGACCACCGCGAGACCGAGCCGGGTGCCCGACAGACCGCCGAGGCCCGTCGTCTCGCCGGACACGGCCTGCTCGGCGCGGCGCTGCTGCACCGCGCCCATCACCAGGCCGCTGTCCTCGACGGAGACGATGACGCCGGCCGCGACTTCCTCGATGTAGACGTGCACTTCGGAGGTGGGCGGCGAGAAGTTCGCTGCGTTGTCCAGGAGTTCGGCCAGGGCGTGCATGACGCCCTCGGCCGCGTGGCCCGCCACGGCGACGTCGCTGGCCGAGTGGACGCGTACGCGCTGGTAGCCGCCGATGCGGCCCATCGCGCCGCGCAGGATCGACTCCATGACGATGGGCCGGGCCCAGCGGCGGCCCGAGCGGGCGCCGGTGAGGACGGCCACCGAGTCGGCGATGCGGCCGGCCTGCGCGGTCCTGTGGTCCAGGTGGAGGAGGTCGGTGAGGACGTCCTCGTCGGCGTGCCTGCCCTCCATGTCGCGCAGGTCGGCGAGCATGCCGGTGGCCAGGGCCTGCATGCGGCCCGCCGCGTTGGCGCAGGCGGCGAGGGCGGCGGCGCGCTCGGACTCGGCGGTGCGGGCGCGCACGGTCAGTTCGGTCCGCTCCCGCGCGAAGAACTCGGTCAGCGCGGTGCGTTCGCGGGTGAACTCCTCGGTCCGGGCGGCCTGCTCCCGTACGAGCCGTTCGGCGTCCTGTCGTACGGACTCGGCGTGCCGGCGCTGGAGGCGGGTGCCGCGCAGGCCGTGGAAGGCGAGCGCCACGGCGGCGCTCAGCGCGAGGGAGGCTGCGCCGCATCCCCATGCCAGGGGGGTGCGTACGGAGGCGGGCGCGAGGGCCACGGCGGCTCCGGTGAGCGCCGCGGTGGCCACGGCGCAGGCGAGCAGGACGAGCGCGGTCGGGCGCAGCGGAGGGTGCTCCGTCCCGGGGCGCGCGAAGGGGGTTGGCGCGGTCATCAAACGGGTTCCTCGATCGGAAGCGACACACTCTGCTCAAGAGTTGGTCACTATAGGAGAGTTGCGGACCAAGTGGGGAATCTTTCCGTCCGGATCGTGAAATAGCGGGTGAGGCGGGGTGGTCCCGAGGGGCCCCCGCGGATGCATCCTGGACGGCATGAGCGATCTCGACGGCGGCCCCGACGGCCTGGCGAGGGACCTGCGCGCGGCCGTGCGCGGCGAGGTGGACCTCTCCGTCACCGCACGGGCCCTGCACACCATGGACGCCTCCAACTACCGCCGGGTGCCCGACGCGGTGCTCGCCCCGCGCGACGCCGACGACGTGGCGGCGGCCCTCGCGGTGTGCCGCGCGCGGAACGTGCCGGTCGTGGCGCGTGGCGCGGGCACCTCGATCGCCGGGCAGGCCACCGGAGTCGGCGTCGTCCTCGACTTCACCCGGCACATGAACCGCATCGTGTCCCTGGACCCCGGCGCGCGCACCGCCGTGGTCCAGCCGGGCGTCGTCCTGGACGACCTGCGCTCCGCCGCGGCCGCGCACGGACTGACCTTCGGCCCCGACCCCTCCACCCACAGCCGCTGCACGCTCGGCGGCATGATCGGCAACAACTCCTGCGGGTCGCACTCGGTGGCCTGGGGGACGACGGCCGACAACGTCCACCGGCTGTCGGTCGTCGGAGCCCGGGGCGGCACCCACCGCCTCGGCCACGGCTGGGACGGCGCCCCCGAAGGGCTGCGCCCCCTGGTGGACCGTCACCTGGCGCTCCTGCGCACCGGGTTCCCCGATCTGCCGCGCCGCATCTCCGGCTACGCCCTGGACGCCCTGCTCCCGGAGCGCGGCCCGGACCTCGCCCGTGCCTTCTGCGGCTCGGAGGGCACCCTCGGCATCGTCACCGAAGCGGACGTACGCCTCGTCGAGGCACCCCGCGCGCGGGCGCTCGCCGTGCTCGGGTACGCCGACGAGAGCGCCGCCGCCCAGGCCGCCGCCGGACTGCTCCCGCACGGCCCGCTCACCGTCGAGGGCATGGCCGCCGACCTGGTGCGCGGCTCCTCGCACGCCAACGACCTGCCCAAGGGCGGGGCCTGGCTGTTCGTCGAGACCGGCGGCCAGAGCCCGGCCGAGGCACGCGCGCGTGCCGAGTCGATCGTGCGGGCCGCCGACGTGACGGACGCGCTCGTCGTCGACGACCCCGCAGGACAGCGGTCGCTGTGGCGCGTGCGCGAGGACGCCAGCGGCACGGCGACCCGCATGCCCGACGGCAGCGAGGCCTGGCCCGGCTGGGAGGACTGCGCCGTGCCGCCCGCCCGCCTCGGCGACTACCTGAAGGACTTCAGGGCGCTGCTCGGCGAACACGGCCTGCGCGGCACGCCGTACGGACACTTCGGGGACGGCTGCATCCACGTACGCATCGACTTCGACCTGCTCGGCCGCGAGGGCGTCGCCCGCTTCCGGCGGTTCTCCGAGGACCTCGCCGCGCTGGTCGTCGCGCACGGCGGATCGCTCTCCGGCGAGCACGGCGACGGACAGGCCCGCGCGGAGCTGCTCCCCACGATGTACGGCCCCGAACTCGTCCGCCTCTTCGAGCGCGTGAAGGACGTCTGGGACCCGGCGGGCCTGCTCAACCCCGGCATGCTGGTGCGCCCCGCACCCCTCGACGCCGACCTGCGCTTCGCCCCGCTGCCCCGCGAGCCGGTCGACGTCGCCTTCGGCTATCCGCACGACGGAGGCGACTTCTCGGCCGCGGTCCGCCGCTGCGTGGGCGTCGCCAAGTGCCGTACGTCGAGCCCGGCGTCGCCCACCTCCGTGATGTGCCCGTCGTACCGCGTCACGGGGGAGGAGGAGCACTCCACGCGCGGGCGCGCCCGCCTGCTGCACGAGATGCTCGCGGGCGAGGTGGTCACCGACGGCTGGCGCTCCACCGAGGTCAAGGACGCCCTCGACCTCTGCCTGTCCTGCAAGGGCTGCCGCTCGGACTGCCCGGTGGGCGTCGACATGGCCACGTACAAGGCCGAGTTCCTCCACCACCACTACGAAGGCCGCCGCAGGCCCGCCGCCCACTACGCGATGGGATGGCTGCCGCGCTGGCTGCGGGCCGTCGCCGCGACGCGCACGGCACCGCTCGTCAACGCCCTCGCGCGCATCGGTCCGTTGGCGGCGCTCGGCAAGCGGCTCGGCGGGATCGACGCGCGCCGCCCGGTGCCCGAGGTGGCGACGCGGACCCTGCGGCAGTGGTGGCGGAGCCGGTCGCGGCGGCGGTCCGGGAGCGGCCCGCGCGGCAGGCCACGGCCGGACGTCGTGCTCTGGCCCGACACGTTCACCGACCACCTCTCGCCGGCGGTGGGCCGGGCCGCGGTGCGGGTCCTGGAGGACGCGGGGCTCCTCGTCGCGCTGCCCCCGGACGGCGTGTGCTGCGGCCTGACGTACGTCTCCACCGGCCAGCTCGACCGCGCCCGCGCCGTCCTGCGCGCCACGCTCGACCGCGTCGCCCCGCTCCTGGAAGCCGGCACCCCGGTCGTCGTCCTGGAGCCGAGCTGCGCCGCCGCCCTCAGGACCGACCTCGTCGAACTCCTCGGCGACGACCCGCGCGCGCACCGGCTCGCCGCCTCGGTCCGCACGTTCGCGCAGGCCCTGGAGGAGCTGGCCCCGCAGTGGCGCCCGCCGCGCGTCGACCGCCCGGTGGTCGGCCAGACCCACTGCCACCAGCACGCGGTCCTCGGCGACGCGGCCGAGCGGCGGCTGCGCGAGAAGGCCGGCCTGACGGGCGAGCTGACCGGCGGCTGCTGCGGGCTCGCGGGCAACTTCGGCTTCGAACGCGGCCATTACGAGGTGTCGGCGGCCTGCGCCGAGGAACAGCTGCTCCCCGCGGTGCGGCAGGCCCCCGGGGACGCGGTGGTCCTGGCCGACGGGTTCTCCTGCCGCACGCAGCTGGGGCAGCTGGCGGAGGTGAGGGGGCGGCACCTGGCGGAGGTGCTGGCCGAGCGGCTTCCCGGAGGGGGCCGGTGAGCCCCACAAGGGACGAAAGTCCCGGCCGTAAGGGACCTTTGCCGGTGCAGCCGGGTGTCCCATTCGGGCAGGATCGACATGGTTCATGATCATCTGCCGAGGCGTCAACTGACCTGCGCCCGCGAGAAGTCTGGTTGTGCCCGTGCCGGAAGACCCGAAGGAACCCGCAGCGCCCAAGGGGCCCGGGAAGCCGGTCAAGCCGGTCGGTGGCGCGGCGCGCGAACTGGTCGTACGCAACCGGCACGACTCCATACCGATGGACCTGCTGTTCCGGGGCGACGGGGCGGAACCGGCGAAGCCGAAGTCCCCCGGGGCTCCTGAGGGCGAGCGCGGCACGGGACGGACGCGGGCGGCGGCGCCCGCCGGGGAGGCCTCCGCACCCGAGGGAAGCCGTCCCGCTCCTTGCCCTCCCCGCCCCGACCGCGACCTCGTCGAACGGCGCGGGCGCGCCTGTTCCGGCTGGTGGGCGCTGCTCGTGGCGCTCCTCGCCCTCGCCGGGGCCGGGGCGCTGGTCTGGTCGGGCGGACTGCTCCCCGCGCGGCTCACGGAGTTCCTGCGGCTGCCCGAACGCCCCTCGGGGCAGGGGCTCGACGCCTGGCGCTGGGCGTCCGTCGGCGGCTGCGGGGTCGTCGTGCTCTTCGCGCTGGGCGGGCTGACCCGGGGGCGGGTCGGCAGCGCGTGGACCCTGTCGCTGTTCGGGCGGTACCGGGGGAGCGTGCGGCGCACGGGTCTGGTGTGGATCAGCCCGTTGATGCTGCGCAGGCGGGTCGACGTGCGGCTGCGGCACTGGCGCAGCGAGCCGATGACGGCGGTCGACGCGCAAGGTGTCGAACTGCGGGTCGTCGTGCTGGTGGTGTGGCAGGTCAAGGACGCGGCGCGGGCGCTGTTCACGGTCGACGACCACACGGAGTACCTGCGGGAGCAGGTGGAGGCGGTGACCGCGCGGGTGGCGTCGCGGCTGCCCGCGGACTCCTTCCGCGAGCCCGCGGACGACGTGCCGACGCTGCGGGACGCGGAGGCGGTCGGCGACGCGCTGACCAGGGCGCTGGCGGCGGAGTGCCGGGCCGTGGGCGTCGAGGTCTTCTCCGCGCGGCCGACGCGGGTGGAGTACGCGCCGGAGGTGGCGGCGGCGATGCTGCGGCGGCAGGTGGCGGCGCTCGACGCGAAGCATCGGGACAGTGTGCTGACGTCGGTGCTCGACGCGGTGGACGACACGGTTCATCGGCTGACCGAGCGGGGGCTGGTCGCGCTGGACGACTACGAACGCAAGGCGCTGGTCAAGGACTTGACGGTCGCCTTCTACACCTCCCGAGGCACGGCCCCCGACTCCCGCTGAGGGGGCCCATTCGGCCGCGCCGGGGCCCGGGCCACGGTCATCGCCGCCCGGCACCGGGGTTCCTGCCCGCCTGCACCGGGGCTGGAGCCACACTTCTCGCCGCCCGGCCCCGGGGTTCTTCCCCGCCTGCGCCGGGGCGGGCGCCCCCTTGATCACCACCCGCCACGGTCCGGCTGCGCCGGGGCTGGAGCCACCTTTATCGCTGCCCGGCACCGGGGGCTGTGCCCACCCGTTCCGCCGTGCGGAACGCCTGCCCACAGCGGGGGGCGGCTAGTTCGCCACCGTGCCGCCGCCCACAGCGGAGCGGCACGGTCCCGTCCGCCGCGGCGCGGGCGCACCGGCCCCCACCGGGCCGCACGCGCCCGACCGGCCCGAGGGGACGTGGGGG
>NZ_JBFAWC010000019.1:0-165828 GCF_040680155.1 Streptomyces sp. NPDC052114 | reverse complement strand
ACCACCGACAAAGACACCCAGCACCTCAAGCTCACCGAACACCAGACCTACCCCAACGGCCTCCAGAAGCAGATCTTCGACGTCATCCACTGAGCACCGAGCCGGGCGATCCCCTGCGGACGCGGCGCGGCGCGCTCAGCGTGTACGGATGATCACCACAGGTAGGCGCGGTGTTCGGATATCGGACACCGCTCTCACCATGCGAGCGAGTTATCCAGACTTGCCCGCATGCCTCCCACGACTACCGCCCCCTCCCGGCCACCGGAGACCCCGGAACCGGAGCTCTCCAAGGGGCTCAAGCAGCGGCACCTGTCGATGATCGCCCTCGGCGGTGTCATCGGTGCCGGACTCTTCGTCGGCTCCGGCGCTGGCATCGCCGCCGCCGGTCCCTCGATCGTCCTCGCCTACACGGCATCCGGCCTGCTGGTGATGCTGGTCATGCGGATGCTCGGCGAGATGTCGGCGGCCCGTCCGGCCTCCGGCTCCTTCTCCGTCTACGCCGAGCGCGCGATCGGCCCGTGGGCGGGGTTCACCGCCGGATGGTCGTTCTGGCTGATGCTGTGCATGGGCGTCGGCCTGGAGGGCCTCGGCGCCGCGCACATCATGACGGGCTGGCTGCCCGGCACGCCGGAGTGGGCCTGGGTCGCGCTGTTCATGGCGGTGTTCTGCGGCTCGAACCTGGCTGCGGTGAAGAACTTCGGTGAGTTCGAGTTCTGGTTCGCCGCGCTGAAGGTCGGTGCCATCAGCCTCTTCCTGGTGATCGGCGGGCTCGCCATCACCGGTGTGCTGCCCGGTACGGACTCCCCCGGCGCCGGGAACCTCACCGGCGTCGGCGGGTTCATGCCCAACGGCACGGAAGGGCTCATCATCGGCCTGCTGGCCTCGGTCCTCGCGTACGGCGGCCTGGAGACCGTCACGATCGCCGCCGCCGAGTCCGAGAACCCGGTCCAGGGCGTCGCGGGCGCCGTGCGCACCGCCATGTGGCGGATCGCGATCTTCTACATCGGCTCGATGCTGGTCATCGTGACGCTGGTGCCGTGGAACGACAAGGAGGTCGTGGAGAAGGGCCCCTACGTCGCGACCCTCGACCAGCTCGGCATCCCCGGTGCCGGGCAGATCATGAACGTGGTCGTGCTGATCGCGCTGCTGTCCGCGATGAACGCCAACATCTACGGTTCCTCGCGCATGGCACGCTCGCTGGTCTCCCGAGGACAGGGCCCGGCCGCGCTCGGCCGCATCTCGTCCGGCGTGCCGCGCCGCGCGGTCGTCGCGTCGTCGGCCTTCGGGTTCTTCTGCGTGCTGCTCAGCTACTGGCGGCCCGACGACATCTTCCAGTGGCTCCTGAACATGATCGGCGCGGTGATCCTCGTCGTCTGGATGTTCACCGCCGTCTCCCAGCTGATCCTGCGCCGCCGCACCGAACGCGACGAGCCCGAGAAGCTGACGGTGCGGATGTGGTGCTATCCGGTCCTCACGTGGGTGGCGCTGGCCGGTATGACGGCCGTGTTCGTCCTGATGGCGGTGGAGCCGAGCACGCGGGCCCAGCTCGCCTGGACGAGCGGTCTGACCATCGCGCTCGCGGCGGTCGGGTACGTGCGCCAGCGGACGGCGGCGGGCCGGAAGGCCGGGGTCTCCGGCTCGGTCTAGGAGTGGCATGGGCGGGCGGCCGTGGGTCGTTCGCCCGTTCGCCCGGCACCGGGCAGCCGTAATTCGTTCGCCCGGTGCCGGGCGCGCGCGTTATCGTCGGCCCCATGAACGTCACCGGCCCACGCACCACCGCGACCGCGCGAGCGACCAGCTCGCCGGCCGCCGCCTGACGTCTTCTCTTCCAACCATCGGCGACCGGAAACGGTCCGTCGATGGTTTTCTTGGCTCTCCCGCCCTGACTCCGGTGATCGCGCGGATCCGTTGTCCGGCGCCCCGCGCGCCCGCGAAGGAGCCAGCACCCCATGAACACCGAACGCGTCACCCGTACGTTCATCGAGTACTTCGAAGAGCGGGGGCACCGCCGGATCACCGGATCCACCCTGCTGCCGGAGCCCGGCGACCCCGTGCTGTTCACCACCTCCGGCATGCACCCCCTGACCCCCTATCTGGAGGGACGGCCGCATCCGCTCGGCAAACGCCTGGTCAACGTGCAGCGCTGCCTGCGCACCACGGACCTGGAGGAGGTCGGCGACCCCACCCATCTCACCGTCTTCGAGATGCTCGGCACCTGGTCCCTCGGCGACTACGAAGGCCCGCGGAGCCTGCGCTGGGGCTACGAGCTGTTCACCGAGGGGTTCGGCATCGATCCGGGCATGCTGCACGCCACGGTCTTCGGCGGTGACGAGCGGCTCGGGCCGGACACCGCTTCTCTGGAGGTGTGGCAGGACCTGGGCGTTCCCGTGGAGTTCACCGTCGAGGACAACTGGTGGGACAACGGCCCGACCGGCCCCTGCGGCCCCGACTCGGAGTTCTTCCTGTGGACCGGCGACACCCCGCCGCAGTCCACACCCACCCAGGACGACCGCTGGGTGGAGGTGTGGAACCACGTCATGATGCGCCACCGCCGCCTGGACGACGGCTCGCTCGTGCCGCTCCCCCAGCGCAACGTCGACACCGGTCTCGGCCTGGAGCGGCTCGCCTCGCTCCTCCAGGGCCGTCCCTCGGTCTTCGAGTGCGACGTCTTCGACCCGTGGCGCCGGCTCGTACCCGGGCTGTGGCCGCTGGACGAGTCCTCCCTGCGCATCGTCTGCGACCATCTCCGCTCGGCCATGGTGGTCATCGGCGACGGGGTTCGGCCCGGCAACACCGGCCGCGGCTACGTCCTGCGCCGCCTCGTGCGCCGCGCCCTCACCGTGCTGTGGCGCGACGACCCCTCACGCGGCATCGGCGACCTGCCGGACGAGCTGTTCCTGCACACCCGGGACCACTTCCGCCAGGAGACGGACCCGACCGACGTGCGCCGTGTGCTGCACGAGGAGGAGCGCCGGTTCAGGACGCTCCTGGAGCGCGGCCGCCAGGTACTGGCCAAGCCCCGTTTCCAGGGACGGCTGAGCGAGGAGGACCTCCACTACCTCCACGACACGCACGGCCTGCCGCGCGACCTCGTCCTGGGCCTGCGGGAGGGGTGACCCGCGGGCGGCCCGTCAGCCGAAGTCGTCGGGGACGATGCGGAGTTTGTGGGCGATGCGGGCGAGGGCCTTCTGGTCGGCGGTGTTGAGCGAGTCGAGGACCATGTGGCGCACGGCGCGCAGGTGTGTGGGCGCTGCGAGGTCCACGATGTCGAAGCCGGCGTCGGTGAGTTCGGCGAGGGTGTAGCGGCCGTCCGCCGGATCGGGTGTCCGTACGATCCAGCCACGCTGTTCACAGCGTTTGACGACGTTGGACAGGCGGGAGAGCGATCCGCTGGCGAGGAAGGCCAGTTCTCCCATCCGCATCGTGCGCCGCGGGGCCTCGGAGAGGTGGCTGAGCACGAGGTACTCGAACAGGGTGAGGCCGTGTTCCTGCCGCAGCGGCGACTCCAGCTTGCCGGGCAGCAGCAGGACAAGGGAGATCAGCCCCGTCCACGCCGCCTTCTCCTGCTCGTCGAGCCACCGCAGCTCTTCGCCGTCCTCGTGTTCGCCCGTGTCGCTCATGGACTCTCCCGTGCAGCTCATGGATCTTCCCGCCTCGCAGGCGACGTCCGCAGTTACTTTACGCGTGAAGTTACGTAAGGGAAAACGCACCCATATGGGCAGACCGAGGGAGCATCATGAGCACCGGCTTCGAGCCCGCACGGTCCGATCGCGTCATAAGTGATCGTTTTCCCTCTTCCCGTCACGCCGCACGGCGGGACTCGCCAAACTGCCCTTCGTCCCATGCGGTTGGTGATCGAAGACGGGGAGGACGATGGCCACGCGCAAGCCGCGTACCGGGAATCTGCCGGCCGAGACGACGGAGCTGATCGGGCGGCGGAGCGAACTGACGGAGATCCACCGGCTGCTCGCGGAGACGCGGCTCGTGGTGCTGACAGGGGTCGGCGGCGTGGGAAAGACACGGCTCGCGCTGCGGGCCGCGAGCGAGGCGCAGCCCTCCTTCCGGGACGGCGCCTGGTGGGTGGAGCTCTCCCCGGTGCGGCACGGCGTCCTGCTGGCGCACACCATCGCCGAGGCGCTGCCGCTGGTGGACCGCACGACGCGCCCGGTGCTGGACGTGGTGGTCGACTATCTGGCGGACCGCGAGACGCTGCTGGTCCTCGACACCTGTGAGCATCTGGTCGACGAGTGCGCGCTGATGGCCGAGTCGTTGCTCCGCGGGGCGCCGGGGCTGCGGATCCTGGTGACCAGCCGCCGCCCGCTGAACATGATCGCGGAGCAGCCGCTGACCGTCTCGCCGCTCCCCGTCACCGGCGGTCCCGCCGCCGAGGGCGCGCGGGAGTCGGACGCCGTCGCCCTCTTGGCCGCCCGCGCCGCCGAAGCGGTGCCCGGCTTCGGCGTCACCGACGCCAACCGGCCGGAGCTGGTGCGGCTGTGCCACCGACTGGACGGCCTGCCGCTCGCCATCGAGCTGGCCGCCGCCCGGCTGCGCGAGCTGTCGATGGCCGACCTCATCGACCGCCTGGAGGACCGGTACGCCGTCCTCGGCACCCTCGACGACGTGGTGGACGACGCCGCACCGCCCTGGCACCGGGCGCTGCGGACCGCGATCGGCTGGAGCCACGAGCTGTGCACCCCGGCGGAACGGCTGGTCTGGGCGCGGCTCTCCGTCTTCGCGGGCGGTTTCGACGCCGAGGCGGCCCGACAGGTGTGCGCCGACACGCACCTGCCGGGGCACGAGATCCCCGCCCTCCTGGAGGCGCTCACCGAGAAGTCCATCCTGAACTGGCAGCCGACCGCAGCCGGCGAGCGCTTCCGCATGCTCGACACCATCCGTGAGTATGGCGCGGGATGGCTGGGCGGCCTCGACGAGGAGGACGAGCTCCGCCGCAGGCACCTCGATCACTACCTGGGCCTCGCGCGGGCCTGCGGCGCCGCCTGGATCGGGCCGGACCAGTACACCTGGTACGACCGGGCCACCGCCGAGCACGGCAACTTCCGCGCCGCGCTGGAGTACGCCCTCGCCGCGCCGGACGACCCCCACGACCACGCCGCCCTCGAACTGGTCGGCGCCCTGTGGTTCTTCTGGTACGGATGCGGCTTCACCAAGGAGGGCCAGCACTACGTGAACCGGGCCCTGGGCGCCGACCCCGGCCCCAGTCGGCCACGCGTCCAGGCCCTGTACGTCGCCAGCCAGGTGCTGCTCTACCTCGGGGACCTGACCGGCCTCCAGGAGCGGGCCGCCGAATGTTCCGCCCTGGCCGCGCGGTTCGGCGAGACGGAGCGGGCACAGGCCGTGGCCGCCGAACTCCGGGTGGCGGCGATGCGCGGCGACCCGGCGCGAGTGGTGTCCCTGGTCGAGAAGCTGCTCGCCACCCCGTGGCGCCGTCGGCCGCTCACCTTCCTCCCGCTGTTCGCGCTGGTGATGGGCGCTCACGCGCACGTCACCGCGGGCCGTGTCGAGGCGGCCGTGGATCTGCTGGACGAACTGAGCGCCGTCTGCGAACGGCACGGCGAGCGCTGCATGCGGGCCTGGGGCGACCTCGTCCGCTCCCAGGCCGAGCTGGCCCGCGGACGGCCCCACACGGCCTGGGACCACGCCCGCGACGCGCTGCGGGTCAAGCACCGGCTGCGGGACGGCACGGGCAGCGGCATGGCCATCGACGTCCTGGCCCAGGCGATGGACGCCACCGGAAGCAGCCATCAGGCGGGCTGGCTGCTCGGCCTGGCGCAGCAGGTCTGGGACGACCTGGGGCGGCCGCAGGCGGGCATTCCCGCACTCATCTCCGCGCGCCGCGCCTGCGAGGCGCGGACCCGCGCCGCCCTCGGGGACTCCGCCTACGAGGCGGCCTTCCGCACCGGCTACGACACCGACCTCGACCTCGGAACCGCACGCGTGCTCGGCGACATGGCCCTCCTCCCGCCGCCGTCCCCCGCCTCCGCCGACTGAGGGCCGGAGCCCGCAGCCAGGAGCATGAGGGCGTCCTGGGCGCTGGAGCCCTCCTCGGTGGTGACGAGGACCAGGGACTGCTCGGGCGAACGGGCGGGGACGAGGATCTGCTGGGTGACGGTGAGCCCGCCGACCAGGGGATGCCGCAGCCGGTAGGCGTCCGCCTCGCACGGCCGGACCCGGTGGTCGCCCCACAGCGCGGCGAACTCGGGGGACGCCATGGACAGTTCGCTGACCAGTGACGCCAGGAGCGCGTCCTCGGGGTGGCGTCCGGCGACCTGGCGCAGGCTGCCCACCACCGCTCGGGCCTTGCGGTCCCAGTCCACGTACAGGTCTCTGGTGTGCGGGTCGAGGAACAGGATGCGGGTCAGGTTGGGCCGGTCCTCGGGGCGGTCGGGTGCGGCCGGGTCGAGGTGCCCGGCGAGCAGGGCGTGCGCCGGGGGGTTCCAGGCCAGTACGTCGGTGCGACGGCCGAGGAGGAGCGCCGGGGTGGGCCCCACCGATCGCAGCAGGTCACGGGTCAGGGGGTCGACGCGTTCGGCCGGCGGACGCCTCAGGGGCCGCCGCCGTCGCGCGGCGAGCGACCGCAGGTGCTCGTGCTCGTGTTCGTCCAGGCGCAGGGCGTCGGCGAGCGCGTCCAGGACACTGTCGGAGGCGTTGACCGACTCGCCCTGTTCGAGGCGCGTGTAGTACGAGACGCTGACGCCCGCCAGTTGAGAGAGCTCCTCGCGCCGCAGCCCCGTCACCCGCCGGGTGCCCGGCAGCTCGGGCAGGCCCACGTCCGCGGGTCTGACCCGTGCCCGCCGGGCCCGCAGGAACTCGCCGAGCTGCGTGGAAGCCACCATGGCGTCGAGTATGCCCGCGCCCCGGGTCCGCAGCCTGCCCCTGTCATGCCTAGGCACGGGCCGGGACTGGTCCTCGCCGCGCTCCGACGCGAGGTTGGCAGCACCTCAGCCACGTATCGGCCGCGCTTCACCGGGCCGGCGGACAGGAGCAGTCATGCAGCACATCGTTCTCGGCGACGTGTCGGTCACCCGGGTCGTCGAGTACTACGGATCGGTCGGGATGACGCCGGCCACCTTCTTCCCCGAGGCGCCACAGGAGGCGTGGCGGGAGCACGGGAACTGGTTGGAGCCGGACTTCGTCGACCCCGTCTCGAACGTCTGCGTAAGCGCGATCCAGACCTGGCTGCTGCGCAGCGAGGGCAGGACGATCCTCGTCGACACCGGGGTCGGCAATCACAAGGAACGTCCCTACTCGCCGGTCTGGAGCCGTCGCGACGGTGACTTCCTCGGTGCGCTCGCCCGGGCGGGCGTACGGCCGCAGGACGTCGATCTGGTGGTCAACACGCATCTGCACGTCGATCACGTGGGGTGGAACACACGCCTGGAGGGGCGCAGTTGGGTGCCGACCTTCCCCAACGCCACGTATCTGATGCCGCGGCGCGACTTCGACTTCTGGAATCCGGCGAACGGTTACGCGCCGCGGCTGGGGCGCGGCAACCAGAACGTGTTCGAGGACAGCGTGGCGCCGGTGCACGAGGCCGGCCGGACCCTGCTGTGGGACGACGGCCACACCATCGACGGCAACCTGCGGCTCGACCTCGCGCCGGGCCACACGCCGGGCTCCTCGGTGCTGACTCTGGCATCGGGCACGGACCGCGCGCTGTTCGTCGGCGATCTGCTCCATACGCCGCTGCAGTTCGTGGCGCCCGACACCAACAGCTGCTTCTGCGAGGACCCGGCCGAGGCCAGAGCCACCCGGCGCCGGCTGCTGGGCCGGGCCAGCGACACCAACTCGCTCGTGCTGCCCGCGCACCTCGGCGGCTCCGGCGGCGCGGAGGTCGTCCGGGACGGCGACACGTTCGCCATCGCCGCATGGGCACCGTTCGACCGCATCTGAGCGCGTACCGGCCACGCGCGCCCGCCTGCCCCTCCGCAAGAGAACTCGCCTGCCCCCACCCGCAGGAGAACTGGAGTACCCCGTGCCGTCCGATCTGATCGTGACCACCGCCGCGGGCGCCGTCCGCGGCGCGTCGACCGGTCCCGCCGACAGCGAGGTGCGGCGTTTCCTCGCCGTGCCCTACGCCGCGCCGCCCCGGGGCGCCGGACGCTTCGCTCCGCCCCGGCCCCCCGAGCGGTGGACGGGCGTGCGCGACGCCGTGTCCCCGGGGCCCGGCGCGCCGCAGCCGCGCAGGGCCGACGCCTTCGGCTCCCTCGACATGGAGCCGTATTTCGGTCCCGGCTGGGAGCGTGGCGAGGACCATCTCACGGTGAACGTCTGGGCTCCGCGTGCGGCCGGGCGCCGCCCGGTGATGGTGTTCGTGCACGGCGGCGGATTCGTGGCCGGCTCGGCCAACGCCGCCTTGTACGACGGCTCCGCGTTCGCCCGCGACGGTGTGGTCCTGGTGACGCTCAACTACCGCCTCGGCATCGCGGGCTTCCTGGACCTGCCGGACGCTCCCGCCAACCGCGGTCTGCTCGACGTCGTCGCCGCGCTGCGCTGGGTCCGCGCCAACATCGCGGCCTTCGGAGGCGATCCCGGCAACGTCACCTTGTTCGGTCAGTCCGCGGGGGCCACGATCATCGGCGCCGTCCTCGCCACGCCCGCGGCGGCGGGGCTCGTCCGGCGCGCGATCGTGCAGAGCGGCAACGGGCTCGGCGCGTTCTCCCCCGAGCAGGCCGCGCGGGTGACGCGCAGGGCCGCTTCGGTGCTGGGTGTCGCGCCGACGGCCGCCTCCTTCGCTGCCGTGCCCGATGACCGGCTCGTCGAGGTGCTGCCCGAACTGGGCGGTCTCGACCTGCGGACGGCCGACCGGCCGGACCCTCTCCTGGGGCTCAGCCCGTTCGGTCTCGTACTGGAACGGCAGCCGGCCGAGAGCCCTCTGGCGGACGTCGACCTGCTCGTCGGCACCAACACCGAGGAGGGGAACCTGTACCTCGCACCGCAGGGGAAGCCGACGAACCCGACCGCGTCGGCCGCCCTGGGTGACGCACTGTTCGGCGCGGGCAGCCGGCGGCTCGCCGAGGCGCACGGCCGCGCGCACGTCTACGAGTTCGCCTGGCGCTCCCCCGCCGTCGGGGGCCTGCTCGGCGCCGCGCACACGGTGGAGCTTCCGTTCGTGTTCGACCGGCTCGGCCTTCCGGCGCTGCGCGGGCCGCACGGGTTGCTCGGAACCGCCGAACCGCCCGGCGCGCTGGCCGAGGAGATGCATGCCGCGTGGGTCGCGTTCGCGCGGACCGGAGACCCCGGCTGGCCACCGTTCACCGGGAGCGGCGAACGGCAGTACGCCGCATCGCGTCAGCTCTTCTGCTGACCGAGCTTCTGGACGTACTCCTGCGCCTTGTCCACGGCCGTGTCGATCTTGTCGCTGTGCTTGCCGTCGGTCTTGCCGTCGACGAAGTCGCCCAGCTTCTCCAGTCCGCCGGAGACCTTGTCCCCGTGCTCCCCCGCGAGGTCTTCCGCCTTGTCCTTGAGGTTCTTCAGGGCGTCGAACATGCACCGACTCGCTTCCACGTTGAACTGATTCCTGCGCCTCGGACGGCGGTCCTCGCCACTGACGCACCATCCTTATTTGCGGCAAATACTATGTCACCGCGCGTAACTGACGAAACCGCACCAGGCGTCTGTCACGAGGAGGTGCCGCGGCCTCGGGGCGGAGGCCGCGGCACCGGTACGGGGCGGGCCTACTTGGCCGTCGTGTCCAGCGCCGCCAACGCCCTGGCCCAGCGCGCGTACTTGAGGTCGGCCAGGTCGGCGACGGTCTTCACCCCGAACGCCTCGTCGAGCAGTTCCCCGTCACGGTCCGAGACGCCCTTGAGCGCGGCCACCGGAGCGGCCAGAATCTCGGGCAGGCTCTTGTCCGCCCACGCCTTGTCCAGCACCTTGTCGAGGTCGATCGTCGCCATGCGTTCCTCCTGGGAATGACCACCGGACAGCCGGTCGCTCAAGCCGCCGCGGTACGGACATCGAGGAGCGAGCCATCGCGCTTCTACACGTTTGTAGAAGCTTAGAGCGGGGCGCCGCCTCCCGGCGGACCCTTCGGCCCAGCGGTCGCCAGATCGGCCGAAACCCGCTGGGCCACGTCGCGAACTCGCCCTTGACGTCGGGGTTTTGCGGAGTCTTTAACCCCGCTGACACCAGGGTTCACGCGTCCCGCCGCCGGAACGCGGCTGCGGCCGACAGGAGCAGCACCACCGTGTATCCGGCGACCAGGGCGAGTGACGGCCAGGGGCCCAGGCTGCCGACCGCCTCGGCGTTCGCGTCGGAGGTCTGGGTCAGCTTCTCCAGGGCGGCCGTGGGCGACAGGCCGGCGATCCACCGCCGCGCGTCCCCGAACAGCGGACCGAAGAGGGAGGGCAGCAGGAGCAGCCCGATCACGGTGGTGACGGCGCCCGCCGAGTGCCGTACGAGCGTGCCGATCGCGAGCCCGAGCAACGCCGCCACCGAGAACGACGCGGCGATCCCGAACAGGGCGGGCCAGGGCTCGCCGGTGGGGTACTTGCCGGCGGGCAGCAGCGCCCCGCCGACCGCGAACGCGAGCGTGCAGGACAGCAGGGCGAGGCCGTACGTGACGAGCGCGAGGACCGTCGCCTTGGCGGCGAGCACGGTGCCGCGGCGGGGGTTGGCGGCCAGCGTGGTGCGCAGGGTGCCGCTGCCGTACTCGCCGGTGACCACGAGCGCGCCGGTCACGGCGGCGAGCATCTGGGCGACGACGGTGAGGGTGAGACTGCCGCCGAGCACGGTGTCGTCGGCCTGGAGACTGCCGCTCGCCGCCACGAACACCGCGCCGAGGACGGGCACCAGAGCCGTGGCGACCGTCGTCCACACGGTGGAGCGCACGCTCCGGAACTTGATCCACTCGTAGTGGAACTGCTCCGGCAGGGCGGCGCGCGGGCTGCGGCCCGACGGCTGGACGAAGAGGCTGTCGCTCGGGCTCATCGCAGGGCCTCCTTGGTCATGGGGGTGGTGTATTCGGCGGCGTCCTGGGCGAGCGACGTGTAGACCTCCTCCAAGGAGGAGTGGGCGGGGGTCAGTTCGTGGACGGCGAGACCGTGCAGGCGGGCCAGGTCGCCGATCGCGACCGCGTCCGGCCCGGTCACGCGCCAGCCGCCGCGCGGGTCGAGCCGAACGTCCGCTCCCTTGGCCTCCAGCAGGGCCCGCAGCCTGTCCCCCTCGGGCGCCCGTACGTACGTGTGGGCGCGGGAGTGGGAGGCGATGAAGTCGCGGACCGTGGTGTCGGCGAGGAGACGTCCTCTGCCGATCACGACGAGGTGGTCGGCGGTCAGCTCCATCTCGCTCATCAGATGGCTGGAAAGGAAGACCGTGCGGCCCTGCGCGGCCAGGGACTTCATGAGGTCACGGATCCAGCGGATGCCTTCGGTGTCGAGTCCGTTGACGGGCTCGTCGAGAAGGAGGATCTCCGGGTCCCCGATCAACGCGGCGGCGATGCCCAGGCGTTGGCCCATGCCGAGCGAGAAGCCCTTGGTGCGTTTGCGGGCGGTGGCGGGCGGCAGCCCGACCAGGTCGAGGACCTCGTCGACGCGGCGGCGCGGCAGGCCGTTGCTCGCGGCGAGGCCGGCCAGGTGCTGGTAGGCGGTGCGGCCGCCGTGGACGCCCTTCGCGTCCAGCAGGGAGCCGACCGTGCACAGGGGTGCGCGCAGGTCGCCGTAGCGGCGGCCTGCCACGGTGACCCGTCCGCGTGTGGGCGCGTCCAGTCCGAGCACGAGCCGCATGGTGGTGGACTTGCCCGCGCCGTTGGGGCCGAGGAAGCCGGTCACCCGTCCCGGCCGCACGGTGAAGGAGAGTCCGTCGACGGCGGTCCTGCCGCCGTAGCGTTTGGTCAGTTCCGTTGCCTCGATCATGTCCCCGACGCTACGAACGCCGGGCGGATCGGACATCCGCCGACGGGAGTCGGCCGCTACTCCCCCGGGAGCAGGCCCGCCTGCCGCTGTCCGGGCCGTACGAGACCGGCCTCGTACGCGAGGACGACGAGCTGCGCGCGGTCGCGGACCCCGAGCTTCGTCATGGCACGGCTGACGTGTGTCTTCGCGGTCAGCGGACTCATGATCAGCCGCTTGCCGATCTCGTCGTTGCTCAGCCCCGCCGCGACCAGCGCCATGACCTCGCGCTCCCGCTCCGTCAGCGGCGTGAGCCGCTCGGCCCCGGCGGCCTCCGGCGCCTTGAGGCGCGCGAACTCCTCGACGACCGAGCGCGTCACCGCCGGCGCCAGCAGGCTCTGCCCGGCCGCGACCGTGCGGATCGCCTCGCGCAGCTCGTCCGGCTCCAGGTCCTTGATCAGGAAGCCCGCCGCGCCGTGCCGCAGCGCCTCGAAGACGTACTCGTCCACCTGGTAGGTGGTGAGCATGACAACCCGGACCCGGTCGAGGGTGCGGTCGGCGGCGATGCGGCGGGTGGCCTCGATGCCGTCGACGCCCGGCATGCGGATGTCCATCAGGACCACGTCGGGGCGGGTGGTGCGCACCGCCTCGACGGCCTGCGCGCCGTCGGCCGCCTCGGCGACCACCACGAGGTCGTCGGTGAGGTCCAGCAAGGCGCGGAAGCCCGCGCGGACGACCGTCTGGTCGTCGGCGAGCACGACCCGCACGGTCATGGTCGGCCTCCCTCATGGGGTGTCGTGCCGGTCGCTCCCGGTGCCGTACCGGCCCCGTCGGGTGTCGCGTCGACCGGCAGCTCGGCCCGCACCCGGAAGCCTCCGCCGGGCAGGGGGCCGTACTCGATGCTGCCACCGACGGCGGAGGCCCGCTCGCGCATGCCGAGCAGCCCGAACCCTCCCTCGTCGCCGGGGGCATCGCGCCCCCTCTCGTCGTTCGCCTCGCCGTCGTGGCCCTTGGCGTCCTGGCCCCTGCCGTCGTGACCTCTGCCGTCGTCGACCACCTCGACGCACAGGCGCCGCCCCCACAGGCCGACCGAGACGGCCGCGTGCCGCGCGTCCGCGTGCCGCACGACGTTCGTGAGGGCCTCCTGCACGATCCGGTAGGCGGCGAGGTCGACCATGCGCGGCAGGGCCGCCGCTTCCCGGACGTCCTGCCGCAGCACGACGTCGGTCCCGTTGCCCGTGAAACCGGCCACGAGGTCCGGGATCCGGCCGACACCCGGCGCCGGGGCGGTGGGATCGCCGCCCGGCTCGCGCAGCACGGTGACGGTGGCGCGCAGCTCGCGCACCGCCTCCTTGCCCGCGTCGCGCACCGTGCGCATCGCCTCGCGCGCCACGTCGGGCCTGCGGTCCAGCGCGTCCAGGGCGAGCCCTGCCTGCACCGTCATGGCCGCCACCGTGTGGGCCACCACGTCGTGGAGCTCGCGGGCGATGCGGGCGCGCTCCTCGTGCACACGGCGTGCCGCCTCGCGCTCCCGGTCGGCCTCCGCGCGCTCGGCCCGCGCCGCGTACGCGGCCAGCAACTGCCGCCGCGTACGCACCACTTCGCCCAGCAGCAGCGGGACGAGCGGCCACACCATCTCCAGGACGGGGAGCCCCTGCGGATTGACGACGTCCTTGCCCACCGCGAGGGCGACGGTCCCGGACGCGGCAGCGGCGATCAGCGCCACCCAGGCGGTACGGCGTCGGCTGCCCTGGACGGCGACGGTGTACAGCGCGACGATCACCGGCAGGTTCAGCAGCTCTCCGATGTGCCCGTACAGTGCCCAGCCCGCGCAGGCGGCGCCCGTCACCGACGCCACGGCGACGGGCCACCGCCTGCGCCCCATCAGCGCGCACAAGGAGAGGGCGAACAGCAGCCAGGACCACTGGTCCGCCTGCCGGTACCCGGGCTCGTTCACCGCCAGGTCGGCCCCCGCGAAGAGCCCGACGACCACCACGACCAGGAGGTCCGCCGACGGGGGCGGCAGCGTCCGCGCACGGGCCAGGAGGCGGTCGAAGGTCATCACGCCCTCACCGTAGGCGCCCCGCATCGGTCCCGCATACGACCACGGGAGTAGCTCGGCGCGGATCACACGGGAGGAGACCGTACGGCTCAGCGGCGGCCCTTGAGGCGCTCCACCCCCACGACGCCGAGCGCGGCGAGGCCGACCTGGATGGCCAGTTCGATCCAGTCGATGCCCTTGGTGTCGGCGACGTCGAGTGCGGCGGCGACGGCCGTGCCGACGAGTGCCGCCGCGATGCCGACCAGGATCGTCCACGCGACGCCGATGCGCTGGCGCCCCGGGATGACCAGGCGGCCCAGGATTCCGATCACTATGCCGATCACGATCGCGGTGAAGATGCCGGAGATCTCCATGCCGGTCCGCCTCTCCTTGTTTCGAATCGTCCGTCTGCTTCTGCGCTGCGTCCGATTGTTTCTACGCCTCTGTCGATCTACGTGTTCCCCGGCATCGGCGTCGCACTCTCCTCGGCGCCGGACGGACGGGGCGCGGCGAAGGCCGCGAGGCTGTCCTCCAGATCGTCGAGCGCCCGGCGCGCGACGGCGATCCGGACCCGCACCTCTTCCTCCGACACGGAAACGGGTGCGGGCGCGGGAGGCAGCGCCTCCCGCTCCTCCCGCTCCTCCATCGTGCGGGCCTCGTCGAGCGAGGTGATCACGACGCCGATGAGGACGTTGACCAGGACGAACGACGCGATGAGGACGTACGAGGCGTAGTAGAAGATGCTCCAGCGGGAGATCTCCAGGCCCGAACGCACCGCGTCGCCGAGTCCGTCGAGGGTCATCAGGAGGAACAGGGTGAGCACGGCGCGGCCGATGGAGCCGAAGTGCCCGGGGTCGGCGTCGCCGAAGAAGACCCAGCCCACCATCGCGTACACGTAGAGCAGCAGCCCGCCGACGAGCAGGAAGCTGACCGTTCCCGGCAGGCTGCGGCCCACCGCGACCAGGACGATGCGCAGTTGGGGCAGGAAGCGGGCGGCGCGCAGCACCCGGGCCAGGCGCAGCAGACGCAGCACGGTGGCGTTCTCCCGGACGACGGGCAGGAACGCGCACACCACGACGGCCAGGTCGAAGAGGTTCCACGGGTCGCGCCAGAAGTCGCGCGGACGGTCCGCGTGGGCGGCGACCCGGACGAGCATCTCCGCGGTGAAGACCGCCAGGAAGCAGTGCTCCAGCAGCTTCAGCTCGCCGTCGAAGCGGTCGGTGACACCGCTGTACGTCTCGACGCCGAGCACGGCGGCGTTGGTGAGGATCAGGGCGAAGACGGTGACGGCGAACCAGCGCGCCTCGACGACGGCACGGCATCGGGTGGCCAGGGCGGCGCGGCGGGTGCTCTCGGGTAACGGGATTGTGTTGCTGTTCACGGGACTTGGATCTTACGTGGGTGGCGTCCTCACCAGCCCGTTGCCGTCCGGCGGTGGACGAGGGAATCGAGGGGGCCCAGGGAACCGATGAGCGCAGGACCGTGGTCTTCTATGACGTGTCTTCCCTTCCACCACAGTTACAACAGCCCCCGCCCACCGGCCACATGATCGTGTGCGGCGACGACGCGCTCGCCGAGCGGCTGGCCGCGGAGCTCCACGCGGTCTACCGCGAGACGGTCACCGTCGTCGTGCCGTCCGCGCGGACGGGCGACACGGCGCGGGCGGGGTCGGCCGGCCGGGCCGCCACCGCCCTCCTCGGCCGGTTGCAGGCGGTCATGGCCAGGGCGACGCGTGCGGCCGCGGACGGGAACGCGCCGGCTCCGCGAGTCCTCGAAGCCGCGGCCCCCGACGAGGCGACCCTGGTCGAGGCGGGCGTGGGCGAGGCCGCCGCGCTCGCCCTCGTCCATGACGACGACGAGACGAACATCCATGCCGCGCTGGCCGCCCGCCGGCTCAACCCGCGCCTTCGCCTGGTGATCCGGCTCTACAACCGCAAGCTCGGCCAGCACATCGAGGAGCTGCTCGACCAGGCCTCCGCGGTCGCCGCGCCCGGACTCGGCCTGTCGGCGGCGGACACCTCCACCACCGTCCTGTCCGACGCCGACACCGCCGCCCCGGCCCTCGCGGCCACCGCGGTCGCGGGCACCAGCAAGGTCGTCCACGCCGACGGCCTCCTGCTGCGCGCCGTGGAACGCACCCCGCCGGCCCGGGGGCGGGTCGCCGACCCCGGACTGTGCACGCTCGCCCTGCTGTCGGCCACCACCAACGACCCGGCGGGCGCGGAGGGTTCGGACGACGACGACCAGGAAGAGGGGCCGCGGCTGCTGCCCGACGCCCGCACGGTCGCCGCCGCGACGGGCCGCGGCACCGTCGTCCTGGAGACCGTCTCGCACGCCGGGCCCGCACCGGCGCCGGGCCGTCTCACCCGGCGCGGCCTCCCGTTCGGCTCGTTCTTCTCGCCCCGCCTGCGCTGGTCGCTGGCCGGGCTCAGCGGCTGCGTCCTCGGCCTGGCGGTGGCGAACTGGCTGGCGGTGCCCGGCGCCCACCCCCTGCACGCCGGTTACCTCACGCTGCTCGACCTCTTCGCCATCGACGAACCCGCCCTCGCCGAACCCGCCTCCCGTCAGATCCTCCAACTCCTGTCCGGACTGGCCGGGTTGCTGTTCCTGCCCGTCCTTCTGGCGGCCGTCCTGGAGGCTCTGGGCACGTTCCGCAACGCGGCCGCCCTGCGTCGACCGCCGCGCGGCCTCTCCGGCCACGTCGTCCTCCTCGGCCTCGGCAAGATCGGCACCCGCGTGCTCGCCCGGCTGCGCGAGATGGACATCCCCGTGGTGTGCGTGGAGGAGGACCCCGACGCGCGCGGCGTCCCGCTCGCCCGTCGTCTGCGCGTGCCCACGGTCATCGGGGACGTCACCGACGAGGGCGTCCTGGAATCCGCGAAGGTGCACCGCGCCCACGCCCTGATGGCGCTGACGAACAGTGACACCACCAACCTCGAAGCGGCTCTGTACGCACGCTCCCTCAAGCCCGGCCTCCGTGCCGTGCTGCGCCTGTACGACGACGCGTTCGCCACCGCGGTCTACCGGACCCTGCGGGCCGCCCATCCGGCGGCACTCACCCGCAGCCGCAGCGTCTCCACGCTCGCCGCGCCCGCGTTCGCCGTCGCGATGATGGGCCGTCACGTCCTCGGTGCGATCCCCGTGGAGCGCCGGGTCCTGCTCTTCGCCGCCCTCGATGTCGCGGGTCATCCGCAGCTGGACGGCCGCACCATCGAGGAGTCGTTCCGCGCCGGTTCCTGGCGCGTGCTCGCCCTCGACTGCGCGGCTCCGGACGACCGCCAGCCCGACCTGGCCTTCGCTCCGGCCGAGGACGGCGACGAGCACCCCGCCGGCCTGGTGTGGGACCTGCACCCGGGCTATGTCCTGCGCCCGGAGGACCGGGTCGTCCTGGCCGCCACCCGCCAAGGCCTCGCCGAGCTCCTCGGGCGACGGCCCCGCGTACGGACCGGCGCTTCAGGGGCGTAGGCCGTCCCGGAGACGTGGCGCCCGCCCTGTGGCGCTAGGGGGCCGGCGGCACGTAGAAGTTCGTGGTGGCCGCCGTCATCGCCACGGCGGTCTCCGCGGGTGTGCCGTAGGCCTCGTTCGCCCGTCCCCAGGCCTCGCTGCTCGCGGTCAGGTAGGCCCGCGCCTCCTCGGACTCGCTCCACGCCTGCGTCGCCTCGCGGTCGAACGCCGCGCCCTCGGCGAGGTACTTCTCGAGCCCGACCAGGCCCAGGTCCCACCCCACACCGGTGGCTCCGGGGCCGTAGGTGTCCCAGAACGTCGGGTCGACGACGGCCACGTGCTCCAGCTCGAAGAGGGTGCGCTCCTCGCCCTCGGGCGTCAGACGCACCTCGACCTCGCTGAGATCGCCCTCCTTGGGCTCCCCGAGGATCCAGCTGACCCGCAGCAGTCGCGGCGGCTCGCAGCGCAGCACCTCGCCGCCCGCGTTGCCGTCCAGCTGGTAGTGGCCGCCGGGCTTCAGCTCGCCCGTGACGGGCAGGAACCAGCGGCCGAGGCGCTCCGCGTCGGTGCAGGCCTCCCAGACGTCGTGGACACCGGCGTCGTAGACGCGGCGCATGACGATGCCGCGTCCGGTGCCCTTGGGGGTCTCGGCGTCCCGCACCTGGCGGTGCATGGCGTTGATCCGGTCCACGATGTCACCCATCGGAGGTCTCCTCGCTCTCGCTTCTGGCAGTACGACGCTCCGTACCGCGGTCACCGCCCCCTTGCGTGCCGTCGCGCGGCCGCCGCGTGCTCTCGTGCGGCCGCCTGGCACGCTTGCCGCGGGCCAGTTCCGTGCCCAGCGCGTCGAGGCGCTGTTCCCAGAAGCCGCGGAAGCGCTCCAGCCAGACGTCCACCTCGCGCAGCGGCGCCGCGTCGACGGCGTACAGCCGCCGCGCCCCCTCCGCGCGCACCGTCGCGAAGCCGCTCTCGCGCAGCACCCGCAAGTGCTGGGAGACGGCGGGCTGGGAGATCGCGAACTCCTCGCGGATCACGGCGGTCACCACCCCGGAGGTCTGCTCGCCCTCGGCCAGCAGTTCCAGGATGCGCCGCCGGACGGGATCGCCCAGCACATCGAATGCGTGCACGCCCTCAGCATGCCAGCGACCCCTTATATAAGTCAACACTTATATAAGGGGTCGGCCTGCCGCCGGAGAGGTCACCCGGCGATCAGACGCCTGTGCGCTCCACCGGAATCCACAGCTCGGCGTCCGCCCGCGCCCCGTCCGGCGACAGGCGGGTGCTCAGGATCTCCGGACCCGGACGGCTCTGGTACGGGTTCGACGGGAACCACTGCGTGAACACGTCCCGCCACAGGTACTGGAGCGCCTGCGGGAACGGGCCGGAGTTCTCGAAGACGGCCCAGGTGCCCGCCGGAACGGTGAGGGCGTCCAGGTCCTCGGGGACCGCCGCCCGGGTGACCACCCCGTGGTAGTAGTCGAGTTCGGTGCCCTCCGCCCGGCTCGGGTCGAGGTCGTCGCTCACCGCGACGATCCCCTTGGGCTCCTGGTCGGACAGATCGGTGATGCGTCGCAACGTCTCCTTGTCGATGCTCCGGATGAAGTCGGCGATCGCGGGGTTCATCCCTTCGTGGACGAGCGGAACGCGGGCCTTCTTGCCGGCCACACGGAACTCCTCCTTCTCCACGACCCGGTATCGCATGCTGCTGCTCCCTTCGACGATGAGACGGAAGGACATGCGTGGCTGGGAGTGCAGAGCGGCGCCGGTGCGCCGGGCCTCGCCCGGCCCCACGCCGTGCATGGCGCGGAACGCACGTGCGAACGCCTCGCCCGAGGTGTAGCCGTAGCGCACCGCGATCTCCAGCAGCGTCCGCTCGCCGGCCAGCACCTCGGCGCCCGCGACGGTCAGCCGCCTGCGCCGGATGTACTCCGAGAGCGGGACCCCGGCCAGCGCGGAGAACATCCGCCGGAAGTGGTACTCCGACGTCACCGCGATCCGCGCCAGCTCGGCCACCTCGATCCGCCGGTCCAGATGCGACTCGATGTGTTCCAGGGCCCGGTTCAGCTGCTCCAGCACTCCTGCCTCCTTCCCTTGTGTCCATCACGTTAGGAAGGGACCACTGTGCCGGACCCGACATCCTGTGCCCGTTGTGGTCGGGGGTCAGGCGCCGCCGAGTTCCCTCTCGCAGTCCTGCCGCGCCGCGGCGCTCAGCCAGGGGCCGAGCTTGGTGAACAGGCTCCTCAGGTCGGCGCCCCACCGCTCGCGGAAGGCGCTGTCGACACCGGCGATGTCCAGCTCGTTCGCCGCCGTCAGCTCCGCGAAGTCCCGGAGCCGGGACGGGGCGGGGAGCCACGTGCGGCCGGTGAAGCGGTCGTGGAAGCGGATCGCGGGCCCGGCGCACGCCGCCCGGCGGTCGGCGGTCGTGGTGGCGATGCTCGCGTACGTGGGGCGGCGGTCGCAGCTCGCGTAGAGGAACACGAGCGCCTCGGCCTCCGGCCCGATGGCGTCGCGCAGTCGGCTCCGGTCGGCGGGGTGCAGCAGCACGGGTGCGAAGCCGCCGGTGCCGTACGTCGCGTGGCACAGGCCCGCGCGTTGCAGCGCCGGGCGGGCACCCCAGCCGGCGAGCCGGTCCCGGACCCGGTCGAGGTGGGCCAGGAGGGTTCCGCCGGGGTGGTCGAGCCGCGCCGCTCCCAGCTCGGTCAGGAGGCGGCGTGCCGTCTGGTCCGGGGTGTCGGTGGGCTGGTCCGGGGCGTCGATCGGCTGGTCCGGGGTGTCGATCGGCTGGTCCGGGGGGTGGTTCGGCTGGTCCGGAGTGGCGGTCGGCGCCATCGGCGCAGCTCCTTCGTGGAGGGCCTGTCGGGGGCGCGCCCCCTGGGGTTCATGGGTGCCTTTCGGGCTCGCGCTCCGGGGAGAGGTCGGCACCCGGCGTACGCCCGACGCGCCGTCCGGAGCGGGACGCCGGGCCCTGCCGGGTTGCCGCCCCGGGCCCGAGGGGATCGTCCCGCCCGCCCAACCGCCAAGTCAATCCTCGGGTTTACTGCCCTCCCCCAAGCCTGGACTAGGACCATCCCGACTCGCGTGACTCCACGGCCGGTACGAAGGGGCGGTTGAGGTGAGCCGTCGCGAGGACCGCACGGGAGCGGCGGGCCTCCGCGAGCAGGCGCTCCCTGCTCCGCCGGGCGGCCTCCTTGTCCCGCTCGAAGCCGTAGGACACGGCCGGGTTCACGAGCTGCACCGCGTGGACGAGCACGTCACCCGTGACCATGATCCGCCGCGCACCGCCCTCGACGAGGACCGACTGGTGTCCGGGCGTGTGGCCGGGCGTCGGCACGAGCGTGACGGCACCGCCGTGCCCTCGCCCCGGACCAGTGCCGCCGGGCCCGCCCAAGAGCCGTGCCCGGCCGTCGACTTCGTGCAGCAGCCCGGCCGCGCGCAGGGGCCGGACGACGTACGACATCGCGCTGTCGTTCTCCCCCAGCGCGGCGATCTCCACACGCTGGACGACGTGCCGGGCCGCCGGGAACATCGGCGTCCCGTCCGGCCCGACGGCCCAGCCGTAGTGGTCCTCGTGCAGATGGGTCAGGACGACCGAGTCCACGTCGGCCGCGTCGATGCCCGCTGTCCCGAGCACCTCCGGCAGCCGGCCCGGCACGGGCGCCCACCCCGACGCGGGGCTGCCGACGGGCCCGATCCCGGTGTCGACGAGCGTGACGCGCCCACCGGGCCTGCGGATCGCATGGCAGTGGAAGTCCAGCTCCCAGGTGTCGCCCGGTCCGAACGCGGCCGGGTCGATCCGTTCGGCCCGCCGCCAGTCCGCCGCCGTCGCTCCGGCGAAGTGGTCCTGCCGCCTGCCGGGGAACGGCCCGTGCGCGTCCAGGAGCGCCAGCACCTCGAACGCCCCGGCCCGCCGCGCGACCACTCCCGACGTCCGGCCGCCCGCCGCGCGTGCCGCGCCGCCGTCCGCCAGGACCTGTCCCCATCCCGCGAGGGCGGCGGCCCCCGCGACACCCCGCAGCACATGCCGTCGTTCCAGCCCGCTCATCGGTGTCCTCCTCGTCCTGCCGCCATGGGTTCTCCGCACGAGAGACTGCCGGGCAACGCCCCTGCGCGGCTTGTACGTTCTTGCTCGGCCCGCCTTGCCGGAGGCAAGACGCCGAACGCGCCAGTCGGGGCCGGAAGGGACGCACATGCCGGTCGACCGCAGGACCCTGCTCCGCACCGACGACCTCCTGCTGGCCGACGTCCTGTGCGCCGCCGCGCCGCGCGGCTGGACACCGGTCCGCCCCGCGACGGTGTTCGGACTCGTCATGGTGCGTCGCGGCCTGGTGCGCGGGCGGGTCCAGGGGGTGGAGCAGCTCCTCGACCCGGCCAGCGTGTACGTGGAACGCCTGGGCAGCGAGCAGCAGTTCGCGCATCCGTGCGGTGACGACGTCTACACGGAGATCGTCCTGTCCGAGCCGCAGGTCGCCGCTCTCCTGGGCGGTGACCCGACGGTCCCCGAGGGCCTGGTGTTCACCACACCCGAACTCGCCCTGTCCCACCGGCTGTTGCTCAGCCGAGCGCGTACGGGGGCCGATGCCTTCGAAGTGGCCGAACGCACCACCGCGGTCGCCGCCCGCATCCTCGCCCAGCTGGCCCCGGCCCGCGTCGCGAGCGGGCTCCCCCGTTCGGTCCGGGCGCGGCGCCGTCTGGTCGACGACGCCCGCGCCGCGCTGGGTACCGACGGCGCCCCCGGCCTCGGCTCCCTCGCCCGCGCCGTCGGCTGTTCACCGCACCACCTCAGCCGCGTCTTCCGTACGGAGACCGGCACCACCCTCACCCGTTACCGCACCGGGCTCCGTGTCACCCGTGCCCTGGACCGCCTCGCCGAAGGCGAACGCGACCTGGCCCTCCTCGCCCACGACCTGGGCTTCAGCGACCAGTCCCACCTCACCCACGCCCTCCGCCGCGCGACCGGGCATCCTCCGGGCCGCCTGCGCGCCCTGCTGCGCGACCCGCGGTAGTTCCTGCCCCACCGCCTCTGTTCTTCTGCCGCCTCCGCCCGCACAATCACCTCCGTACCCGCGCGTAACCCCCGTGTCGTGTCAGCGTCGTGCCGGATGAGGTGATGGCCGTGTCGATGGCCGGAACAGCCCGTGCCCGTGTGGGCGCGCAACTGCTCGTAGCCCTGCTCGTGGCGGCGATGACGGCACTCGTCGCGCCCGCCCCCTCCTCCGCGGCCCCGCGCGCCGCGCACACCCCGGTCGTCTTCGTGCACGGCTACAACGCCGACCCGGGCGTGTGGGGTTCGCTGCGCGAGGACATGAAGGCCGCCGGCTACACCGACGACGAACTCTTCTCCTGGGGGTACGACACCGACGCGTCGGTGAACGAGACGCTCTCCGGACAGCTCGCCGCGTACGTCGCCGAGGTGCGCGTCCGCACCGGCGCCGACCGTGTCGACCTGGTGGCGCACTCCTTCGGCAGCCTGGTCACGCGCTGGTACGTGAAGTTCGGCGGCGGCGCGCCCTTCGTGTCCCACTGGGCCTCGATCGCCGGGCCCAACCACGGCACCGCCACGGCCTGGGCGTGTGCGGCCTGGTCGCAGGGGTGCCGTGACATGACTCCGGGTTCGTACGTCGCCAAGCAGCTGGCCGCGGGCGACGAGACGCCGGGCACGGTGTCGTACGCGACGTGGTGGTCGAACTGCGACGAGGTCATCAACCCGGACAGCAGCGTCCCGCTCACCGGGGCGACCAACCATCCGGCAGGCTGCGTCGCGCACAACGACCTGCTGACGGACGACGGGGTGTCAGAGGGCGTGCGGGCCTTCCTGGCGTCCTGACCCGCCCGTCCGCGGGACCCGACCGCACCCCTCCGGGTGCCGGCCGTCGGGCGCGGGGGCCCGGAGGTTGCCTCAGAAGATCGAAAGGCCCGTGTGCGTCGTGAAGCGGTCGAGCGCGGCGACGCCCGCGACCGAGTTGCCCCGCTGGTCGAGGCCGGGGCTCCAGACGCAGATCGTGCAGTGGCCCGGGACGACCGCGATGATGCCGCCGCCGACACCGCTCTTGCCGGGCAGCCCCACGCGGTGGGCGAAGTCGCCGGCCGCGTCGTAGGTGCCGCACGTCAGCATCACGGCGTTGACCTGCTTGGCGCGGCTGCGCGAGAGCAGCGTCGAGCCGTCGGCCCTTATCCCGTGCCGCGCCAGGAACCCGGCGGCCAGCGCGAGGTCGGCGCAGGACGCGGCGACGGAGCACTGGCGGATGTACTGGTCGAGGAGTTCGGGCACCGGGTTGGAGATGTTGCCGTACGACGCCATGAAGTGGGCCAGTGCGGCGTTGCGGTCACCGTGGGCGGCCTCGGAGGCGGCGATCTGCCGGTCGAAGGTGAGTCCCGGGTTGCCGGACTCGGCGCGCAGGAAGTCGCGCAGGGCGCCGGAGGCGTCGCCGGTCAGGGAGTGGAGGCGGTCGGTGACGACGAGCGCGCCCGCGTTGATGAACGGATTGCGCGGGATGCCGTGCTCGTACTCCAGCTGCACCAGGGAGTTGAAGGGGTTGCCGGAGGGCTCGCGGCCGACGTGCTCCCAGAGCTCGTCGTCCTCCAGGGAGAGCGCGAGGGCGAGGGTGAAGACCTTGGTGATGGACTGGGTCGAGAAGGGGTGCTGCCAGTCGCCGACGCCGTACACCGTCCCGTCGAGTTCCGCGACGGCCATCGCGAAGCGGTTCGGGTCGGCGCAGGCGAGTGCGGGGATGTAGTCGGCGGGGCGCCCGCGTCCCGGGGTGGCCGCGATCTCGGTGGCGATGCGGTCCAGGACCGGCTGGAAGGTGGTGGACACGCTGACTCGCTTTGACTTCGTACGGTGATGCTTGTGCCACACCCTAACGCCCTGTAGGCGCGGCTCGGCCGCACCCGGCGCGGCGTCGGCCCCGTGTCCGGCCGTCAGCCCCGTGTCAGCGGCCTGGGGGACCCTGATCCGCGATGACTCGCCAGGGATTCGTAAGATCAGGGGAGAGTATGCGGACATCCCGACCCAGGACGGCCGCCGGTACGCGAGCGCCTTGCCACCAGCGGGGACGCCGTGCCGACTCCTGCCCTCCTGCCGCCGCCGTCCGGGTCTCCCGCCGGCTCCTCACCGGAACACCTCTGTCTTGAGCACCGACGAAGCCGTCGAGGCGCCGCCCGCGCCTGTCCGCACCAGCCAGCGCTCCCGTCCCCGCTCCCGGGTCCTCGGCCGTCTCGCGGGGAGCGCGCCCGCCCCGCCGCCGCCCGGCACCATCCTGCACAACGCCGGTGTCGCCACCGCCGTCATGCTGGCCCTGGCCGCCATCGGCTCCCTGATCCACGAGCCCCTCCTGATACCGCCGCTGGCCGCGTCCGCCGCGATCATCTACGGCGTCCCCCAGTTGCCGCTCGCCCAGCCGCGCAGCGTGATGGCGGGTCACATGCTGTGCGCCGCCGTCGGATTCGGGGTCCTCGCCGTCCTGGGCAGTTCGTCCTGGGCCGCCGCGCTGGCGGCGGGGATCGGTCTGGCCGTGATGACGGCGGCGCGCGCCGCGCACTCACCGGCGGCGGCGACGTCCGTGGTCATCGTCCTGCACTCCCCGCACCCCGCGACGTTCGTCCCCCTCCTCGCGGGCTCCGCCGCCCTGCTGGTACTCGGCGGCTGCGCCTCCGCGTACGTCCGCCGGGGCGCGGCGCGTTATCCCGTGTACTGGTGGTGAGGCGCGGTCTCCGGCACGGAGCGGCACGATCTCGCGGAGACCGGCCGCGTGTGCGGGAGTTCCGCCTGCCGGGACAGGATGACGGATCCGGATGACCGATCGGGATGACCGATCCGCGGACCTATGCGTACAGAAGTGCGATCCTGTGATCATGACGACACCCCGACGCAGCCAGGCCCAGCGGGACGAGATCACCGTGGAGATCGGGTACGCGCTCTTCAGCGCGGCCTTCCTCGCCCTGCTCGTCTTCGGCGTGGTCGCCGGGCCTGTGGCCGTGTGGTCCCTGCCCCATGAGGTCGACAAGGTCCTCGTCATGGCGGGAGCCTCGCTGGCCGGAGCGCTCGCGCTGGTCCGTGTCGTTCATGTGCTCCGGCGATTCGCGAGGCAGCAGCGGGCCGCGCTCACCCCTCCCCGTGAGCTGCCGGGCGGGTCCGCTCGCTGAGGTCTCCCGCCGACGGGCGGTCGACGCGCCCTCGGCATCTCCGGCTGGGGGACAGCGCCGCCCTCCGCGGCCGTCATTGCTCCACAGCGTCAGGACGTACGACACGGAGTGGTGGATCCGCCGCGCCCTTCACGCGACCTTCAGCCGATGAGACCGCGCAGCGTCGGCACGCTCACCCCTGCCCCGGTGAGCCCCGCGAGGACCGCGCCCGCCGCCGTGGCGCCCGAGAGGAACGTCAGTCCTCCGACGACGAGGCCGATGACCGTGGCCATCAGGAGAACGACGGCGGTGTGCACCGTCAGGAAGGGGCCTGAAGAACTCACGTGACTCTTCTCCTGGTCGTTCCGAAGGTCGTGACGCCCCGCTCATACGTCGCCGACGCCCGCCCGCCCCACGGCCCGCGCCCCTCTCCCGGCACCCCGCGCCGGTCCCGGAGAAATCCCGGAACCCACCCGTGGGGTCCCGGGGCGCGCCGAACGTACAAGGGGACATGCGCGCAAGCGAGGACGCCGGAGCCGGGCGCCGCCGGACACCGGGGACCGCGGCCGGAGGGGACGACCATGCGGGGCGAGGATGAGACCACGGGCGGGGCGTCCGCGGCCGCGCGCGCCCGGCGCCGGTCACCCCGCCCCGACCCCGGCGAACGGCACAAGGACCGGCTCGGCGCGCCCGTCTCCTCGGGGGCGCTGGGCGCGATGGATGCCCGGCACGGCCGGGAGGCGCGCCGTTTCCAGGAGGACGTCGAACGGTGCGCGGCCGACGCGGAGTTGGTGCGGATGCTGCGCGCGGACGACTTCGCCGGGCCCCGCTACGACCGCTTCGAGGAGGAACTCGCACGCTACGGAATCTCCGTACTGCGCGGCTGGCTGCACTCAGGTTTCGTGTTCACGCTCGTCGCCGCGCGCGGATTCGGGCTCAGCCCGCGGGAGAGCGAGCTCAGCGAACTGGCCAGGGACAGCGACCTGCGGGAGGAGCTGGCGACGATGACCGTGGCCCGCACCCTGCCCCGCTTCCGCCGCCAGGCACTGGAGCAGGGCGGCTGGCGCCCCGACGGGGGCGCGGGCATCGCCACGTACTTCATGGGGGCGTGCGCGTACGAGTTCCCCAACGAGTACCGGCGCCACCGCAGCGACGAGGAGCGCTGGCGCCGGGGCATGGACCGGGCCGAGGCCACGGCCGGGACCGCCGCGGTGGCCGGTGTCTCCGCCGAGGTCCTCGGCAGACTGCAGGTCCTGGAGGACCTCACCGACATCGACGACCCGCGCATGCGGGCGGCCGTCGCACTGACCCTGGACGGCTACGCACAGGACGAGATCAGGCAGATCCTCGGCGCGCCGTCCGTGCGCGCCGTCGAGGGACTGCTCTACCGATGGAGGGCGAGAGCCAAGCGCGACGAGCGGAAAAGGGGTGAGCGCCATGGGTGACCTCGACGAGGAGTTCGACGCACTGCTCGCGCGGTCGTCCCTCGGCACCGAGGGCGCCGGGCGGCTGCGGGACCGCACCCCGCTGGACACGGCCCGCGCGGTCCGCAGGATCGCGGACCTGCGCTACCTGATCGCGAGCCCGGCAGCTGGCAGGGACGAACGGCGCGAAGCCGTCCGTGAACTGCGGGCGCTGCTCAAGGATCTGGGGCACGACGCGCGGGGCCTCGTACCCACGACCGTGCCGCCCTCCTCGGCGCACGAGGACGCCGCGCCGCGCCCCGATTCCCCGGACGACCAGACGGTCCGGGCCTCCACCGAGGCCGCCGCGGACGGGACCGGAGCCGTGACGCTCTGGCATGTTTTCCTGACCGTCGCCGGTCCCCCGCTGCCGACAGCCGACGTCCGCCGCACCCTCGAACGGTTCGCGGCCGCCCACCCCTTCGCCCTGACCGCCCGCTACGCCGCCGACCACGCCGAAGTGCGCTACTGGGAAGAGGCCCACGACCTGCGGGACGCGGCAGCGACCGCGCTGCGGCTCTGGCAGGGGCACGGCGCCTCCACAGAGCTGACCGGCTGGATCGTGACCGGACTCGAGATCATCGACCGCGCCACCTACCACCAGCGCACGGCCTCGGGCGCCGCGCTCCACCGCCCCGAAGCCGGCGGCTACGGGAAGGAGCCCGCCGTCTCGGGCACCGGCCAGGACATGCTGCGCGAACGCCGTGGCCGCCGGCCCGGGTCGTGAGGAGGATGCCGTACGGGTGGGCACGGTCCGCACGGCGGGCGCACTGCCGCGCCGGCTAGGCGTCGTCCGCCGCGGCGGCGTCGAAACGCTGGAGCCGCTCCCGCAGCGTGCCCGCGAACTCCTCCGCCCGTGCCAGCTGGGTCCGCAGATTGACCACGCGCTCCTGCGCGGCGTCCTCGAAAGCCCGCACGCGTCGCACGAGTTGGTCGCGCTCCCCCTCGGAGACGTCCTCGCCCGAGTCGAGGACATCCGTCGCCGCGAGCAGTTCCCGCATCTCCTCCAGGGTGAAGCCGAGGGGCTTCATGCGGCGGATCACCATCAGGCGGGCCACGTCGGCCTCGGTGTAGAGGCGGAAGCCGCCCTGGGAGCGGGCGGAGGGGACGACCAGTCCGCTCTCCTCGTAGTGCCGAATGGTGCGCAGGGAGAGTTCGGTGCGCGCGGCGACTTCGCCGATCTGCATGTGCTTGTCGTCCACGCCCCTGGCCTGGCCCTTCTCGTCCTCGCGGGCCGGTGTACGCACGACCCGTCGAACTCTACCCTTACGTTAGGGTAGAGTTGCTCCTGTTCGGGTGCCCTGAGGGCTCCCTCCTTCGTCACGCCGCGGCCGATGGCCGCGGCGAGTCACCGATTCTTGCAGGAGAGGAGCGTGCACGAGACCATGACGCCCGAGGCCATCGCCTGTCCGCCGTGACGCGGGACGCCATCCCGCGCCGTCTCATCCGCCGCCACGCCCCGACCCACCCCAGGGCGCTTCCCAGCACGACAGGTCTCTGCTCTCTTGCCCTCCTCCGTCTTTTCGACCGCTTCCCGACTGAGCGGCCTGCGCCCCGACTGGCTGTCCGATCCGAAGATCTGGCGCACCGAGGTCCTCGGCGGGCTCGTGGTCGCGATCGCGCTCATCCCCGAGGCGATCTCGTTCTCGATCATCGCCGGGGTGGACCCGGCGATCGGTCTGTTCGCGTCGTTCACGATGGCCGTCACGATCGCCGTCGTCGGCGGGCGACCCGCGATGATCTCCGCGGCGACCGGCGCGGTGGCCCTGGTCATCGCACCGCTCAACCGCGAGCACGGCCTCGGTTATCTCGTCGCCGCGGTCATCCTGGCCGGTGTCTTCCAGATCGCGCTCGGCGCCCTCGGGGTGGCCAGGCTGATGCGGTTCGTGCCGCGCAGCGTCATGGTCGGCTTCGTCAACTCCCTGGCCGTCCTCATCTTCATGGCGCAGGTGCCGGAGATGCGGGACGTACCGTGGCCCGTCTACCCGCTGATCGCCGGCGGGCTCGCCCTCATGGTGCTCTTCCCCCAGATCACCAAGGCGGTCCCGGCTCCGCTCGTCTCGATCGCCGCCCTGACCGTGCTGACGGTCGCGGCCGGCATCGCGGTGCCGACCGTGGGAGACAAGGGAGATCTGCCGTCGGCGCTGCCCGTGCCGGGCCTGCCGGACGTGCCGTTCACCATGGACACGCTCACCACCATCGCGCCGTACGCACTCGCCATGGCACTGGTCGGACTGATGGAGTCCCTGATGACCGCGAAGCTCGTGGACGACATCACCGACACCCGCTCCTCCAAGACCCGCGAGTCCATCGGCCAGGGCATCGCCAACATCGTCACCGGCTTCTTCGGCGGCATGGGCGGCTGCGCCATGATCGGCCAGACGATGATCAACGTACGCGTCTCCGGCGCCCGTACCCGTCTGTCGACCTTCCTCGCGGGCGCGTTCCTGATGGTGCTGTGCGTCGTCTTCGGCCCGGTCGTCTCCGACATCCCGATGGCCGCGCTGGTCGCCGTGATGGTGATGGTGTCGTTCGCGACCTTCGACTGGCACTCCATCGCGCCCGCCACGCTCCGGCGCATGCCCGCGGGCGAGATCGCCGTCATGGCGATCACCGTCGCCGTCGTGATCGCCACGCACAACCTGGCCATCGGCGTGGTCGTCGGCACCGTCACCGCCATGGTCGTCTTCGCCAAGCGGGTCGCCCACCTCACCCATGTCACCGCGGTCACCGACCCCGAGGGCACCGAGATCGTCTACGTCGTCACCGGAGAACTCTTCTTCGCCTCCTCCAACGACCTCGTCGGTCAATTCAGTTATGCCACCGACCCGGACAAGGTCGTCATCGACCTGAGCGCGGCCCATATCTGGGACGCCTCTTCCGTCGCGGTACTGGACGCCATCGAGAAGAAGTACGCAGAACGCGGAAAAGAGGTCCGCATCATCGGCCTGAACGATCCGAGTGCGCGGATTCACGAGCAGTTGACCGGTGAACTCAGCGGCAGTCATTGATCTGTCCATACTTTGCCACAGCAATTTCACACGAGCCCGACGTAACGCCTTTCAGCTCTTGAGCTTCAGGTTTCTCGCGTCACCATTCGAGACGGCCCGGGGCGAACGAGTCACGCCGTTCTCCCGCGGCTCCCGATCCCAGTCCCCGAGAAAGTCGATCTCGGCGGTCAGCCGAACGCCCGTATGCCGATGCACGCGCCTGCGAACGATGTCCACGGCCGCCGCGAAACCGGCGGCCGTGGCGCTTCCCGCCGGCTCTTCCACGACCAGGGTGTAGTGCAGGGAGGACACCCGCACACCCGCGACGATCGAGCGGCCCAGGTCGAATCCCGCCTCGCGGATGAGCCAGCTCGCGCTGACCCTGGTCGAGCCGTCCGGGAAACGGTTCACCGGCGCGTCGCGCGTGCGCAGTTCGGCGGCCCGGGCCGGGGAGATCTCCGGGCTGAGGAAGACGCTGCCCACCGAGCGTTCGCCGCGCGGCGCGCACTCCAGCACCATGCCTTTGCCGCGGCGGACCGCGTGGACGGCCCGGGCGGCCTCAGCCGGCGGGACCCGCGCGCCGAGGTCCACGCCGAGTTCGGCGGCGACCTGCCGGTATTCGATCGGTGCGCCGAGCGCGGAGCGGCGCAGGGCGAAGACCAGACTGAGCAGGGTCCAGCGTCCGGAACCCTTGAACCGGCTCGTGCGATGGCCGAGCCCGCACTCCGCAGCCGACAACGTGACCCTGCGGCGGCCGTGCCAGTCCCAGGCCCGCACGGCGACGAGGATGCCGGAGGTCTCCTGGCCGTACGCACCGACGTTCTGCACCGGCATGGCCCCCACCGTGCCCGGGATGCCGGTGAGCATCTCCATGCCCGTGAGGCCCTCGGCGATGGTGGTGCCGACCAGGTCGGCCAGTGAGTGCCCGGCCTCCACCTCGACCAGCACCCTCTCCTCGTCGGCGCGTCCGAGGGGGCGTATGCCGCGCGTGGCCATGCGCAGGACCGGGGTGGAGCAGCCGGAGTCGTGCACGAGGGTGTTGCTGCCCGCGCCAAGAGTCGCTGGTGGACACCCTCCCTCGGCCGCCATGGACTCGGCGAACTCCGTGAAGTCCGCGGGGTCGGTCAGCTCGACCAGCGTCGCGGCCGGCCCGCCGAGCCCCAGGGTGGTCAGGGGGGCGAGCGGTGCGTCATGGGTGACGTGCATGCGATCGGGTGCTCCTTGTCTGCCGCGTGGACCGGATTCTCCTGCGGCCCACGGGGCCGAGTACGGGGACTCAGCTCGCGCAGCGCAGACCGCTCGGCCCGAGCAAGTAGTCCATGCGCTCCAGTACCTGACGCGCCGACGCGCTGTCCTGATGGAGCCGCAGGCGTCGGCGCAGACCTGCCAGCCGCACCCGGGCCCGGATCGAGGTGAGGTTCTCGGCCAGGTCCAGCGCGGCCGTCACCGCCTCGGCCGCACCGTCGAGCTCCTCGCGCGCCAGCCGCGCCTCGGCCAGCGACGCCGAGTGGAGCAGCCGGTTGCGCGGCTGGGCCTCGCCGAGCATCTCCAGTCCGCACTGGAGATGCCACTCCGCGCGGTCGGGCCTGCCGAGTTCGAGCCACGCCCGGCCCGCGTCGGCCACCATGACGGCCGGCGTCAGCCAGTACGCCCAGGGCGTGTCGTCGTCCCCGGCGCCCTGGCTGAGCTCCGCCGCCTGCTCGAGATGGTGCTGACAGCTCGTCTGGTCGCCGACGGCCGCATGGGCCCGCGCCTCACGGGTGGCGAGCAGCGCCTGCCGGATGCCGGCGGGCGCGCCTGCCGTGCCCTTGCGGGCCATGCGGATCAGACGGAGCGCGTCGTGGCCCTGTCCGGACCACAGGGCCCGATAGCTCATACAGGACACGATGTACGCGCCCAGTTCCCGGTCGCCGGCGCTCCGGGCCGCCCGCAGCGCCTCCAGGAAGTGCCGTCTGCTCTCCCCTTCGAGGCCCAGGTCCGCGGCCAGCCACCCGGCGAGCTGGCCCAGTTCGGCGATCGCCCGGTGAAGCCGGACTCCGACCTGCGCGTCGTAGGCGTATTCGACGGCGAGGCGCTGCGCCCACCTCAGGTCCTGGACGGTCCAGTCCAGGACCATCCGGCCGCCGCGGTCGTCGTCCATCTGCCGCAGCTGCCGGATGCGCAGGGCCAGCAGGTCGATGTCGACGGGCGCGACCTCTTCCCCACGAGAGCGCGAAGGAGCGGTGACCTCGTCGGCCACCAGCCAGTCGACCGCCCCCGACACCAGGGCCTGATCCGTCAAGGGAGGCTCCCGCGGGCGGGCGGGTGTCCGTGCGGAGGGCGTCGCACGCGCGGCACGTGCTCCCGTCGCGAAGTGCCGGGGCCAGAGCGCCTCCACCGAGACGCCCTCGCTCAGTCTCGCCGAGAGGATCTTCGCGACCACGTGCGGGAGTTGGCGCCGGGGGCACGAGCCGCGCAACCAGTTGTACGGCGCCTTCTCGCTGATCGTCCCCGGCCCGCACACGTGGTTGATCTCGCGGGCGAGCCGTTCCGGCGACCAGCCCAGGCGGGACAGGCAAGCGGCTAAAACCGACGCATCTCTCATCGACTGGCGACCTTGATCTCAGCAATGTCCAACGGAACACCGACGGGCGAAGACAGCGGCGCCGATGCCGTGCGCGCAGGCCATCAGAGAAAACCTCCCCATGAAGAATGAACTGCCCATGAATAATTTCTGCAAATCTGTGATCAGGAACACACGGGATCTACATGCGATGTCCTATTCGGGTACCTGACGAAGCTTCTCGCAGATGTTCCACCGAGAGCCACCGACCTTCCCGTCCCGATGTTGCATCAAACGTCAACTGACCGAACTGACCATGCTCACCCAACTGACGCAGCTGACGTCCGACATGACTTTCTCGGGCGATCGTTCCTGTGCTGAAGTTGTCCACCGCGCCGGAAGAACCCCCACTGACTGTCAGGCCTCTTCGGCCGATCGCATGAGGAGTTCCATGGAAGTCGAAGTACTCGGACACGTGTCGCTGTCGGCCGGCGGGAAGCGCGTCACCCCCAGCGCCGCCAAGACCAAGCAGGTCCTGACCCTTCTGCTGGTCAATGCGAACCACTTGGTCACCACGCCCACCCTCATCGAGGAGCTCTGGGACGAGCGGCCGCCGGCCACCGCCCTGAGCACGCTGCAGACTTATGTGTTCCAGTTGCGCAGGCTGCTCGCCCATCTGCTGCCGAAGGAGTCCCCCAAGGAGATCCTGACGACCACGCCGAACGGCTACGCGATCCACGTCCGGCCCTGCGATCTGGATCTGCACCGCTACGAGAACCTCGTGAGCGATGGCCGGCGGGCGTTCTCGGCGGGTGAACACGAGAGGGCCGTCGACCGTCTGCGGGCCGCCGAGCGGCTCTTCCAGGGCCCGGCGCTGGCGGACATCCGCCCCGGACGCCACCTGGAGGCGGAGATCGTCCGGCTGGAAGCGGCGCGGCTCGGCGCGCTCGAGACACGCATCGAGGCGGAGCTGGCCCTGGGCCGGCACCATGAACTCCTCGGCGAACTGCACGGACTGGCCTCGCGGCACGCCCAGCACGAGAGTTTCCACCGCCAGCTCATGCTGGCCCTCTACCGGTGCGGCCAGCGCCCCGGTGCGCTCAATGCCTTCAACCGGCTGCGCCGCAGGCTCGTCGAGGACCTGGGGCTCGAACCCTCCGCCGAGCTCCAGCAGTTGCAGCGGGCGATCCTCGCCGCCGACCCGGAGCTCTCCCGTACGGGTGAGCACTCGCCGCAGGCCGTGGCGGGCGGGGTCCGCCTGTCCGGGGCGTCCTGACCCGGCACCTCGGTGACCGGCCCGAGCGGGGTGGGCGGGCCCGGGCCCCGCTCACCCGCGTCAGCCCTTCGGCAGGTCCTCGCGGTGAACCTGGCGGCGCCTGATGAGGAGCCGCCCGCCCACACGCACGAACGTGTCCTCGCACGTGCAGAACAGCTCCAGTTCGGACACGCCGCCCTTCGGGGTCCTGACGAGCTGGGCGTAGGACCTGGCGACGACGGTGCCGTCCGACGCCTCCTCCACGTGCAGCGTGCTCAGGCAGTGTCGCCTCAGCACCCCGTCCGCCACCAGCTTGTCCGCGGCCGCGGCGGCTCCGGCCTCGATCTCGGCCCGGCCGACGTGCGGCTCGGGCCGGGCGTTGGTCAGGGACACCGCGTCCTCGGTGAAGTCACTCGTCCAGTCCGCCACACGGCACTCGTCCATGGCCCGCATGTGGCGGCCGTAGAACTGCTGGATCTCCACGTACAGCATGAGGGATTCCGTGCCGCCGGGCAGGCTCTCGACCGATGTCATGCTTTCTCGTCCTCCCGTCGAATTCTGCTCCCGAACCTTCCCGCAGAGGCTGGCACCGACCGGTCCAGCGGCGGTAAAGAGCGGATCTCGCGCACATTCGAGGCCCACTTGCTCCGCCCTCGACCGCGCCGTGGTGCAGTGTGCAGCCGAAAGGTCCGCTGCACATCAGGAAACCGAGGTGACGGAGGCATTCTCGTGAACCATTCCCATGCCGGGGGCGCGGTCTTGTTCGACCGCGCGCGATCCGGTTCACGGCCGCGGTGGAGAACCATCGGCGAGCTGCTGGGGGACGCCGCCGAGCGTTATGGCGACTGGGAGTTCCTCCGCTTTCCCGAGAGATCCATCAGTTTCGCCGAGGCCGACGGATACGCGAGCCGGCTGGCCCGGGTCCTGCGGGCGCACGGGGTGGGCCGAGGCGACCGCGTCGCCCTCATGATGGGGAACGTGCCCGAGTGGCCGCTGAGCTGGCTCGCCGTCACCAGGGCGGGAGCCATCGCGGTGCCGGTCAACGCGCGCAGTGGCTCCGCCGATCTCGCGTACGTCCTCAAGGACTCCGGCAGCGTCCTCGCTCTGGCCTCCCAGGAATGCGTCGAAGGCGTACGGAAGGCCGCCGTCGATGTCGGCTCCCTCAAGGAAGTGCATACGCTTGACGCTCTGGCCGAGGAGTTGGCGGAAGCCTCTTCCTTCGATCCGGGAATTCCCGTGGGGCCGTCGGACATCGCCAATTTCCAGTACACGTCGGGCACCACGGGGTTTCCCAAGGCGTGCCTGCTGTCCCACGATTATTGGCTCAGGACCGCCTGGCTGATCGCGGTCGGCGCCGAACTCCACGCGGACGACGTCGTGCTGACCGCGCAGGCCTTCTCCTACATGGATCCGCAATGGAATGCGGTGATGTGCCTCATGGGCGGTGTCCCTCTTGTCGTGCTGCCCAGATTCTCCGCTTCCGGATTCTGGAATTCGGTGCGCGAAAGCGGCGCGACGCTGACCTACGTACTGGGAACCATGCCTCTGCTGATGTTCAAGCAGGCCCGGCATGCGGGAGACAGCGACCACTCGATGCGGCTCGTGCTCTGCTCGGGCATCGCCCCCGACCGGCACCGCGCCTTCGAGGAGCGCTGGGGAGCGCCGTGGCGGGAGGTCTACGGCTCGACCGAGAGCGGGCTCGACCTGATCGTCGCGCCCGGTGCCGCCGACACGGTGGGCAGCGGCGCCATGGGCCATCCCCCCGAGGGCAAGGACGTCCTCGTCGTCGACGAACGGGGAGCAGCTCTCCCGCACGGGGAGACAGGGGAGATCGTGGTCCGCGGGGAGCCGATGATGGACGGCTACTGGAACCACCCGGAAACCACGGCCCACGCCTTCAGAGGCGGCTGGTACCACACGGGAGACCTCGGCCACCGCGACGCCGCGGGCCGCATCCATCACGCGGGGCGCCTCAAGGACATGATCCGGCGGGGCGGCGAGAACATCTCCTGCGTCGAGGTGGAGAGCGTGCTGGAGAGCCACACCGCCGTCCTCGCCGCCGCCGTCGTCGCGATTCCGGACGAGCTGTTCGAGGAGCTGCCGAAGGCGTTCGTGCGGCTTCGCCCGGGCCACTCCCCCGGGACCGACGTGGCCCGCAGTGTGCTCGACCATGCCCGTCGGCTCCTGGCCCGGTTCAAGGTGCCGGCGTATCTGGAATTCGTCGACTCGTTCCCGATGACGCCCTCGGCGCGGATCCAGAAGCGGAAGCTGGTGGAGCCGGAGAGGGATCAGCGCACGGGGTCCTTCGACGCGGCGCGCGGCACCTGGGCATGACCCGGCGGACAGACGAGAGAGGGGAGATCACCATGGACGTCCTGGAGTCCCGATCCGGGCACATCGACGTGTCCGTGCGCGACGAGGTGGCTGTCGTCACGCTCGACCGGCCGGACCGGCTCAACGCGCTCACCGCGGACATGCGCCGTGAACTGGCCGCTGTGCTGCGCCGCTTCGGGGACGGCGCTCTCGTGCGGGGCATCGTCCTCACGGGCAAGGGGCGGGCCTTCTGCGCCGGGGAGGATCTGCGCGAGGCCGCCGCGGCCCCCGCGAACGGGCTGGTCGCCGAGGCCGAGCTGTTCCACGACATCACCCGCGCGGCACTGGAGACGCGGATCCCCACCGTCGCCGCCCTCAACGGAGTCGCCGTCGGCGGCGCGGGCGAGCTGACGCTCTGCTTCGACTACCGCCTGGGCACCACTGATGCCGCCTACTTCCTGCCGGAGAACGACCTCGGTCTGACCGTCTCCAACGCGGCGAGCGTCCTGCTGCCCCGGCTGATCGGCAACCGTTCCCTGCGGCTCGTCCTGGAAAGCACCAGGCTCGACGCCCGGCAGGCCCTGGACATCGGCCTCCTCGACGAGATCGTGGCCCCCTCGGCGCTCCTCCCGGCCGCGCTCCGCCTGATCCACCGATGGACGCGGCCCGGCGCGGCGACCGCCGAACACCTCGCCCTCCTGCGCCCGCGACGGGAGGTCGTCGAGGCAGCCATGGCCCGCGAGACCGAGGCGGTGCGGCGGACCGAGGAGACCGGTGGCGCGCGAGCGGGCATCGACCGGTTCCTGGCACGGCGCGGCGCCGAGCGCTAGCCGGCCCGATCCGTCCCGGGAAACCCACGCGTCACGGGCGTCGGCCGCGGGAGGACGGCCGACGCCCGTGACGTGTCCAGAGGACGGATCAGTCGGTCACCTCGACGACCAGGGCGGCGGCGGTGTCACCGGCCGCGCACCCCGCGAACAGTCCGAGGCCCCCGCCCCGCATCCGCAGCTCCTCGACCAGCTCGGCGAGGGAACGCATGCCCGTCGGTCCCTGTGGATGGCCGAAGACGAGACTGCAGCCGTAGGCGTTCATCGACTCCCAAGGCACCCCCGTCTCCCGGGCGAAGTACAGGTCATTGACCGCGAAGGGGTTGTGCGTGGTGACCGCGGCGACGGACCCGATGTCCAGGTCCGCGGCCTGCAGCGCGGCGCGCGCCGCCGGCACCAGGGCCCGCGGCATGTGCACGGGAGCCACCCGGGCGAATCCGGCGGCCAGCAGACGTACGTGGCCCCGCCCGCCGGACAGTTCCCTGGCCCGCGCACCCGTGGTGACGAGCGCGCCCGCCGCCCCGTCCGCGGGGTGGGTCTGCGAGGCCGCGGTGTGGGCCCCGCCCGGCCGGACCGTCGGCAGGCGGCCGGCGCGCACGGGCTCCACCGCCCGCACCCCTTCGTCCGCCGTCAGGAGGACCGGACCGCCGTCTCCTTCCGGGACGACGACGTCGACCATGTACCGGCGCTGGAAGGCCCGGTCGTCGGCCAGCGACCGCTCGTACTGCTGGGAGCGCAGCACGGCGAGCTCGTCGGTGTCGCCACGCGTGAATCCGCACTCCGCCGCCACGTTCTCCGCGGTGGCCAGCATGTCCTCGCCGGTGCTGGGGTCGCGGGCGAAGCTGTCCCGCACCCAGTCCTCGTGGACCGGCTCCCGATCGGGCGCCGACGGGTTGGGCCACTCCAGCCTCGGCCCGTTGCTCGTGCGGTCCGTCACCACCACGAGCTGCGGTCCCGCGCCGCTCTCCACGAAGCCCGCGGCCTGGTGCAGGGCCGCCACGGATGTCGCGCAGGCCTGGCTGATCATGGGGCCGGAGGCCGCGGGCATGCCGAGACGGGTGGCGACGGTCGGGCCGCCGTAGAAGATGGCGGGCTGCGGCACCGTCCAGCCGAGCACCAGACCGTCCACCTCACCGCGGTCGACGTGCCGTGCGTCCAGTGCCCGGTCCGTGACGGCCACGGCGACGTCGAGGCTGGAGTGCCCGGCGAGTGTGCCGCCCCACCGCGCGAAGGGCGACGACCAGATCCCGCCCAGCGGGACCGACACGTCGCGGTAGACCACACCGAAGGCCATGTGCCCGCCTCAGCTGTCGAGGGTCCGCGAGGAGCGGCCACCCGGGTCGGGGTCCTGGCCCTTGGCCGCTTTCGCCACGAACAGCGCGACACTGCCCCGGACCTCGATCCAGTGCCAGTCGAAGTACCGCTCCAGGGCGTCGTGCAGCATCGGCACGCTGTCCCGTTCGTTGTGGAAGGAGCCCTGGCGCTGGTACAGCCGGTTGAAGGCACCCGAGACTGGGGTGTGGCGCACACCGCGGGTCAGTACGGTGCTGCCGAACAGCACACCGCCGGGCGCCAGCGCCTGCCGGAGGTGCCGGAACACCAGTTGCTTGCCCTCGGGGGGATTCGGCACGCAGTGCAGCACGTAGTTGAACGCGATCGAGTCGAACCCGGGACCGCCGAGGTCCGGGAGCGGTTCGAGCACGTCGGCGCGCACGGTCCGCGGCGCGAAGCGGCTCAGCCGGTGTGCGACGAACCGCAGCGGGTCGGGGTTGAGGTCGAGCAGCGTGATGTCCGGTGACGCCGTCGGGAACCGGCAGTGGTCGAGGTAGTAGCCCGATCCGGGTCCCACCTCCAGGTGCGACGAGCTCACCCAGGAGTTGTAGTGGCCGATGAGACGGGCCTTGGGGCAGCGCCACAGCAGCCGGTTCGACGCCTTCACCACCACGGCGTCGTAGAGTTTGAGGCGCCTTTCCTCGTAGTAGGGCTGTCCGTCGGTCTCCTCCGAGGAGGAGACCGGTTCCGGTACCTGAACGGTCATGGTTGCTTACCCCTTGGGACGGTCATGGAGATCAGTGGCCGGGACGGTCGTGGAGTTCAGTAACTGCCGAGCCCGCCGCAGACGTTGAGCGCCTGGGCCGTCACCGAGGCCGCCAGCGGGCCGACCAGGTAGCGCACCATCGCGGCGACTTCCTCCGGGGTCGAGTACCGGCCGAGCGGGATCTTCGCCTCGAAGTTCGCGAGCACCTGCTCCTCGGTCACGTCGTTGAGCTGCGCGTAGCTCCTGCGGATGTCCTGCGCCATCGGGGTCTCCACGTAGCCCGGGCAGACCGCGTTCACCGTGGGCCCGCCCGCCGCGTACTCCTTGGCCAGGGCCTTGGTGAAGCCGATGACGCCGGCCTTGGAGGCGGAGTAGGGCGCACCGAACGGCACGCCCTGCTTGCCGCCCGTGGAGGCGATGTTGATGATGCGGCCGGTGGGCTGCCGGATCGGCTCGCTGGCGGCGACCACCGCGCGGGTCACCCAGAAGACGCTGTTGAGGTTCGTCTCGATGACGTCGAGCCAGAGGTCGTCGGAGAGTTCGGCGGTGACGCCCCCGCCGCCGCGTCCCGCGTTGTTGACCAGGACACGCGGCGCGCCGTGGTCGCGCACCAGCTCCTCGACCATGATCCGTACCGCCTCGCGGTCGCGGACGTCGCAGGTGTACCCGTCGACGTCGAAGGAGTCGTCCTCCGCGCGCAGCGAGTTCAGCGCGAGGTGGAGCCGGCCCGCGTCGCGGCCCACGATGATCACTTTGCAGCCGTCCGTCACCAGGGCGTGGGCGATCGCGAAGCCGATCCCGCTCGTGCCGCCGGTGACCAAGGCGATGTCCTGGGGACTGCTCCCCGCTGTCGTAGGCATCAGGACCCTTCTTCCGGAGCTCTGCGCTGCGTGGCAGCCTGCTCGGCCCCGCGACGGATGCGCCCGGGGCCGACACCGAGGGTCGTGTCCGGCGATGCAGCGGCGGTCCAGCGGCACTCGTGCCCCTCGCAAGCGCTCCTGGCTGCTTGCTCCGGCCCGGACTCCGCCTGGACCGTGGCTCCAGCGCGGCCCGGCAGGGTCTCGCATCGTGAGCCGACAAGTTGTCATTACGGGCCTGAGTGTCCTCGCCCCTGGCTCGACGGACACCACGGGCTTCTGGGAAATGATCACGGCGGGCCGGAGTGCGATTCGCAGGATCACTGCGTTCGACCCCGCGGCCTTCCGTTCACAAGTGGCCGGTGAGATCGACTTCGACCCGCTGGCGTCCGGCTTCAGCCGCAGGGAGGTGCGGCGTCTGGACCGGGCGAGCCTGTTCTCGGTGGCGTGCGCCAGACGCGCGGCCGCCGAGGCCGGTATCCGTGCGGGCGAGGGCGTCGATCCGGCGCGATGGGGGGTGAGCGTGGGAACCGCGGTGGGCTCCGCCACCAGCATCGAGCGGGAGTACGTGGTGCTCTCCGACGAGGGCAAGGAGTGGCTCGTCGACGAGAAGTACGCGTCTCCGCACCTGTTCGACTACTTCGTGCCCGGCTCGATGGCGCGGGAGACGGCCTGGGCGGTGGGTGCCGAAGGGCCCGTCTCGATCGTCTCGGCCGGCTGCACCTCGGGCATCGACGCGATCGGGCACGCCTTCCACCTCATCCAGGAGGGCAGTACGGACGTCATGCTGGCCGGGGCGACGGACGCCCCGATCACGCCGATCGCCGTGTCGTGCTTCGACGCCATCAAGGCGACGACGCGCCGCAACGACGATCCCGCGCACGCGCCCCGGCCCTTCGACCGCACCCGCGACGGCTTCGCGATCGCGGAGGGCGCGGCGATGCTCGTCCTGGAGGAGCGCGAGCGGGCCGAGCGCAGGGGCGCGGACATCTACGGCGAGATCACGGGCTACGCGTCGCACTCCAACGCGTACCACATGACGGGTCTGACGCCGCACGGCACGGAGATGTCGCGCGCCATCGACACGGTTCTGGCCGAGGCCCGCACGGACGCGTCGGCGGTCGACTACGTCAACGCGCACGGCTCCGGCACCCGACAGAACGACCTGCACGAAACCGGTGCCATCAAGAGGAGCCTCGGCGCGCACGCGTACGACATCCCGGTCAGCTCGATCAAGTCGATGATCGGGCACTCGCTGGGCGCGATCGGGGCGATCGAGGTCGCCACGTGCGCGCTGGCGATGCGCCACAGCACCGTGCCGCCCACGGCGAACCTGCACGAGAGCGACCCGCAGTGCGACCTGGACTACGTCCCTCTGGAGGCGCGGGACGCGGAGCTCGACACCGTCCTCACCGTGGGCAGCGGATTCGGCGGATTCCAGAGCGCGATGCTCCTGGAGAAACGACCTGGGAGGCACCGATGACCGTGGACACCGTCGTGACGGGCCTCGGGGTGGTCGCCCCCAACGGCCTCGGCGTCGACGACTTCTGGAAGGCGACCCTCGACGGCACGTCAGGCATCGGGGAGGTGGCCGACTGCGACGCCGCCGGGTACTCCGCGCGGCTGGCGGGCCGGATCAGCGGATTCTCGGCGCGTGAGCACCTGCCCGCGCGGCTGCTGCCACAGACCGACCGGGTCACGCGCCTTGCCCTGGTCGCCGCGGACTGGGCCCTGTCCGACGCCGATGTGACGATGACGGAGCTGGACGAGTTCGCCTGCGGGGTCGTGACGTCCAACGCGACGGGCGGGTTCGAGTTCTCGCACCGCGAGATGCAAAAGCTGTGGACGCTCGGGCCCGACCACGTCAGCGTGTACCAGTGCTTCGCCTGGTTCTACGCCGTCAACACCGGGCAGATCTCCATCCGCCACAAGATGCGCGGCCCCGGCGGCGTCGTCGTCGCCGAGCAGGCGGGCGGGCTCGACGCGATCGGTCATGCACGCCGGCTCATTCGCCGGGGTCGCGGCGAACTGATGCTGACCGGCGGCGTGGAGTCGTCCTTCGACCCGTGGGGCTGGGTCTCGCACCAGGCGTCCGGCACGGTCAGCAAGGCCGCCAACCCCACGGACGCGTACCTTCCGTTCGCGCCGCGCGCCAACGGCTACGTCCCGGGTGAGGGCGGCGCGATCCTCACCCTCGAGGACGCGGACGCCGCCCGCAGGCGCACGGACCGGCTTCCCTACGGCCGGATCACCGGCTACGCGGCCACCTTCGACCCGCCGCCGGGCTCGGACCGGCCCGGCGGGCTGCGCAGGGCGGCGGAGTCGGCGCTCGCCGACGCGGGCCTGCTGCCGGAACAGATCGACCTGGTGGTCGCCGACGCGGCCGGTGTGCCCGAGCTGGACGCCGAGGAGGCGGCCGTGCTGCGCGCGGTGTTCGGTCCCCGCGGTGTGCCGGTCTGCGCGCCGAAGTCCATGGTGGGCCGGTTGATGGCCGGTGGCGGCCCGCTGGACGTGGTGTACGCGCTGCTCGCCCTGCGGGACGACGTCATTCCCCCGGCCGTGCACGTCGACCGCGCCGCGGATGCCCACGACATGGACCTGGTCCTCGGCGAACCGCGCCCGTGCGAGCTCTCCTCGGTTCTCGTACTCGCCCGTGGGCACGGCGGATTCAACTCGGCCCTGGTGGTCCAGGACGTGCGCTGACCCTCATTCCCCAGACGGCGGTGCCGCAGCCGCGCGGCCCGCCCCCGAACAGGAAGGCCTCAGATGCTGACGCTCGAAGACCTGCGCCTCATCCTCGCGGAGTGCGCCGGAGAGGACCCGCAGGAGCTGTCCGGCGAGGACATCAGCGACCGTCCCTTCGAGGAACTCGGATACGACTCCTTGGTGCTGCTGGAGACTTCGGCGCAGCTCAAGCACCGGCACGGGGTCGACATCCCGGAGGACGTGGTCCGTGAGCTGAAGACGGCGCGCGCCATTCTGGAGTACGCCAACGCCCCGACCGGCTCCTCCGCCGCTACCGCGGACTGATCTCGGCATGGCGTCGGATGCGACCGAGCCACAGCCCAGGAAGGTCGCGTTCCTCTTCCCGGGGCAAGGAGCCCAGCACCCCCGGATGGGAGCGGACCTCTACGGCGTCTCGGAGAGCTTCACCACGACCATGGACCGGGCGTTCGACGCCTTCGGGCCGTCGGGCCGGACCCTTCGGGAGGAGTGGCTCGCGGCCTCGCCGTCCGCCGCGTACGACGACATCTCCCGCGCGCAACCCCTCCTGTACGCGGTCAACTGCGCGCTGGGCGGCCTGCTCATGGCCTCGGGGGTCCGGCCGGACGCCCTGCTGGGCCACAGCGTCGGTGAGCTCGCGGCGGGGACGCTCGGCGGAGTCATCGACTTCGAGAGCGGGCTGCGGTACCTGCACGACTTCGTGCGGATCTACCGCCACGCCCCGGCCGGCGGCATGCTGGCGGTGGCCGCCACGGAGGAGCAGATCGCCCCGTATCTGCGGGACGAGGTGGTCGTGGGCGCCGTCAACGGCCCGCGGCAACTGCTGCTCGCCGGCGTCGATCCCGCGCTGCACGACGTACAACTCGCTCTGTCCGAAGACGGGTTCACCTGCGCGCGGGCCCGTGCCCGCCAGCCGTTCCACAGCCCGGTCATGCGGGCCGTGCTCGAAGCGCACGGGCACGGCGCGACCGGGCCTCCGCTGAAACCCCCGCACACGGTGGTCTTCTCCGCCTGCACGGGCGACGTCTTGACGGACGCGGAAGCGACCGACCCGGCGTTCTGGTCGGGGCAGGCCGCCCGGCCCGTCCTGTTCGCCCCCGCGCTGCGGCGACTGCTCGCCTCCGGCGACCACGTCCTCGTCGAGGCGGGGCCCGGGCAGAGTCTGACCACGCTGGCCAGGCGTACCACCGCCGTGTCCTCGGGACGCTCGATCGCCCTCCCGACCCTGCCGCCCCGCCGCGCGGAGGACGGCGCCGATCTGCACACATTCACCACGGCACTGGAACAGCTGAGGAGCCACGGGCACGCGTCAGGCGCCGCGGTCCCGCTCGGCTGACACAGGCCACTCCCGCCGAGCGCGGCGACGAGCCCAGGAGGAAACGTACGAGATGCCGTCCACGACGATCGACGAATCGGCTCTGTCCGACTTCACCAGTGCGTTCCGCGGGGAGGTGGTCCTGCCCGGTGACCCCGACTACGACGAGGCCCGCAGGATCTGGAACGGCGCCATCGACAAGTACCCCGCGCTCGTCGCCCGGTGCACGGGGACGGACGACGTCGTCACCGCGGTGAACTTCGCCCGCACGCAGGGCCTGCTCGTCGCGGTGCGCGGCGGCGGGCACAGCATGGCGGGGCATTCGACCTGCGACGGCGGGATCGTCATCGATCTCTCGCCGATGAGCTCGGTGAGGGTGAGCCGCGCGGCGCGGCGCGCCAGGGCGCAAGGAGGCTGCCTGCTCGGGGCCTTCGACACGGCGACGCAGGCCCACATGCTGGCGACCCCGGCCGGCGTGGTGTCCCACACGGGCCTCGGCGGCCTGGTGCTCGGCGGCGGGTTCGGCTGGCTGAGCCGCACATACGGCCTGTCCATCGACAATCTGCTCTCCGTCGAGCTCGTGACCGCCGACGGACGGGTGCTCACCGCGTCCGAGACGGAACACCCCGAGCTGTTCTGGGGGCTGCGCGGCGGAGGCGGGAACTTCGGCGTCGTCACCGAGTTCGAGTTCAAGCTCCACAAGGTGGGCCCGGTCCGCTTCGCCAGCGCGTACTTCTCCCTCGACGAGGGTCAACAGGTGCTGCGGGCCTGGCGGGACCACATGGCCGAAGCCCCCGACGAGCTGACGTGGGCGTGCTATCTGCGTCTTGCCCCGCCGCTGCCCGAACTGCCCGAGGAGCTGCGGGGCAAGCCCGTGATCTGCGCGATGGGCTGCTGGGTGGGCGATCCCCATGAGGGCGAGCGGCGGATCGAGTCCTTCCTCGCCTGCGGCAAGGCGTACGGGGTGACCAAGGCGACGCTGCCGTACCGCAGTCTCCAGGCGTACTCGTTCCCGGGCGCCGTCGTGCCCGACCGCATCTACACCAAGAGCGGCTACCTGGCGGAGCTGACGGACGAGGCGATCGACGTGGCCCTCGCCAGTGCCGCCCGGCTGACCTCGCCGTTCTCCCAGCTGGAGCTGCTGTATCTGGCGGGCGCGGTGGCCAGGGTGCCGGACGACGCCACCGCCTACAACAACCGCCGTTCGCCGTTCGTCCTCAACTTCGCCGCGGCCTGGATGAAGCCCACCGACGACGCGGAGCACACCCGATGGGCCCGCGAGGGGTTCGAGGCGTTCGGCCCACACCTGAGCAGGGGCGGATACGTCAACTTCATGAACCCGACCGAGGGCGGGCGCACCGAGGACTCCTACGGCCGGGCCAAGTTCGCCCGCCTCCAGGCGCTCAAGGCCGAGTACGACCCGGCCAACCTGTTCCGTCTCAACCCCAACATCACGCCTGCCACGCGCTAGCGCGTCAGGAGCCCCCGTCGCCCCGGGCCCGCCGGAGATCCCCGCTCTCCGTGGCCCGGGGCGGCCTCACGTCGTCGATTCCGAGGAGCAGCCATGCCGTTGGAGCGCTTCAACCTCTCCACCCTCGTCGACCGGAACCTCGACGACGGCCGCGGCGACAAGGTCGCGTTCCGCTGCGGTGACGAGGGGGTCACCTACGCCGAGCTGTTCGGCCGCATGTGCGCGATGGGCCGCGCGCTCGGCGCACTGGGCGTCCGACGCGAGGAGCGGGTGCTGCTCGCGCTCGACGACTCGCCGGACTTCGTCGTCGCCTTTCTCGGCGCGATCAGGATCGGTGCCGTGCCGGTGCCGGTCAATCCGCGCTCCCGCGTCGGGGACTTCCGCTTCTTCGTCGACGACAGTTACGCGAAGGTCGTCGTCGCCGACGCGCCGCTGAGCGACGCCCTGTCCTCGGTGCTGGCCGGCACGGACGTCACGGTCGTCACCACGGGTGCCGCCACGAAGGCCCTGTCCCTGCGGGAACTGCTCGACACCGACGGCGGCGAACTCGCTCCGGCGGACACCCATGGCGAGGACGTGGCGTTCTGGCTCTACAGCTCCGGTTCGACGGGGCGCCCCAAGGGGGCGGTGCATCTCCAGCGGAGTGTCGTGGCGACCTGCCGGCAGTACGCCGGGCAGGTCCTCGCGGCCTCGCACCACGACGTGCACTTCTCCTCCACGAAGCTCTTCCACGCCTACGGTCTGGGCAACGGCCTGACCTTTCCCCTCTGGTTCGGGGGTTCGTCCGTGCTGATGCGCGGCCGACCGACGCCGGACGCCGTGCTGGACACCGTCGAGCGGTTCCGGCCCACGCTCTTCTTCTCCGTACCGACGCTCTACAACGCGATGCTCCACGCGCCGGGCGCGGCCGGGCGGGACCTGTCGTCGGTACGGCTGTGCGTCTCGGCCGCCGAGTCGCTGCCGGCACCCATCTGGCGTTCCTGGCACGACATGTACGGGCTGTCCGTCCTCGACGGCGTGGGATCGACGGAGATGCTGCACATCTACTGCAGCAACACCCCGGGCGCGGAGCGGCCCGGCTCGTCCGGCAAGGCCGTGCCGGGTTACGAGATCAAGCTCGTGGACGCCGACGGCAGCAGCCCGGGGCCGGGCGGCAGCGGGGTGATGTACGTACGCGGCGCCAGTGCGCTGTCGGGCTACTGGCACCGCACGGAGAGCACCAGGGCCGCCCTGTACGGGGACTGGTACCGCACGGGTGACCGCTACCGGGTGGACGCGGACGGCTTCCACTGGTTCCAGGGGCGGGACGACGACATGATCAAGGTCGGTGGGCTGTGGGTCGCGCCGACGGAGATCGAGGACGTGCTCCTGGACCACCCGCGTGTCCTGGAGGCGGCCGTCGTCGGAGTGCGGCGGGCCGACGGGCTCAGTCGCATCAAGGCGTACGTCGTGCCGCTGGACGCCGCCCCCGTGGAACAGCTGGCCCCGCAGCTCCAGCGGTGGTGCAAGGAGCATCTGCAGCGCTACCAGTTCCCCCACGCCGTCGAGTTCGTCGGTGAGCTGCCCAAGACGGCCACGGGCAAGGTCCGCCGGTTCGAGCTGCGCGCCTGGGGACTGGACCGCGGGATCGTCTGAGGGCCTTGCCGGTACGGCCCGCCCGTGACGCGGCCGTACCGCCCGCGCCGAGGAGGCGGGCGGTACGGGGCAGGGCGCACACCGGCTATGAGGCCGCGGCGTCGGGGCTCACGTGCAGCCCCGCCAGGCGCCACCGGTCCTCGGCGCGCACGGCGACGAGCGTGAAGCGGAACGCGCCGCTCGCGTCGTCGCCGTTGTTGGTGCTCCGCTGTGTCTGGGCCACGAGCACGACCGCGGTGTCCCCGTAGTGGCGCACCTGCGCCTCCCCGATCGCGAAGGCGGTGGTGCGCACGGCACCGGAACGGTGGCGCGCCGTCCACTGGTCCCGGGTGCGCAGGTAGCCCTTGGGTCCGACGCCGATGAAGTCGTCGGTGAGCAGGTCGCCCAGGGCCGCCCAGTCACCCGCCAGTTCGGCCGCCCGCCACTCCTCGACGAGGTTCAGCACAGCTTGTTCGGACGTGGTGGTTGCCATAGAGGCTCCTTCGACGCTGAGGGGTGTCGGGGCGGTTCACCGGCCGGCCGGTGTCGCACCCGCCGGATCCGCGGCGAGCAGGTCGGCCGCCAGGGCCTCCACGTAGTCCGTGATCGTCTCGTCGTGGTCGAGGAAGGGGACGATCTTCCGGGTCCGCTCGTAGAGGGGCCGGGTCCAGGAGGAGAGCCGGTCCGCGCCCCGGATGTCCACGGCCTGGCAGGCGCAGAGCAGTTCGAAGGCCACCACGTACGCCGTGTTGGTCAGCACCTCGCGGGCCCGGCGTGCCGCGACGAAGCCGAAGGACACGATGTCCTGGAAGTCCGCGGTGGTGGTCAGCGACTGCACGGACATCGGCACGGTGAGGGCACGGGTCTCCGCGGTGAGGGACGCCGTCATGAACTGACCGCCCATCAGCCCGAGCCGCAGGCCCGGGTCGACGCTGCACAGGAACGCGGGCAGACCGTTGCTGTTGCTCTTGTCGAGGAAGCGGTCCACGCGGCGGTTGGCGAGGTTCGTGACCGTGGTCAGGGCGATCGAGAGGTGGTCCATGGCCATGGACACGTACTGTCCGTGGAAATGGCCGTTGTGGAAGACCTCTGCCTCCTCCGGCAGCACGATGGGGTTGTCGTTGGACGAGTTGAGCTCGTCCTCCAGCGTTTCGGCGATCCGGGCGAGGCAGTCCACCACGGGCCCCAGGATCTGGGGGGTGCAGCGGATCGAGTACGCGTCCTCGATGGCCAGGGAACCCGCCTTGGCCGCCGTGCCCATCTCCCCGGCGAGCGTACGCTCGGTCTCCTGCTCGTTGACCGCAAGGCCGGAGTCGGCGAGCCCCTCCCACAGGCGCCGCGCGACCTCGCGCTGCCCCTGGTGCGGCTTGACGGTGTGCACGCGCGGGTCGAAGGGCTTCATCATGCCCGCGAGGCCCTCGACGGAGAGTGCCGAGACCATCTGGTAAGTGTCCACGAGCCGTTGGGCCGCCCGGTACACCATCGTGCCGAGGCCGACCATCCCGGACGTGCCGTTGATGAGTGCCAGTCCGTCCTTGTAGCCGAGCTCCATCGGCTCGATGCCCGCCTCGGCCAGCGCCTGGGCCCCGGGCAGGGTACGGCCGCCGAGGCGCGCCTTCCACTGTCCGGCGCAGACGAGCGCGATCGCCGCCAGCGGACCGAGGTCGCCGCTGGTGCCCAGGGACCCCTTCTGCGGCACGCACGGCACGATGCCCGCGTTGAGCACGTCGACCAGCGTGTCCAGGTTCGCGGGCGTGACCGCGGAGTTGCCGCGGGCCAGGGAGACGATGCGGGAGAGCATGACGGCGCGGACCGTGGTGTCGTCGAGGTACTCCCCGACGTTGGTCGCGACCGCGTTGATCAGGTTCTCCTGGAGGCGGCGGGCGTGCGTCACGGGGACGAGGTGGTCGACGAAGCCGCCCATGCTGGTGTTGACCCCGTAGATGACCCGCTCGTCCTCGACGAACTTCTCCAGGATCTCGCGCGAGGAATGGACCCGCGCCCGGACCGGAGCGGCGAGTTCGACGGGAGTGCGCTGCGCGGCGACGCTCTCGACCTGGTGAAGCCGGACACGTTCTCCTGACTCTACGACGAATGTCACGTTGCGTCCTTTGAGTTGCCGTGAAGACCTGTTGCAGGGATGCCGATCTGCTTGCGTCTCACGGCAATGTGTCGGCACGCGGTCCAGTCCTGCTCCAGGCGTGAGCAAGCGGGTCCCAAGGGACGGCACGGTTCGCGTCGCTTCGCGTCAAGGGGGCCCGGCGGGTGCTCACCACCGCACGGGCAGCCGCAGCGGTCCGCGTACCTGGCCCCCCGACTTCCACTGGATGTCGTCCGCCTCGGCGGCGGGCCGCAGCGCGGGGAACCGCGCCAGCAGCGCCGTCATGGCCACGTTCAGCTCCATCCTGGCCAGCTGGGCGCCCACACAGTGGTGCATCCCGTATCCGAAGCCGAGGTGCGCGTTGCGTCTGCGGCCGAGGTCCAGGCGCGCGGGATCGTCGAACGCCCCGGGATCGCGGTTGGCGGAGACGGTCGGCGCGAACACCGTCTCCCCCGGCCCGATCCGTACGCCGCAGAGCTCCACCTCTTCCACGGCGACCCTGGCCCGGAAGGCCCCGGGGCCCAGGGGGACGTACCGCAGCAGTTCCTCCACGGCGGCGGGCATCAGCTCCGGCCGCGCACGCAACTCGGCCAGCTGTTCGGGGTGGTGGAGCAGCACGTGGGTGAAGTTGGTGATCTGGGCAGCGGTGGTCTCGTGGCCCGCGATGAGCAGGTCCCGCGCGAGGGCCACCACTTCGCCGTCGTCGAGCCGGCCGTCCTCGGCGTCCCGTGCTCTCACCAGCTCCCCGAGCAGTCCGTCCGACGGCTCGCCGCGCAGGCGGGCCACCAGGCCGGTGAAGTAGCGCGTCAACGCCGTGTCGGCCTCCGCCATCGCCCTCTCGTCGCAGGCCGTGGTGGACAGCAGGGTGTGCGACCAGCGCAGCAGATCCGCGTGGTCCGCGTACGGGATTCCGAGCAGTGCGCAGATCACGCGGACCGGCAGCGGCAGCGCGAAGGCGCCGACCAGGTCCGCGGGCGGCCCCGGAGCCTCCATCGCGTCCAGCAGTTCATGGGCGATCACCTCGGTCGCGGGCCGCAGTCCGTTCATGCGGCGTACGGTGAACGCGCCCAGGACCGTCCGGCGCAGCCGGGTGTGGTCGGGAGGGTCGAGGGACATGAGGAGTCCCTCGCCCGCGGGGACCGGCTGCAGCCGCGGCACGTGGGGGTGGGTCGTCTCCGCGCGGCTGAAACGCGGGTCGCCGAGCACCCGCTTCACGTCCTCGTACCGCGTGACCAGCCAGGCGTCGCCGCCGTACGGCAGTCGCACCCTGCACAGGGGCTCGCTCGCCCGCAGAGCGGCGAACTGGGGTTCTTCGTCGAGGCCGGGGGCCGGCGCGAAGGGGAAGGGCCGGGGAGCCGCGTCACCGAGGGCCATGGGAACCCCTTCCGCCCGCGGCCGGAGCCGCCGTCCGCGTGGTCGAGGTCTCCGCCTGCCCGGTCGGACCGAAGACGCGGTCGAGGTGGTAGGTGAGCACGTTCCTGGCGTCCTCGGCGGTGCGTTGGCCGACCAGCACACTCGTGCCGAGACCGTGGTTGAGGCTGAGCAGCCGGGCCGCCTCGGCAGCGACGTCGAGGTCCGGAACCAACTCCCCTTCGGCCTGGGCCTGTTCCAGAACCTCCGCGAGTTGCCGCTCGAACCGGTTGGGGCCCTCGACGAACGGCTTGGCCGCCAGGTCCGGGTCGGTCATCGCCAGCACCGCGTACGAGGTCCACACGAGCCGGAAGGCACGGCTCTGCTCGGTCGTCGGGAACGATTCGGCGAGCAGCTCCTCCACATAGGCGCGCGTCGTCGCGGGGCGCGGCGAGCGGGCCATGCGGTCCGCCCAGCGTGCGCTGCTCTGCCGCTCCAGGTGCTGCAGCGCCGCGTGCATCAACTCGGCCTTGCCGTCGAAGTAGTACTGCACCACGCGGAGCGACACGCCCGCCTCGGCGGCCACCGATCTCATCGTCACCGCGTGCAGTCCTTCCCGGCCCGCGAGCCGCACGAGCCCTTCGATGATCAGGACGCGGCGCTCCGCGTGGTCGACGATCTTCGGCACGGTCTTCCTCCTGGGCCCGGGTACTTTTAGGATACGCACGTATCCAAAAAAGCTACGCGAGATCACCACAGAGACAAGAGGGCCCATGGGACAGCTCGAACCGGACGACGCGTTACTCACGGACACGGCCGGCGGCGACAGGAACTCGCGCGGCCGCGCGGCGACATCGGCCGTGCTCGCCCTCGCCTGCGCCGCGCAGTTCATGGTGGTGCTCGACGTCTCGGTCGTGAACGTCGCGCTGCCCTCGATCCAGCACGCCCTCGGCTTCGACCCGGCCGGACTGCAGTGGGTCGTCAACGCCTATGCGCTGGTCTTCGCCGGCTTCCTGCTCCTCGGCGGCCGACTGGCCGACCTCTACGGCCGCAAGCGGGTGTTCGTCCTCGGCCTCTTCCTGTTCACGGCGTCGAGCCTGGTGGGCGGCGTGGCCGACAGCCCGGCCCTGCTCGTCGCGGCCCGCGCGGTGCAGGGGCTCGGCGCGGCCGTCCTCGCCCCCGCCACACTGACCATCCTCACCACCACGTTCGCCGAGGGCGCCGCGCGCACGCGGGCGGTGGCGACCTGGACGGCGGTGAGCTCAGCGGGCGGCGCGGCGGGCAACCTCATCGGAGGCGTGCTCACCGAATCCCTGTCCTGGCGCTGGATCCTGCTGATCAACGTCCCCATCGGCGCCCTCGCCCTCGCCGCCGCGTTCCCCCTCCTGCCGGGCGACCGGGAGCGCGGACGGGGGCAGCGGCTCGACGTCCCGGGCGCCGTACTGGCGACCGTCGGGGTCGGCGCGCTGACCTACGGCATCTCGCAGATCGAGAGCCGCGGCTGGAGCGGCCCGGTGACCCCGACGGCGCTCGCGGCCGGACTCCTCGCACTGATCGCCTTCGTCGTGGTGGAGGCGCGCTACGCCCCCGCACCGCTCATCCCACCGCGCCTGTTCCGCGTGCGGGCCATCTCCGTCGGCAACACGGTGATGCTGCTGGCCGGGGCCTGCTTCATCCCCATGTGGTACTTCCTGTCGCTCTACATGCAGAACGTGCTGCACTACGGCGCGCTCAAGACCGGCCTCGGCTTCCTTCCCCACACGTTGGTGGGCATCGCGGGGGCCCGCTCGGCGCCGCGCGTCATGGAGTACGTCGGCGCGCGCAAGCTGATCGTGATCAGCGCGGCCCTCTCCGCGGCCGGTTTCCTCTGGCAGAGCCAGGCCACTCCCGACAGCGGGTATCTCGCCGGGCTGCTCGGCCCGGCCGTCGTCATGTCCGCGGGCATGGGCCTGCTGATCACCCCGGTCACGACCACGGTCACCTCCGGCATCGGCGACGCCGACGCGGGCGCCGCGTCCGGCCTGATGAACGCCACGCGCCAGATCGGCGGCTCCGTCGGGCTCGCCGCCCTGGTCGCCCTCGCCGCCGGTGGCGGACAGAGCGCGGCGGCGCTCTCCGACGCGTACGGCCACGCGTTCCTCGCCATGGCGGTGATGCTGGTCGCCGTCGCGGCGGGCGCACTGGCGCTGCCCAGGCCGACCGCCGGACCGTAACCGGACAGCAGCCGGAATTCACTCCTTCGAATATTCAATTCCCTTTGCCCGCAAGGGATTTATTGAGCCATGGCCGGTGATCGATCGGTTGTGGATCTTATGAACGTGCTGCTAGCGTCCCAGCGCAACTTCGGCAATGACCTGGCAGATTTCCTTTTCTCAAGGAGTGTCATCCATGTCCCCTGTCATCCAGGAACACGCTGAGGACCTTGCCCATGACGACGTCTTCGATCTCGACGTCGACATTCGGCTGAGCGAGTCCGGACCCGACTCGGCTTTCCCGACCACCAGTTGTACGTCGAGCTGTCAGACCGTCATCAATCCCCTCACCTGCGTCACCTGCTGAACCGCGTGCCGCCGGGGACTCCGACGCCGTCGGGAGCACTGCGGGACGGTCCGTTCCAGCCGGTCCACGCGGCCCTCCTGCGCGCGCCGCTGCGCGGCTCGGAGCCCCCGGCGTGGCTCGCCGCCCCGTCCCGCGCCGAACTGCTCCGCGCGGCGGCCGGGGACGCCGTGTTCATGGACGCGCTGCGCGTCGCCAGCCCTTCGCTCGCCGAGTCGGTCGTCCTCGCCGCCGACCCCGACCGGGCAAGGGCGGTGCCGGACGGCCGCCTGTCCAAGGCCGCCGTGTCGGTGGTGCGCTACGAGAGCCGCATCCGCACCAGATGCACGCCGTTCGGGCTGTTCGCGGGCGTCGCCCCCGTGCGGGCGGGCCGGTCGGCGAAGGTGCGGTGGCGCACGGCTCCCGCCAGCAGGACACAGGTCGACCTCGACTGGCTGGCCGGGCTCGTCCGGCAGTGGGAGGGCAACGGCGACCTGCTGGCGCATCTCGTGGTGCGCTCCCACGCGGGGCTCGTGACGCGCGGCCGACGGCTCGTGGCCGTCGCGCCGTCCGACACCGCCCAGGGCCGGGGCGAGCGGCGCAGGGACGAGGTCTCGATCCGTCACACGGCGGCGGTGCTCGCCGCGCTGGAGAAGGCGGCGGGCGGCGCGCTCGCGGGCGATGTGGTCCGTGAGCTGGAGGACCGTTTTCCCCGGGCTCCGGCGGGTGCGGCGCGACGGGTCGTCCAGGCCCTGGTCGGGCAGGAGTTCCTGCTCACGGAGCTGCGCCCGGCCCAGGACGGGTCCGACGCCCTGGACCAGGTCGTCGCCGTGCTCGACCGGGTGGCCGAGGACTGCCCCGCGGCCCGTGAGCCGCTGTCCGCGCTGCGGTCGATCGCGGATGCTCGTGCCCGCTACGACGCCACGCCGCTGGGGCGGCGTCGGGACGTACTGACGGAACTGACCACCCGTATGCGGGAGTTGCGCGCGACGGAACAGCCCCTGCACGTGGACCTCGCGCTCGGCGCGGACGTCCGCCTGCCCGTCGACGTCTTCGACGAGGCGGCGCGCGCGGCCGGTGTGCTGTGGCGCCTGTCGCCGCCCACACCCGGGGCACCCCAACTGCGCGCGTACCACGCGGCGTTCCTGGAACGCTACGGCGTCGACCGGACCGTGCCGCTGCCGGAGCTCCTCGACGACACGCGGGGGCTCGGCGCGCCCGCCGGATACACGTGGCCGCGGCACAGCGCGCGTTCCGCCGAGTCCGGGTCCGGGGCCCCGCCCGCCTCTTCGACGGACCGGGACCGTTTCCTGGCCGGGATCGCCGCACGGGCGCTGCGCGACGGCACGCGCGAGGTGGTCCTGGACGACGCGGACGTCGAGCGGCTCGTGCCGCGGCCGCTGGGCCCGGCGCAGGCGCCGGAGTCCTGCGAGTTCCACGTCCAGCTGGTCGCCGCGTCGCAGGAGGAGCTGTCGCGCGGGGCGTATCTGCTGGTGGCGGGCCCGTGGCCGGGGCCGCTCGAGGCGGGGGCGACCACGGGCCGGTTCGCGGGGCTCCTCGGCTCGCTCGTCGACGAGGTATCCGCCGCCGTGGCGCCGCCCGCGGAGGGCGGCGCGCTCCCGCCGGGGAGCCACGGATCCACCGCGGGCGACGGCCGCCCCGCCGGGGACGGCACCCACCGCATCGACCCCGTGCTGCCGCTCACCATCGCCTACCAGCCCCGCCTCGGCCGCGGCCGCAACGTCTCCAACTGCCCGCCCACCGCGGCCCACCGCCTCTCCCTCGGCGTCCCGCCGGGGCCCGCCGAGTTCGAGGTGGGCCTCGACGAGATCGGTGTCGGCGCCGGTCCCGAGCATCTGTACGCCGTGCATCTGCCCTCGGGCCGCAGGCTGCGGCCCCTCGCCCACCACGCGCTCGACGCCCAGGGGCAGGCGCCCAACGCGGCGCGGCTCCTGTTCGACATCGCACGGTTCGGGCAGCACCACCCGCGCCCGTGGAACTGGGGTCCGCTCGACGACCTGCCGTATCTGCCCCGTGTGCGCCACGGCAGGACGGTCCTCTCCCCCGCGCGCTGGCGCCTGGACGAGCTGCACGAACCGGCCGCGGCCGACCGTGACCGTCCCGACGGGACAGGCACCGCCGAGGGCGCTAGCGGTGCGTGGCGGGACGCGGTCGCGGCCTGGCGCCGCCGCTGGTCCGTGCCCCGGCACCTCGTGGTCGGCCGGTACGACCGCCGGCTCCGGCTCGACCTGGAGTGTCCCCACCATCTCGACGTCCTCCGCGACGCGGCCGCGAAACAGCCCGACCTGCTCGCCGAGGAGCTGCCCGGCGGGGAGCTGCCGAGCGGGGACGCACGGCCCGACGCGTGGCTGCGGGACGCGTCCGGCGCGCCTCATGTGACCGAGCTGGTCGTGCCGCTGCGCCGCTCGCCCGCCCTGGTCCCGCCCGCCCCGGTCACGTCGGCCGCGCGGGCCACCCCCGTTTCGCCCGTCGTTCAGGACACCCACCGGCGCCTGCGTCTGCCCGGCGAGGAGTGGCTGTACGCGAAGCTGTACCTGCCCGCGCGAACCGCCGACGCCTTCCTGTGCGAGCACCTCGCCCCGCTCCTCGACGGCCTGACACCCGACGAACGAGCGGCCGTGGACCGGTGGTTCTTCGTCCGCTACCGCGACGAGGCCGACCATCTGCGGCTCCGCTTCCACGGTCCGGCGGACGCCCTGTGGCACACCTTCTTCCCCCGGTTCCGGGACGCCGTGCGGCAGTGGACGGACGAGGGGGCCGTGGGCCGCTTCGTCCTCGACACGTACGACCCCGAGTGGGAGCGCTACGGCGGGCCGCCGGTCCAACGGGCCGTCGAGGACTACTTCTGCGCCGACAGCCGGGCGGCGCTCACCCTCCTGACGGTCGCGCGGCACGGCCTCCCGGGGCTCGACGGCACGGCACTCGCCGCCTGCGCCGTGGCCTCGCTGGCCCATGGACTGACGCGACCGCCGCCCGGCCGGGGTGCGTCGAGAAGGTACGACGACAGCACGACGAGGGGCGCGGCCTGGCTGTCCGGCCTCGCGAGCGCGCGGGACCTGCCGGAGGACTTCCGCGCCCGTCGCGCCGGGTGGCTACGCCTGATCGACCCGGCGGGCGGCTGGCCGGGCCTGCGGGAGAGCGCGGAGGGCCGCGCCGTCCTGACGGCGCTCGAAGCGTGCGCGACCGCACTGCGCACGTACGAAAGGGACCTGGCCGCCCACCGCGCGCAGGACCCCGCCGCCCCCTCGCTCGCCCGCGTCGTGCCGAGCCTCACGCACCTGGTCTGCAACCGCGTGCTCGGCCACGACCGGGAGCGTGAGCGCCGTGCCCACGCCCTGGCCCGTGCCTGCGTGCTGGCCCACGCCGACCGGCAGAGGCACGGACGATGACGGCCCGCCCCGCCGCTTCCCCCGGACCGGCGGCGCCCCGGCCCGCCCCGGAGGCGATCGAGGACGCCGTCGAGCGCGTGGCCGGGCAGCTCGCCGATCCGCGGCGAGTGACCCGGTACACCGGGCGTGCCGAGGAGTTCCCCGGCGCCACCCGCCCGGACTCCCTGGAGAACCACGCCGGAGTGGCACTGCTGCTGGCCGGGCTGGCCGGGCACGACCGCGCCTGGCTGCGCCCCGCCCACGCCCACATCACCACCGCGGCCGAGGCGCTCTCGCACGGCACGGTCTCCGGCGGACTGCACATGGGGCCCGCCGCCGTACTGGCGGCGGTCCAGGCGTGCGCCCCGTACGGCGGCCACTATCCGCGCCTGCGCCGCCGGCTGGTCGCCCATGTCGCGGACGAGCAGCGGCAACAGGTGGCGGTGGAACGGACGGCCGCGGTGCGCGAGGGCGGTGTGCGGTGGGCCATGTACGACGCCATCGCGGGCCTCTCCGGAACCGGCCGTCTGCTGCTGACCGCGCTCCTGGAGGGCGGCGACGAGGAGCGCGGGACGGCCGGGCCCGCCCTGCGGGAGACGCTCACCCTTCTCGTCGAGCTGTCGCGGCCGGTCACCGTGCGGGGGCGGGAGGTGCCCGGCTGGTGGGTGCCCTCGCGGCTGCTGGTGCTGGAGCGCGACCGCGAGCGGTGTCCGCTCGGCGAGTTCAACGTCGGTCTGGCGCACGGGATTTCGGGGCCGCTCGCGCTGCTCGCACTGTGTACGGAGCACGGCGTCACCGTCCCCGGCCAGGACGGGGCGCTGCACCGGATCGGCGACTGGCTCGTGCGGCGGGCCCGCACCGACGGCGCGGGCCCGTACTGGCCCGCCCGCATCGCCTTCGAGGAGGAGACGGCGGACACCCGCCCCGCCGAAGGGGCCGCGCCACCGCCCGAGGTCCCCCGGCCCAGTTGGTGTTACGGCGCCCCCGGCATCGCCTCCGCCCTGCACCGCGCGGGCCGGGTCACCGGCACTCCCGCGTGGCAGCACCTCGCCCTGGCCGCGCTCCACGCCCTCCCCCGCCGCGACCACGCCCCCGACCCCCTGCCGGACGCCCTCGTCTGCCACGGCCGGGCGGGACTTCTTCAGGTGGCATGGCGACTCGGCCGTACGACGGGGGACGTCCCCCTGCTCGACCAGGCGGGCGCGGCGGGTGCCAGGGTCCTCGAACTCGCCGACGCCGAGGCCCCGTTCGGCTTCCCGCCCGCGCAGCGCCCCGTCGCGGGAATCCTCCAGGGCGCCGCGGGAATCGCCGCCGCGCTGCTCTCGCTCGTGGCGGACGACCGGGACGACCGGCAGCCGTACTGGGACCGGGTCCTGCTGCTGTCCTGAGACCCCGGCCGCCCGCCCCCCTTACAACAGCCCCCTACAGCAGACGCCTACGACAGAGCCCTGCGCCTACGACAGGTCCTTCGCCTCGCCGTCCGGTTCGAGGTCGACGAGCTTGTCGTCGACGCCCTGGTCCTTGAACGCCTTCACCAGGGACGCCATGTCCTCGGAGTAGATGTTCCAGCTGTCGGTGTGCACCGCGACCACCTTGCGGGGGTCGAGGTCCTTCGCGACGCGGGCCGCGTTCTTGGACGTGAGCGTCAGGGGCGCGTTGTCGAGGATCGCGGGGGTGCGGGCCGCGCCCGCGAAGAGGACGGCCGTGTCGATGGGGCCGAACCTCTTCTTGATGCGGTCCCCGGCCTTCCTCGCCACCTCGACCGAGGCGTTGTCACCGGAGACGTACGTGGTGGGGACGCCCTTGCCGCTGATCAGGAAGCCGGTGACCTCGCCGTCCGCGCCGCGGTCCACCCCGTCGGGGCCGTGCAGCGCGGGCACCGCGGTGACCTTGACACTGCCGCGGGAGGTCTTCACGTTCTTGGACGACCAGCTCCTCATACCCGTGACGTGCTTGCCCAGCCGCTTGTGCGCGCCCGGCGTGGAGAGCACGACGGGGATGTCCTTGAGCAGCGCGCGGCCCTTGTCGTCGAGATTGTCGTCGTGCTGGTCGTGCGAGAGCAGCACGACGTCGATCCTGCCGAGCTTCTCGGGGCCGAAGGCCGGGCCCTGCTTCTTCTCCAAACCGCTCTTGTACTTCTTGGGCTCGTCGAAGGTCGGGTCGAGCAGGAGGCGCGCGCCGCCGATCTCCAGGACCGTGGTCGGCCCGCCGACGTGCGTGGCGGTGAAGGCGGTGGCCTCGGCACCCCGGTCGCCGGCCTTCGCCGCGTCCGCGGCCGGGGCCGCCTTGGCGGCGTCGTCGTCACCCCCGCCGCCGCAGGCCGCGAGGAGGGACATGCTCGCGGTGACGGCGACAGCGGCCGACGCGGCGCGGAGGAACGTCGAACGGTTCATCAGGAATACCTGCTCTCTCGGTACGGACGCCGGTACGGACCCGCGGACGGGCAGGTGTGCGCAAGGGCATCGGCACGAACGGAACGGTGGGACGCCTTGGGGCAGGCCCTGTTCGACCCCCCAGGCGTTTTGAACGCTAACATATTGCGTAAGCGTTGATAACAACGCTCCGCAAGTACCCCCTCCGCACACCCCGCTGCGCCGGATACCCCCAGGTCAGATCCGTTAGCGCTGCTATCGTGGGTCCATGTCGACGGCACGAGAGCGCATCCTGGACGCCACCGCGGAACTGCTCGCCACCAAGGACGCGCTGGCGATCTCGACCCGCGCCATCTGCGACCGGGCCAAGGTCGGCATGCCCGAGATCTACCGGCAGTTCGGCGACAAGCAGGGGCTGCTCACCGCGGTCGCCGACCTCGGCTTCGAGCGGTTCCTCGCCAACAAGCGGCGCAATCCGCTCACCGACGACCCGGTGGCGGACCTGCGCACGGCGTGGGACAGCCACGTCGCGTTCGCGCTCGGCAACCCCCACCTCTACCGGCTGATGTTCACGCCGACGGGAGACGCCAGACCGCAGGCCATCAAGGAGGCACAGGCCCTGCTCCTGTCGGCCGTCGAGCGCTGCGGCGCCGCCGGCCGGCTGCGTACGCCCGCCGGGCTGGCCGCTCAGTCGATACTCTCCGCCAATGTGGGCGTGTGCCTGATGGCGCTGTCCTTCCCCGAGCGGTTCGGGGGGCTCGACATCTCCCGGTCGGTGCGCGACGCCGTGATCGGGAAGGTCACCGGCGACGAGCGGGAGGACACCCGGATCGGCAGCGCGACCGTCCTCGCCCAGGCCCTGGTCGGCACCCTCACCGGGACGGCACCCGTGGACGACGCCGGCATCGACCGGCTCACGCGGGCGCTGCGGCCGACGGCGCAGCCGAAGGGGTCACCTCCACAGTGAGGTGCTTCATCAGCGGCTGGTCGCTCTGCGCGCTGAAGTCGCCCGCCGGGCACAGGACGTTGAGCTCCGGCATGTAGCCGACCGCGCAGCCCCGCGGCAGGTCGTGGGCGATCGCCCGGTAGCGCCGCACGGTACGGCGGGTGCCGTCCTTCGCGAGGGAGGTGATGTCCACCTCCGCCATGTCCGCGAGGCCGCGCTCACGCATGTCCCCGGCGTTCATGAACAGCAGCGTGCGCAGGTTCTTCACCCCGCGGTAGCGGTCGTCGTCGGAATAGATCGTGGTGTTCCACTGGTCGTGGGAGCGGACGGTGGCCAGGGTGAGCAGCCCGGCGGACGGCGTGGGGTCGTTGAGCGGAGCGAGCGAGAACTCCGCCTTGCCCGACGGCGTCAGGAAGATGATCAGAACCAGCCGTGGCCGGATCTCGCCGCCTGGCCGGGGTGCGCCGCCGAGGCGGCGCACCCCCTCATCGGCTAGCCGAAGAACACCGAGTGGGGAACCGTCGCTCCGCCGTACGCGCCGCCGCTGTTGGGCGGCAGCGTGTCCTGCGGGATGGTGCAGGCCTCGTCCCGGTAGAGCGTGGCCACGGTGTCCGTGAAGTTGTCGACGACGCCACCGCCGCCCGGCATCACCAGGCACTCGTCGTCCGGCGGGTTCTCCATGACCTGCCGGAAGCCCGTATCGGCACGGTTGTAGGCGAAGGTGCCCGACGCGGCCTGGGCGCCGGTCGCCAGTCCTGTCACCAACACGGCCGTCGAAGCGGCCACTACGGCCGTCCTGGCCAGTCGTTTCCACCTGTACATGGGAGACCTCCTGTGCTGAGAGCGGTCGGTGTCCGACATCAGCACAGCAGGACCGGGAGGAGGCCCGCCGCACTCCGGGCGGGACCGCACCCGAAGGTGGCAGCGGCGCCGCGTACACGCCGGGGGCACGCGACCCGCACACCCACCTGCGCGGTGGACTCAGGCCGGACGGGGCGCCGGCTGCGGGACGTCCTTGACGAACACGATCCCGTCGCTGTCCGCCAGGTGGGCCGGATCGAACGGGGCGTAGCCGAACCACGGGGACACGCGGAGCGCGGGCCGCTCGTCACCGAGGACGTCGGCCAGCCGCCGGGCGTCGATCACGCAGCGGTCCTCCGGGAGGGCGTAGAGGAGTCCTTCGACGGTGTCCGGCGGCGGAGTGTCCACCCCTTGGTGCCGGAGGGTGCCGAGGGCCGTGGCCACGAAGGCGTACTCCTCTTCGAGCCGTGCGCTCACCAGCGCCCCGGCGCTCCACCACTCCACCTGCCCCTGCCACATCCGCATCGAACTCTTCTGCCGCTGGAGGTGCCCGTTCTGCGCGTGAACGAGGACGGGCCCCCGTTCCGCGGCGGCGAGGAGGTTGTCCGCCATCATGAGGTCCCGCAGCGCGCACAGGCGCGTCATGCGGGCGGGCGAGGTGTCGGCCATCCAGTGGTGGTAGCGCAGCAGGCCGGTGGCGGTGCGCCCGTACAGGCACGCCCGGTCCCACTCCTCCTTCTCCTCCCGGGAGGCCGCATCGGGAAGGCGCGGTGCCCGGACCCCGCGCAGCTGCGGAGCCTGCGCGTCGAGAAGCGCCACCAGGTCGTCGGCGAGCAGCCTCAACCGACCGGCCTCGGGGGACTGTCCCGCCGACTGGGCCGGGTCCATCATCGCGGCGGGGTCGGTCCACCGGTCGTCGCTTCCGAGCAGGCGGTCCAGTACGTCGGCGGTGCAGGGCAGCAGGTCCGCGCCCACGCGGGCCGCGAGGTAGTCGTGGAGCGCGGTGAGCGCCTGCCGGGGGCTCTCGGCGCCGGTGATCTCCAACGGGCCGTCGAAACCGGCGAAGCGGAGCCACTCGGACGCGGGCCGGCCCTCGTTGTGGGCGCGCATCCAGCGCACGAGGTCGCGGTTGGCCGCGGACGCGCCCCATCCGTGGCTGAAGCCGTGCTCCATCACCTCGTCGAGGGTGCCTTTGCCCGAGGTGACGTAGTCGTCCACGACCAGGCCCCTCAGGCAGTCGCTCTCGATCGCGATCGTGCGGTACCCCTCCTGTTCGATCAGCTGCCGGAAGAGCTCGTTGCGCAGGTCGAGCAGGGTGTCCTCGCCGTGGGTGGGCTCACCCAGGGCGAGCATGCGTGGCCGGGCCGGAAGCAGCCTCATGACAGCGGCAGCCTCGACGGCATGGGCGGTGGTCCTGATGTCGGTCGCCATGCCTTCAACGCTATCGTTGAACATTCGGTGGAGACTTTTTCGCGCTACTGTCGCGCTGGTGGGACGAAACCTTCAAAGCGATGAGCGGCTCAGGCCGATCGATCTGGCGCGCGGGCACGGCCTGTCCACCCAGGCGGTCAGGAACTACGAGGAGGCCGGCATCCTTCCGGCCGCCGGTCGCACGCCGAGCGGCTACCGCACCTATACGCCGCTGCACGCGCGGGCGCTGCGCGCCTTCCTCGCCCTGCTGCCCGGCCACGGCCATCCGACGGCGACGGCGGTCATGCGGGCGGTGAACGAGGGCGCGGCCGACGAGGCGTTCCGTCTCATCGACGAGAGCCACGCCCAGCTCCTCGACGACCGCCGCACCCTCCGGGCGGTGGAGCACGCCCTGCGCGGCCTGCAGTCCGCGGCGCCGTCCCGTCCCGGCGCCGCCTCCGGGCCCGGGAGCGCGTTCATCGGCCCCCTGGCGAGGAAGCTCGGCATCCGCCCCGCGACGCTGCGCTCCTGGGAGCGGGCCGGACTGGTGAGCCCGCACCGCGACCCGCGGACCGGATACCGCGTCTACGACGAGGCAGCCGTACGCGACGCCCAGCTGACCCACCAACTCCGGCGCGGGGGCTACCTGTTGGAGCAGATCGCCCCGCTGATCGCCCAGGTGCGGACGGCAGGCGGCCTCGCGCCGCTGGGGACCGCCCTGGACGACTGGCGCGCCCGGCTGGCCGCCCGCGGGCGGGCGATGCTGACCGGCGCCGCCGAGTTGGAGGCGTACCTGCGCGCACGCGAAGCCGTGACTACGCGGACATCGCGGGCAGCTCCACAGTGACGCGGAGCCCGCCGGTGGGGCGCGGGGCGAGGGTGAGTGTTCCGACGTGCGCCTGGGTGATGGTCTTGACGATGGCCAGGCCGAGGCCGGCGCCGGCGTGATCGACGTGTACGCGTTCGGTGCCGCGCTGGAAGGGTTCGGCGAGCGTCGAGACCAGCTCCGGGACGAGGTCTTCGCCGGTGTTCTCGACAGTGAGCACCACGGTCTCGGGGCGCACGCCGGTGGTGACCCACACGGTGCCCTGTGCGGGCAGGTTGTGGATGATCGCGTTGTGCACGAGGTTCGTGGTCAGCTGCAGGAGGAGCGCCTGCGACCCGGCCGTGGGGGCGATGTCGCCGCTGGTCCGCACGGTGACGCCGTGCTTCTCGGCGAGGGGCAGGAGCGTCTCGGTGGCCTCCTCCGCCATGAGGGACAGGTCGACGCGTTCCGGGGTGAAGGACCGCTGCTCGGCGCGGCTGAGCAGGAGCAGGGCCTCCGTCAGGGCGATGGCCCGGGTGTTGACGGTGTGCAGGCGGTCGACGAGTTCGCCGGTGTCGTGGTGCGGATCGGTGCGGGCCACGTCGAGCAGCGCCTTCGAGATCGCCAGCGGGGTACGCAACTCGTGCGAGGCGTTGGCCGCGAATCTCCGTTGTTCGGCGACGTGCGCCTCGAGCCGGGCGAGCATCGTGTCGAAGGCGTCGGCGAGTTCGCGGAACTCGTCCTTGCGGCCCGGCAGCCGGATCCGGTGGGAGAGCGATCCGTTCGTGGCCATGCGGGTGGCGTCGGTGAGGTGGGTCAGGGGGGCGAGCATGCGGCCCGCGAGGAACCACCCGCCCACGAGACCGAACACCAGCAGGAACGCCAGGACCGCGGCCGCCCGCGGGACGAAGACCTCCAAAAGGGCGGACCGGATGGGGAAGACACCCCCACGGGGCCTGTCGTCGGGGTTGTAGAGCATCGCGCGGTTGGGGACGTATCTCAGGAGGAACACCCACACCGCCGCCATCAGCAGGGCGCCGGCCAGCATGAGGAACCCGGCGTAGCTGAGGGTGAGCTTGACGCGGACGCTCATACCGGGCCGCCTATCCACGGTCTCGCTCCCCACGTCCGGTGCCGGGTGCGGTGTCGATGCGATAGCCGACGCCCGGCACGGTGGCGATGATCCAGGGCTCGCCGAGGCGCTTGCGCAGAGCGGAGACGGTGATGCGCACGGCGTTGGTGAACGGATCGGCGTTCTCGTCCCACGCGCGTTCCAGGAGCTCCTCGGCGCTGACGACACCGCCTTCGGCCGCGACGAGGACGTCGAGCACGGCGAACTGCTTCCTGGTCAGCGCGACATAGCGGCCGTCGCGGTAGACCTCTCTGCGGAACGGGTCCACGCGCAGCCCCGCGATCTCCCGCACGGGCGGCCTGTTGTGGGCCCGTCTGCGGTCGAGCGCGCGCAGCCTGAGCGCGAGCTCCAGGAGCTCGAACGGCTTCGTGAGGTAGTCGTCGGCGCCGAGTTCGAACCCGGACGCCTTGTCGTCGAGGCGGTCGGCGGCGGTGAGCATGAGAACGGGCATGCCGCTGCCCGAGGCGACGATGCGCTGGGCGATCTCGTCGCCGGACGGCCCGGGGATGTCCCGGTCGAGGACGGCGATGTCGTAGCTGTTGACGCTCAGCAGCTCCAGAGCGGTGTCGCCGTCGCCGGCGATGTCGGCCGCGATCGCTTCCAGGCGCAGGCTGTCGCGAATGGCTTCGGCCAGAAAGAGTTCGTCCTCGACGATCAACACGCGCATGCTCTCGATGCTACGAGCCGACGCATATCGTCGGCGTATCAAGAACCGCATACGTGCCGACAACACCGCACTGCCTTGACTTGCGGCATGAATTGCACCCCGCCATCGGCACACACGACGACCCGCCGGATCCACCGACGCGTTGGTCTCGGTCTGACGGGCCTCGTGGTCCTGATGGCCGTCATCGCCGCGATCGCCGCGACTCTCGGCCATCTGGCCGGGAATCTGCCGTTCTCCTCGTCCTCCTCGACACACCTGTCTCCGCCGGGGGCGTCCAGCGCCGAAGGTGCCGTACCCGACGGCACGACGGTCTTCGACGCGGACGTGCCGGCCGTGGCCAAACTCAGTCCGGACTTACTCGCGGCCCTCCGCCGGGCCGCGAACGACGCCGCGAGCGACCAGGTCCCCTTCTACGTCAACAGCGGCTGGCGATCACCGGAATACCAGGGCCGGTTGCTGCGCGAGGCGGTCGCCGAGTACGGGTCCGCGGCCGAGGCCGCCCGGTGGGTGGCCACCGCGAAGACGTCCCCTCACGTATCGGGGGACGCGGTCGACGTCGGGCGCTCCAGCGCGACGGCGTGGCTGTCCGAGCACGGTGCCGCGTACGGGCTCTGCCAGATCTACCGGAACGAACCGTGGCACTACGAACTGCGCACCGGCGCGGTCGACCGCGGCTGCCCTCGGATGTACGCCGACCCCACGCAGGACCCGAGGATGCGGAAGTGAACGCGGTGCACACGGTGCACGGCGGCGAGGAACAGCGAACAGCGATGAACGAGGACGGACGATGACGCAGGTGGACACGGCGGCGACAGGTGCGCCCGCCACCGGTGCCGGTGCCCCGACGGCCGGGACCGACAGGACCGACGGGACCGGCGAGCCGGGTGGCCAGTGGCGCGCACGCCTTCGTCGGGCGGCCCTCGCCCTCTCCGGTCCGGGGCCGTGGAAGCGTGGCCCGCTGCTCGCGGCGCTGGCGCTCGTGCTCGGCCTGTTCCTGCTGCTGCACGCGCGGATCACCGACCGCGGCGGCCTCGGCAGTCTGGTGGAGACCTTCCTGCCGTGGTTCGGCCTGGGGGTCCCGGTGTTGCTCGCCGCCGCGCTGTGGCGCCGCTCCGCCTCCGCGGTGGTCGCGCTGCTGCTCCCGGCCGTGGTGTGGCTGAACCTCTTCGGAGGAACGCTCGGCGACAGGTCCCGGGCGGGCGGTGACCTCACCGTCGTCAGCCACAACGTCCGCGCCGAGAATGCCGACCCGGCCGGTACCGCCCGCGCCCTGGCCGCCTCCGGCGCGGACGTGCTGGCACTTGAGGAGATCAGTTCGCAGGCCAGGGGCACGTACGAGAAGGAGCTGGCGAAGGCGTACCCGAACCACACGGTGCTGGGCACGGTCGGGCTCTGGAGCAAGCTGCCGCTGTCCCGCACCCGGCCGGTCGACATCGAGCAGGACGTCGGGCCGCTGGGGGACACCAAGCCGGCCGAGGCCAAGCTGGCGGCGAACCGGGCGCTGCGCGCCACGGTGACCACCGATCAGGGACCCCTCGCCGTGTATGTCGCGCATCTGGGATCCGTACGGGTCGATCCCGGGTCGGGCTTCGGGACGGACACGCGGAACAGGAACGCCCGGGCCCTCGCGAAGGCCCTGGCCGCCGAGCGGAACGAGCGGGTCGTCCTGCTGGGCGACCTGAACGGCACCATGGACGACCGCTCGTTCGACGGCATCACGGCGCGGCTGCGTTCGGCCCAGGAGGCGGCCGGGGACGGGTTCGGCTTCAGCTGGCCCGCGGCGTTCCCGGTGGCGCGGATCGACCAGATCCTGGTCCGTGGCGTGACACCGAGGAGCTCGTGGCTGCTGCCGGAGACCGGCAGCGACCACCTACCGGTGGCCGTCTCGATCAGCTGGTGAGGACGTTTCCCCGCGCCTGCCCGTCAGCACCGCCCCCGCGCTCGCCGCGACCACCATCGCGATCGCGGCGCACTGCGGCAGGGAAAGGCCCTGGCCGAGCACCAGGTAGCCCGCCAGGGCCGCGACCGCGGGGGCCAGACTGGCCAGGACCGCGAACGTCGAAGCGGGGAGCCTGCGCAGGGCGAGCAGTTCCAGGGTGTAGGGCACGCCGGAGGACATCACGGCGATCGCGAGGCCCAGGGCGAGCACGCCCGGGTGGAGGAGGGCGGCGCCCGCCGACGCGATGCCCAGCGGCAGGCTGACCAGGGCCGCGACGGCCATCGCGATCGCCAGGCCGTCCAGGCGCGGGAACCGGGCACCGGCGCGGGCGCCCTGCACGATGTACGCCGCCCACATCGCCCCCGCCCCCAGCGCGAAGGCCACTCCGGCCGGATCGAGCGCGCCGAAGCCGCCGCGGCCCAGCAGACACACCCCGGCCAGCGCGAGGCCGGCCCACAGGAAGCTGGCGGCGCGGCGTGCGGTGACGACGGACAGGAGGAGCGGGCCGAGCACTTCGAGCGTGACCGCCGCCCCCAGCGGGATCCGGTCGATGGCCTGATAGAAGAGGATGTTCATGCCGCCGAGCGCCAGGCCGTAGCCGCCGGCCACGGCCCAGTCGGCGCGCGGGAGTCCGCGCAGCCGGGGCCGGGTGACGGCCAGGAGCAGCAGCGCGGCGAGCGTCACCCGCAGGGCGACCGTGCCGAGCGCCCCGGCCCGGGGGAACAGCAGCGCGGCGAACGCCGAGCCGAACTGCACGGACACCGCCCCGGCCAGCACCAGCCCGACGCCGGAGAGGCTGCCGCGCCCCGGGGCGTGCCGAAGGAGCACCGGCGCGGCCGTCGGCGCCGGTGTGTTCTGCGCTGTCGTTGTCATGCCTTCCACGCTAGGAACCCCGGCGGCGCGTGTGAAATGCCGATTTCCCTGCGGTTATGCTTCTGAAGCATGACGATCGAGCTGCGGCACCTGCGGGCGTTCCTCACCATCGCCGAGGAGGGCAACGTCAGCCGTGCCGCCGCCCGCCTCCATGTCGCCCAGCCCGCGCTCTCCCGCACCCTGCGCCAGCTGGAGGACCACCTGGGCGCCCGCCTCGCCGACCGCTCCACGCACCACTTCGAGCTGACCGCCGAGGGCCGCGCGTTCCGCGACAAGGCGGCCGCGGCCCTCGCCGCCGTCGAATCGGCCCTGGATCCCGGCGGGTTGAGCGGGCGGCCGCTGCGCCTGGGCCACACCTGGGCGGCGCTCGGCGTCCACACCGTGCCGCTGCTGCGCCGCTGGGACGAGACGCACCCCGGGACCCCGCTGGAACTCCTCCGCGTCGACGACCGCACGGCGGGCCTGACCCAGGGCAAGGTCGACGCGGCCCTGCTGCGCGGCGCCGTCACCACGCCCGGGCTGCGCACGGAACTGCTCGTGTCGGAGGAACGGGTGGTGGTCATGCCGACGGACAGCCCGCTCACGGAGCTCGCGCGCATCACGTTGGCCGACCTCGCCGCCCATACGATCGCCGTCAACACCGTCTCCGGCACGACGACGACGGAGCTGTGGCCGCCGACGGCCCGCCCGGTGGGGACCATCGAGGTGACGAACACCGACGAGTGGCTGATGGCGATCGCCGCGGGCCGTGCCGTCGGGATCTCCACGGCGGCCACTCCGAGCAATCACGCGCACCCTTCCCTGGTCTACCGTCCCCTCGCGGACGCGCCCACGGTCCCCGTCTTCCTGGCCTGGCGCGCCGCTTTCGTCCACCCGGCCGTCCCCGACCTGCTGACGCTGGCGCGGCAGCTCCTGGCGGGCTGAGCGCGGACCGCGTTCACCCCGCGCCTATCGGTCGCCGCTCACCACAGCCGGTCGCCGAAGCGCGTCACGATCAGCACCACGAGCACCCCGTACATCAGCACCGGGCCCACCCACGCGTACCGGCACAGCTCCTGCGTCAGGCGGCGCGGTGCGGGCAGCAGGCCGCGGCGCAGGGTGTGCAGGGTGACGTACCAGAACAGCGGCAGGACGACCGCCCACACGAGCACGCACCACGGGCACAGCGCCCCGATCACGTACAGGCACTGGACGATCAGCCAGACCACGAAGCCGAACGCCGCGGTGACCGCCCCCTGCACCGCCCACCACAGCCACACCGGGACCGTGGCGCCCGTCGCGAGGACGAGGCCGAGCATGGCCAGCGCGGCGAAGCCGACGGCGCCGAGCAGCACGCTGGGGAAGCCGAGCACGTCGCTCTGCCAGGTGTCCATGACGTCGCCGCAGCTGAGGACCGCGTTGATGTTGCAGCCGGGCGTGAACGCCGGGTCGGCGAGGGTCGCGATGCGGTCGTGGGTGAGCACGGCCGAGGCGAGGGTGCCGAGCAGCCCGGCGCTCAGCATCAGCAGGCTCAGGGCGCGGCCGACGAAGACGCGGCCCGTCGTGGAGGCATCGATCATGATCCACAAGGGTGCGCCCGCGCGACGAGGGCGTTCCAGGGACGTTGGTCCCTGGAGGGGAAGCACACCGTCCCGGCCGGGCGGGACGTACGTCCCGTCGGCGATCGGCCCGTCGGCCGTCATGGGCCGCCGACGAACCCCCTGCCCGCCGTGTCGCCCTGTGGGATGGTGTGCGGGTGACGAACCTGGAAGACCTCGTCCGGCTGCGCCGGGCACGCGATCTCATGGATCGCGCGTACGCCGAGCCGCTCGACGTACCCGCGCTGGCGAGCGCCGCCCTGATGTCGGCCGGGCACTTCTCCCGCAGCTTCCGCGCCGCGTTCGGGGAGACGCCGTACAGCTACCTGATGACGCGCCGGATCGAGCGGGCCAAGGCGTTGCTGCGGCGTGGGGACATGTCGGTCACGGACGTCTGCTTCGCCGTGGGCTGTACGTCGCTGGGGTCGTTCAGCTCGCGCTTCACCGAGCTGGTAGGCGAGACGCCGAGCGCCTACCGCGCACGCGGTCACGACGAGGGCGCGGCCGTCCCCGCCTGCATCGCCAAGATCCACACCCGACCGGTCAGGAACGGAGAAGCGAAAGCCGGCCCCCGCTCCTAGCGTGGAGGCCATGGACATCAAACTCTCTCAGTGCTTCATCGCCGTCGACGACCACGACAAGGCGCTCCCCTTCTACCGGGACGTCCTCGGTCTGGAGGTCCGCAACGACGTCGGGTTCGAGGGAATGCGCTGGGTGACCGTCGGGTCGCCCTCGCAGCCCGAGGTGAGCATCGTGCTCGAACCGCCGCTCGCCGACCCGAACGCCTCCCCCGCCGACCGGCAGGCCATGGCCGAACTGCTCGCCAAGGGCATGCTGCGCGCCGTCATCTTCGAGACCGAGGACTGCGACGCCGCCTTCGAACGCATCCGCGCCGCGGGCGGCGAGGTGCTCCAGGAGCCGGTCGACCAGCCGTACGGCGTCCGCGACTGTGCCTTCCGCGACCCCGCGGGCAACATGCTGCGCTTCACCCAGGCCCGCAAGTCGGCCTGAAACACCGGTAATCGGCTCGCGCGACCCGGTGGATCCGGCGGATGATGCGGGGAGGTCGGGGGCCGCAGCGGGCGGCCCTCACCACCGGTCCGAGGGGGCCGTCATGCCGCACACCGCCGCCGGTTCACCCGAGCCGCCCCACCCGCGCGAGCCCGCCGGTCCGTCCGGGCCCCCGCCCGAGGTCCTCATCGCCGCCGGGGTGGTGCGCGGCCGCCGCGAGGGCGGTACGGCCGTCTTCCGCGGCATCCCGTACGCCCTGCCCCCGGTCGGCGCCCTGCGGTTCGCCGCGCCCCGGCCGGTGCGCGGGTGGAACGGGGTGCGCGGCGCCGTCTCGTACGGCCCGCCGCCCCCGCAGGCCGGCGTCTTCGGCATGGCCGACCTGGCGCGGGGCACGCCCGGTGACGACTGGCTGACGGTCAACGTCTGGTCGCCCGCGCCCGATCCCGGCGCGGGCCTGCCGGTGATGGTGTGGATCCAGGGCGGGGCCTACGAGATCGGCATGTCCGGCCTGCCCGAGTACGACGGCGGCCGGCTCGCGCGCGACGGCGATGTCGTCGTGGTGACGTTCAACTACCGCGTGGGCATCGAGGGGTTCGCGCAGATCGAGGGGGCTCCCGCCAACCGGGGGCTGCTCGACCAGATCCTCGCCCTGCGGTGGGTGCGCGACAACATCGGGGCCTTCGGCGGCGACGCCGGCCGGGTCACGGTCTTCGGCCAGTCGGCGGGCGGGGGTTCGATCGCCGCCCTGCTGGCCGCGGAACGCGCGTCCGGGCTCTTTTCGCGTGCCGTCGTCCAGAGCGCCCCCTGCACCTTCTTCACGCCGGAGCTCGCCGCCGACATCGGCGCCGCCTGCGCCGCCGAGCTGGGGCTGCGGCCCACCGTGGCCGATCTGTCCGCCGTCGCGCCGCACGAACTGACGGCGGCCGGGGACGCGGTCGGCACCCGGTCGCGGGAGCGGGCGAGCCGCTGGGGCCTGCCGGCACACCGGCAGATCCTCTTCTCCCCCGTCGTCGACGGCGACCTCCTGCCCGTCACCCCGTGGCAGGCCCTGGCCGGCGGCGCCGCCCGCGACGTCGCCCTCCTCGTCGGGCACACCCGCGACGAACACCGCCTGTTCAGCGCCGTCGACGGTCTGCTGGGCGAGGTCACCGAGGAGCAGGCGGCCACCGCCCTCGACCGCTACGCCCCCGGCCCGGACGGTCCGCGCCGCTGTCGCGAGGCCCTCCCGAAGGCGAGCGAGGAGGAGCTCTACGAGCGGGTGCACGGCGACTGGCTGTTCCGCATGCCATCGCTCCACCTCGCCCTCGCGCAGATCGCGGCGGGCGGCCGTGCGTACGTCTACGAACTGACCTGGCCCGCACCGGGCATGGGCGGAGCGCTCGGCGCCTGCCACGGCCTGGACGTGCCGCTCGTCTTCGGCAACCTGGACCGCGGGCAGCCCGCCCTGCTGATCGGCGAGACGCCCTCGGCGGAGGCGGAGGCCGTGTCCGCCCGGATGCGCACCGCCTGGACGGCGTTCGCCGCGCACGGAGACCCCGGCTGGCCTCCGTACGACACCGACGGGCGCCTTGTGCGTCTCTTCGACGCGCGGCCGGACGTGGTCGCCGACCCGCAGGAGGCCTCCCGGGTGCTCTGGCAGCATCACGTCTTCCCCCCACTGCCGCTGCTCGACGGCTAGCGTCAGCCGGGCGCCACGGACGACGAGTGCGTCTCCTGGACCTCCTCGTTCCGGGTGACCGCGCCCTGTGTCGCCGCGCCGGTCAGGAGGACGGCGAGGAGTACGGCGGTGGCGGCGACGGCGCGGCGCAACCGGCGTGCGCGCAGGGGGTGTCGGGCATCTCGGGTCGCCTCGTCCCGCGCGTGCCGTCGCGGCTGCGGTGACTGCGTCCGCACCTCTTGTCGCAGGGCCCCGCAAGCGATCGCGTCGCGCGCGGCCACCCACGCCAGGACCTCCGCCTCCCCCGCTCCGCACGCCACGACGAAGGCGACGACGAGGTCCTTGCGGGGCAGCCGGTCCCGGCCCAGCAGGGACGCCGCGGTGGAGTACGGCATGACGTGCCCGGCCCGCCCGGCACGGCGTTCCAACTCGCGGTAGCTGAACCCCGACCACGCCTTGAGCCGGCGCAGCGCCGCCACGAAGGCGGCCGCGTCCGTGGCGGGCGGCGTCGGCGGCGCACAGGACGCGGGCGGCGCGGACGGCATGGGCGGCGGTGTGAGCGGTGTGGTGGTCATGGTGGTCTCCCCCCCGTTGAGCTGGACGTACACGGTCTCGCACAAGCTCGAACACCCTGACAGGTTGAGGAACGGCACCCGCGGCGGTCAACCTCGGCGCACGTTCCCGACGTTGGAGGTCCCATGGGGTGGTCCCGCCGCACTCAGCACCACCGGCACCGTCGCCGCACGGCCACGGCCCTCGCCACGCTCCTGACGCTGTCGCTGCTCGGCGGCTGCGCCGAGCAGCGCACCACCGAGTCCCCTCCCCCGGACAACGCGTCGGCCGGCGAGGCGGCGGCCGACGAAGCGGAAGACCAGGAGAAGAGCACGAGGAAGTCGATCGGCGCGTTCGTCCGGCGCACCCTTCCCGAGGGCGCGAGCGGCACCGTGATGGCGGCGCGCGGCGACCGCCTCGCGTACTGCGGCGGTTTCGGCGCCTCGGACCGCGCCGCCGGCACCCCCGCGAGCTGCCGCACCGTCTACGACGTCATGTCGGTCACGAAGCAGTTCACCGCGGCCGCCGTCCTGAAACTGGAGGTCATGGGACGGCTCAGGCTCAGCGACCGCATCGGCCGCTTCCTCGGTCCGGTGCCCGACGACAAGCGCGCCATCACCGTCAAGCAGCTGCTCACGCACACGTCGGGCCTGCCCGAGGGGCTCGGCGACGACTACGACCGCGTCTCGCGTGGGGAGCTGGTCCGCGACGCCCTCGCGGCGGAGCCGCGCTCGTCCCCGGGAACGGAGTTCCACTACTCCAACACCGGATACAGCCTGCTCGCCGCGATCATCGAGGAGGCATCGGGCGAGTCGTACGAACCCTTCCTCGCCCGGCACCTGTTCGCCCCGGCCGGAATGAAGGAGACCGGATACGTGCTGCCGCGGTGGCCGCGCCGCTCGATCGCGGTCGAGTACGACGACCGGGGACGCCCGCGGGGACGGCCCGTCGACCATTCCTGGGCCGCGGACGGACCGTACTGGAACCTGCGGGGCAACGGCGGAATGCTCTCCACCGCGCCCGACATGCTCCGTTGGCACCGCGCCCTGTCCGACGACACGGTCCTGCCCGCCCGCGCCCGCGATCAGCTGTTCGCGCCGCATGTGCGCGTCCCCGGGAGCGACGGCGAGTCGTATGGATACGGCTGGAGCGTCCGTGACACCGCCGAGGGGCGCCTGGCCTGGCACGACGGCGGCAACGGCTGGTCGCTCGCAGTCCTCGCCCGCCGGCTGTCCGACGGCGTGCTGGTGTTCTGGGTGAGCAACCACGCCTACCGGAAGGGGAAATGGAATCTGGAGGACCGGGCGCAGGACCTGACGCTGGGCATCGCCGAGCGGGCGGGCGCCGCGCGCCGCTGAACCGACAGGGGGCAGCCGGACCCGGCGCGCCTCACTCGTAGCAATCGTAGTTGCGCTGGGTGATGATCCTGCCGCCGCGGAACTCCAGGAAGGTCGCGATGTGGGCGTTCAGGACGTGCCCTGCGGGCAGGTCGCCCAGCGGCTGCGCCAAGGTGCCCGTCCAGGCCACTTCGAGGGCGACCTTCTCCCCCACCGCGACGGCGTTGAGCACTTCGAAGCTCTGGTGCCGCAGCGTGCGGCGCCCCTGCTCGGCCGCCGCGAGGATGGCGGGCAGATCACGGACCACCCCGTCCGGGAAGAACGCGTTGGGGTACTCGTAGTGCTTGGCGTGGTCGTGGAAGAAACGGGCGAGCTCCGCACCGACGGCGCCGGCGGCGACGGCCTCGTGATAGCGAACGGCCGTCTCGACATGGGGGTGCTGCTGCAGTTCCGCCATGCCCCTCAGCGTAGGGCGGTTCGGCGCCGCCGGTGAGTCCTCTCCGGTCACTCCTCGCCGGGCTCCCGGACAAGGTGGTCGAGGGGGCGGCACGATGGTCCTCGCGGGCCTGGTCGCGCATGTGGAGGCGTGCCCCTCCCGCGCCCGCCGCCGACGGCAGCCGTCACCCCCTCCCGGTCGGCCCTCGAAGCCCGCGAAAAATAATCTCCGCCCGGCGGTCACACTTCGGCGGGGCGCTCCGTCAGGACAGTGACGGGCCATCGAGGCCCGGCCGGGGCGGCCCCGCCCGCACCGGCGACCACTTGCCGAGGAGCTGCTCGATGTCCACCACCCACGTCGTCGTCACCGTCGTCGCCGCCGCCATGACCGGCTTCTCCGCCGCCTCCGTCTTCCTCCGCGCGAAGTGGGTCACCCAGCCCATGGCCGACTACGGCATCCCGGTCTCGTGGCTGCCCTGGCTCGGCACCGCCAAGGCGGCGGGCGCCGCGGGCCTGCTGGTCGGACTGCTCGTGCCCGCCATCGGCATCGCCGCGGGCGCCTGCCTGGTGCTCTACTTCGCCGGTGCCGTCGTCGCCGTCGTCCGCGCACGCTGGTACACGCACATCCCCTTCCCGCTCGTGTACGCCGCGCCGGTCGTCGGCGCCCTGGCCCTGGGCCTCGCCGCCTGAGCGGGTGGGACGGCGCCCCCTCGCACGGGCCCGGCGGAGCGGCGCTCCGCCGGGCCCGGCCGTCGCCGGGACCGTCAGCGGGACGCGTCGTCGATCAGCTTCAGGGCCAGCGCCTCCGTCCGCGCGTCCGCCTTCTCCGGGCTCCCCGTGTCGTACGGGGGGTCCGGGTCGTACTCGACCGCGAGCTGCATCGCCCGGGCCACCTCCACGTCGGACAGCCGGGCCGCCAGGTGAAGGCCCATGTCGATGCCCGCGGAGACCCCGGCGGCCGTGATGATCTTCCCGGTCTCGACGAACCGCCCCGGCGTGTAGGTCGCGCCGAACCTCGCGAGGTACGACCGCGACGCCCAGTACGTCGTGGCGGGCAGCCCCCGCAGCAGCCCGGCCGCCCCCAGGACCAGCGAGCCCGTGCACACCGACGTCGTCCACCGCGAGTGACGGTGGATGCGGCGGATCCATGCGTGGACCTCCGTGTCCTCGATCATCGCCGTCATCCCCCGCCCTCCGCCGCCGGGGACGAGCAGCACGTCGGCACGGCGCACGTCCCCCAGCGCCCGCTCCGCCACCAGGGACAGCTCCCCGGTGTCGGTGCGCACCGGTCCCGCCTCGTGGGCCACCGTCGTCACCCGCACCCCGGGCACCCGGCACAGCACTTCGTACGGTCCCACCGCGTCCAGCGCCGTGAACCCGTCGTAGAGCAGCACCGCCACCCGCAGCCGCGCGTCCCCGGACGCCGCCCGAGCGGTCCCGCCCCCCGCGCCGACCGCGGCCGCGACCCCCACTCCCAGAGCCCCCGACGCCGCGCCCCGCAGCACCCCGCGACGACTCGGCTCCGGCCGGTCACTCTTCGCCCTCATGGCCGCCAACACCTCTCGTTCGTACAGCAGTTGACGCTCCAGTAGTCGGGCGGGCGCGTACCCGGGTTCCCTCGGATGCAAGGAATCCGATCAAGAGCGATGATTTCTCGTGGGTCCGGCGGTCTGCCTTCCTGAGACCGCACTCACCGAGGAGACTTTGATGACCGAGACAGAGACCCGCACGCTGCCCGTGGCCGGCGCGACACTGAGCTACGACGTCCGCACCGGCACGGCCGACGGGGGCGCGGCACAGGACGACGTCCTGTTCCTGGTCGGCTCGCCCATGGACGCCGCCGGGTTCGTGACGCTGGCGTCGTACTTCACCGACCGGACCGTCGTCACGTACGACCCGCGGGGAGTGAGCCGGAGCCCGCGCACCGACGGCGCCGTGGACACGACGCCCGAGGAGCACGCCGACGATCTGCGGCAGGTGATCGAGGCGCTCGGCGCGGCGGGGCGCGTGGACGTGTTCGCCAGCAGCGGCGGCGCGGTCAACTCGCTGGCGCTGGTGGAGCGGCACGGCGATCTGGTGCGCACCCTCGTCGCCCACGAGCCGCCGACGGCGCAGGTCCTCCCGGACCGGGAGGCGGCGCTTGCGGCCTGCGCGGACGTCCACGCGACGTATCTGCGCGCGGGCATGGGGGCGGGGATGGCGAAGTTCATCGCGCTGACCACGCACAAGGGGCCGCTCACCGCCGACTGGACGGACCGGCCCGCCCCCTCCCCCGCCGACTTCGGGCTGCCCACGGAGGACGACGGCTCCCGGGACGACCCGCTGCTGGGGCAGAACATGCTCGGCTGCACCGGCTATCGCCCCGACTTCGACGCCCTGCGCGCCGCGTCCACCCATGTCGTGATCGCGGCGGGCCAGGAGTCGGAGCGCGAGTTCGCCGCCCGCGCCGCCGAGGCCGTCGCCGCGGGCCTCGGCACGGAGCCGACGATGTTCCCCAGCCACCACGCCGGGTTCCTCGGCGGGGAGTACGGCCAGCACGGCGCCCCGGAGCCGTTCGCGAAGCTCCTGCGGCACGTCCTGGACAGCCACCGCTGACGGACGTCTCCCGTCCGACGGCGCGGGCCCCGGGCCCGTTTCCGGTCGACGCCGGGCGACTCCCGCGCTAACGTACAACCACATGGTTGTACGTGAAGCGGACGACGAGGCCGTGGACCGCCTGTTCCACGCCCTGGCCGACACGACGCGACGCGACATCCTGCACCGGTGCGTCCGGGACGGGACGTCGGTGTCGCGGCTGGCCGAGGCGTACCCGATGAGCTTCGCGGCGGTGCAGAAGCACGTCGCGGTGCTGGAACGGGCCGGTCTCGTCACCAAGCGGCGCCGCGGCCGGGAGCAGCTCGTGCACACCGACCTCGACGCCCTGCGCCGGGCGCGCCAGGTACTCGACCGGCTCGAGGCCGTGTGGCGCGGGCGAGTGGACCGGATGTCCCGGCTCCTCGCCCAGGACCCCGCCGACGAGGACGACCCCGCGAGGAGGGCCGAATCATGAGTGTCACCAGCATCGACAAGGACTTCGACCAGCTCACGCTCACGCTGATCGCCGACTTCACCGCCCCGGTCGGGCAGGTGTGGCAGCTGTGGGCCGATCCGCGCCGCCTGGAGCGCTGGTGGGGACCGCCGACCTACCCCGCGACCTTCGAGGAGCACGATCTGACGCCGGGCGGCGACGTCACCTACTCCATGACGGGCCCGGAGGGCGAGAAGCACCGCGGCTGGTGGCGCGTCACCTCGGTCGACCCGCCCCACGGCCTGGAGTTCACCGACGGATTCGCCGATCCGGACGGCAGGCCGACGGCCGGGGCACCGGTCTCGACCGTACGGATGCGGCTCACGGAGCACGAGGGCGGGACGCGCATGGAACTGCGGTCGGCCTTCGACTCCCGCGAGCAGATGGAGCAGATGATCGAGATGGGCGTCGCCGAGGGCCTGGGCGCGGCCGTGGGGCAGATGGACGCGCTGCTCGACGGGTGACCGGCGCCCGCCCGGGCGGGGAGCGGTCCCCGCCCGGGTGCGCCCGGCCCGTCCGCCCGGCCCGGCGCATCCGGCACTCCCGCCCCGTCACCTAGACTCGGCCAATGGCCAAGTACTTCGACGTGCACCCCGACAACCCGCAGCGGCGCAGCATCAGCAGCGTGGTCGACGGCATCCGCACCGGCGCGCTCGTCGCGTATCCGACGGACTCCTGCTACGCGCTGGGCTGTCAGCTCGGCAGTCGCGACGGCATCAGCAGGATCAGGTCGATCCGGCAGCTCGACGACCGTCACCACTTCACCCTGATGTGCCAGAACTTCGCACAGATGGGCCAGTTCGTGCACCTCGACAACGACGTGTTCCGCGCCATCAAGGCCGCCACGCCCGGGAGTTACACCTTCATCCTCCCGGCCACCAAGGAGGTGCCGCGTCAGCTGCTGCACCCGAAGAAGAAGACCGTCGGCGTCCGGATCCCCGACCACACGGTCACCCAGGCCCTGCTCGCCGAGCTCGGCGAGCCGATGCTGTCCAGCACGCTGCTCCTGCCGGACCAGGACGAGCCGCTGACGCAGGGCTGGGACATCAAGGAGCGCCTCGACCACGTGGTGGACGCGGTCATCGACTCGGGCGACTGCGGCACCGAGCCCACCACGGTGATCGACTTCTCCGACGGCGAGGCCGAGATCGTGCGCCGGGGCGCGGGCGACACCTCACGCTTCGAATAGCTCCGGACGGCGGCCCCGGTCAGACCACCGGAGCGCAGCAGCCGTCGCGCCGCATCAGGTGACCGGCCGCCAGCCAGTGGTCCTCCTCCTTGCGCGACCCGGCACCGGAGCGGGGCAGCTTCTCGAACGCCGACGTCAGGTCCTTGGTCGTGTACGGGGTGCCGCCGCGCAGCACCGACACCGTCCGCACCATCGTGTCGAAGTCCGTGAACGGGTCCCCGTCGACCACGGTCACGTCGGCGACCTTGCCCGGCTCGACGGTGCCCAGCTCCCGGTCGAGCCCGAACACCCGGGCGGGCAGCACGGTCGCGGTGCGCAGCGCCGCCGCGGGTGAGAGTCCGCCCCGGTGCAGGGCCCGCAGCCCGAGGTGGAGCGAGAGGCCCACCGGGACGAGCGGCTGGTCGGTGCCGAGGGCCACCTGGCCGCCGGCCGCCAGGATGCGCCGGTAGATGTCGGTCTCCCGGCGGAGCACGGCCAGTTGGGCCTCGGTCGGGGGCACTCCCGCCGACTGTTTCACCGAGGCGGCGTCCCAGGGCGGCATCACGGCGGTGACCCGGGGGTCGTCGGCGAGCGCCGGGTCCGCGCCGAGCAGCGGCGAGGAGGTGAACGGCGTGGCGATGAGCGAGAAGGCCGCGCCGTGTGCGGTGTAGATCTCCACGACGTCGTCGTAGGCGCGGCCCGTCGCGGTGATCGCGTGTCCGAATTCGGCGCGCTGAGTGGCCTGGAGATGGGTCGTCAGGTCCTGGCCGAGCTGGATGCCGGGCGAGAGCAGATGGCTGCCGGAGCGCACGCCGAGCGTCTCGTGCGCGAACCGTGCCGCCTCCTCCATGACCCAGCCGGGCGCGCGCACGTAGGTCTTGACGAAGTCCCAGTCGAGATCGGCGCCGCGTTGCAGGGAGCGTCTGAGCGCCGCCCTGCTGCGGTGGGCGCGGCCCATGCTGTAGGCGACGCGGGCGCCGTCCATGAGTTCGCCCGTGGTGAGCAGGCGGGGTCCCGCCAGTTCACCGGAGAGCACCGCCTCGCGGATCCGGGCCTGTTCGTACGCGAATCCGCCCAGCGACACCGCCGTCGTGATGCCGTACGTCAGCTGCCCGACCGTCTGGCGCCCGCCGTAGGTCGTCTGCCAGGGGTGCGTGTGCGTGTCCCACAGGCCGGGGACGACGGTCTGCCGCGAGGCGTCGACGCGCCGGTCGGCGGGGGTGCGGTGGGCGGCGCGGTGGGGTCGGACGGCGGCGACGCGGCCCTTGCGGACGAGGATGTCGACGTCCTCGCGCACCGTCTCCCCTGTGCCGTCCCACAGCTGTCCGGCATGCACCACGAGCTCGGCGGGCTCGGGTCTGCGCTGGTCGAGCGGCACGCGTACCGTGCGCGGGCGGCCCCCGTCGACACCGATCAGGCGCAGCCTGGCGCCGGACAGATAGAGGAGGGACCGCGAGTCGCCCGACCAGGACGGGTGGTCGGCCGGTTCTTCGGAGAGCGTCCGCAGCTCGCCGCGCGGTGTCCCGTCGGCCTCCACCGGCAGCAGGCACAGCGCCGACTCGACGATCACGGCGAGCCGGCGCCCGTCGGGCGACCAGACGGGCCCGGAGTCGTAGCGGTCGGCGAGGGAGGCGTGCGGGGCGACGGCGTACAGACGGTCCGCGCCTGTGTCGGCGTCGACGATCCGGATGAGGTTGTAGCCCTCGCGGAAGCGGAAGTTGAGGCGGTTGCGGTCGCAGAGCGCGAGGTAGCGGCCGTCCGGCGACCAGCTCGGGCGGCCCGGCAGACCACCCCCGCCGAGCGGCGACACCAGCGCGCGTTCCTCGCCGGAGGCCAGGTCGCGGACCATGAGACGGCCGGTCATGTCGAGGGAGGCGAGCCGCTTCCCGTCGGGCGAGAGCGCCGGATGCACCCGGCCGCCGGTGACGAGGGCGGTCTCGGTGCCGGTGGCGAGGTCGTGCCGGTGGACGCCGAGCAGCCCGTCGCGGTCGTCGGCGTACACCAGGGACTTCCCGTCCCTGGCCCAGGTCGGGCCGAGCAGGTAGCCGGTGGCGGCGGCCCGGCGCAGCCGCCGCGGTGGCCGCCCGCCCGACGTGGGCGCGAGCCAGAGGGAGTTGAGGGCGGCGAAGGCGACCTGCCGGCCGTCGGGCGAGAGGGCGGGCAGGTGGATGCCACGGACCGGGCGGGCCCGCCCGAGGCCGAGGTCGTACTCCTTGACCCGGTAGCGCGGGCGCTCCACGGGCAGGGTCGCGTCGAACGGGATCGCCTCGGTGCGGCCGGGCGCGTCGGGGCGTACGAGGGTGAGACCGCCGTCGACGGTCAGCAGGAGCCGTCCGTCCGCCGTCCAGCGCGGCGGCACCGGCGCCAGGTCGCCCGTGAGCGCGACGGCCCTGCCGTCGACGACGAGGGTGCAGGAGGGGGCGGGGGCGGGAGTGGTGCGCAGATACGCGAGGCGCGTGCCGTCCGGGGCGAGGGCGGGGGTCATCACCTGTGCCGTCGCGGTCTCGGTGTGGACGACGGTGACGGGTCCTTCGCCGTCGGCGGCGACGGCCGCGACGGTCCGCGCGTCGAGCGAGGTGCCCTGCGGTGCGGTCACGGTCCTGCCGCGCACGAACAGGATCCGCTCTCCGTCGGGCGACCAGGTCGGGTCGAAGTCCTCCCAGAGGCCGTCCTGCAGCGGGCCGTCCTGGCCGGGCCGTCCGGTCACCCGCGTGATCTCGCCACTGGCGAGGTGCAGGACATGGACGCGGTACGAGCCGCCCTTGACCGGGTCGCCGCCGCGCTCGGAGGCGAAGGCGAGGCGTGTCCCGTCGGGCGACCAGGCAGGGCCGCGGTCGTCCCAGGGCCCCTCGGTGCGCTGCCGCAGCCGCGTCCCGTCGGCGCGCATCGTCCAGAGGTGGAAGCCGCCGCCCCGGTAGGCGCAGAAGGCGACCGACGTGCCGTCCGGGGCGTACACCGGACGGTTCGGTTCCAGGTCGGCCGGGGTCAGCGGCTCGGCCGCGCCGCCCTCGCGCGGCAGGGACCAGAGCGTGGACTGCGCCTCGACGACCAGGCGGTTCGCGGCGGGCGACAGGGTCGCCGCGCCGTTCGTGACGCGGGTGAAGGAGAGGGGCACGGTGGTGCGCGGCCGGGCCGGTGCCGGGGCGCTTCCCAGGGCGACGAGCGCCCCGGAGGCACCGGCGGCCACGAAGAGTTGACGACGAGACAGAGGCAACACGGTGTTGTTCCGGTCACATTCCATGACACAGCACACTCGCCCATCGGCGGGGGCGTGGACAACACCACACGGCGACAACGCGCCGGTGTCCTCCTACGTGGGGAACTCACCCGCCCAGGCGCGCTCCACCAGATGCCTGGGCAGGTACGGCGCCGACGTGTCGACGGGGAAGCCCGCGTCGTGCGCGATGCACGCGATGGCGAGCGGGCCGAGCGCCACGCGTCCCAGCGGCGGGAGGCCGCCCGTGCCGTCGGTCTTGTCGCTCCAGTAGCGCTCGTGGTGCGTCAGCGCTTCGGCGAGTGCCTGGGCGAAGGCGTCGCGGTCGCCGCGGATCAGCCGGTGGAAGACCTCGACGGGCTGGTAGTCGATGAGGTCGAGGAAGTCGCTCGGCGTGCGGGTCGCCACGTGCGGGTGTGAGGTCTCCATCGTGGCGATGAGGTGCTGGACGACGTCGTCCATGGGGCGCCTGAGCCAGTAGGCGCGCAGCGTCTCGATCCAGTGGAGGACGTAGTCGTCGACGGGCGCGGCGCCGCGCAGCTCGTCCAGGGGGACGTGGCACAGGCGCATCAGCCGCTCCTGTTCGCGGCAGACGACAGCGAGGTAGAAGGCGTCGAGCCAGGCGCGGGCGTGCGCGGCGGGTGCGGGCCCGGTGGCGGGCAGGGCCAGGACGCGGTCCGCGACGCGGCACTCGACGGTGCCCTGGCGGGCCGTCGCGGCGGCGAACAGCGCGGAGCCGGTCTGCATCGCCCACACCCACGCCTCCCAGGTCTCCAGGCGGGCGCCGTCGGGGTCGGCGGCGCAGCGCGCGTGGCTCTGCTCCTTCGTCACGTCGAAGGCGCGGCCGAGGCCGCCGGGGCCCTGCACCAGCCGGACGACGTCCTCGGCGGCGGGCGCGGGGTCCTCCCGGTCGGGCGCGCCGCCGGCGCGCAGCCGCTTCATCGTCTCCATCAGCTCGGGCGGCGGCACCACGGAGAAGGAGCGGGTGTCGTGGTCGATGACGGTGAGCGAGGTCAGCCTGCCCCGGTGCCACCAGTACAGGCGGGGCGAGAGCCCGCCCGGACCGTCCTCGTGGGCCCCCATCGCGTACGCGGCCAGGTCGTTGACCGCGTCCACGACCGTGCCGTCGACGATCGGGTGGAACGCCAGCAGGTTCCTCCGCGGCAGGGCGACGAGGGCGCCGGCCTCGGGCAGTTCGCGGCCGGTGGTCGCGCGGGCCAGTTCGGGCAGGACGAGCACCTTGCTCGCCACGAAGTGGGATTCCCCGTGCACGGACTGGAGCAGCGCGCCCTCCGGTCCCGTCACCTCCACGTGCTCGACCGGTTCACGCAGGAGGTTCTCCCGTGCCGCCGCCCACAGCTGTTCCTGGCCGGCGCGCGCCACGTCGTGGTCGTCGAGGATGCGGACGGACGTGGGCGTGTCCAGCGCGAGCACCAGGAGCAGGCCTTCGGCCACCGGGCGGGCGTAGCGGAAGCCGTTCGCCGTCTCGCCGGGGAAGGAGTCGTCGGCCACGAGGCGCAGGACGGTCCTGCCGAGGATTTCCGCCGCGCTCTCCCCGCCCTGTGACGCGCTCTCCAGCCGGGTGAAGTGCTGCTCGACGAGCTGGGGCCAGTACTCCTCGGCGGCGGCGCGGCACTGGTGCGCGAGGTTCAGGAGCGGGTGGCGGCGGCCGTCCCGCAGTACGGCGTCGCCCTCGACCCGCGGGCGTATCCCGTGCCGGGTGAGGAAGTGATCGGCCGTCAGGCTCCGCAGGCGCTCGGCCTGCGGGTACGTCAGCATCGGCAGGTGCGGGTCGGGTGCGTCGTGTTCGTTCACGCGGTGACTCTACGGAGCGGGCGCGGAACCGTGATCATCAGGCTCTCCTTCCCCGGCCGGAACAAGCCGGTGTGGCCGTAATCCGCCTCGTACCGTGAGCTGACGGTTTTCTACCTCTGCGGTCTGGTGGGCGTCAGACCGTGGAGCGACGCTTGGGCGTGTCCACGCACCTAGCGTGGTCCGACATGACCAGCACCCGAACCGCCGTGCGCCGACGCGCAGTTGTCACCGTTCTCGCCCTCGCCCTGACCCTGCCCGTCGCGGGCTCGGCGAGCGCCGCGACGGCGCCCCAGGACGCCACGTCCGCACGCGCCCACGCCTCCATCGACCTCCGACTCCCGCGCCCCACGGGGGCTTTCGCCGTGGGCCGCGACACCTTGCACCTCGTCGACAAGAGCCGCCGTGACCCCTGGGTGCCCTCGGCGGGTCACCGGGAGCTGATGGTGTCCGTGTACTACCCGGGGCGGCACGGCGGCGGACGCCCGACCGCCTACACGTCGCGGGAGGAGGCCCGGCTCCTGCTGGAGGCGGGGGAACTGGACGACCGGATCTCCGCCGCCGCGTACAGCGCGACGCGCACCTTCGCCCGCACGGGAGTGCGGCCCGCCACCGGTCGGTTCCCGCTCGTCGTGCTCTCCCCCGGTTTCACCGCGCCCCGCTCCACGCTGACGCACCTCGCCGAGGAGCTGGCGAGCCGCGGCTTCGTCGTGGCCACCGTCGACCACGCCTACGAGTCGTACGGCACGGCCTTCCCCGGCGGGCGTGTCCTCACCTGCGAGGCCTGCGAGCCCGCCTCGAAGCCCGGGATGGGCAAGGCCGTCACCGAGGGCCGCGCCAAGGACCTCTCCTATGTCCTCGACCACTTGACCGGCGAGCGGGCCACCTGGCGCCACACCCGCATGATCGACGCCGACCGGATCGGAGCGGGCGGGCACTCCATAGGCGGCGCCGCCGCGCTCGCGACGATGACCTCCGATCCGCGGGTCCGGGCGGGCATGAACATGGACGGCCACTTCCACACGGCGCCCACGGGACTGAAGGGCCGCCCCTTCCTGATGCTGGGCACCGAGGTCCAGCACACGCCGGGCGTCGAGGACGGCGTGAACTGGGACGAGACCTGGCGGGGGATGGACGGCTGGAAGCGCTGGCTGACGGTCAAGGGCTCGGGTCACTTCACCTTCACCGACCTGCCGGTCCTGACCGGGCAGGCCGGGGTCGTCGACCCGCAGGTCCCGCTGTCCGGCACGCGTTCCGAGCAGATCACGCGCGCGTACGTGGCGGCCTTCTTCGACCGGCACCTGCTCGGCAGGCCACAGCCGCTGCTCGACGGTCCGACGCCCCGGCATCCCGAGGTCACCTTCCAGCGGCGGTGAGGCCCACCGGCGCGGCCGGTCCCGCCGCACGGCAGACGCCCTAAGGACCCACGACCGCCTCCCGCAGCAGTTCCACCGGATGCCACGCCTCGCGCGCCGTGCCGTGGAAGATCTGCTGACGGCAGGAGACGCCCGTGGCGACCACGACGGTGTCGGCGGGTTCCTCCTTGATCGCGGGGAACAGGCGGTCCTCGCCGACCGTCATCGACGTCTCGTAGTGCTCGGACTCGAAGCCGAAGGAACCGGCCATCCCGCAGCAGCCGGCGTCGAGTTCGACGACGCTCGCCCCGGGGATGCGGTCCAGGAGCGCGACGGTCGCCGCCGTGCCCACCTCCGCCTTCTGGTGGCAGTGGCCGTGGTAGAGGAGCTTGCGCCCGGCGAGCCAGGAGTCCTCGCGCAGGCGCAGCCGTCCGGCGTCGACGGCCTCCACGAGGAGCTCCTCGACCTGGCGGACCCGCCCGGCGACGTCCCTGACGGCGGCGTCGTCGGGCAGCAGGGCCCGGTGCTCGTCGCGCAGGGTCATCAGGCAGGACGGCTCGCAGCCCACGATCGGTGAGCCGGGGTCGGTCGAGCCGTGCAAGGCGTGGGCGAGCGACCGCGCCTTGTCCTTGGCGTCGTCCACCAGGCCCTTGGACAGGCTGGAGCGCCCGCAGCAGCCGCCGCTCTCCAGCCGCACGCGCCAGCCCGCCCGTTCGAGGAGTTCGACGGCCGCGCGCCCGATGCCGGGCTCGGTGAACGTGGTGAAGGAGTCGGCGAGGAAGGTCACCGTCCCCTGGGTGGGCGGGTACGGCGAGGGCGCGCGGCGACGCGACCAGCGCAGCAGGTTCTGGCGGACGAAGACCGGCAGGGGGCGCCGCGCGGTGATGCCGAGCAGGCGTTCCATCAGGCGGCGCAGCGGGCCGATGCGGCCCGGCAGGTTGGACAGGGGCGCGGTCGCCGAGCCCAGCCGGTTGAGGGTGCGGATCGCGCCGAAGAGGCGGGTGCGCAGGGGTGTGCCGTGCAGGTCGTGGTGGTGGGAGAGGGCCTCGCTCTTGAGGGTGGCCATGTCGACGCCGAGGGGGCATTCGCTCTTGCAGGCCTTGCACATCAGGCACAGGTCGAGGATCTCGTGGAGGCGTTCGTCGCCGAGTGCCGCGCGCGGGTCGGGCTCGGAGAGCGCCTTGACGAGGGCGCCCGCGCGCCCGCGGGTGGAGTCCTCCTCTTTGCGGGTGGCCATGTACGAGGGGCACATGGCGCCGCTGCCGGTCTTGCGGCACAGGCCGATGTTCATGCACCGGTCGGCCGCCGCGCGCATCCCGCCGCCTCCCACCACCTCGAAGGACAGGCGGGTGCGCAGGGGTTCGGCGGGCGGCAGTGCGGCGTCGCGCAGGTTGTCCGTCATGGGCTGCGCGTCCACGATCTTGCCCGGGTTGAGCACGCCGTGCGGGTCGAAGAGCCGCTTGACCCGGCGCATCGCCTCGTACAGCTTCTCGCCGAAGATCTCCCGGTTGAACTCGCTGCGGGCCAGGCCGTCGCCGTGCTCGCTGGAGTTGACGCCGCCGTACTCGGCGACCAGGTCCTTGATCTCCTCGGCGACGGCGCGCATCCGGCCGATGTCGGCCGGGTCGGCGAGGTCGAGATAGGGGCGGATGTGCAGACAGCCGACCGAGCAGTGGCCGTAGAAGCCGGCGGTCATGCCGTGGCGGTCGAGGACGTCCTTGAACCGCCGTGTGTAGTCGGCGAGATGGACGGGGTCGACGGCGGTGTCCTCGACGAAGGCGAGTGGACGGCGGGTGCCCTCACTGGCGGCCATGAGCAGGCCGAGGCCCGCCTTGCGGACCTTCAGGAGCGAGGCCTGCTGGGCCGGGGTGACCGCCTGGAGGGTGTGGTAGCCGTGCCCGTGCCGCGACCAGAGGGCGGTCAACCGGCGCATGCGGTCGACGAGTTCGGCCTCTTCGTCGCCGGTGAAGGAGACGAAGAGGAGGGCTTCGGGACTGCCCGTCAGGAGGTCGCCGAGCGCCGCGTACTCGATCTTGCGACGGGACAGGTCGAGGATCGTGCGGTCCATCAGCTCGACGGCGGACGGGTCGCAGGCGAGGGCATCCTCGGTGGCCGCGATGGCGTGCGCCACGGACGTGAAGTGGCCGACGGCGATGACCGTGCGGCTCGGTTTGCGCACCAGGTCGACCAGCGCCGTGGTGGCCACGGCCAGGGTGCCCTCCGAGCCGACGACGAACTTGGCCAGGTCGAAGGCGGTGTCCTCGCGGGCGAGCCGGTCGAGGCGGTAGCCGCAGGCGCGCCGCCAGTGGGCGGGGAAGCCCTCGCCGATCGCCGCCGCGTTGGCGGTGACGATCTCGGGCAGTTCGCGGTAGAGGGCGCCCTCCAGGGTGGTCCGCCGTGCCCGGTGGGCCCGTTCGGTCTCGTCGACCGGGCCGAGGCGGGTGCGGGTGGCGTCGGAGAGGACCACGTCGAGTTCGCGGACGTGGTCGATGGTCATGCCGTAGCGCACCGAGCCGCTGCCGGCGGAGTTGTTGCCGATCATCCCGCCGATGGTCGCGCGGTTGCTGGTCGAGGTGTCGGGGCCGAACATCAGCCCCCAGGGGCCCGCCGCGCGGTTGAGCTGGTCCTGGACGACACCGGCCTCCACGAGGGCCGTGCCGCTGCTCGGGTCGAGTTCCACGACGCGGTTCATGTGGCGTGACAGGTCGAGGACCAGGCCGGGCCCGACGGTCTGGCCCGCGAGACTGGTGCCCGCGCCGCGCGGGACCACGGGCACCCGGTGGGCCGCGGCGGCCGCGACCGCGGCGGCGACGTCGTCGGCGTGCCGGGGGAAGACCACCCCCAGCGGGGTGATGGCGTACATGCTGGCGTCCCGGGCGAACAGGTGCCGGGTGTAGTCGTCGAACCGGACCTCGCCGTCGACGTCGTCGGTGAGTGCGCGCTCAAGCCCGCGGGAGATCTCTTCGCGGGCCTCGTCCCCCGTCGCCTCACCCATGGGGCTCTCGCAGGACGTCGAGCGCGGCGGTGAGGCCGCCCGGATCGATGCGCACGTCGGCCAGTTGGAGGCCCATCTGTACGCCGGCCAGGGTGCCCGCGAGCGCGAGGTCGTTGAAGTGGCCGAGGTGGCCGATGCGGAAGACCTTCCCCGCGAGCTTGCCGAGGCCCGCGCCCAGGGACATGTCGAAGCGCTCCAGGATGATCTCCCGGACCTTGCCGGCGTCGTGGCCGTCGGGCATGAGGACGGCGGTCAGGGACGAGGAGTGCTCGCGCTCGTCCGCGCAGAGCACGTCGAGTCCCCAGCCGCGTACGGCGGCCCGGGTCGCCTCGGCGTGCCGGTCGTGGCGGGCGAAGACCTCGGGGAGCCCTTCGTCCGCCAGCATCCGCAGCGCCTCGGCGAGGCCGTAGAGCAGGTTGGTGGCGGGCGTGTACGGGAAGAAGCCGCGCCGGTTGGCCTCGATGATGGGCCGCCAGTCCCAGTAGGACCTGCGCAGGCTCGGGGTGCGCGAGGCGGCGAGCGCCTTGTCGCTGACCGCGTTGAAGGAGAGCCCCGGCGGGAGCATCAGGCCCTTCTGCGATCCGGCGACCGTGACGTCGACGCCCCACTCGTCGTGGCGGTAGTCGATGGAGCCGAGCGAGGAGATGGTGTCGACGAGGAGCAGCGCGGGGTGCCCGGTCGCGTCGATCGCCCGCCGGATCTCGGCGATCCTGCTGGTGACGCCGGTGGACGTCTCGTTGTGCACCACGCAGACGGCCTTGATCGTACGGGCCGTGTCGGCGGCGAGCCGTTCGGCGATGGCCTCGGGCGAGGCACCGTGGCGCCAGTCGCCGGGGATGAAGTCGACGTACAGGCCGAGGTCGGCGGCCATGCGCTGCCAGAGCGTGGCGAAGTGGCCGGTCTCGACGCACAGCACCCGGTCGCCGGTGCCGAGCGTGTTGGCCAGAGCCGCCTCCCAGGCGCCCGTGCCGGAGCCGGGGAAGATCACGACGGGTCCCGTCGTGCCGAAGACGGGCCCCAGAGAGGCCAGCAGCTCATGGGTGAGCGCGGCGAATTCGGGGCCGCGGTGGTCGATGGTGGGCGCCGAGATGGCGCGGAGCACCTGGTCGGGAACGTTGGTGGGGCCGGGGATCTGTAAGAAGTGCCGCCCTGTGCGAGGGGTCACTGTGGCCAACTCCCTTGAGAAGCGTGCCGCATTGTGGCACGGTGTGCCATAAGGTGGCACGCGGAGCATAGGAGCCGAGCGCAGGGGGAGTCAACGGATGCAGAGCGTCCTCAACGCACTTCGTGTACTGGAAGAGGTCTCGGCGCGGCAGCCGATCGGCGTCGCGGACCTGGCCCGCACCCTGGATCTGCCGAAGAGTTCCGCCCAGCGCGCCCTGCGGACCCTGCACACGGCGGGCTGGATCCGGCCGGCCGGCGGCGAGGTCACCCGCTGGGTCCTGACCACCAAGGCATTGCAGGTCGGGCGGCGCGCGACGGGCGAGTTGGGGCTGCGCGACGTGGCCGTGCCACTGATGGAGGAGCTGCGGCGGCGCACCGACGAGACCGTCCACCTGACCGTCCCGAACGGCGACAAGGTGGTCCTCATCGAGCGCCTGGAGACGTCCAAACCGGTGCGGATCATCCTGGCCCTCGGCACACAGCTGCCCATCCACGCCTCCGCGAACGGCAAGGCCGTTCTGGCGTCCAGCCCGCCGGAGGTGATCGAGCGTCACCTGGCGGACGGTCTGGAGCAGTTCACGGACTCCACGATCACCGAGCGGGACCGGCTGCTCGCCGAGCTGGCCCTGATCCGGGAGCGGGGGTACGCGACGAACGGCGGCGAGTGGCGCACGGACGTGTCCGCGGTCGCGGCGCCCGTCCTCGACGGGGCGGGGCTGCCGATCGCCAGCATCAGCGTCAACATGCCGACGAGCCGGCTGACCCCGCAGGCGAGCGCCACGCACGGCGCGCTGGTGAGCGAGACGGCACGGCAGGTCAGCGCCGCGCTCGGGCATGCGCGACCGGGCGGGACGGGCGGCCCCGGCGGCCTCCCGGCCGGGCCCGTCGGCGACACGGACCGCTCCGACGGAATCCGTCGCACCTCTTGACGCCTTCGAAGAAGCGCTCCAATACTCCCCTTTGCGAAAGCCGCCTTCCGTCTTACGGAATAACTCCGTCACCCCTGGGCCCACCCGCCCCGGGGGCGGATGCCGTGCGCCGCCTCGCACCGCGCTCCCTCCGGTGCCGCGCGCACCCCCACGTCACGCGCCACGGCACACCGCGACATGGCCATCGGCCGACCGCAAGGGAGCCCTCGTGTCAGATCAAGTCATTTCCATCGCCGCTCTGTTACTGATCTTCACAGTCGCCACCTTCACCTCCGTCCACCTGGGCGCGCTGGCCATCGTCGCCGCCTTCGTCGTCGGCTCCACGGTCGCGGACGAATCCGCGGACGACATCTTCTCCGGCTTCCCCGGAGACCTGTTCGTCGTGCTGGTCGGCGTGACGATGCTGTTCGCCATGGCGAAGAACAACGGCACCGTCGACTGGCTCGTCGACGCGGCCGTCAAGGCCGTACGGGGCCGGATCGCCCTCATCCCCTGGGTGATGTTCCTCGTCACCGCGCTGCTCACCGCGGTCGGCGCGGTCACCCCCGCCGCGGTCGGGATCGTCGCCCCCATCGGCCTCGGGTTCGCCGTCGCGCACGGCATCAACCCCGTACTCATGGGCCTGTTCATCGCCAACGGCGCGAGCGCGGGCGGCTTCTCGCCGATCGGCGTGTTCGGGAGCATCACCAACGGCGTCGTGGAGCGCAACGACCTGCCGGGGAACCCGGCCCTGCTGTTCACCGCCTCGTTCCTCTTCAACGCCGCACTGTGCGCCCTCGCCTTCCTCGCCTTCGGCGGCCGACGGTTGCTCGGGCAACGCGCACCGACCCACGGCAGGGACGGCGGCGGCACGACCGGGCCTCGCGCCACGGAGGGTGCCGCGCCACCGGGCGGCCGGGGGGCGGACGGCACCGCGCCGACCCTCACCGCCACCGCACCCGCCCCCACCGCGCCGCCCGGCTCCCTCCGCCTCGACGGCCCCCGCGCCCTCACCCTGCTCGGCCTGGTCGGGCTGGTCGTCGGGGCGCTCTTCTTCGACCTCGACGTGGGCCTGATGGCGCTCACCGTCACCGTCGTGCTCTCGCTGGTCTCGCCGGCGTCGGCCAAGGGCGCGGTCGACCGGTGCGCGTGGTCGACCGTGCTGCTGGTCTGCGGCATCGTCACCTATGTGAGCCAGATGGAGCGGCTGGGCACCATCGACCACCTGGGCAAGCAGGTCGCGTCGCTCCAGGCACCGCTCCTCGGCGCGCTGCTGATCTGCCTCATCGGCGCCGTCGCGTCCGCCTTCGCCTCCACCACGGGCATGCTCGGCGCCCTGATCCCGCTGGCGGTGCCCTTCCTGCTCGACGGCCAGGTGGGCGCCGTGGGCATGATCACCGCGCTGGCCATCTCCTCGTCCGTGGTGGACGCCTCGCCGTTCTCCACCAGCGGTGCGCTGGTGACCGCGAACACCCCTGAGGAGAAACGGGACTACGTCTTCCGCCGCCTCATGGCGTGGGGCCTCGGGATCGCCGCGGCCGGGCCGCTCGTGACCTGGGCCCTGTTCGTCGTGCCCAGCTCACTCTGACCCGCCCCGCTCCCCCGGCTCCCCCGTCGGCCGCGTCAGTCGAACGCCACCACGAGCCGCACGCCGTCGTCGCCGAACCGGCCCGCCAGGGCCTTCATGACGGCGAACACGTGCGGCCAGTGGGTGCCGGGCCCCAGGATCGAACCGGCCGCCAGCGGCTCGTACCGGCACACCAAGTCCTCGACCTGCCACTCCAGATGATCGCGTGCGGTGTCGAGTCCGGGCGGCGGCGGGCCGACCGTCGCCACCACCTCGTCGGGCCACCGCGCGGGCAGCATCCGCCGGTGCCGCAGGTACGGGCTCGACACATGCTCCCAGGACAGTCGGCCCACATACCGGTCCGGTCCGGCGTCCGGGTCGAGCCCTGCGAGCTCCGCCCAGCTCACCCACGTGGCACCGTCCAGCTCCCCGTCCGCCACCCAGGACGCCAGTTCCTCGCGCAGTCGGCCGGACAGGTCGTCGGGCAGACCGCGGCCGGCCGCGAGGGGCCGGTAGCCCGCGTCGTTGCGTACGCCGAACAGGCAGCCGAAGGCCGCGTAGTCGACCTCGTCGTACAGCGGCCACAGGTCCATGGCCGTGACCCAGGGCTCGCCGTCGTAGAAGTCCGCGCCCGCCGAAGGATGACGGAACTCGATTCCGCCGTGAATGTCCGTGCCCACGGCGAGAACGCTACCGTCGTGCGCACGGGCGACCGAATCCCGCCTGGGGCCGGTCGCCCCGCGTCCGGCTCACACCGGGCTCAGCATCCCCGACGTGTCGACGACCTGGCGGATCGCCCGGCCCGAGGCCAGTTCCTCCATGGCCTCGTTGATCCCGGACAGGGCGACCGTGCCGGTGTGCATCTCCTCGACCGGCATGAGGCCCGCCCGCCACAGGCCGAGGAAGCGGGGGATGTCGCGGCGCGGCACCGCGTCGCCCATGTACGAGCCGATCAGGGACTTGCCCTCCCCCGCGAAGGCGAGCGCGGGCACGTCGAGGACCCGGCCGGGGCCGGGCAGGCCGACCGAGACGACCCGGCCGCCGCGCGCGACGGCCGCCAGACAGGCGGCCATGACCGCGGGACTGCCCACCGCCTCGACGGCCACCTCCGCGCCGCCGCCGGTGAGGTCGCGCACGGCGGTGAGCGCCTCGTCCGGCGCGTACGCGTGCGTGGCGCCCAGCCGCAGGGCCAGCGCGCGCTTGTCCGCCACCGGGTCGACGGCGACGATCGGATACGCGCCGGCGGCACGGGCCCCGAGCACGGCGGACAGGCCGACGCCGCCGAGCCCCTGCACGACCACGGACTGCCCCGGGCGCACCGCCGCGGTGTTGACGACCGCGCCCGCGCCGGTGAGCACCGCGCACCCGAACATCGAGGCGACCGTGAACGGCACGTCCTTCGGGATCGGCACCACCGACTCCTGGGCGACGACGGCGTGCGAGGAGAACGCAGAGACGCCCAGCTGGTGGTGGACCGTGTGCCCGGCGGAGTCCGTCAGGAGCGACGGGCCGTGCAGCAGCCCGCCGGAGCCGTTGGCCGCGGCGGCGCGGTCGCACAGGGCCGGGCGACCCTCGGCGCAGCGCGGGCAGAACCCGCAGCTGGGCACGAAGACCAGCGCGACGTGGTCGCCGGGCGCGACGCGGTGGACGCCGGGCCCGGTCTCCTCGACGACGCCGACGGCCTCGTGCCCGAGCGCCATGGGCAGCGGCCGGACCCGGTCGCCGTTGACGACGGAGAGGTCGGAGTGGCACAGGCTCGCGGCGGCGACGCGGACCAGGAGCTCGCCCTCGCGGGGCGCGCCGAGTTCGAGCTCCTCGACGGTCACGGGACGGCTGTCCCCGTAGGGGCGCTCCCCGACGACGTCGCGCAGGACGGCTGCGGTGGTCCTCATGCGCCCGCCTCCTCGCGGGGTGCGCAGCGCAGCACGTCCCGGCTCTCCAGAAGCGGGACGATCTTGCCGAGCACGATGTCCTGGAAGTGGGCGGAGGCGCAGTGCGCGGCGAAGTCCGCCTCGGTGTCGTACTCCTCGTAGAGCAGGACGGCGCGCGGGTCCTCGGTGCCCTGGTGGACGCGGTAGCGGCGGCAACCGGGCTCGGCGCGGGAGGCCTCGGCCATGGCGTCGAGCAGCGGGAGGACGGTCCTTTCCTGGTCGGGCAGGGTGCGGTAGCGGGCCACGACGACGTAACTCACGGTGGTTCTACTCCTGTTGGTCCGGGGCCTGTTCGGCCGGCGTCCCGGGGGTCGCCGGGCGCGGCAGCGCGTCGCGGCGCAGATGCCACAGGCGGTGGTCGGACGTGGCCGCCGCGACCGACCCGAGGGCCAGTGCGGCGGCCACGTCCGCGGGGGTCTCCACGAAGCCGGCGGCGACCGTCGGCGACATGGCGCGGCGCGCCTGGGGGGTCATGCGCGCCACGATGGGGGCGGGCATGACCTCGACCAGGTCGGGCATGCCGCGGGAGATGGCGTCCATGCTCCTGCGCAGATTGGAGCGGTCGGTGACGAAGACCTTCTGCGCGGTGAGCAGCCCGAGCGGCCGGCCCTTCTCGATGAGGGCGAGCCGGGTGCTCACCACTCCGCTCGCGCCCATGTCCTTGATGAAGTCGAGGGCGCCGCGGTCCTGCGCGAGGCCGGGGCTGGAGTCGACGTTCACGAACACGGTCTTGCCGGCCTTGCGCAGCGCCGGGACGACCTGGGGCAGCTGCCCGACGGCGAAGGACGCGAGGATGCACACCTTCGCGGGGGCGGTGAGGAACTGCCGCAGCGGCTGGGAGCCGACGATGGAGGCGACGACCGGCACCTCGGCGAAGGCCGTGGCGAGCCGGGCGTCGAGCGGCCGGGAGCGGAGGGAGGAGTTCATGGGCTGCCTAGGCTCGTGCGGTGGCCGCGCGGCTCAGCGGGGCGGTGCCGAAGCGGCTGGGGAGGCCCAGCTTGCCAGGGTTGAGGATGCCCGCCGGGTCCAGGGCGTTCTTCACCGCCACGAAGGTCGTGAAGCCCGCGCCGAGGGATTCCTCCAGGTAGGGGCCGCGGAGCAGGCCGCAGCCGTGGTGGTGGCTGAGCGCCGCGCGGTGCTTGATGAGGACGGCGTTGGCGGCGTCCCAGACCGCGCGGTACCAGTCGCGGCGCGCCTCGGGCGCGACGTCGCCGCGCAGGGAGAAGTAGACGCAGGCGCCGTCGGTGTAGGCGTGCGACTGGTGGGCGGAGGCGGCGAGGGTGCCGGGCACCGACTGGATGGCGGCGACCACCTCGTCGTAGATGACGGGCAGGTCGGCCCAGGCGGCGGCCATCTCCAGGGTGTCGGCGACGAAGCCGGGTCCCGGCGTGAAGCCGTCGGACGACTTGCCGACCAGCATTCGCTCGTCGAGCCAGCGCTCGAAGACGGCCTTGCCGTCGAGTCGGGTGCCGCGGGCGGCGCACACCTCGGCGGCGACCTTGATCGAGGCGTCGACGACGGCCGGGTCGCCCTCGTCGGCGATGAGCAGGAGGTGGGTGTCGGGGTGCCCGAAGTGGGTGCCCGACTCCAGGGCGTCGTACAGGCGCAGGACCGCCGGTGTGGCGCCGCGCTGCATGATCTCGCGGCAGACGTCGAGGCCCTCGGCGAAGGTCGCGAAGCCGTAGGCGACGGCGTCGGCGTGGGTGGGCAGCGGGTGGACGCGCAGCCGGGCGGAGACGATGACGCCGAGGGTGCCCTCGGAGCCGACGAAGAGCTGGCGCAGGTCGGGGCCGACGGCGGCGCGGGCGTAGTCGCCGTAGGTGGCGCGGGTGCCGTCGGCGTGGACGACGTCGATGCCGACGACCATGTCCTCGATCTTGCCGTAGCGGGTGGAGAGCTGTCCGGCGCCGCGGCAGGCGATCCAGCCGCCGACGGTGGAGACGGCGAAGGCGGAGGGCCAGTGGCCGGTGGTGACGCCGTACTCCTCCTGGAGCTGCTTCTCGAAGAGGTCGCCGAACATGCCGGCCTGCACGTCGACGATGTTCGACTCGGCGTCGAAGCCGGTGATCCGGTCGAGGCCGCAGACGTCGAGGACGACGCCGCCGAAGACGGGCAGGGCCGCGCCGGTGACATTGGAGCGTCCGGCGGAGGGTGTGACGGGTATGCCCGCGTCGTGGCAGATCCTCAGGACGGCGGCGACCTGGTCGGCGTCGGCCGCCTCGACGACGACGGCGTGCGGGGTGGCGGGGCGGCCCTCGGTCTCGCCGATCATCGAGCCGGCCCACCAGTCGCGGGTGCGGGTGACGACCTCGTCGCGCTCGACGTGCACGGCGCGGGCGGCGGCGCGCAGGGCGTCGACGACCTGCTCGGGGACGTCGACCGGGTCGGTCTGCAGGGCCGCCTCGCCGTCGCCGATGGGCGTGGTGCGGGCCCATTTCGCCTGGCTGGGGGCGCCGACGGTGTAGTTGCCGCGGTTGAAGGGGTGGGTGATGGTCTGACGGCTGATCATGCTGCGGCTCCTTCGAGGAGTACGGACTTTTCGTGGGCGACGGAGGTGAGGTAGTCGGCGACGGATCGGTCCGTCTCGGCCTGGGTGAGGTTCAGTTCGCGGGCGAGCAGCTCGCCGACGACGGGGGCGGCCTCGGCCGACGCGTCGCGGGCGAAGAGGCGGGCGCGGGTGCGGCGGGAGAGGACGTCGTCGACGGAGCGGGCCAGTTCGGCGCGGGCCGCGTAGACGACCTCGGCGCGGGTGTAGGGCAGCCCTTCGACGATCGGAGCGGCCAGGGAGGGGTCGTCGGCGATGAGGTCGCCGATGAACCGGGCCTCGGTGCCGAAGCGTTCGCCGAGGTGGGCGGCGAGTCCGCCGGACGCGGCGACCGCCTCGGAGTCGTACCCCGCGCCGCCGAGCAGCGGCAGCGCGGCGGTGCGGCTCCTGGCCTTGCGGCCGAGGACGGTCATGACCTTGTCGACGACGAGTTCGCCCATGTGGCGGCTGGTGGTGAGCTTGCCGCCGGTGACGGTGACCATGCCGCCCGCGCCGACGGTGATGTGGTGGTCGCGGCGCATGTCGAGGGTCGCGCCCTCCTTGCCGCCGACCAGGGGGCGCAGTCCGCCGATGGAGCCGACCACGTCGTCGGGGGTGAGCTTGCCCTCGAAGGCGGTGTTGGCGCCCTCCAGGAGGAAGTCCATCTCCTGCCGGGTGCAGTGCACGTCGTCGGCGGAGCCCTGGTAGTCCTCGTCGGTGGTGCCGAGGACGACGCTGTTGCCCCAGCGGGTGCAGGTGGCGCGGCGGGCCCGGCCGGGGATGGGCACGGTGACGGTGCAGTCGATGCGGACCTTGTCCCACGGCACGACGATGTGCACGCCCTTGGCGGGCCGCACCTGCGGCCGGTGTCCGTCGTCGGCCATGGCGTCGACCTGGTCGGTCCACACGCCGGTGGCGTTGACGACGGCGCGGGCGCGGATGTCGATGGTGTCGCCGTCGACCGTGGCGCGGGCGCCGCCGACCCGGCCGCCGTGGGTGAGCAGGCCCTCCACCTTCGCGCCGTTGAGGACGGTGGCGCCGAGGGCGGCGGCGGTGCGGACGATGGTGAGGACGAGCCGGGCGTCGTCGGTGCGGGCGTCGAAGTACATCAGGCCGCCCTTGAGGTGGTCGGCCCGCAGCGTCGGGGCGTGCGAGAGGACCTCGGGGACCGTCAGGCGCTGGTGCAGCTTGCCTATCCGCCAGCCGCCCACGAGGTCGTACGTCCACAGCAGTCCTTCGAACCCCTTGGCCAGGCGCGGGTCGAAGACGCCCTCCTTCTCCAGGATGGGGAAGAGGAACGGCAGCCGGTGCACGAGGTGGGGCGCGTTCTTGCGGAAGCGGTGGCGCTCCAGGAGCGAGTGGCGTACGAGGTTGACGTTGCCCTGCTCGATGTAGCGCAGGCCGCCGTGGACCATCTTCGAGGACTTGGACGAGGTGCCGGAGGCGAAGTCGTCCTTCTCGACGAGGGCGGCGCGCAGCCCGCGCGATGCGGCATCCAGGACGGCGTACGCCCCGGTGACGCCGCCGCCGATGACGAGCACGTCGTACGTGTCGTCGGCGAGGCGGCGCTTGATGCCCGTGCGGTCGAGCAGCAGGGGGGTGCGGCGGGTGGCCGCTGCGCTGCGTCCCGGTTTGCGGGCGGGCATGGTGATCACGATCAGCTCCTGGTGGTTCGGGGTGACGGCCCGGAGGCCGTCGGTGGGGGCTTCGGCGCGGCGGGCGCGTGCTCCGCGAGGTGGCCGCTCAGCAGGCGCCGCCAGCGGGCGCGCCGCGCGGCGCGTTCGTCGGGGTCGGTGGTGGGCGTGAAGATCCGGCCGCGGGGCTGGGCCTCGACGACCTCGTCGAGCGAGGACCACAGGCCCTGGGCGACGCCGGCGAGATAGGCGGTGCCGCGCAGGCTGGCGGTGGCGGAGTCGGTGACGCGTTCCAGGGGCAGGCCGGTGAGGTCGGCCTGGGTCTGCATGAGGGGGTCGCTGCCGGACACTCCCCCGCCGAGCCTGAGGCGGGCGAAGGGGGTGCCCATGGTGTCGGCGACCCCGTCGATCAGGTCGCAGACGGAGTGCGCGATGCCGTCGAGGACGGCGTGCGCCACGTCGGCGCGGGTGGTGGCGAGGGTGAGGCCGGTGAGCGCGGCGGTGGCCTCGGGGTGCCACACGGGGGTGCGTACGCCCGCGAGCGCGGGCACGAACCACGGGGTGCGGCCCGGCCGGTGGCCCACCTGCCCGGCCAGTTCGGTCAGTTCCTGCGGTGAGGCGAACAGGCCGAGGTCGTCGCAGAGCCAGCGCAGCGCGGAGCCCGCCGTGGAGGTGTAGGCCTCCAGGCTGTAGTGCGTGGTGCCGCCCTGCCGGAAGGCGGGCTGGGCGACGACTCCGGAGATGTCGGGGCGGGGCAGGGCGGCGCGCGGGCCGGTCGCGGCGTCCACGAAGGCGCCGGTCCCGTACATGCACATGCCCTGTCCCGCGTCGAGGCCGCCGAGCGCGAGGAGCGCCGCGTGCTGGTCGCCCATGGACGCGGCCAGCGGGACGGAGATGCCGAGGGCTGCGGGGTCGGTGCGGCCGAACCCGGCGTCGTCGGAGCGGAGTTCGGGCAGCAGCTCGACGGGGAAGCCGAGGCGGGCGATCCACTCCTCGTCCCAGGCGTGCGCGGTGAGGAGGTAACCGCCGGTGGACGCCGCGTTGGTGGGGGTGGTGGCGTGCACGGCGCCGCCGGTCAGGCGCCAGATCAGCCAGGTGTCGACGGTGCCGAAGAACAGCCTGCCCTCGCGGTGCGCGGCCGCCACGTCGGGGTGTTCGGCGATCTGCCGGGCCGCCCAGAGGAAGGGGGCGCGCGACCCGACCGGCCGGCCCTGGCGGGCGAGCAGCGGGGCGTCCCATTCCTCTTCGTACGCGATGAGGTCCTGCGCGTACCGGCGGTCCTGCCACACGACGGCGGGCAGCAGGGGGTGACCGGTGACGCGGTCCCAGAGCAGGGCGGTGGCCCGCTGGGTCGACAGGGCCACGGAGGTGATCTCGATGCCCTCCTCGCGGGCCCGTCCGACGGCGTGCCGGGCGACTTCGAGCGTGGCGGTCCAGATCTCCATCGGGTCCTGCTCGACGGAGAGTTCGTCGGGGTGGCTGACCTTGATCGGCCGGTAGAAGACCTGGTGGGCGGCGCCGGATTCGAGCACGACGCCGGCGCGGGTGCCGGTGGTTCCTTCGTCGACGGCGAGCACACCGCGCCGTCGTGCGGCGCCGGGGGACGTCTGCGTCATTGCAGGCCTTTCAGTGCGGGCTCGGGGAGGGAGCGGGACCATCGTGGGACGCTCGGGCGCGCCGGGCCGTCAGCGCGCGGCCGGAGTCCTCGCGGGTGTCGCGGCGGGGTCGGCCGGGCTCTCGTCGGGGGCGGCGGCCTGCGTCGGGTCCCACTTGATGACCAGGCAGGTGATCAGGCCGAACAGCGGTACGACGGACAGCGCGAGGAAGGTGTGGCCGAGGCCGAGCGCGTCCTTGATCTGCGGGAAGAGGTAGAGGCCCGCGACGCTGCCGAAGCTGCCGACCATGCCGGTGACGCCGGTGCCCAGGGCACGGACGTCGCTGCGGTACGAGAGCGCGGCGATGGACTTGCCGTTGGCGCCGGGCCCCGCCGAGTGGCAGAGGATGAACGCGGCGGGCAGCAGGAACGCCACCGCGAGGGGGATGCGGCCGAAGGTGAGGCCCATGGCGATCAGGGCGACGAAGACGCCCGCGAAACCGACGGCCGAGCTGAGCCGCAGGCCGAGCCTGCGGCCGAAGTAGGCGGAGGCGAGGCCGCCCGCGATGCCGAAGGCGTTGAACACCATCGAGCCGATGGTCGCCTTCTCGAAGCTCTCGCCGAAGATGGCGAGGCTGATGACGGGCAGGTACCAGCCGACGGCGAAGTACTGCATGGACTGGGCCAGGGAGATCACCGAGGACAGGACGGTGCGCGGCAGGTACTCGCCCTTGAAGAGCAGCCCGGCCTGGCGCATCCCGATGGCGGGCGCGGCGGCCGCGGCCCGGGTGTCCCCGTCGGGCTCGCCGACCCGCGCCACGATCCCGTAGATCCGCTCCAGGCCCCGCACCGCCTCGTCGAGGCGGCCCTTGCCGGCGAGCCAGGCGGGGCTCTCGACGAGGAAGCGCCACTGGAGGACGAGCAGGACACCGGCGACCACGGCGGCGGAGCCCACGGACCAGCGCCAGATGTCGTCGCCGACGTCGAAGTGGAAGAAGACCAGGGCGAGCACGAGGTTGCTGGTGGTGGCGGTGTACCAGACGGCCTGCCAGAGGTTGAGCCGGCCGCCGAACTTCGCGGGGGTGTACTCGGCGAGCAGCGCCATCGCCACGGCGAAGTCGATGCCGTACGCGACGCCCACCATGACCCGGCCGAGCCAGACCGTGGTGAAGTCACCGGCGAACGCGGCGAGGAGGGCGCCCGCCACGGCGAAGACCTTGGCGATGAGCAGCGGGGGCACCCGGCCGATGCGGGTGGCGAGCCAGCCGCCCACGGGGTTGAAGACGATGGCGAGCGCGGGCGCGGTGGCCGTGAGGATCGAGATCTGGGTGCTGCTGAGCGACATCTGCGTCGTCATGGGACCGAGGCCGGCGCTCAGCGCGGCGTTGGAGTAGGCGTCGAGGAAGAGCCCGCCGAACACCAGGAACCAGATCACGCGTGCCCGGCCGGTGATGCCGCCGAGTCCGTCGATGAGCGCAACGACGTCGGCGACGCCTCTGACGCTCGTGCGTTGTGCCATGAATCCGCCTTCGGGAAAGACCCGTCAGTGGCACGACGACAACAAAAAGCAGGCACGACGAAACCACCGACAGGTGGTCTATGTCTGTGCCTGCCCAAGCACCGCGATCAGGCCGCGGCAAGAAGTACACGGCGACAGTAAGAACCGGCCACGCGTGGCGTCAAGAGGTTGCCGGGAGATTTCCGTGGGGTGACGGAATGCGGGAGTCGTCGCCGGGGCGGCAGCGCTCCAAGGGGTTCACGAAGAACTGGACGGCGCCCGAGGCCACGACCTCTCCCATGGCGTGCCGCCACTGCGGGGAACACTCCTCCAGGGTCTCGGTCAGGCGGAAGTAGCACAGCCCGGCCTCATGCCGGTCCTCGACGGTTGCGCAGGGGTCCGTGGTGGGGGTCTGCGGGCCGGCGGCGGAGCCGCGCGGGCCGGGGGCGGCGGCAGCGGCGCCCGGGGCCAGGGCTGCGGCTGCCAGCAGGCCGGTCAGGGTGGCGGTGACGAGACGACGGGACATGTGCGGTGGCTCCTTGTTCCAGGGGGCGGGGGACGCCCGGGACCATCTTCTCGGTGCGGTGACCCGCCGCGTTCTTTCCCGAAGCCGGGCCGCGTGTCGCGGGCGGCGGACGGCTTCCGCCGGGGCGCCGTGATCCCTCTCACCTCCGGGAAGCACCGGCGCGACGGCACGGCATAGTGGACCGGCAACGCACGGCGGGAGGAGCTCTCGCGGAGGCGGCGGCAGACGGCCGCCCGGTTTCTGTTATCCGGGCCCGCGCCGCACGTCTCCTCATGTGTCGGAGGAGACAGCCCCCCCACAGAGGAAGTGGACACAGCGTGAGCAGCGAACGCCAAGTCGCGATGATCAGGGCAGCGCAGGACGGCAACCAGCAGGCGCAGGACGCGCTCGTGGCGGAGTACCTGCCGCTGGTCTACAACATCGTCGGGCGGGCCCTGAACGGCCATGCGGACGTCGACGACGTGGTGCAGGAGACCATGCTGCGCGTCCTGGGCGGCCTGGACGGGCTGCGCGACCCGGAGCACTTCCGCAGCTGGCTGGTGGCCATCACCATGAACCAGATACGCGGGCACTGGCGGGAGCGCGCCTCCGGTGCGATACCCGCCGGCGGCGGTCTGGCCGACGCGTACGACGTGGTGGACCCGGGCGCGGACTTCGTGGACCTGACCATCACCCGGCTCGGGCTCTCCGGGCAGCGCAGGGAGACCGCGGAGGCCACCCGGTGGCTGGACGAGGACGACCGGGCCCTGCTGTCGCTGTGGTGGCTGGAATCCGCCGGTGAGCTGACGCGGGCGGAGGTCGCCGACGCGATGGAGCTGTCCCCGCAGCACGCGGCGGTGCGGGTGCAGCGGATGAAGGCCCAGCTGGAGACGGCCCGCGTCGTCGTCCGCGCGCTGTCGGCCGCCCCGCCGTGCGCCGGGCTCCAGCAGATCACCGCGGGCTGGGACGGCGTGCCCTCGGCGCTGTGGCGCAAGCGCCTGGCCCGCCATGCCCGCGACTGCTCGGTCTGCGCGGGCCACTGGTCGAACCTCGTACCCGCCGAGGGGCTGCTCGTGGGGCTCGGGCTCGTCCCCGCGGGGGCCGCGCTGGCGGCCATGGTCACGAACGCGGCACCCGATCTCGTCAGCGTCGGTTCGGCCTCCGCCGCCGCTTCCTCCGCGCACGGTGGCGGGGCGCCGCTCTCCGCGCGGGCGCTGGCCCGCAAGGAGCGCGCCCACCGCAGGCGCCGCACGGCGGGGGCGGCCGCCGCGGTCGTCGCGCTGGTCGCCGGCGGCGCGGCGGTGCATCTGCTCACCGGGCCCGAGGAGGACGAGAGTTCACCGTCCACCGCCGCCGCCCCGGCCCCGCCCACCCGCTCCGAGGCGTCCGAGAGCGCCTCCCCCTCCCCTTCGAAGACCAAGGCGAAGCCGAAGCCGAAGCCCACGCCCAGCAAGACGAAGAAGAAGCCCAAGCCTTCCCCCACGCCTTCGAAGACCCAGAGCAAGCCGAAGCCGAAGCCCACGCCGCAGCGGCCCGACCCCACGCCCGAGAAGCCCAGCGGTGCCGCCGAACAGGTCGTCGCGCTGGTCAACGCCGAGCGCGCCAAGGCGGGTTGTGGCCCGGTCACCTCCAACAGCAAGCTGGCCACGGCGGCCACCAAGCACTCCGACGACATGGCCGCCCGGAACTACTTCGACCACACGAGCCCGGACGGCACGGACCCCGGCGACCGCATCACGGCCGCGGGCTACCCCTGGAGCACGTACGGCGAGAACATCGCCCGCGGACAGCAGACGCCGGCCGCGGTGATGGACTCGTGGATGAACAGCTCGGGCCACCGCGCCAACATCCTCAACTGCGACTTCAAGGAGCTGGGCGTGGGCATCCACAACGGCTCCGGCGGCCCGTGGTGGACCCAGGCCTTCGGGACCGCGCAGTGACCTGACGAGGGCGGCGCCGTCAGCCGACGTGCTGGGTGTGGAACTGCTCCAGGCGTCGCTGCGCCAGCAGCAGCGTGCCGCGCTGCCGGCCGGGCACCCGGCGGCGCAGCCCGATCAGGCCGGGGCCCAGCGCGCGGACGGCCTCGGGGTCGCGGACGCGGTCCCACAGGTGGTGGGCGCGGTCCACGGCGGCCTCCACGTCCGGGGAGTCGGGGGCCTGGCCCGCGGTGAGGCGGGCGGTGGCGACGGCGAGCCAGGTCTCGCAGCTGCGCGCCGCGTCACCGGCGAACTTCGCCAGGTCCGCCCGCACTTCCATCCAGTGGATGGCCTCCTTCGAGCCGGGACCGTGCGTGCGCAGCGCGTTCTGCTCCCAGGACGCCGCGAGGGCCGCGGCCTCGCCGTGCCGCCCCGCCTCGACGGCCGCCGTGATCGCCGCGTGCGGGTCCGTCTCCGGGACCGGCGGCTGCGGGTGGTACGGGGCGGGGATCGTGGGCGTCGCGCCGGAGCCCGGCGCGAACAGCAGGTCCTGCGCGTCGTCGCCCAACGCGTGGGCGGCGGCCTGCTGGTGGAGGTGGGACAGCGGGGGCCGGTGGCCGCTGCGCAGTATCGTCGCGAGCGCCTTCATGTACGCGGGTGCGGTCGGCGTGCGGCGCTTGGCGGGCGGGGCGACACGGCCGTACAGCTCGACGCCGGGTCCCGCGTCGAGGGGGTGCTCGGTGAGGTGCTGCCAGCTCTCGGCGTCGGTGTGCAGGTCGACGAGGACCGTGGTGGCACCCGCGGGGCGCAGCCGCAGCTCCTGGGTGATCCAGTGCCAGGGGAAGCCGGTGTAGCGCACCGTCGCCGTGGTGGTCCGGGCGAGGGCCACGTGCAACTGCCGCTGGCGGCGGTCGAGATGGACCTGTCCGATCAGGCAGACGGTCAGCGGTCCGGTCGCCATGGCGGCGGCCCGCAGGCGGGTCAGCACGGTCTGCGGATCCAGCGGGTCCGCGAGTTCCACGATGGTCGCGGTCGGTGTCCCGGCGAGCGTCTCCGGGGACACGGCCGCCAGGACGGGAAGCACGGAGGCCGCGTCCACCAGACGCCCCTTGCCCACCGGGGCCGCCGCGATGAGCAGCACGGTTCCAGCCATGGGCCCCTCCCTCTCGATCATCACGTCAGCACCGTATCCGCATCTCGCGCCGAGCGCGCCAAGTGGGCCGTACACACTGTCCCGGAACGGGTGATGTCGCCTGTCGACCACCGCTTTTCCGCCGGGCCGAGGCGTCGGGAAAGCGCGCGGCAGCGCACATCATTCCCTCCCGCGTCCGCCGGGGCACGACGTATCGCTCGTCCCGGGCGATCGCCACGTCCTGCCCCCTGCCGGTTTCCGCGGCGCCGTTCATACCTCCGCCGCTCCGCGGGGGGAGTCACGGCTCGGTGGCCGCGGAGCCGTAGTGGGCGGCGAGCGCGATGGCACGGCGGTGCAAGGAGGTGCGCAGCGACTGCGGGGCCAGGGCTTCCGCGTCCGTGCCGAGCTGCCACAGCGCCCACTCGGCGTGCCGGGAGTCCTGGAAGGTCACCTCCAGGCGCAGCAGCCCGTCCGCGTCGGTCTCCTCGGCCAGGACCATCAGCGCCGTGCCCACCAGTTCCTCCCGCCGTGCGGGGTTCATCCGTACGAGCACGGCGACTTGGTCGCCGCCGGTCCGAAACCGCGTGCCGCGTTCCTGCCAGGCCCGGTCGAGGTCGACGTGGTCCGGCCGCCGCGCGGGTTCGTCGAGTTCCTCGGCGGCCAGCACCCGGGCCAGCCGGTAGGTGCGGTCCTCGCCGGACCGCGCGGCCAGCAAGTAGCCCTGGCCGCGCACGGTCACCAGGCCGATCGGGTCCACGGTGCGCCACTTGGGGGTCTGGTCCACGGCCGCGTAGTGGAGGCGCAGCCTGTGCCCGGAGAGGACCGCGCGCCGGACCTCGGCCACCACCGCGTCGGGCACCTCCTCGACGGCCTGGCGGCGCGAGAGGAGGTCGGTCTCCGGTTCGACGAGCAGGCGCCGCGCCGCGCCGGCCGCGGTGTCCCGGTGGCCCTCGGGCAGCGCGTCCACCACCTTGAGCATGGCCGAGGCGAGGGCCGAGCCGAGGCCGAACACCTCTGCGCCGCGCCGTGCTCCGGCGACCAGCAGGGCGAGCGCCTCCTCGTGGTTCAGTCCGGTGAGCTCGGTCTGGAAACCGGGCAGCAGCGAGAACCCGCCGTGCCTGCCGCGTTCGGCGTAGACCGGGACGCCGGCCGCGGACAGCGCCTCGATGTCGCGCAGCACGGTGCGGGTGGACACCTCCAGCTCGCGGGCGAGCGTGTCCGCTGTCAGCCGACCCCGTTGGCGCAGCAGGAGCACCAGGGAGACCAGCCGGTCGGCGCGCATGCGCGAACCGTAACGGAATACGTGACCAAGGGTGTCATGAATGGTTGGGAGGCTCATTGCCGCGACGTCACCGCCGGCGACTGCCGGGCCCGTGGGCGTACGCACTCCCGATGGATCGAATGGAGCTGATGCGGCAGTGGAGCGAACGGCGGTCAACCCGGTCACCTGGTCAGTGGAGAAGGGATTCAACCAAGGGGAGCTCGTCTCCGGGCAGGCACGGACCCTGTACGTCTCGGGGCAGACGGCGATGGACGGTGACGGCAGGCGCCGGCACGACGGGGACATCGCGGCGCAGTTGGCGCTGAGCGTCGACAACGTGGAGGCGGTGCTCGGAGAGGCAGGCATGTCTCTCGCGAACCTCGTGCGGCTCAACGTCTACACGACCGACGTCGATCTGCTGTTCCGGCACTACGGCGTGCTGGCGTCACGGCTGGGCGCCGCCGGGGTGGCGCCGACCACGACGATGCTCGAAGTGACGCGGCTGGCGATCCCCGGCCAGCTGGTCGAACTCGAGGGCACCGCCGTCGCGTGACCCCGTCCCACCGTCTCCGCCGCTTCTACCGGGCCTCGAAGAGCTCGCCGAGCGGGTCGACCGCGATGAGCAGGAGGAGACACGCTCCCAGCAACGCGGCACGGCGTGCCCTGCCACGGGCGCCGGCGCCGAAGGCGCGTGGCTGGGGGCGGAAGGGGTGGGCGGGGTGGACGACGAGAGGGCGGCCGATGGACACGCACAGCACGGCTCCGCAGTAGAACAGCGTGGAGGTGAGCCGGGCGAGTCCGTCGGCGTGGGCGAGTTCGTCGAGGAGCAGGTGCATCAGCACGGTGACGGTCACCGTCAGGATCACGGCCTGCGTCCAGGTGCCGTTGGGCCCCGTCGGATGGGCCGGCCGCTTGAGGGCGCGAATCCGCCACCACCAGCCGGGGTGGGTGTGCCAGGGGCGGGTGCCGACGCGCAGCGGGCGGGCCTTCCGCGCCCAGGTGAAGAGGCTGAGCCACCCGTCATCGGGTTCGGTGTGCCAGTGCGCAGGTTCCCATCCGGGTCCCATGCGGCGGCCGGTCTGTTCCAAGGCCACCGCGCTCCACGCCTCCGGGTCGGCGCCCCAGTCGACCGCGTCCAGGTCGGCGCAGAGTTCGCGGTGCCTCAGGACGTCGGTGTAGGCCACGTACGCGATCACGACAAGAACGGCCACCACGCCCGCTTCCCACGGCGGCGACCACTGCCGTCCCAGCCAGGCCTGCCGGGCTCCGAAGAGCCCGCCCCAGGACAGCCAGGCGAGCAGCACCGTGTAGGGCAGGACCGTGGTGGCGAGGAAGCCCAGCCACAGGGACCGTACGAAGCTGACCAGTTCGACGTCGCGGCTGCGGAGGTGGGCCAGTTCGTGGAGCACCACCACCGCGAAGACCGCCCCGTCCCCGGGCTGTTGGAACCAGCGGCTGAAGTCGGCACGCATGTCGTGTCCGTCGTCGTGCGCCGGTTCGCGGTCGCCTCGGTCGCTGCTCCACCCGCCCTCTCGGTCATTGCTCCGACCGCTGTCCCGGTCATCGATCCAACCGCTGTCCCGGGCGCTGCTCCAGCCGCACAGGTCGAGGGCATCGTCGAACAGGGACTCCGGGCCGTCGGCGGGCTCGGGGGGCCGCAAGCGGTCGCCGAGGGTGAACCGCGGGCCTGGCACGCTCCTGTCGTTGAACAGGGCCACCAGGCCGTTGTCGAGGGCGATGCAGTAGCGGCCCGCTGAGCCGAAGGCGACGGCTCCTTTGCTGAGGCGGCGGGGATCGGCGGAGAAGGCCGGGATCCGGTCGACCCCGGCCCTGCGCGTCAGTTGCAGGAGCGCGTCGTGGAGCAGGACCTGGTCGGGCCCGATCCGGTCGAGACCGCGCCTGCGCAGGACGGGCCCGCACAGATGGAGCGCGGCGGTGGTCAGGAGCAGCAGCCCGGCCACGGTCACGGCGATCGGCTCGGCGTTGTCCAGGATCCCGGCCTCGTAGGTCCGGGCGAACTCCGGCTCGACCGCCCGGAGGACCGGCAGAGGCAGGAGCCCTCGGTCACGCTCGCCCAGGGTGTCCGGGGTGTCCAGCAGATCCGGGTCCTGTCCGGCGGCCACGAGGGTGCGGACCGCGCGCAGCGTCAGCGCGACGGCGAGCGTCACGACCAGGACCAGGAACAGCGCGCAGCGCCGGGTCGTGCCCTGCCCCAGCAGCCGCTGGTCCCGGCGGGGAGCGCCGCCGTCAGCCATCGCCGGGTGCGGTGGCGAGCCGGGCCACCACCGCGTCGGCCAGCGCTTCCGCCGCTCCCGTCTCCATGCCCGTCGCCCGCGCCCAATCGACGACCTTGCGGCGTACGTCCGCCAGCTGGCCGCTCGACAACGCCGGGACCTCCGTCGCCGGATCGGGGAGGCGCCGCACGCGGCGCAGCCAGGCGCTGCCCCAACGGCTCGCCCCGTCCACGGCCGTTGCCGCCGACCGTTGGGCCACTTCGTTGACCACCACCCACACCACGGGCGCGACCAGGGCGACCACCTCGGCGGCCCCGAACCCGAGGGGATCCCGCCGTGCGCGGGAGCGGCGGAGCACCCGGGTGATCTGCGCGTCGCTCAGCGACGCCATGCCGTCCAGCAGCCTCGCCTCCTGCGGAGCCCGCTCCACGAGGATGTCCCGCACCACTTCTCGTACGCACTGCCCAGGCACGTGCTGCCCTCCCCGTCGTCCGCCTGCCCTGCTGAACGAGACGACCCGGAGAAGGGGCACGGGGCGGTGGTCGGCCGCGTCGGCACCCGAAGGGCAGTCATGGATGCCCGAGTTGCCGCCCGGTCTGCCCAAACGGGCAGCAATCGGGGCACAGGTGACCGTTGACACAGCGAAGAGCCGTGGCCAATGATTGTGGATTACCGGGCCCTGACCCCCTGACCAGGCCTGATGACGGCCCGCGACCGACCCACGCCGCCCACCTTCGCGCAACAGAACCTGTCCCCCACGAGACACCCGTGACGCGTCGGCGTCCGGAGCCCCACCGAGTCGTCCACTCCGCCGCCCCGGCACGCTCCGCTCCGCCCGCCCCGCGGCGACCTCACCGCGACCGGACTCTCGTCGGCATCGATCGTTCACCTCCCGGCAGAAGGACCGCCCTTGACGGCGACACACACCCCCCGCAACGTCCCCTCCCCGGCGCCGGAATCCGGTGCGCCGCCGCTCTCCTCCTTCGGCCAGCAGCGCCTGTGGGCGCTGGAACAGGCGGAGGGTGTTCAAGCCGCGTACAACGAGCAGATGGCCTACCTCATCGAGGGAGACCTGGACCCGGCGCTGCTCGCGCGGGCCCTCGACGCCGTGGCCGCACGGCACGAGACGCTGCGCACCCGGTTCGTCGCGGTGGAGGGCGAGGCACGACAGGAGATCTCGCCGCCCGAGAGCGGCTTCGCGCTGCGCCAAGAGGATCTGTCGGGACGGCCGGACGCCGCCCAACTCCTCGTCGCCCGGCAGCGCGAGGAGTGCGAGACCCCGTTCGACCTCGGCGCCGGGCCCCTGGCCCGGGGACAGCTCCTCACCCTCGCGGCGGACCGCCACGCCCTGCTCCTGACGATGCATCACTCCGTCTTCGACGGCGGGTCGATGGAGATCATGCTGCCGGAGCTGAGCGCCGTCTACGCCGCCCTGCTGCGCGGTGAGCCGGACCCGCTGCCGCCGCTGCCCGCGCAGTTCGCCGACCACGCCGCGCGCCAGCACGCCTGGGTCGAGAGCGAAGAGGCCGACGCGCAATCGACTTACTGGCGAGAGCAGTTGACGGGCGCACCGGCACTGCTCGCCCTTCCTACCGACCGGCCTCGCCCGATGCGCCAGGACCACACGGGCGGCCGGGTGGCCGTGCGCCTCTCCCCCGCCGTCACCGACGCGCTGCGCGGCACCGCCCGCGCGGAGCGCGGCACGCTGTTCACCGCCGTCCTCACCGGCTGGCACATCCTCCTCGGCCTGCTCTCCGGGGAGACGGACACCGTCGTCGGGATTCCGGTCGCGGGCCGGCGCCGCCCGGAGGACGCCCGGCTGATCGGCTTCTTCGTCAACTCGCTCGCCCTGCGCGCCGATCTGTCCGGCGACCCGACAGGGGCCGAGGCCCTCGGCCGGGTCCGTACGGCGTTGCGCGGGGCGCTCGACCACCAGGACCTGCCCTTCGAGCGGGTGGTGAGCGCGGTGAACCCGCCCCGCGACCTCTCCCGCAGCCCGCTGTTCCAGACGATGCTCGCGTGGGGAACCACCCGCCGGGACCGGCTCCGGCTGCCCGGAGCCCGGGTCGAGCCCCTCGACATCCCTTATGCCCCCGCGAAGTTCGACCTCACGCTGTCGCTGCACGAGGAGGACGGCGGGGTCTCCGGGTACCTCGACTACGCCCGCGCACTGTTCGACCACGACACGGCCGAGCGGTTCGGCCGCTATCTCACGCGTGTCCTCGAACAGTTGGCCCTGCACCCCGAGCGCGAGATCACCGGGTACGCGCTGCTCGACGCGGACGAGCGCGCGGAGCTGCTGGCCGAGGGGCGGGGACCGGTCGCCCCTGGCCCGCTCACGGGCGCCGTCGAGCGCTTCGCCGAGCAGGTACGGCTGAGGCCCGACGAACCGGCCCTGGTCTGCGGCGGCACCCGGCTGAGCTACGCCGAACTGGACCGGCGGGCCAACCGCCTCGCGCACGCCCTGCGCGCCCGGGGCGTGCGGCCCGGCCAGGTCGTCGGCCTGCACTGCGGACGCACGGCGGAGCTGATGGTCGGCATCTGGGGCGTGCTGAAGTCCGGCGCAGCGTACCTGCCGCTCGACCCAGGGCAGCCGCACGGACGGCTCCGGGCCATCGTCGAGGAGGCCTCGCCCGCCCTGGTGCTCGGCGACGTGGCGGATCCGCCGGGGCCATGGACGAAGCTGACGGAGGTGGAGGCCGAGGGCGAGCGCGACGACGCGCCCGGGGAGCCGCCCGCGCCGTCACAACTCGCCTACGTCATCTACACCTCGGGCTCGACCGGACGCCCCAAGGGCGTGGCCGCGACCCACGGCAACCTCGCCAACCTGCTGGAGAACTGGCTCGCCGGCTACGGCGCGCTGCCCGGTGAGCCGTCCTCGGCCTGGGCCAGCATCGGCTTCGACGCGTCCGTGCACGAACTGTTCCTGCCGCTGACCACCGGTGGCGTGCTGCACCTCGTGCCCGACGAGCTGCGGGGTGACCCCGAGGCGCTGCTCGGCTGGATGCGGGAGCAGCGGATCGCGCACGCCTGGCTGCCCGCCTCGTACATCACCTGGATCGACGAGGACCCGGGCACCCGCCTGGCGGGCCTGTCACTGCGTCAACTGGCCACCGGCGCCGAGCCGTTGCCCGAACCGTCCCTGCGGCGGCTCCAGAAGGCCCTGCCGGGCCTGAGCGTCTGCTACGTCTACGGGCCGACCGAGACGACCGTCTACAGCATCACCTACAACGCGCCGCAGGACCTGGACCGACGCTGCCCGATCGGGCGGCCGGTCGCCAACACCCGTATCTATCTGCTCGACCGGCGGCGCGAGCCGGTGCCTCCCGGGGTCGTCGGCGAGGTGTACATCGGCGGGGCAGGCGTCACGCAGGGCTATCTCAACCGGCCCGACCTGACCCGGGAGCGCTTCCTTGCCGACCCGTTCGTGCCGGACGGGCGGGTCTACCGCACGGGCGACCTGGCACGCCGACTGCCGGACGGGAACTACGAGTTCGTCGGCCGCGCCGACGACCAGGTCAAGCTGCGCGGGTTCCGCATCGAGCCCGGCGAGGTGGCGGCGGCCCTGCGGGAGCTGCCCGGCGTCCAGGAGGCCGTGGTCCTCGCCGACCGGGACGAGGCCGGGGAGCTGCGCCTGGTCGCGGGCGTCGGCCGGGGCGAGACCCCGGAGTCCACACCCGAGCAGTGGCGGGCGGCCCTCGCCGAACGGCTGCCGGACTACATGATTCCGGCGCTCTTCGCCGAGTTCCCGCGGCTTCCGCTGAACCGCAACGGCAAGCTGGACCGCGCGGAGGTGCTGGAGCGCGCCCGCGCGTCGCGCTCCGACCGGGTCAACACCCTCGCGCCGCGCGACCGCGTCGAGATGGCGCTGTACCGGATCTGGCGGCAGGTGCTCGTCCACCCGGACATCGGCATCACCGACGACTTCTTCGCGGTCGGCGGCACCTCGCTGTCGGCCATCAAGGTGGCCCACCTGATCCAGGAGGAGTTCGGCCGGACGCTGCCGACCCGCGACGTCCTCCAGTACCCCACCGTGGAACTGCTCGCCGCCCGGCTGCGCGGGCAGACACCGGTGGCACCGGACAACGGTCTCGTCGAGTTCCGGGCGGGCCGAGCGGGACGGCGGGTGGTGTGCGTCCACCCGGCGGGCGGGACCGCCTTCTGCTATCTCCCGCTGGCCGGCGCCCTGCCGGACGGCATCCGCGTGCAGGGGATCCAGGCGCCGGGCATCGACCCGGACGAGGAGCCGCTGCCCTCGGTGGAGGCGATGGCCGAGCACTACCTGGCCCTGGTGCGGCCGGAGCCGGACGAGACCCTGGTGTTCTGCGGCCTCTCCTTCGGCGGGTTCGTCGCGCACGAGATGGGGCGGCGGCTCGCGCTGACCGGGCACCGCGGGGTGTCCGTGGTGCTGCTCGACACGCACGGGACGGACGACCCGGTGGAGCGGGCGAGGTTCGCGCCGGTCGACGCCGCCGAATTCCGCGACAAGCTGGTCCGCTTCAACGGCATGTACCCCGGGATCGACGACGCGCAGATCGAGCGGTACTTCCAGATCTACAACCACAACCGGACGGCCGCCCGCACGTACGTCCCGGAGTCCTCCGACGCCCCGCTCCTCCTCGTGCAGGCCGCCGAGGCCGAGGTCGTCGAGGGCGGCGACCCCGTGGCGGCGGGCGAGGCGCTGCGGGAGTTCTGGCGCGCCCGCGCCGGCGCCGGCCTGACCGTGGAGATGGTCGACGGCGGCCACTGGGACGTCCTGGAGGGCGAGCGCATACCCCTGATCGCCGGCCTGATCGCGGACCGGCTCGCCCGGCCGGACGTCCCGGCCGCCGCCGTCGCGACCGCCACGCCCGACGCCCCTGCCACCCCCGACGCCCCTGCCACGTCCCACGCCACCGCCACCACCGTCTCCACCAGCGAGACCGCACCGACCGAGGCCTGATGCGTACCTCATCCCCTGCCGTCGGCCTGGCCCGAGCGGTGCACGAACAGAGCCTGCGGACCCCGGACGCCCCGGCCGTCCGCGACGGCGACCTGACGTTGAGCCACGCCGTGGTCGACGCGTCGGCCGCCGCCGTCGCGGCGGGTCTGCGGGCGCGCGGGATCGGTCGCGGCGACGCGGTCGCCGTGGGCCTGCCCCGGTCCTGGCAGCTCGTCTGCGTCATGCTCGGCGCGCTCAGGATCGGCGCCCGGGTCGTCCCCGCCGACCGGCTGAGCCCCGCCGACCGCCTCGGGCACATCCTCGGCGACTCCGGCGCCCGGCTCCTGGTGCACGACGGCACGGTCCCGGCGGGCCTGCCCGACGGGGTCACCGCGCTGCCCGCCGACGCGCTGCTCGACGCGCCGGTCCGCACGGCGGACGGACCGGCCCCGGTCGCGCCCGCGCCGGTCTCCTTCGTCTTCTACACCTCGGGCACCACCGGCCGCCCCAAGGGCGTGGAAGTGCGCGACGCGGGGATCCTGCGCCTGGCCGACCCGGAGTTCCTCCCGGAGTCGCGGGGCGCCCGCTTCGCGTTCCTGTCGAACCCGGCCTTCGACGCGCTGAGCTTCGAGGTGTGGGTGCCGCTGCTGACCGGCGGATGCTGCGTCGTCCTCGCCGACGAGGACGTGCAGTCCCCCGAGCGCCTCGCCGCGGTGCTGCGGCGGGAGCGCGTCCACACCGCCTTCGTCACCACGGCGCTGTTCAACGCCGTGGTGGACACCGAGCCCGGCTGCTTCTCCGGCCTCACGGAGCTGCTGGTCGGCGGCGAGCAGCTCAACGCGGCTCTCGTACGGCGCTGGTACGGCCACAACGCGGACGGCCGCACGCGGATCCACAACGTCTACGGCCCCACCGAGTGCACGACGTTCGCCCTGCGCCATCCGATCCCACGGGACTTCGGCGCCCCCGTCGTCCCACTCGGGCTGCCGCTGCCCGAGACCGGCCTGGCCCTGGTCATACCGGGCACCACCCGCCGCGCCGCGCCCGGCGAGGAGGCCGAACTGCTCCTCTCCGGCACCGGGCTGGCGGCCGGGTACCGCAACCTGCCCGACGAGACCGCCCGCAGCTTCGTGACCCTGCCCGACGACGACGGCACCGCCACCGCGTACTACCGCACCGGTGACCTGGTACGGCGTGCGGCGGGCGGCGACCTCACCTACGTCGGCCGCGCCGACCGGCAGGTCAAGGTCCGCGGCTTCCGCATCGAGCCCGGCGAGGTGGAGCGGCACATCGCCGAGCACCCCGCCGTACGACAGGTGTACGTGTGCGCCCGCCGGGACGGAACGGGCGGACCGGCGGAGCTGCTGGCCTACCTGGTCGCCGAACCCGCCCTGTCCTGGGCCGGGTTCGAGGAGCACCTGGCCGACCGCTTGCCCGGCTACATGCGCCCGCACCACCTCTACCGCGTCCCCGCACTGCCGCGCACCGCCAACGGCAAGGTCGACGAGGCGGCGCTGCGCGCGAGCGACGCCGTGCCGTGGCGGCCCGGGACCGTGGGCCGCCCGACGGAGACCGCCCCGGAGCCGGCGGACGAACCGCTGCGTATGGTCCTCGACCTCGCGGGCGAGATCCTGGGCGTGCCGGGGCCGCGGCCCGAGGACCGGTGGATCGCGTGCGGCGGCGACTCGCTGAAGGCGCTGCGGCTGCGCCACGAAATCCGCCGCCGTCTGCACTGCGAGGTGCCCGCGCACCGCGTGCTGCACGGCGACCTGGCCGGCATCGCCGACGCGGTGCGCGCGGCCCGCCGCGCCGACGCCCCCGCCCTCCCGCGGGCCACCGCGACCGGGGAGCTTTCCGGCCCCGCGACCGGGGAGCAGGAGCGTCTGTGGTTCCTTCAGCAGCGGTCCCCCGACTCCCGGGCCTACGACGTCCGGCTGGCCTTCGCCGTGGCGGGCCCGGTGCGTCCCAAGGCCCTGCGGTCGGCCCTCGCCGCGCTGGTCGCGCGCCACCCGGCGCTGCGCACCGGCTTCGTGGCGACCGCCGACGGGCTGCGGCAGCAGGTGGGCGAGCCCTACGACCCGTGGACCGAAGCCGCGCCGACGGCCGGGACCGTGGAGGCCGGGGCTGAGCCGGGAGCGGCGGAGCAGGATCCGCACGACGCCTTCTTCGCCGTGCCGTTCGACCTGGCGCGCCCCCGGATGCTGCGCGCGTGCTGGCTGCCGTCGCGGGACGGCGGCACGCTGCTGCTGCACCTGCACCACGTCGCCGTGGACGGCTGGTCGGTCAACGTGCTGCTGCGCGACCTGTCGGACGGGTACTCCGCGGCCGTCACGGGCGAGGGGCCCGACGGACCGGTTCCGCACGGCACCGAGTCGGCCGCCGGGACGCCCACCCCGCTGGACTTCGCCGACTGGCAGCGCCGTTGGCACACGAGCCCCGCGTACGCGACGCAGCGCGACGAGCTGTCGGCCCTGTACGCCGCCGACACCGCGAGCGCCGCCGCGCCACCGCTCCCCCTGCCCCGGCCCGGCCGCACCAACGAGGGACGGCTGCGGTGCGCCGCGCTCGACGCGCGGGAGCGCGCCGCTCTGGACCGGCTCTGCGGCGCCCGAGATGTGACCCGCTTCGAGCTGCTGGCCGGCGTCTACGCCTGGGCGCTGTACGGCGTGACCGGCCTGACCCGGCTCCGTGTCGCGGCGCCGGTCGCGCACCGGCCCGTGCGGGAGTTCACGGACAGCGTCGGCATGTTCGCCAACACCGTGCTCCTTCCGCTGTCCGTGGACCCGCGGGCGGCTCTGCGGGACGAGGTGACGCGGACCGCCCTCTCCGTACGCGAGGTGATGGAGCGTCAGGACGTGGCGCTCGCCGACGTCCTGGCCGCGGGCCCGCACAGCGCCGCGGACGACGCGCCGTTCGACTTCCTCCTCGTGCTGGAGAACACCGACTACGACTCCCTCTCCCTGGCGGACTGCGCCGCCCGCCCCCTGTGGCCGGTGCCCGCGGAGGCCAAGTGCCCGGTGACCCTGACGGTGGTCGACCGCCCCGAGGGCCTGGAGTGCCTCTGGGAGTACGCCGACGACCGCTTCGACGCCGGACAGGCCGCCGCGCTCGCCGACCTCTTCCGGCAGGGGCTCACCGCACTCGCCGGTGCCCCGGACACCACACCGGCGGAGCTGGCCGCGCCCTACCGCGGGGAACTGCCCGAACCGGGCCGGGGCACGCCCGCCGAACCGCCGTGGACCACGGTCGCCGAAGGCTTCGCCCGTCAGGCGGCCCGCACCCCGACGGCACCCGCCCTGCGGACCGCCACCGGCACCGTCGCCTACGCGACCCTCGACGCGTACGCCGCCGCCCTCGCCACGGAACTGGCCGCGACGCCGCGCCTGCCGGGGGCGGACGAACCGAGCCACGTCGCGCTGTTCCTCGAACCGTCCGTCGAGCACGTGGTGGCGCTGCTCGCGCTGGCCCGGCTGAACCTGACGGCCGTACCGCTCGACCCGTCCTATCCGCCCGCGCTGCTGCGGCAGGTGCTGGAGCAGACCGACCCGCTGTGCGTGCTGCTGCCGCCGGGCGACGGGACGGCGTTCGACGCGGTGGATCCCGGCGGCGTACCCCGGCTGCGCGTCACGCTGTCCGACGCCGGTGCCGGGAACACCGACGGCCCACCCCTGCCCGCGCACCGGGGCGCCCGGCCGCTGTACACGCTCTTCACCTCCGGCTCGACGGGCCGCCCCAAGGGCGTCCGCGTCTTCGACCGCACGCTGTGCGACTTGCTGCACTGGCAGGCGGGCCCCGGCGGGCTGGGCGCGCCCGCGCTGACCCAGCAGTTCGCCATGCTCTCCTTCGATGTCTCGTTCCAGGAGATCTTCGGGACCCTGTGCACGGGCGGCTGTCTTCGCCTGATCGACCCCGCGCTGCGCCGGGACGTGCCCGCACTGCTGGACCGTCTCGACGCGGAGGGCGTCGAACGGCTCTTCCTGCCGTACGTGGCGTTGCAGTTGCTCGCCGAGCACGCCGTGCACCGGGGCCGCTTCCCCTCCCGGCTGCGCGAGGTGGTGACCGCCGGCGAGCAGCTGGTCTGCACCGACGCCGTCCGCCGGTGGTTCGCCGGCATGCCCGGCTCGCGGCTGTTCAACCACTACGGCCCGACCGAGACACACGTCGTCAGCGCCCTGTGCCTGGAGGGCGATCCCGGCGACTGGCCGGACCGCCCGGCGATCGGGCGTCCGGTGGCCGGTGCGGTGCTGCGCGTCGTCGACGAGGCCGACCTCCCGCTGCCGCCCGGCTCCGCCGGTGAACTCCTCATCGGCGGCGTGCTGACCGAGCCCTGCTACCTGGGCGAGACCCCGCTGAACCAGGAACGGTTCGTCCGGCTCCCCGACGAGGGGCTCTTCTACCGCAGCGGCGACCGGGCGCGCTTCGACCACGACGGTCTGCTGCACTGCCTGGGCCGCACGGACGACCAAATCAAACTGAGCGGCCACCGCCTCGAACCGGGCCAGGTCGAGGCCGCGCTGCTGCGGCACGCCGACGTCCTCGGGGCCGTCGTCGCCGTCGACGGGTCCTCACTGGTGGCCTGCCTACAGTGCCGCGGCGACGCGCCGACGCCCACGGCATTGCGGGAGCACCTGGCCGGGCTGCTCCCCGGGCACGTCCGTGTCGAGCGCTTCCGGCTGCTCGAACGACTGCCGCGTACGCCCAGCGGCAAGCTCGACCGGGACGCCGCGCTGCGCGCACCCGGACGCGACCTCGCCGCCGCCCCCGACCGGGGCACCGCGCCGCCGCCCTCCGCGCGTGAGGCCCGACTCGCCGCCGTCTTCGAGGAGGTGACCGGCGCGCCCATCGCGCCGGACCAGACCTACTTCGCGGCGGGCGCCTCCAGTCTCGGCCTGATGCGCTTCCACCTGCGCTGCACCGCCGGACTCGGGCTCCGCTTCACCGTGGCCGACCTCTTCGAGCACGTCACCCCACGGGAGTTGGCGCGCTTCCTCGACCGTACGGAGTCTGCGCGGGACGCGACTCCGGGCGGCCCGGCCACCGCGCGTGCGCCCCACGCGACCGCATCGGCGGCGGACGACGCCATAGCGATCGTCGGGATGGCCGTCCGCGCGCCCGGCGCACCGGACCTCGCGGCCTTCTGGGACCTGGTGGTCTCCGGGCGCAGCGGCATCGAGTACTTCGACGCGGCGGACGGACTGGTCGGCGCGCGCAGCCAGCTCGACGGTCTCCTCGACTTCGACCCAGAACGGTTCGGCATCAGCCGGCAGGAAGCCCGGCTGATGGACCCGCAGCAGCGCCATCTCCTGATGACCTGCGTCGAGGCGCTCGCCCACGCGGGCATCGCCGATCCGGGGGTGCCGCGGACCGGCCTGGTGGCGGGCGCGGGCGAGAACACCTACTTCCGGGCGATGCTCCGGGAGAGCGATCCCGACGCCCTGCCCGACGACTTCCAGCTGGCCCTCCACCACGAGAAGGACTTCCTCGCCACCAAGGCCGCCTTCCACCTCGGGCTCACCGGGCCGGTGCTCTCCAGCCAGACGGCGTGCTCCAGTTCGCTCGTCGCCGTGCACCTGGCGGCGTCCCTGCTGCGGCAGGGCGACGCCGACGTGATGCTCGCGGGCGGCGTCCTCGTCGACCCGGAGCTGACCGACGGATACCGGTACCGTCCGCAGCACATCTTCTCGCCCGACGGCCACTGCCGGCCCTTCAGCGACGACGCGGGCGGCACCGTCGGGGGCAGCGGCGCCGGCGTGGTCGTGCTCAAGCCGCTCGCCCGCGCCCGCCGTGACGGCGACACCGTCTATGCGGTGCTCAGCGGCTCGGCGGTGAACAACGACGGCGCGGCCAAGCTCAGTTACAGCGCCCCGTCGCTGGCGGGGCAGCGCGCGGTGATCCGCGGCGCGCTGGCCCGCAGCGGCCGCACGGGCGCCGACGTGGCGTACGTCGAGGGGCACGGCACCGGTACCCGGCTCGGCGACCCGGTGGAGGCCGGCGCGCTGCGCCAGGCCCTCGGGGTGGACGCGCGGGACCACTGCGCCCTCGGCTCGGTGAAGAGCCAGATCGGCCACCTGGGCGCGGCCGCCGGTGTCGTGGGTCTGATCAGGGCCGCGCTCGCGGTCCACCACGGCACGATCCCGCCCACCCGTGACTTCCGCGCGCTCAACCCGGAGATCGGTCCCGATCCGGCGCCCTTCTACGTACCGACGCAGGCCCTTCCCTGGCCGGAGGGCCGGGACCGGGTCGCCGCGGTGAGCAGCTTCGGCATCGGCGGCACCAACGCGCACGTGATCCTGGAAGCGGCCGATCCGAGAACGGCCCCGAAGGCGGCGACCGGCTCGGAGACCGTGCCGCTCGTCGTGCTCTCCGGCGTCAGTGCGGCCCGGCTCGCCGCGGACGCGGCGCGCGTCGCCGACCACCTCACGCGTCGTCCCGACAGCTACGCCCGCACGCTGCGCCACCTTCAGGCGGGCCGTCCGCAGGGCCCGCTGCGCACGGCCGCCGTCTGCCCGGACGCGGCGAGCGCGGTCGCCTGGCTGCGCACGGCGGCCACGGTCGCGTCGCGGCCTGATCCCGTCGACGGGCCCGCCCTGGAGACCGGGGGCCGCCCCGCGGAGGAGCTGGCGGCCGCCTGGCTTGCGGGCCGTCGGCTCGCCTGGCCGGACGGCCCCGCCCAGCCGCCGTGGGACTTCCCCGCCCCGGCGTTCGACCTCGCCCCCTACGGACTCCCCCGCGCGGCCGTCCGGCCCACGGCATCGGAACCGACCGGCGCGGAGGCCACCCCCGGCGCCGCGGCGTCGGCCGCGCAGCCGGTCGTGCCGGTGCCGGAGCGGCTGCCGGAGACGGACTGGCTGCACCAGCCGCAGTGGACCCGGCTGCGGCGGGCCGCGACGGGCGCCGCGGCAGCGTGCGCGCGGACGTTGGTCGTCGTCGCCGACGGCCCGGAGGGCGGCGCGACACCTGCCGTGCTCGCCGCGGGCCACCGCCGCGTGGTGTGGATCAGGGCGGCGGAGCGATTCGCCCGCCCGGAGCACGACCGTTTCGAGGCCGATCCGGCCGACCCCGAGCAGTTGGGGCGCGTGCTGCGCGCGCTCGCCGAGGAGGGCTGCGCGGAGGTCGACTGGCTGCACGCGCTGCCGCTCGGCATCGACGGGCCGGTCGGCGACAAGGCGCTCGACCGGGCGGTCTGGGCGTGCCTGGACACCCCCGCCGCCGTGGTCCGCGCCCTCCAGGAGGCGCCCCGGGAGCTGACCGTACGGCCGTGGTGGCTGTCGTGCGGGGCCCGGCCGGTGCTCGGCGCGGTCACCCGCCCCGAGGCCGCGCTGCTCGCCGGTGTCACCGAGGTCGCGCCGCAGGAGGGCGCCCCGGACGGGCACTGGGTGGACGTCGAGGACCCGGACGACTGGGCCCCGCAGCTGTCCGCGCTCCTCGCCGCGCCGGCCGCCGCACCGCCGCCGCGCCATCTGGCGCTGCGCGCGGGGTACTGGTGGGAGCAGGTCACGCTGCCCGTGAGCGCGGCGGCTCCGTCGGCCGCGCCGCTTCCGGCGGGCGGCGACCACCTGATCCTCGGCGGTACCGGCGGGCTCGGCACCGGCATCGCGGCCTGGCTCCTCGAACACACCGAGGGGCGGGTGCTGCTGCTGGCCCGACGGCCCGCGCTGCCCGCGGAGTTGACCCGTTGGGCGGACCGCGTCGACCTCGTCGAGGCGGATCTCGCCGCCGCGCCGCCTAAGGAGGTGGCGGGCCGGATCGCCGCCCGCACGACAACGCTGTCTTCCGTGGTGCACGCAGCCGGGATGCCCGCGGGCGGTCTGCTGTCCCGCCGCGAGGCGGGCGCCGCGCACGTGCCCCACGCCGCCAAGGTGCGCGGCGCCCTGCTGGTGGAGCTCCTCGTCGAGCAGTTCCGGCCGGACGTCGCGGTCTACTGCTCCTCCATGTCGGCGCAGCTCGGCGGCGTCGGCCAGTACGACTACGCGGCGGCCAACGCCCTGCTCGACGCCTTCGCGCGGTGCGGCGGCGACGGGCCGGGCCGGACCGCGCGCGTCGGCATCGGCTGGGACGTGTGGCGGGAGACCGGCATGGCGCTGCGCGCACCGCACGGCGACGGCCGGCACCAGGCGCACCTCGGGGTCGGCCTGACCGTGGCCGAGGGCCTGCGCACCTTCGCGCGGGCGCTCGCACTCCGGCTGCCGCACCTGCTCGTGTCCACCACCGACCTGGTCGGGTCGCGGGCCTTCTACGCCGGGCCGGTGCCCGGCACGCCCCGGCAGGACGCCTCCTCCGTGGAGCGGCCCGCCGAGGCGCCCGACGAGCTGTTGGCCGAGTGGGCGGGCGCCGCGCTGGACGTCGTCGACCTGGATCCCGACGCGTCGCTGTACGACCTGGGGGCCGACTCGCTGACCCTCCTGGACCTCATCGAGAAGATCGACCGGCACTACGGCGTCGAGCTGGACCTGGCCTCCTTCGGCCACCGGGCCACGCTCACCGAGATCCTGGACCGGCTGGCCGAGCGGCGGGGCGCATCAGCGGGTGCGCGGCACGGCACGGACACGAGTACCGGTACCGGTACCGGCGAGGTCGCTCTGGAGGTCTGGCAGGAGGGCACCGGCACCGAAGTGGTGTGCCTGGTGCATCCGGTCGGCGGGGACGTCCAGGCCTACCGTGCCCTGGTCGCCGCGCTCGACCCGCGGCTGACCGTCGCACTGGTCGCCGACCCGGGCCTGCGCCAGGACGCTCCTCCCGGGTGGACGCTGCGCGAACGCGCCCTGCGGTACGCGTCGGCCCTGCGGGCCCGCTTCCCGCAGTCGGCGTGGCACTGGCACCTGGCGGGCTGGTCCTTCGGAGCGTGGGTGGCCGCCGACATGGCGGCCGAGGCCGAGGCGGCCGGGTCCCCGGTCCGCTCGCTGCACCTGGTCGATCCGCCGCCGCCAGGCAGCGGCACGGTCTTCGAGGGGTACGACGACACCCAGCTCGGCACGGTGTTCGCCGCCGAGCTCGGTCTCGCCGGGGACGGCTCGGCAGGCCGGCACGCCCGTGCGTACGCCGACCGGCTCGCCCGCTGCTGCCGGGCCAATCTGCGCAGCATGGCCGCCCATCAGGTGCCCCGGATCGGCACGACCACGACCCGGCTGTGGCTGGCCGAGCGGTCGTTCGCGGGGCTGCCGACGCTCGGCAGCCCCGCGGAGCAGCACGCCCGCTGGCGTGCCCACCTGCCCGCCGGGCTGGAGTGGGGCCTGCTGGCCACGGACCACTACGGCGTCGTCCGGCCGCCGTACGCCGGGACGGTGGCGGAGGCGATCAACGCCGCGAGCGCCCCCGTACCGCGCCACCCCTGACACCCGACCACGGAGCCGGGCCACGGCCTCCGGCACCCGCACACCCCACCCGGACAACACCCCGACCCACCGCACTCCTGGAGGACTCTGTGGAGCAGTACGAGCTGGACGCCCTCGACGCCATCACCACCCGGCCGCCGAGGGACTACCGGGAGATCTCCGTGGCTCCCCTGACCCCCGTCATCGGTGCCGAGGTCCACGGTGTGGACCTCGGCCGGTTGTCGGACGCGCAGTTGGCCGAGGTCAGGACCGCCTTCCTCGACCACCACGTCCTGGTCTTCCGCGACCAGGAGATCGACGACGAGCAGCACAAGCGCCTCGCCGGGCACTTCGGCGAGCTGCGCCCGGTCAACCCGCCGCCGCCGGAGGGAGACCCGTACGTGCTGGAGATCAAGACCAGCGCGGCGGCGGCGAACGTCGCCGGGAACGCGTGGCACGCGGACGGCACCGCCGACGCCGAGCCGTCGCTCGGTTCGATGCTCTACATCACCGAGACCCCGGAGGGCGGCAGCGGTGGCGACACCCTGTTCGCCAACATGCACCTCGCCTACGAGATGCTCTCCCCCACCTGGCGCGGGCTCCTGGACGGCCTGACCGCCGTGCACGACGGCGCGCAGAGCTTCCGTGGCTACACGGTGCCGCCGAACTACGAGATCCCGGTCAACGAGCACCCCCTCGTGGTCCGTCACCCGGAGACCGACCGCCCGATCCTGTACGTGAACCAGGCGTACACCTCGCGCATCCCGCAGCTGTCGGAGGACGAGAGCCGGGCGGTGCTCGACATGCTCTTCGCCCTCGTCACCCAGCGCCCGCTGCTCAGCTGCCGGGTCCGCTGGACCCCCAACACCCTGGTCTTCTGGGACAACCGCTGCGTCCAGCACCACGCGACGTACGACTACTACCCGCAGACCCGCTACGGCCGACGCGTCGCGATCAACGGCGGTCCCCTGAAGGGCTGACGCCCCCACGGCCCCGGCCGGCGGTCGCCTCTAGGCGGGCGCCTGGTCCGGGGCCGGCCGGCCGCCCGCGCCGCCCATCGGGTACTTCTCCTTGATCAGCTCTTTGAGCTGATCCCTGACGGCCGTAAGCGCGGCGGTGGTGGCCTCGGTCTCTTCGCCGAGCCGGAGGAAGTCCGCCCGACGGACGCCGTCGTCGTTCGCGGACGCGCGGTGTACGAACTCCCGGTACCTGCCGATCCATTCGGCCCGGGCCTCCACCGCCTCCTCGAAATCCTCCAGCAGTTCCTCGCAGTAGACGGCCATCAGGTTACGGAGGGACCGCCTGGCCGTCTGCCGGCGCTTGGCACCGCTCCAGCGCTGCGTCAGGGGTGTCGAGGGCCGCATGATCTCGTCGATCTCGCGCAGGGCCGTCTCCACATACCCCTGTCTCAACTTGACGCGGAAGACGACGACTTCGGGCCCCGCCCCGTTGCCCAGCATCAGCAGTTCCTTGCGCCGTCGGACCTCGGCGTCCGTTCCGGCCCGCCTGAGTGCGTCGTTCGTCCGGTCCGCCGCATCGCACCAGTCGTCGATGATCTCGTGGAGCTCCATGAGTGCTTCGTGCAGGTTCGGCCAGGCCGGCGAGCCGCCGGCGCGTTCCGACACTCCCCGTAGAACGGTTCCGGCCGCCCTGGTCAGGACGGTCACTTCTGGTCCAACCGGCATGCGTCCACCTCGTTTCCCACGCACCGACCAGTGGGCCAGCCTAGGTCGCCCCCGACTCCCTTCGGCGCACTTGAGGTAAATCTGCGCTTCACCGCCCCCGTGTACACCAGATGGCGCACTGGACATGCGATCCCCGGCATCGGGCTGTGTGCTGGCTGAGATGGGCTACCACATAGACAGCCCGCGTGAAGCGGGCACCACACGACGTGACGCACTGGGCATGGCCGCGGTGCTGTTCGCGGGCGGCGCGCTCTCCCTGGGGACAGCCGCCCCGGCCGCGGCCGGGGAGTCCGAGGACTCCTGCACGGCCACCTACGACGCCGAGTTCGAGGCGGCGCTCGCCGACGCCGACGCGGAGTTCCCCGCCGACGAGGACCGCGGGCTCGCGCCGGTCGGGCCCCCCGGACGGTGTGCGCTGCCGCTGCGGCGGCACTACCGGATCACCACCCACTACGGCGTGCGCGGCGACTGGCTCGCCGGGTACCACACCGGCATCGACCTCGCGGTCCCCCAGGGCACCGCCGTGTACGCGGTGGGCGGCGGGACCGTGGTGCTGGCCAGTTGGTCGGGCGCGTACGGCAACGCCGTCACCGTCCGGATGCCCGACGGGCACTTCGCGGTGTACGCGCATCTGTCGCGCATCGGCGTGCGCAGGGGCGCCCGCGTCGGCACCGGCGCGCGGCTCGGGAGCAGCGGCGCGACGGGGCGTGCCACCGGGCCCCATCTCCATCTGGAGATACGGGCCCGGCGGTACTACGGCTCCGACGTCAGTCCCTTCAAGTACCTGGCCCGGCGGGGCGCCCGTCTCTGGTGAGAAGCCGGACGGCCGCGTTCCTGAGGCTCAGGACCCCAGGGCCTTGAACGCGCGCGTCTGATCGACGATGGCCCGCTCCGTGGGCAGCCGTTCGATCGACGAGGCGCCGAAGAAGCCGACGACGCCGGTGGTGTGTTCGAGGACGTACCGCGCGTCCTCGGGTTCGGCGATGGGGCCGCCGTGGCAGAGCACCAGCACGTCCGGGTTCACGCGCCTGGCGGCGTCGTGCATCTCCTGGACGGCGGCGGCCGCCTGGTCGAGGGTGAGCGCGGTGCCCGCGCCGATGGCGCCCTTCGTGGTGAGGCCGACGTGCGGGACGAGCACGTCGGCGCCCGCCCGCGTCATGTCGGCGGCCTGCTCCGGGTCGAACACGTAGGGCGCGGTGAGCAGGTCGCGCTCGTGGGCGACGCGGACCATGTCGACCTCGAGGCCGAATCCCATGCCGGTCTCCTCCAGGTTGACGCGGAACGTGCCGTCGTACAGCCCGACCGTGGGGAAGTTCTGCACGCCCGCGAAGCCCATGGCCTTGAGCTGGTCGAGGAAGAGGTCCATGCGCCGGAACGGGTCGGTGCCGCAGACACCCGCGAGGACCGGGGTGTCCCGGACGACGGGCAGGACCTCGCGCGCCATGTCGAGGACGATCTCGTTCGCGTCCCCGTACGGCAGGAGTCCGGCCAGGGAGCCGCGGCCCGCCATCCGGTAGCGGCCGGAGTTGTAGATGATCAGCAGGTCGACGCCGCCCTCCTCCGCGCACTTGGCGGACAGTCCGGTGCCCGCGCCCGCGCCGATCACGGGCTTGCCCGCGGCGACCTGGGCGTACAGCCGGGCGAGTGCTTGCTTGCGGTCCATGGGTTCTCCTCAGGCGGGCGGGGCGGGGCGTTGCGTGGCCGGTGCGGCGGACCGTTCGGTGATCAGGTGGTGGAGGCGGTCCGCCATGGCGACGGCGAAGGACGCGTCGTTGATGTGCGCGTCGACCTCGTGCAGCCGGACCGCGCTGTCGCGGACCGTCTCGCGCAGGGCGTCGAGGCCCGCGTGGTCGGCCGCCGGGTCGGCGAAGGGCCCGCCCGGCGCGTCGACGGCCGAGACTCCGCGCAGCGGCCAGAACAGTTCGGCGGGGCCGCGCGCCGCGGCGAGCTTGCGGCCGAGCGCGGCGCCCAGGGCGGCCATCTCCGCGGCGGTCGTCCGCATCAGCGTGACCGTCGGATTGTGCGCCAGGAGCCGCCGTCCGGCGAAGCGTTCCGGGACGCTCGTCTCGGGGCCGAAGTTGACCATGTCGAGGGCGCCGGGCGCGACGACCTGCGGGACGGCGGCGGCGCCCGCCGCGGTGAGCCGGGTGGGGCCCGCGCTGAGGACTCCCCCGACGAGTTCGTCGGCGAGTTCGGTGGTGGTCAGGTCGAGCACGCCGTCCAGCAGGCCGTCGGCGGCGAGCTTCTCCACGGCGCGTCCGCCGGCGCCGGTGGCGTGGAAGACGAGGACCTCGTAGCCCAGATCCGCGAGCCGGGCGCGGGCCGCGTCGACGGCCGGGGTGGTCACGCCGAACATGGTGGCGGCGACGACCTTGCGGCGCGGGCCCGCGAGCTCCTCCCCGCCGCGCTCCCGACGGTGGGCCATGCCGGCCGCCGCGGCCGCCGCGTTGGCGAGGACCTGCCGCGAGACGGAGTTGATGCCGGACACGTCGACGACGCTGTACATCATCGTGAGGTCGCTGCTGTCGACGTACGGGGCGACGTCACCGCCCGCCATGGTGCTGACGAGGACCTTCGGTACGCCGATGGGCAGCGCCCGCATCGCCTGCGCCGCGATGGCCGAGCCGCCGCTGCCTGCCGCGGCGAGCACCGCGTGCAGCCTGCCCTCGCGGTACAGGTCGAGAACCACGCGGGCCGCTCCCTCGGCCATGGCGGCGACCGCGGCCCCGCGGTCGCCCGCGGCCCGCAGGTCCGCCAGGTCGTGCCCGGCGGCGCGGGCCACCTCGTCGGCCGGCACGTCGGCCGCGGGCGCCCGGTCGGGCGGCGGCCGGACACCGGCGTCGACGAGCAGGACGTCGCCGCCGTACTCGCGGAGCCGTTCCCGCAGCCAGGCGTACTCCTCGCCCTTGGTGTCCAGCGTTCCGACCAGGACCACGGTCGCCATGCCCTTCACACTCCTTCATGTGCGCGGTCCTGCCGATCATGCGACCGGTCCCCGCCCGCGGCTACCCCTCGGGATAGAAGAGGAACAGCGTGCAGCCCGTCGTCGTCTGCGGAACGTGCGAGGAACCGGCGGGGGCGTGGATGAACGAGCCCGCCGGGTAGTCCCGGTCGCCGTCGTTGAAGACTCCGGAGATCACATAGACCTCTTCGGGACCGGGCTCGTGCACGTCGATGCCCTCCCAACCGGAGTGCGGATCCATTTCGAGTACGTGGGCGTGCGCGCCGTCGGCGCCCTTCCACAGGGAGCGCAGCCGGATGCCGGGGAAGAGTTCGCGGGTGGGGGCGTCCCGCACCGCCGACCAGACGTAGCCGGACGCGGTGTTCTGTTCTGTCGTCATGGCACCAGCCTGTCCGGCCGCGGCCGCCCCGCCGAGTGTCAGAAAAGTCGTCCCACGGTACTTTCCTGCCATGAGTCCCGCCGCCCCGCACCGCGTCGTCGCCCTGGTCCACGCGCCCCAGTCCACCTTCGAACTCGCCTGCGCTGCCGAGGTGTTCGGGATCACCCGGCGCGGCATCGCCACACGGTACGCGTTCGGCGTGTGCGCGGAGCGGCCCGGCCCCGTGGCGACGCGCGCCGGGTACGACATGGCCGTGACCGAGGGCCTCGACGCGCTCGACCGCGCCGACACCGTGGTCGTCCCGGGCTGGACGCCGACGGACGAGGCCCCCTCCCCTGCCGTGACGGACGCCTTGCGGCGCGCGCACGACCGCGGCGCCCGCCTCCTCAGCATCTGCTCAGGCGCCTTCGCGCTCGCGCACGCGGGGCTGCTCGACGAGCGGAGCGCGACCACGCACTGGGCCCTCGCCGACGAACTGGCCGCGCGCTTCCCGGCGGTCCGGGTCGATCCCGACGTGCTGTACGTCGACCACGGCGACGTGGCCACCAGCGCGGGGGCGGGCGCGGGCGTCGACCTGTGCCTGCACCTGGTCCGCGCCGACCAGGGCGCCGCGTACGCCGCGCACGTCGCGCGGAACATGGTGATGCCGCCGCACCGCGAAGGCGGCCAGCTCCAGTACGCGGCGCCCGCCCACCCCGCTCAGTTCGACGGCTCTCTCGCGCCGCTGCTCGCCTGGGCGGCGGAGCGCCTCGGCGAGCCGATCGGCGTGGACGACCTCGCGGCGCGCGCGGGCGTCTCGGCGCGCACGCTGGCGCGGCGCTTCACCGATCAGCTCGGCATCAGCCCCGGTCAGTGGCTGCTCGGCCAACGGATCGGCGCGGCACGGGAGTTGCTGGAGTCCACCGACCTGCCCCTGGACGCGGTGGCCAGGCGGTCGGGGCTGTCCTCGGCGACGAATCTCCGCAGGCGTTTCCTGCGCGCAGTGGGGACGACACCCGGCGGCTACCGCCGAGCCTTCCGCACCACCGCCGAGGACCCGCATCACGCCCACAACTACTCTGCGTAGTCAGCAAGTTGACCTACCATCAGCCCCACATCCGCTCCAATCTCCCCGCCGAACGAGGGTACGAACGGCGCTGAGCGGGAACGATGGACGTATGACCTCGGTGCCGCCCAGGACCCCGGTGGCGTCCGGCGCCGGTCTTCGTACGCCGCGCCACCTCCCGTTTGACTACTCTCTGTTAAGGAGACAGGACACTGCTGGACTGGGAAACGGGCACCGCCGACTTCACCTTCGGCCTACGCCACCGCGTGGTGAACGGCACTGATGTCCTTGCGTTCTGGGGCGAACTCGACGCCTGGGCCGACCAGGAGCTCACCCCCCGCGTGACGGCACTCCTCGACCGCGCCGGCCCTCGGGTCGTCGTGGATCTGCGCGACGTGTCGTTCATGGACGCCGGCGGCCTGCGGCTGCTGGTCCGGATCCGACGGCAGGTCACCGGGAACGACGGCACTGTGTGGCTCGTCCCCGGCAGCGCCCGCAACTGGCGCCTGCTGCGGATCACCTCCCTCGACCAGGCCTTCACGGTCCCGGCCTGCGCGCCGGTCCCCTGTGGGCGGACGGGCGCGAGAAGCGGGTTCCGCTGACCGCCCCGGATCCGGGGAGCACCGGACGGGAGGCTCTTGGCACGTGCGGCACAGGAAGCCCCGGCGCATGAAGCGACGCGCCCGGGGCACTTGGCATCCATGAGTCTCCCTGCGGTGACAACGGACGGAAAGCGCCTGGCCCGGCGCGCGGCGAAGGGCCGCGGCGTCGCCGCGGTCGCGCGTGCCGGGTTCGTCGGGCGCGGAGTGCTGTACCTCCTCATCGGCGCGCTGGCGCTGCGGATCGCCTTCTTCGACGACGACGGCCGCCAGGCGGACCGCGGCGGCGCCCTGGCCGAGCTGGCGGAGAAGCCGCTCGGAGCCGTGATGCTGTGGCTGCTCGGCGGGGCCCTGGCGGGGATGGCGCTGTGGCGGCTCTCGGAGGCCTGCTTCGGGCAGGCGGGCCCCGACGGCGGCAAGGCGAGCAAGCGGGCGATGTCGGGCGGACGTTTCTTGTTCTACGGCTTCGTGGCGTACTCCGTCCTGGCGTTCGCGGCGGGCGACGAAGGCAGCGGCAGCGGGTCGAGCGACCGCCAGACCAAGGACGTGACGGCCAAGGCCCTCGACTGGCCCGGCGGTCAGTGGATCGTGGCCGCCGCGGGCGCGGGGGTGCTCGGCGCGGGACTCTGGATCGCCGGGCGCGCGCTGCTGCGGAAGTTCCGCGAGCGGCTGCGGACGTCCGAGATGTCGCGGCGGGTGCGCCGGGGTGTCGACGTCCTCGGGATCGTCGGCGGCACGGCCAGGGGCGCGGTCTTCGCCGCCGCCGGCGGCTTCGCCGTCGTCGCCGCACTGCGGCACGAGCCCGGCGAGGCCAAGGGGTTCGACGACACCCTGCGCTCCTTCGCCGACACCGGCGGCGGGCCCTGGCTGCTCGCCCTGATCGCCGTCGGCCTCGCCGCCTTCGGTCTCTTCTCGTGGGTGAACGCGCGCTGGCGCAAGCTCTGACGCACACCGGAACGAGCGTGGCCGCGAGCGGGAACGAGCAGGACCGCGGGCCGGACAGGACCCGGCCGGATCAGACCGGCGTCGGGAACACGAACCGCACGCCGGTCCGCTCCTCGGACACCTCCCACAGCCGACGGCCCGTCTCCTCGTCGGCCGCGCCGGGGGCCAGTTCCACCCGCTTCGGTCCGCCGCGCAGCTCGCCCATGCCGTCGGGGCCGATGAACTCGCCGCCCCGCACGCCGAGGTCGGTCGCCGCGTAGAGCTGCGACCGCGCACCGGCGGCCGGGCTCTGGGCGAGGAGCGGATTGCCGATGCGGCCGAGCAGCACGCTCCACAGGCCGGTCGGACCGTCGTGCTGCAGATTGGTCGCGGTGTAGCCGGGGTGGGCGAGGACGCTGCGCACGGGGCTGCCGACGCCGGTCAGGCGCCGGTGGAGCTCGTGGCCGAAGACGGCGTTGGCGAGCTTGGACTGGTTGTAGTACGCCATGGGCCTGTAGCCGCGCTCGCCGTCGAGGTCGTCGAAGAAGAGGCGCGCACGCCGGTGGTTCACCGAACTCACCGTCACCACACGGGAGTCGGGCCCCGGGCTCAGCGCGTCGAGCAGCAGGCCGGTGAGCGCGAAGTGACCCAGATGGTTGGCGGCGAACTGCAGCTCGTGGCCCTGCGCGCTCAAGGAGCGCGGCGGCGCCATCACCCCGGCGTTGTTGACGAGGACGTCCAGGCGGGGATGGTCGGCACGGAGCCGGTCGGCGAAGGCGCGGACGGATGCGAGGTCGGCGAGGTCGAGGCGGCGCACCTCCAGACGGGCGTCCGGCCACTGCCCGGCGATGCCCTTCACCGCTCTGCGGCCCTTCTCCTCGTCGCGTACCGCGAGGATCACGCGCCCGCCCCTGCGGGCGAGTTCACGGGTGGTGGCCAGGCCGAGACCGCTGTTGGCGCCGGTCACGACGAACACCCGGCCGGTCTGGTCCGGGATCTGATCGGTGGTCCACTGCTGCGTCATGCGGCACATGCTGCCTTCGTTGGCACTGAGTGTCAATGCGATCCCAAGTGCCATCAAGAGCATGAAGTGCAAGGCGACGTGTACGATGGCCGGATGAGTTCCCGACCTCAAATGACCCTGGCCGAGCGCAAGCGCCGCCTCGTCTCGGACGAACTGACCGAGTCGGCGCTGCAGTTGCTGGCGCTCAAGGGGTACGACGCGGTCACCATCGACGAGATCGTGGCCACCGCCGGCGTCTCGCGGCGCACGTTCTTCCGGTACTTCGCGTCCAAGGAGGACGTGGTCGTCCAGTTCCTGGCCGACATGGGCGCCGGCATGCGCGCGGAGCTGGCGGACCGGCCCGGCGGGGAGCGGCCGTCGGCGGCGCTGCTGCACGCGGTCCGGGTCCCGCTCGCCGCCTGCTCCGACCACTCCGACCGGGCGCTGCGCGTGGTGCAGCTGATCCTCGGCACGCCCGCCCTGCTCGCCCGCTTCCTGGAGCGCCAGGCGCAGTGGCGGGACGAGCTCGCCGCGGAGCTGGGCGACCGCACCGGCCTCGACCCCGGCACGGAGCTGTACCCGCGCCTGGCCGCCGGGATGGCGCTCAACGCCTTCGACGCCGTACTCCAGCGGTGGAGCGCGAGCGACGGCACCGAGGACCCGGCCGACCTCCTCGACCGGGCCTTCGAAGTCATCTCCCCCGCGCTGGACCCCGTCGAGACGCGGTAGCCCCGGCCGGCCGACGGCGGCTGGGCAGCCGGGCTCCGCCGGGGAGAAGTGACCGAGCAGTGCGGGGACCCGGTGGTGTTCGGGTGGATCTACTGGCCGATGGTGGCGGGCGACCACACCGACGCGCAGGCCTGGATGTAGTCCTCGGTGAAGCGCAGGTGGAAGACGTACTCCTGCAAACTGAGGGTTCGCCCCTGCCTCATTCCGCGCACACCGCGCGTGCGCGGGCCCGTCGCGTGACGGACCCGCGCACGCGGGACTCGCTCAGGACGTGCCGAGCGGTCTCAGACGACCGCGCCCGTCCCTCGCTCCTTGCGCCTGCGCGCCTCCAACGGGCTGTATCCGTCCGGCACTTCCCTCGTGCGGCGGCCCCGCGCGGGCGGCGGCGCCGGGTTGCGGTGCTCCAGGGCTACGGCGATCGGGACCGCCGTGAAGACGGTCGACGCCATGCCGACCACGACCCCGGCGATCAGCGCCAGCGAGAAGTCCACGAGCGAGTCGCCGCCGAGCACGGCCAGCGCAGCGAGGATGAACAGCGCGCCCATGCCCGTGTTCACGGTGCGCGGCAGCGTCTGTACGACGGCCCGGTTCGCGGTGGCCGCCAGGGCGCGGCGCGGATCGCGGCGGCGCACCTCGCGTACGCGGTCGAAGACGACCACCGTGTCGTTGACCGAGTAGCCGATCACGGTGAGCAGCGCGGCGAGGAAGACGCTGTCGACGGGCTTGCCGAGCCAGGCGAAGAGACCCACCACCAGCAGGACGTCGTGGACCATCGCGGAGACGGCCGCCGCCGCGAGCGTCCAGCGGAAGCGCACGCTCAGATAGATCAGCTGGGCGGCGACCGCGATGCCGAGGGCGATCAGCGCCTTCTGCCGCAGTTCGTTGCCGAGGCTCGGGCCGATCTGTTCGTCGCGCTCGACGGTGACGGTGCCGCCGGGCTTCGCCAGGGCGTCCTTGACGCGCTGCTGTTCGTCGTCGGTGAGCCGCTCCGTGCGCACGGTGATGTCGCCGTCCCCGGACTCCTGCACCACGGCGCGCGGGAAGCCCGCGTCCGCGACCGCGCCCCGGGCCGTGTCGGCGTCGACGGGCCTGCTGGTGCTGTACTCGACGAGCCGTCCGCCGGTGAACTCGACGCCGAAGTCGAGACCCCGCACCACGATGCCCGCGACGGCCACGGCGACCAGCAGCGCGCTCGCGCCGAGCCAGCGGCGCCGGTGGCGCACCAGGTCCGGGTCGCGGCGGGCCAGCCAACTGCGGACGCGCCCCGTGGCGGCGATGCCGGTCAGGCCCGGACGCCTGCGGACGAAGGGGCGCCGGACGGCGAAGTCGGCGAGGACCCGCGTGATGACCAGCGCGGTGAGCATCGACGCGAGAACGCCGATGCTCAGGGTGATGCCGAAGCCCTTGACCGGCCCGGTGGCGAAGAAGAACAGCAGTCCGGCGGCGAGCAGCGTCGTCACGTTCGAGTCGACGACCGCGCTCCACGCCTTGGCGAAGCCGGTCCGCACCGGCTTCGCCAGGTCCTTGGACCGTACGCCGAGGTACTCCTCCCTGGCGCGTTCGAAGACGAGGACGTTGGCGTCGACGGCCATGCCGATCGCCAGCACGAACCCGGCGAGTCCGGGCAGGGTGAGCGTCGCGCCGAGCGCCACCAGGGCCGCGTACGAGATGAGGCCGTACAGCGCGAGGGCGAGGGCGGCCAGCGCGCCCATGAGGCGGTAGACGACGGTGATGAACAGCGCGGTCAGGGCGATGCCGATGACGGCGGCCCAGGTGCTCGCCTCGATGGCGTCGGCGCCGAGCGTCGGGCCGACGGTGCGCTGTTCGACGACGTCGACGGGCACGGGCAGCGCGCCGCCCTTGACGAGCGCGGCCAGGTCACGGGCCTCGGCCTGGTCGAAGTTGCCGCTGATCTGGGTGGATCCGCCGGTGATGCCGACGTCGCACGGCACGTCCGGGTTGACGCCGGGAGCCGAGATGACCTTGTTGTCGAGGGTGATGGCGACCCGCCGCTCGGGTGCGCCCTGGGGCGCGCAGGCCGCGTCGCCGGTGATCTTCGCCCAGGTGTCGCCCGCGCCCTTGCGGAAGTCCAGGGAGACCATCCAGCCGTTGAGGGACTGCTGGTCGAGGACCGCCTCGGCGTCCTTGACGCCCTCGCCGGTGAGGGCGGTGGGGCCGAGGGTGAGGAAGGTGCCGGGCCGGTCGGGGTCGGGCAGGGTGCGCGATCCGTCGGCCGCGGGCTTCGCCGTGCCCTTGTCGGGCGTCTCCCCCGTGACCGGGTGGACCGTGAGCTGGGCGGTGCGGCCGATGACCTCGGCGGCCTTGCGCGGATCCTGCACGCCGGGCAGTTCGACGATGATGCGCTTCTCGCCGGAGCGGGCGATGCCGGGCTCGGAGACGCCGAGCGCGTCGACGCGGTGCCGGAGGACCTCCAGGGCGCGGTCGGTGGACGCGGCGTCGGCCTTGACGTCGCGGGTGTCCCGGGTCTCCAGGACGATCTGGGTGCCGCCTCGCAGATCGAGGCCGAGGCGGGCGGATTGGGTGAGCGCGATGTACAGGGACAGGGCGACGGCGGCGAGCGCGACGATCGCCCGCCACACGGGTGCGCGGGACATGTGTTCTCCACGATGAGGGCAGGACTGGGGGACGCGTGACCGGGCGGCGCGGGAGGCGCCGGGTCAGGCGTCGTGAAGGGTCTGCGTGCTCATCGGTGGGGAGGGCCGCGCGGGGCGGCGGACGCGACCGCCCACAGCGGTGGCGCGGGCGCGGCCGAGGGGCGGGGGTCGGGCCCGCCCAGGGTGCGGTGCGGCGCCGTGTCGACGGCCGTGCGCGGCGGGCCCGGCTGCGGTCCCGGGATGTGGGCGTCGGGCCGGTGCGTGACGACGACGTGGAGTGCGGGAATGTCGTGCGGTCCCGGCGCCTTCTCGGCGTGCGCCGTCACCGCGGACGGGGCGAGCGGTCCCTCGCCCGGCGTGCCGTACGCCTGGGCGGACGGGACGAACAGGGCGAGGACCGTGACGACGAACGACAGCGCGGACACGGCCAGGCGCGCGGAGCGGCTCTGTTGCGGCACGCGTACCCCCGTCCCCTCGGTGCTCGTCGGGTGCGCACGGCGTGGCCCCGCCCTGCTCAACGTACCGGGCACCCCGGACCGTTCCGCGTTTCGCGGAAACATCAGATTCCGTGGTCCACCAGGCTGGTGGGCACCACGATCCGGCGCGGCGGGCGGGGCGGGGCGTCGGGCCCGGACCTCCGCTCCGCGAGGCGCGAGGCGAGGAGCCGGCCCGCCGCGCGGCCGAGTTCGTCGCTGTCGTACGCGACGAGGGTCAGGGCGAGTCCGAGCGCGTCGGCGAGTTCGAAGTCGTCGAAGCCGGCGAGGGCGACGTCCGGGCCGCCGGCGGCGCCCAGCGCCCGGATCGCGCGGAACGCGCCGATCGTGTTGCGGTTGTTGGAGCAGAACAGCGCGGTGGGCGGGTCGGGCAGGTCGAGGAGTGCGGCCGCCGCGCGCGTCGCCTCGGCCGGTTCGGTCTGGCCCTGGCGTACGAGACGGGTGTCGACGGCGAGGCCCGCCCCGGTGAGGGCGGCCGCGTAGCCGCGCAGCCGCTCCGTGCCGGTGTGGACGGCGGGCGGTGACCCGATGAAGCCGATGCGCCGGTGGCCCCGGTCCAGGAGGCGGGCCGTCGCGGCGCGGGCGCCGCCGAAGTCGTCGACCAGGACGCAGTCCGCGGCGAAGCCCTCGGGCGGGCGGCTGGCGAGCACCACCGGCACGCCGTCGGACACCGCCGCGGCGAGGTGGCGCTGGTCGGCGCCCGCGGGCACGGCGATGATGCCGTCGACACGGCGGGCCACGAGGTCGGCGACGAGTTCCCGCTCGGCGTCCGGGTCCTGCCCGGTGTTGCCGATGACGGTCTTGAGGCCGTGCTCGGCGACCACGGAGTCCACGCCGAGGGCGAGGCGCGAGTAGAAGGGGTTGGCGAGGTTGGTGACGACGAGTCCGACCAGACCGCTGCCGCGGCCGAGCCGCAGACTGCGGGCGACCTCGTTCGGACGGTAGCCGAGGGCGGCGGCAGCGGCGCGGACCCGCTCGCGGGTCGCGGGCAGCACCTGCGGGTCGTCACGCAGCACGCGGGAGGCCGTCATCGCGCTGACGCCGGCGCGCTCGGCGACGTCCCGCAGGGTGGGCTGACCGCTCTTGGGGTCGCGCCGCGGCCGGCCGCCGTGCGGATCCTGCGGTCCGGGCATGGTGCGGGTGTCCTTCCGTTCCGTACGGCATGGGGGCGCACCGCGTCGGCTCAGGGCACGGCGGCGGCGTGCGCCGCGGCACCCACGAGCGCCGCGTCCGCGCCGAGCGCCGCGACGCGCAGCGTGACCGGAGTATCCCCCAGCCCGGCGCGCAGCGCGGGACGGAGCAGGTCCCAGGAGGCCGCCATGGCGCCGCCGACGACGAGCGACGTCGCGTCGAACTCCCGCAGGAAGGGGGCGAGCACGGCGCCGAGCGTCGTGAACGCGTCGTCGAGGACGTCCCGCGCCCGCCGCTCCCCGGAACGGGCGCGGTCCGCGACGTCGCTCACGTCCAGGGCGCGGTCCGCCACAACGCCGTAGCGCGCGAGGATCGCCCGCCGCGACACCGATTCCTCCAGGGGCCTGCCGCCCGCCGTGATCAGGTCGACGCGGCCCTGCGGGGGCACGCCGGGGCCCTCGCGGCGGACGGCGCCGCCGACGGCGAAGGCCGAACCGACGCCCGTTCCCAGGGTGATGCCCACGCACCGGTGGTGGCCGCGCACCGCGCCCGAACGCCACTCCCCGAGCAGGAAGGCGTGCGCGTCGTTGAGGAACACCGCGTGCCCGGGGCGCGGCCGGATGCCGTCGAGAAGGACCTTCCGTACGTCGATGCCGTAGAGGTCGTCGAACTTGCCGACGCCCCGGAAGCGGGCGATGCCCCGGTCGTAGTCGAAGGGGCCGGGCAGGGCGACGCCCCACGCCAGGCCCGCCGGGGCGGCCAGTTCGCCGGCGCAGCGGACGACGGCGCCGAGGATCTGTTCGGCGCTGCCCCGCGCGTCGAGCGGGCGGCGCACCCGCCGGGCCACCTCGGCCGTCGCGGGGTCGGCGAGGGCCGCGGTCACATGGGTGCCGCCGATCTCCAGGACGGGTCTCATGCGTGCTCGCGGGGCGGTTCGAGCCGCACCAGCGCCTTGACGACCCGGACCGGCCCCTCGCCGATCGCCGCCAGCCGGTAGGGGCCGACCGCCGCGGGCACCGTCAGCGTCTCCGCGTACGACAGCGGGTGCCGCTCCCCCGTCGCCGTGGTCAGCATGACGCCCTCCCCCTCGACCACGTTGAGCACGTGGAAGCGGCCCGCGGTGTCGTCGTGGGCCACGGCGTCCGTCTCCAGGGTGCGGCGCCGCACCTCGTAGAACATCTCCGGGAGCGCGCCCAGGAGTTCCTCGCGCCAGCCCGCGCCCTCGCGCAGCGTGCGCGGTTCCTGCACGAGGTCGCGCGCGACGGCGTCGCCGCGGCGGCCGGTCTCCAGGTTGGCGAGGCCGTGCTCGTACGGGAGCGGGCGGGGCCTGCCGTCGGCGTCGGGGCGCAGCCAGTCGTAGAAGCGCAGGGAGTAGAGGTAGGGGGTGGCGCTGATCTCCAGGACGAGGTTGCCCGCGCCGCTGGCGTGCGGGGTGCCCGCCGGGATCATGAAGAGGCGGCCCCGCTCGGCGGGAAAGGTCATGACGTGGTCCTCGGGGTCCATGGGAACCCCGTCGTGCGCGGCCTTCTCGATCTCCTTGCGGAAGCGGTCCGGGTCGGCGTCCTCGCGCAGGCCGAGGAAGACACGGGTGTCCGGGCCGACGCGCGTCATGTAGTACGTCTCGTGCTGCGTGTAGGACCAGCCGAACCGCTCCTTCATGTACGGCTCCTTGGGGTGGCAGTGCACCGAGAGGTTGCCGCCGCCCATGGTGTCGAGGTAGTCGAAGCGGATCGGGAAGGAGGTGCCGAAGCGTGCGCTGACCCGCGGCCCGAGCATGTCCTCGGGGTGCAGGACGCACAGCAGCTGGAAGGGGATCTCGGCCTGCTGGTGCGCGTGGGTGCCGATGACGACGCCCGCTTCGGGGGCGATGAGTTCGTAGCCGAGGGCGGTGTTGCGCGCGCCGGGGGCGAAGCCGAGCCGCCGCTGGGCCCAGTGTCCGCCCCAGGGCGTGGAGTTGAAGTAGGGGCGGGTGCGCACCGGACGGCGGGCGAGTGCGGCGAGACTGGCGCGCAGGCCGTGGCCGTCGACGTAGGTGGGCCGGTCGCCGTCCTGGACGTCGAGCCAGGCGTCGAGGCGGGGCGCGAGTGCGTCGCGGTGGCGGTCGAGGACGGGCCAGTCGACGTAGAAGAGGCGCCGCAACTCCCCCTTCTCGCGGGGCAGTCCGAGGTTGTGTCCGGTACCGGCGGCGACGGCGGCCTCCGCGTACCGCTTGGGCAGGTCGGCGTACCAGAGCAGGTCGTGCGGCAGGAGCGCGGCGCCGGGGCCGTGGACGAGCAGCAGTTCGTGGGCCGTCGGCGGGGCGGGGCGGGGCAGGTCGTCGAAGAGGTCGCGCAGCGGGGTGTCGGCGAGCCGGCAGTAGTACGGGTCCCGGGCGTCCTCGTCGGATTCGGTGCGGCGGCGCACCTCGGCGGGCGGGGCGTGGTGGGCGCGCAGGTCGAGAGTGCGCACGGTGGTGCCGAGCGCGGCCAGTTCCTCGGTGAGCCGGGCGGCGAGGGCGTCCCAGTCCACCGTCGGGGGCCCGTCGACGGCCACGGTCGTGCGGCCGTGCGGCAGTCGGGCGGCGACGGCCCGCCAGCCGGTGGCGAGGACGGTCCCCGGCGCGGGGGCATAGCGGGGGTCGAGCCGGTACACACGTTCTCCTTCGTGCGGCGTACGGGAACAGTGTTCGGGGCGGTCTTCAGGGACGTACGAAGTGAGCCGAGGAGCGCGCGGAATCCGCGGCGCCGGGGCGGGTGAGGAGGACCGCCGCGGTGCCGAGCGCGGGCACGTCGAGTGTCACCTCGCCGTCCGTGCGGGCGAGCGGGCCGCCGGGCGTGCCGAGGTAGTCGGCACGGTGTGCGGCGGTGACCGGGAAGTGCGCGCGCACGGGGCAGGCCACTGGTTCCCCGGCGAAGGACTGGAGCCGCAGCAGGACCTGGCCGGGCCGGGGCACGGTGGCGCCGACGAGCCGGATCCGCGGGTCGCCGACGTCGGCGAAGCGGTGCCCGTCGCGCGCGCCGCCCGGGAGCCCCCTGGCCCGGACGGCGCGCAGGGGGCGGCTCCAGGCCGCGGCCGTCTGCGGACCGAGGCCGTCGGCGGTGGAGCCGCTGGCCAGGCTGTAGCGGTAGGTGAATTCGAAGCCCTGCTCGCTCGGGAAGTTGGTGTCCCAGAGGTTGTTGTGGATCCAGGAGAAGACGGTGGCGGGTTCGTCGTGGGCCATCGTCCGGGGGAACGGCGCGTAGGGCAGGGCGATGTTGCCGAACTGGACGAGGGGCGCGTCCTGGGTGGACCAGGCCACCGCGAGGCCGTCCTCCTGGAGCGTCACCCAGCGCCGCACGGCCCGCATGTGCAGCGCGGAGCCCGGCACGACGGGCAGGCCGCTGCCGGTGACACCGCCGGAGGCCTCCATGCGGACGGCCGGGTCGTCGAAGGCGAAGGGGAACGCGAAGTAGGCGCTCTCCTTGCCGAGCCGGGCGTCCTTGTCGAGCCGGTTCTCGATGTCGAGGCGGGCCACGCCGTGCGGCAGGGTGAGCGTGGTGCGCAGCCGGTTGGCGCCGGCCGGGCGCGTCTCGTACGTGAGGGACTCGGCGGTGGCCGTGGAGCGCCGCGCGATGAGCGCGGCGGGCGGGGCGACGGCGCGGGCGCCGAGGTGTTCGAGACGGTCGGAGGCCGTGGTGCGGCTGGAGTTGTGGTTGAAGGCGCCCGCGGTGGTGTAGCTGTCGTGGACGTAGCCGTTGAAGCCGACCATCGCGTCCGCGCGGACGAGTTCGCGGCCGGTCCGCTTGTCGACGACGGAGGCGACGCAGGCGCGCGCGAGGTCGACGCGGACGGCGAAGTGCTCGTTCTCCAGGAGGGTGGGGTCGGGGTGCGCGAGCGCCTCGGCGGCGGACTCGGCGGGGTCCTCCCGTTCGGTGCCGCCGGTCGGGTTCCAGCCGGTGGCGGCCTTGACGCCGGTGGTCCGCGTGTCCTCGCAGGCGTCGTCGGCCGCGGTGACGACGTCCAGGCGGACCGTACCGGCAGCCGGTACGTCGTCGACGCGGACCAGCAGGAAGCGTCCGGCGTCGCGGTGGTCGTCGTTGGTCTGCTGCTGTTCCTCGTGGGTCAGCGGGCGCCCGTCGCGGGCGTCGAGGACGGTCACCCGCCGCGCCAGGGGCACGGTGCTCTCCGGCAGGAAGACACGGACGACGTCGGTGCGCGGCCAGGAGCAGGTGTTGACGACGTGGTACGTGGCCGCCGCGTCCGGCGAGGCCGCGAGCCGCTGCCCCAGGCGGGCGCTCGCGCGGGCCAGCAGCGCCTCGCCGTCGTCGTGGGCGCGCATCGCCTGGCCGTACTTCCAGTGCCACTGGTGCTCGCCGGAGTGGCCGCCCTCGTCGCCGTGGGTCCACGGGTCGCCGGCGCCCCAGGTGTGCTCGTCGAAGAGCGACACCGCCTCGTAGACCCCGGCGGCGTCCGCGCTGTCGTCCTCGGCCCCCGTGGCGCCGAGGAGGGCGGCGAACGTGCCGATGGTCTGGGCGTCGGCGACCACGGACTGGGCGGTCCTGGCCAGGGACAGCGGGCGCGCCCCCGACCCGACCCCGTCGACCCACCAGTCGGTCCAGTCGCCCTCGAAGGTGCGGATCTCGCCGCCGAGCCGGGTCTCGGCGTCGGTGAAGAAGTCCTCGTTGCGGGAGAGCCGCAGCTGCGGATAGGCCCAGGTCTCGTTCCAGCGGCGCACGGTGTCGGCGATGATGCGGCGCGGCGGCGCGTTGTCGCCGAACTTGCCCTGGACGCGCAGGTGGAGCACGTCCCAGGGGTAGGGCTCGCGCTTGACCTCGGTCTGGTCCATGGCCCAGCCGAAGATGCCGCCCCGGTAGGGGTAGGGGTTGGTCGCCAGGGAGGTCAGGTAGGCGGGCAGCAGGTCGTCGACGTCGGCGTAGGCGGTGTCGAAGCCGAGCAGGGGGCCTTCCATGTAGGCGAGGCCGTGCGGGGTGTCGGTGACCCACACCAGGACGCTGTTGCCGCTGGGGGCACGCCACCGGAAGAGGCGGGGCAGCTTCTCGCCGCCCACGAGGTGGGGCACGGAGCGTCCGGCCCAGTTGTGCGCCACGGAGAGGTACTTGACGCCCGCTGCCGCGAGCGCGTCGACGAGTCCGACGACGGCGCCGGGCACGTCGGTCTGCATGGCGGAGGTGAACTCGACGCCGTGTTCGTCGCGCACCTCGCGGGCCAGGCGCAGGAGTTCGTGCAGTTCGTCGGTGGAGCAGGTCTCGGTGTGCAGGTTGAACGGCAGCGCGGTCAGCTCGATGCGGCCCTCGCGGACCCGGCGCACGAACTCCTCGACCTGCTCGGCGGGGCGGGCCCGCGCCCACTGCCGGAAGGACCACAGCGACTCGACGCACCAGCGGAACCGTGACTCGGCGGGCCAGTCGTCGGTGGCGCGGGTCAGCTCCAGGCAGGAGTCGAGGAACGACAGGTGCTCGGCGAGGACGCGGCCCTGCGGATCGGTGTAGCCGATGTCCAGGTGGGAGTGGTGGACCAGGTGCAGGGTCCACTGGCGCTGCGGGGTCAGCGGTACGTCGATGCCGTCGCGCGCACCCGGGAGGCCGACGGTGACGCGGGTGGCGGACTCGACGGCGGGCAGCAGGAGCCGCACCGAGCGGCCGGGCCCGGCGACACGCTCGCAGCGCAGGGCGGCGCCGGACTCCGTACGTACGCTCAACTCCGCCGGAATCACCGCGCCGTTGACGGGCTCGACGCACAAGGACTGCAGGAGCGTGCCGTCGTCGGCGCGGCGCAGGAGGGGCTCTTCGGTCAGCCGCAGCGTGGTGCCGTCCGTCAGGCCGCCCTCCGCACTCACCACACTGGAGCGCAGACTGTCGCGTATCCGGTCGTTGTCCCAGTCGGTGGTGCGGACCAGTGCCCGTGTCGTCATGCGGATCGCTCCCGGGGAAGGCGGTGTGGTCGGGTCAGCGGGCGGATGCGGTGTGCTCGGTCAGCGGGCGGACGCGGTGATGCCGCGCAGGAACAGGCCGCGGAACACCAGGAAGAGAAGGAGGGTCGGCACGGACACGATCAGCGCGCCAGCCAGGATGACGGGCGGTCCGGAGGAGGAGTAGGCGTTGTTGAGGGTGGTCAGGGCAGCCATGACCGGCTGGACGTCGGGACTGCGGCTGAGGGTGATGCCGAGCAGCAGGTCGTTCCACACGGCCGTGAACTGGAAGAGGAAGGCCGCGCCGAGGCCCGCCCTCATCAGCGGCACGTGGATGCGCCAGAAGATCCGCCGGAAGGAGGCGCCGTCGATCAGCGCGGCCTCCGTCAGCTCCGGGGACATCTGCGTCATCTGATTGCGGATCAGGAAGAAGGCGAAGGGCACCGCCCACGCGGTGTAGACGAGCATCAGGCCGAGCCTGGTGTCGTACAGGTCCGCGTCCGCGTACAGGCCGAAGAGCGGCGCGAGGAACATCTGGAGCGGGAAGAGCGTGCCGGAGTAGATGAGCCAGAACCAGAACGCGGGCCTCGGGATGGGCAGGACGACGACCGCGAACGCCGCCATCGCCGCGACCAGGACGGCGACCAGGCCGCAGACGACGGCGTAGAGCAGCGAGGCCTGGAAGCTCTCGCCGATGCCCGCCACGTCCCAGGCGGTCTCGACGTTCTCCCACAGGGCGAAGCCCTGGACGGTCCACTCGGGCCTGCCCGCGTACTCGGTCGCCGGAGTCAGGGCGTTGACGATCAGGAGATACAGCGGGACCAGCCAGAGCACCACGCACCCGGCGACGAAGACGTTGCGTACCGCGCGGCCCATGCGACTCCCCTCCTCAGCTCTTCGCCGTGCCGGTGTCGGGCATCTGGCGGCGCAGATACATCCAGGACGAGGCGACGACGATCACCGAGAGCACGAGCGCGATCGCCGAGCCGTAGCCCACGTGGAACAGCCGGAACGTCTCGCGGTACATGCTCAGGGCGAGGGTCTCCGAGGAGCGGGACGGGCCGCCCTTGGTGAGGATCCAGATCATGTCGAAGGCCTTGAGGCTGTTCACGATGGCCATGCCGACCACCACGACGGTCACGGCCCGCAGTTGGGGCAGGGTGATGTACCGGAACATGCGCCAGCCGCTCGCGCCGTCCAGTTCGGCGGCCTCGACGGTCTCGCGCGGGATGGCGCGCAGCCCGATCGCGAAGAGGACCACGTTCAGTCCCGTCGCCTGCCACGTGCTCGCGACGATCATCGCGAGGGTGTTCTGCGGCCACTCAAGAAGCCAGGTCTGCGCCCATCCGTCCAGGCCGATGCCGCGCAGCACCTGGTTGACCGCGCCGTCGGAGGTCAGCATGAAGTTCCACAGGACGGCGGTGGCGGCGCCCGAGACGGCGAACGGCAGCACGATCACGAGCTGGGCGATGCCGCCGAACCGCATCCGGTGCGTGGCCACGGCGATGAGGAGTCCGGCGAGCACCGGCAGCAGCAGCGTGCCGGCCACCCACATCAGGGTGTTGAGCACGGACCGGCCGAAGACGGGGTCGTCGGCGAGCCGCGCGTAGTTGTCGAACCCGGTGAAGCTGCTGGTGAAGCCGTTGTCCTCGAAGAAGCTGCCGTAGACACCGCGGAAGAAGGGATAGACGAGGAGGACACCGACGAACACGAAGGCGGGCAGCGCCCAGGGCAGGGCGGCGAGGGGGCCGCCGAGCCTGCCGCCGCCCGCCTTCGCGGCCTGGTGCGGGGTACGGACCGGCACCCGGCGGCGCACGGGCTTCGCGGTGCCGTGCGCGGAGGTCACGGTCTCGGTCATGTCTCCTCCGCCTCCCGCCACACCTGCCACGCCTCGTCGGCGCGGTCCTGCATGGTGCGCAGCGTCGTGCGGTACGAGGACGGGTTCAGCAGGAACCCGGCGAGGTCGTCGACGGTCGCCTCGACCAGTTCGGGCGGGCCCTGTTCCCAGAACCGGTTGAGCAGCCACAGCTTGTCGCCGCGCACTTGTTCCGCGAGTCCTTCGATCACGGGGTTCGCGGGCTCGACCTCGGGGTTGGGACAGCCGTCCTGGAGGGTGTGCGAGAACGCGGTCATGACCTCGGGGTGCAGCCACGTCCCGGTCGCCTTCAACGCCTCGGTACGGTCGGGGCCCTTGACGGTGGCGACGAGGGCGCTGGACTCGAAGATGACGCTGGGGCGGGCCCTCGGGTCGGCCATGGGCAGCACGAACGCGCCGACGTTCTTGCCCGGCTTGCCTCCGGCGGCCGCCAGGGTGGAGCCGAGCCAGGTGCCGCAGGGCACCATGCCGACCCTGCCGTGCAGCATCGCGGCGGCCGCGTCGTTGTGGTTCATGTCCATGGGCGTGAACCAGTCCTTGTCGAAGAAGGACGCGATGGTGCGCAGGGCGCGTTCGGCGCGCGGGTCGGTGTAGCGCTCGCGGCCGTTCATCAGCTCCTGGTAGAACCGGGGGTCCTGGCGGCTGAGGATCTCCTGGAACCAGATGAAGGAGGGCCAGCGCCCGTCGGCCGTGCCGTGCAGCGGGGTGACGCCGGCCTTCTTCAGACGCGCGCAGGCGGTGAGGAAGTCGTCCCAGGTCCGGGGTGCCTTCAGGTGGTTCTCGCGGAAGACCTCGGGGTTGTAGTAGAGCACCCAGTAGGCGAGGTTCATCGGCAGGCCGTAGACACGCCGGCGGTAGGTGAACGCGTCGCGGAGCGAGGGGTCGACCCAGCCCTTGGCGACGGCGCGGTCCCACTGGCGGGTCAGGTCGACGATGCCGCCGGTGCGGGCGAGGTCCTGCAGGCGGTAGCCGGACCAATACTTGAGCATGTCCGGCGTCTTGCTGGTCCGCAGCGACGACTTGACGATCTGCTCGAACGACTCCAGGGAGGGGTTGACCTCGGGCACCAGACGGAGCGCCGCCACCGACTTCATCGCCGCGCCCGCGGCGGCCATCGGCTTCTCCCACGCCGCGCTGTCGCCGAGGACGGCGACCCGGCCCGGGGGCTGCCCCTCGGCGGTGCCGCAGGCGGTGGCGAGGGGAGCGGCCGCGGCGGCCAGGAGCAGGGTGCGGCGGGCCACCGGGTTCTTCGGGCCGCGTGGCCAGGGCGCCGGACCGACCGGCGAGGGGTGACGACTACCTGACATGGATGACTCCCTCAGGCGTGCCTCAGCCCGTTGTTATCGTTAACACGGGCGTCATGGAGCATCACCGCGGGTGCGCCGGATGTCAATGGTTCGCGTCGAGGGGCCGCACGGAGGGGCGGGGGACGGTACGCCCTTCCAACTCCCTTGCCCCGTAGGCCTCTTCAGTCGCGCACCCCGTACGCCCCTTCAGTCGCGCGGAGTCAGGCGCTCGATCTCCCCCACGACGTACTGGGCATGCGGCTTCACCTGCGCCAGCAGGTCCTCCCAGCGCTCCTGCTCGTCCCCGAGGTAGACGGCGCGGGCGCGGGCGAGCACCGGCCGGTGCTCGGCGGGCAGGCGGGCGAGGGCCCAATCGGCCGCGCCGTCCTTGGACTTGATGTCCCCCGTCGCCAGCGTCGTCCAGATGCGGGCGAGCGTGAGCAGGACGTTGCGGGTGTCGGTGTCGAGTTCGGCGAGCAGTTCGGGGACGCCCGCGGCCATCGCGCGGGTGACGTCGCGGGGCGGGACCGGGTCGAGCACCCGGCCCGGCTCCGGTCCCACCAGGGCCGCCCGGCCCCGCAGCACCATCGTGACGAGGAGTGCGAGGTCGGGGCTCGGCCCGGGCTCGGGCGTCTCGCCCCGCAGGTACGCGTCCCGCAGCCATTCGCCGTACTGGAACTCGCAGCGGGGCGGATACGTCCAGGGGCGGATGTCGTCCTGGACGGCGACGGTCAGCTCGACGGGCCGCAGCGGCTCGCCGGGCGCACCGCTGCCGGAGATCGCGAGCAGCCCGTCGGTCAGGGCCTGCCGCTGTCCGGCCGTGGTGCGCCGCCGCGCGACGACGAAGACGTCCAGGTCGCTGTGGGGGCGCAGGCCACCGAGGACGGCCGAACCGTGCGGGTACACGCCGACGACGCCCTCCGCGTCGAAGACCTCGCGGACCAGGCGGACGACGTCATCGGTCTGCGTCACTGTCACTCCATCCGTAGCTGCCGCCCGCATCGTAGACATACGCCCCCGGGCCCGGCCGCCGGTCGGGTCAGAACGGCTTGGTGGGCAGGTACTTGCCGTCCAGCGTGATGACCGCGCGCTCGCCGCCCTCGGGGTCGGCGACCTTCTTCACGTCGAGCCGGAAGTTGATGGCGCTGATGATGCCGTCGCCGAACTGCTCGTGGACCAGGGCCTTGAGCGTGGTGCCGTAGACCTGGAGCATCTCGTAGAAGCGGTAGATCGTCGGGTCGGTCGGGATGCCGCCGGGGATCGAGCCGCGGGTCGGGATCGTCTGGAGCAGCGTCACCGCGTCGTCGTCCAGGCCCAGCAGGTCGGCCACGGAGCGGGCGGCGGGCGCGGGCAGGGCGTGCTGGCCGAGGACCGCGGCGGTGACGAAGGCGACGGACAGACCGGCGGCGTCGGCGATCTGCTCCCACGACAGGTCCTTGCGCACCTTGGCCTCGACGGCGACGACGGCGAGGTTCTGGCGGGCGGTGGGGTCGAACTGGGCCTGGGTCATGACAGGGGTTCCTTTCGGGGGTTCGGCCACGGGTCGGGCGACGCGGGCCACGGGTGAGGGGGGCGTGCCGCGGGGGCGGCAGCGGGCCCCGGGAGGCGAGGGGCGGTTCAGGCCGCGAGCGCGGCGGCCGGGGTGAGTTCTTCGACGGCGCCGGTGGCGATGTCGTAGACCCAGCCGTGCAGCGTGAGCGTGCCTCGCGCCAGGGCGCGGGCCACGGACGGATGCGTGGCCAGGTTGGCCGACTGGGCCAGGACGTTCTCGCGGACGAGGGCGGCCACGCGCTCCGGCCCTGTCGCCGCGTCGGGCATGCGGGCCACGGCGGCGTCCGCGTGGCGCAGCCAGCCCGCGACGGCCGGTGCGCCGCTCAGGTCCTTGCGCTCGGCGAGCGCGGTCATCGCGCCGCAGGCCGAGTGGCCGCACACCACGACGTCCCGGACGCCGAGGACGGCCACCGCGTACTCGACGCTCGCGGCGATGCCGTCCGCGTCCGGCGCGTGGGCCGGGACGAGATTGCCGGCGGTGCGGACGACGAACAGCTCGCCCGGCTCGCGCTGGGTGATCAGCTCGGGCACGACGCGGGCGTCGGAGCAGCCGATGAACAGCGTGTCCGGCGCGTGGCGGTCGGCCAGGCCCGCGAACAGCTGCGCCTTGGCCGGGAAGACGTCTTGCTGGAAACGCCGCACTCCCGCCGCGAGGTCTCGCATGGTCCTCACTCCCTTCGATGGGGCCGCCCCACGGGCTCGGGGGTCACGTCCGTGGGGTCGGCGAGATCCACCCTGCATGACCTGCACCTATAGAGTCCAAGACGCACTGACCATGACTTCTATCGATGACATCTATAGTGGGCGGCATGGCCCCTGAACTGCGTCACCTGCGGTACCTCCTCGCCGTCGCCGAGCACGGCAGCTTCACGCGGGCGGCGGAGGAGCTGCACATCTCGCAGCCGACGCTGTCCCAGCAGATCCGGCAGCTGGAGCGCGCCGTCGGCGTCCCGCTCCTGGACCGGAGCGGGCGGGCGGTGCGGCTCACCGACGCCGGCGCCGCCTACCTCCCCCATGCCCGGCGGGCACTCCAGGACCTGGCCGCCGCCGAGCGCGCCGTGCACGACGTGAGGGACCTGTCCCGCGGCACCCTGCGCCTGGCGGTCACGCCGACGTTCACCACGTATCTCGTCGGACCGCTCACCGCGCGGCTCTACGACCGCCACCCAGGAATCGCCCTGCTCCTGCGGGAGTTGCCGCAGGACCGCATCGAGCCCGCCCTGCTCGCCGACGAGCTCGACCTCGGCATCGCCTTCCACGGGGCGCACCTGCCGGGCCTGTCCGCGGCGGACCTGTTCACCGAGACGCTCAGCCTCGTGGTGGGCGACCTCCATCCGGCGGCGGGCCGCACCGCTCCCCTGCCCCTGACCGAGCTGGCCGCCACCCGACTCGCCCTGCTCTCGGGCGACTTCGCCACCCGCGTGCACATCGACGCGCATTTCGCCCGGCACGAGGTGCGGCCGGACGTCGCCGTGGAGGCCACCTCGATCAACGCGCTCACGGAAATCGTGCGGCACACACCGCTCGCCACGGTCCTGCCCGACGCCCTCACCCGCGACCGCCCCGGACTGCGCACCATCCCGCTCGACCCGCCCCTGCCGGCCCGGACGGTCACCCTGCTGAGCAGGGAGAACGGCTATCGGACCGCCGCCGCGCGCGCCTTCACGGAGCTGACGCGCGACTGGTCGCGCACGCAGCACCGCGCAGACCCTCCCGAACAACTCCCGCCCCACGAACATCACTTGAAGGGTTGACGGAATCCTGACAACAACTAAGGTCTAGGCCAATGAGTCGACCGAGGCGCCCGGTTGCCCCTTCCCCCTCATCCCCCCACCCAGAGGGAGCAGAGATGTATTCGAAAAGGAAACTGGCCGCCGCCGTCGGCGCGGGATTCGCGCCCGTCCTCGTCCTGGCCTCGGTCTCCCCGGCCAGTGCCCACGGCTATGTCAACGCGCCCCCGAGCCGCCAGGCACAGTGTGCGGCCGGGACCGTGTCGTGCGGCGAGATCACCCATGAGCCGCAGAGCGTCGAGGGCCCCAAGGGCCAGACGACCTGCAGCGGCGGCAACTCGCGCTTCTCCGAGCTCGACGACGACAGCAAGGGCTGGCGGGTCACCGACGTCGGCGGCTCCCAGGACTTCAGCTGGAAGCTGACGGCACGTCACAGCACCAGCACCTGGCAGTACTTCGTCGGCGGCAACAAGATCGCGGAGTTCGACGACGGCGGAGCGCAGCCGGGCGAGACGGTCACCCACAACGTCGACTTCGGCGGCCTCTCCGGCAAGCAGAAGGTGCTCGCGGTGTGGAACATCGCGGACACCGCGAACGCCTTCTACGCCTGCATCGACGTCAACATCAAGGGCTGACACCGACAGGCACAACGGTCACGGAGGACGTCACCCCGGCCCGTCCGGGGTGACGTCCTCGCCGTCGTCGAGGAGCACCGTCGAGGCCAGCTCGCTCAGCGCCGCGCGGCTCTGCCTGCCGGTCTTGAGGATGAGGCTGGCCACGTGCTTCTCGACGGTGCGCGGGGAGATGTAGAGCCGGTCGGCGATGTCACGGTTGGCGGGCCGGGGTGCCATCAGCCGGAACACCTCGTACTCGCGGACCGTCACCCCCAGCCGGCGCAGCAGCCGCGGCACCGCGTCGGCGCCCCTGCGGCGCTGCTGCACCGGAGCACCGGTCCTGCGCAGCAGCCCCCGGCAGGCCCCGGCCACGACCGGCAGCCCCGCCCGGTGGAAGTGCTCCTCGGCCCGGTGCAGCCACGCCGTCGGCTCGCCCCAGTGGTCGCGGTGGGCGGCCTCCGCCACCAGACGCAGCCCCAGGTGGTGGGCCAGCGGGAACGGCGCCGCCGCGTGGCGGGCCGCGCCGACCGCCGCCTCCGCCTCGTCGCGGCGCCCCGCCCTGCCGAGGAGGACGGCACGGGCGAGCAGCGTGAAGTGACGGTTCCAGCGCAGGCGGGCCAACGACGCGTCGGGGTCGGGGAGTTCGAGGGCGTCCGTCGGCGTGGCTCCCTCGCCTCCCGAGCCCAGCGCGTCGAGCAGCTGACGCAGACCGTGCCGACCGTCCAACGGGTGCCCGACGGCGGGGAGTTCCGCGCGGGTCAGCTCCTCCAGGGCCCGTGGCCGGTCCTCTTCCAGGAGTGCGCAGAACGACCTGGCGAGGCCCGCGGTGAGCGTCGCCAGCGGGGTGCGGTCGCCGTCCCTGCGGTGGAACTCCGCGACGGCCTGGTCCATCTTGGCCCGCTTGCCGCGGTGCGCGGCGAGCACGGCCTCGGCGGCGAGGAGCTGGCGGGCACGGTCGGCGTCGCGCGGTCCGCCGGTCCGCGTCCAGCAGGTGTCGATCAGCTGGGCCGCGGTCTCGAACCGGCCGCTGAGCACCAGCCACAGCGCGAGGTCGGCCTCCGCCGCGGCGCCGATGTCGCCCGCGCCGAGCCGGGCCGCCTCGCGTCGCGCGTGTTCGAGGCGGGCGACGTCCCCTTCGGTGAGCCAGTCGTCCCCACCGAGCCGGAAGAGGGCGCGCAGCCGCCAGAACGGCAGCCCGTGCCGCTCGGCGACCCGGCGGACCCGGTCGAAGCAGACCGTGGACTCGCGCACGTCACGAGCCCTGGCCCGCACACCGAGCACGTCCCAGGCCTGGCAGGCCGCCTCCCACGCCCCGGTCCGCTCGGCGGTCTCGGCGGCCCTGCGCAGGCGCTCCTCCTCGTGCTCAGGGCCCGCCGCCGCGCCGGGGTCCCCCGAGTCGCGGCCTCCCGCCCGGCCGTCTCCCGCCTGCCGGTGCAGTACGGCACCGGCCGCGTCGAGCACGGCGTACGCGTCCGGGTCGGCGTCCAACAGTCGGCTCGCCTCGCTCAGTTGGGCCCGCCCCTCCTCCACGTGTCCGCAGACCGCGGCGGCCCTGGCCAGCCGCAGGTGCAGTGCGGCCGCGCGCTCCGCGCCGACCGCGGCGGGACACACGCCGTCCACCGCGTCGGCCAGCCGCCAGGCCCGCTCGCTCTCGCCCGCCTCGGTGAGCGCGTTCAGGAGCTGGTCGAGGACGTGCGCGTACGCGACCGCTTGCTGGGGGTCGGCCGGGCCGACGCCCGCCGGGTCCGCACTGGTCAGCAGCGCGCGGGCCCGGTCCAGGGCGTCGGCCGCCGCCACCGGCGCGCCCTGCGCCAGGGCCCGTGACCCGGCCCGCGCGTACAGTCCGGCGGCTGTGGTCCGCTCCCCCGCGGCGGACCACAGCCGCGCAGCCATCAGGCACCATTCGGCGGGCAGTTGGGGGTGCAGGTCCGCGACCGCGCTCGCGCACTGACGGGCCAGGCGCGCCTGCTGCTTCGGGGTGAGCGTGCGCAACAGAGCGCGCGCGGTCAGCGGGTGGCGGAACGTGAACCAGTCGGGTGCGGGCTCGTCGGTGCCGATGAGCCCGCCGGCGAGGGCGGCGTGCAGATGGCCGAGCGTCTCGTCGTCGGCCATGCCGGTCGCCGCCTGGATCACGGGCGCGGGGAAGCGGGTGCCGATGACCGCCGCCGCGCACAGCAGCTCCCTGCCGCGTACGCCGATCCGGTCGGCACGTCGTCGCACGCCGGTGACCAGGGCGTCGGGGATCTCCGCCGCGCCGAGCAGCGCGGACAGGCGCAGGCCTTCGGCGTCGTACGAGAGGAGCCCCCTGTCGGCGGCGTGGGTGAGCAGTTCCTCGGCGAGCCAGGGGTTCCCGTCGCTGCGCGCCCAGATGTGTTCGGTGAGCGCCTCGGGCAGTTCCTCCGGGCGGGCCGCGAGCCGTCCGGCGATCAGGCGGCGCAGGTCGGAGCGGCCGAGCCGGTCCAGCGTGAGCAGCGTGGCACCGCCCCGGCGGGTGATCGCGCGGGCCAGCTCCAGGGCGGGGCACGGTTCGCCGCGCAGCGTCACGAGGAGCGCGACGGGCTCGTCCGCGAGGTGGTCGGCGAGAAACTCCACGATGGCCGGGGTGAGTTGGTCCGCGTCGTGCAGGTCCTCCAGGACGAGCAGACAGCCGCCGGGCCGGCCGGCCGCCGCGACCGCGCGCAGCACGGCCTCCCCGAGCACGACGAGCGAGCCCGCGCCCGGCGGGTCCCCGGCGCCGGGTCCGGGCGCGTGACCGGCGGTCAGCCCGGCGAGCGCGGTGCGGCACAGGGCCGCCGCGTCCGCGCCGAGCCGCCCGTCGCGGGAGAGTCCGAGGAGGGCCTCGGTGAGCGGGCGGTACGCCGCACGCCGCCCCAGCGTGCCGGCGCGTCCCCGCAGGACCCGCAGCCCGCGGGCGGACGCCCGCTCGGCGGCCTCCGCCGCCAGCCTCGACTTGCCCACCCCGTCCTCTCCCGTCAGGAAGACGGCACCTCCCGCCCCGGACCGGGCGGCGCCCACCACCCGGTCCAGGAGCCCGAGCTCCCGCTCCCGTCCGACGAAGGCCGACGCGCCGACGGTCCGTACCGCGACCGCCGCGACCGCCGGGTCCGCCGCGTTCCTTGCGTCCGCCGCATCCGCCGCGCCTGTCGTGTTCCTTGCGCGCGCCGCGTCCGTCGCGTCCACCGAATCCGCCGCGCCCGATGGCCCGGCCGCTCCCGTGGCGTCCGCCGCGTCCTCCGCGTGCTCCGCCGCCGCTTCCTCCGCGTGTTCTGTTGTACGTAATGCCTGGTCGTGTCCGTTCATGGCGTCCTGTCCCCCGTGCTCTTCTGCCAGTACGACCCTCGTCCGAGCCGCATCCGCGCCCGGACGCCTTTCGGGGAATACGTCGCCGGGCCGCCAGGTGTTCAGCCCGCCGGGAAATCTCCGCCGGAAATCACGCGCCGCGGTCACCCGGAGGTCGGCGGTCCGGACGGGGCGGGGAATGCGGGGGTCGGACCCCCATGCCGCGCGGCGCGGCGTCGCCCCATGGTGGCGGCGTGCGGTCGGCGGACGGAGCCGCCGCACGGTGGCCCCCTCGCCGGGCGAGGGACGCAACTCCAGTCACAGACAAGGGATTCACGTCATGAAGCTCATCGCTCCGCGCCGTCCGGGCACCATCCGGATCGCCTCATCCGCGGCCTACGTCCTCCCGACGGCCCCCTGAAAGGAACAGCGAACGCCAAGGTGACAGGAACAGCGTGATGAGCACACATCTGTGGCTGACCGGTCCGCACACCGACCACCGGGCGACACCGGAGACGGAACCGGACGTCGCCGTCGACTGCCACCGGCGCCTCAGGGGCCCCTACACGGGCGCCGGGAGCCTGCTGCGCGCCCTGGTCCCCCGTGTCCACGCGGTCCGGCCCGAACTGCTCGACCGGCACAAGGTGGAGATCCTCGCGCTCGCACCCGAGCTGCGCGGCCTCGTCCCCGCCCCGCCGGACACCCTCAGCACACGGGCCGCGCCCGCCGAGCGGACCCGCCTGCATCCGCCCACCCGCACCCGGCGCCTCGCCCACGGCGCGGTGGCACTGCTCCGGTCCTTCGCGGCGCTCGACGGACGGCGCCCGCTGGTCCTGGACTTCGCGCACGCCGACGCGGCGGACCCTACCGACCAGGAGTTCCTCGCGCTGCTGCTGCGCCGCGCGGACCCCGGCCGCCTCAGCGTCGTCGTACGTACCGAGTCGGACTCGGTCGCGCCCCGAGCGGCGGACGGGACAGCGGTGGCGACTCGCACGGCAGGAGCGGCGGGGTCGGCCGATGCCGCAGAGCAACTGGACCACGCTCTGCGGGAGTTCGCGCTGCGCGCCGATGCGCCCCGGGCCGGGCAGGGTCCCGTCCCCGGCCCGGCCGCGCTCGCCGGTGCCTTCGTCGCGGGCGACGGCATCGGCGACGATCCGCGCGAGCGGGCCGCCTACGACGTGTCCGCCCCGGAAGTGCGGGCCCGCCTGCACGACGCCCGCGCCAAGGGGCTGCAACGACGTGTGCGGCAGGGCGAGTTCAGCCTCACGCTCGGCGCGCTGCCCTACCATCTCGAACACGGCAGCGACCCGGCCGCGGCCCTTCCCGTGCTGCTCACGGCCGCCGAGCACGCGCTCGCGTTCGGCTACTACCACGCCCTCCTCGACCTGGCGCGGCGCGCACAGGCCGTGGCCGGGGACGACGCGCCGCTGCCTCAGCGTCTCGGTCTGCACACCAAGGTCGCCACGGCCCTGACCCTGCTGGGCGACACGGAACGGGCCGAACGGCTGCAACGGGCCATGCGGGAGCGGTCCGCGGACCCGCTCGTCCAACTCGCCTGCGGCTATGCCCTGGCCATGCTGTACACCCGCTTCCATCCACCGGAGCGCCTCGACCACCCGGCCGCCAAGGCCCTCCTCCAGAACACGATCGCCCTCGCCTCCCTGTGGCCCGACCCGGAACAGCGGGCCTTCCACACCACGTTCCAGGAGAACGGCCTCGCGCTCGCCGAGACCCACCTGGGCCGTCCGGCCGAGGCCCTGCGTCTGGTCGAGGGCGGTCTGGAGCGGCTGCGGCGCGAACTGCCCGACGGCAGCCATCTGTTGCACCGCTCGGTGCTCGTGCACAACCGCGCCAAGGTGTACGCGGCCCTGGGGCGGACCCGCGACGCGCTGGCCGACTTCGACACGGTGGTCGCGATGGACCCGCACCACCCCGAGCACTACATGGACCGGGCCGACGTCCGGCGCCGCCTCGGCGACACGGCCGGCTCCGTCGCCGACTACGACCGCGCCGTGGACCTCGCCCCGCCCTACTGGGAGGTGCACGTCAACCGCGCCGACGCGCGTCTGGAGCTCGGCGACACGGCGGGCGCCCTCGCCGATCTGCGCCGGGCCGCCGAGCTGGAGCCCGACCAGCCGGACGTGCGGGCCGGGCTCGCGGGCCTGCTGCTCGACCAGGGCGACCTGGCGGGGGCGCGGGCCCACATCGCCGAAGGGCTGCGGCACCACCCGGACGACACGCGCCTGGTCTGTGCGCACGGTCTGCTCGCCCTGCACGGCGGCGACGAGACGCGGGCCAGGGCGGACTTCGACCGGGCACTGGCCGCCGACCCCGCGCTGGTGAGCGCTCTGGCGGGCCGCGCCGCGCTCGCGCACGCGGCCGGGGACGACCGTGCCGCCCTGGACGATCTGACGCGCGCCATCGCCCTGGACGGCGACGACCCCGACCTGCTGTTCAACCGCGGGTACGTCCATCAGCGGGCCGGGCGGACGGCCGAGGCCCGCGCCGACTACACCGCGGCACTGGCGCTGCCCGGCGCCGACGCGGACGAGCTGCGGCGCAGGATCGCCGAGTGCGACGCCCCGCACGGGGCCGCCGCGCCCTGACAGCGCCTCGGGCCCGGCCGCCGGGCGGTTCAGCGGCCGGGCAGCAGGCCGACCTCGCGCGCGTGCAGCACGGTGGCGAGACGGTCGGCCGTGCCGAGCTTGCGGTACACGTTCTCCAGGTGCTTGTGCGCGGTGCGCGGTGAGATGCCGAGCCTGCGCCCGATGGTGTCCGCGGTCAGCGACTGGGCGAGCAGGGTCAGGACGACGGTCTCGCGCGGCGTGAGGCCGTACTCGGCCGCCCGGTCCAGCGTGTCCTCGGGCCCCTCGCCCCAGGCCGCCGCGGGCAGCCTGCGGGCATGGGTCATGTGCTCCACCACGGCCGCGAGCAGGGGCTGGATGCGGCCCGCGAACTCCACCTCCCGCTCGCCGTAGAACTCGCCTGGCCTGCCCAGCATGATCAGGTGTCCGGCGCCGTCGGGTGCGGGGAGCGGCAGCGCCAGCTGGTGGTCGGCGGCGAAGACCCGCTCGAAGGCGCTCTGCGCGGCCGGGTCCGGCCACGGTCCGCCGCCGCCCACCTGCCGCGCGGTCAGCGGCGACCGGTCCCCCGTGCGCCGGTAGTGGTCCACGAGCGGGTGCTTGTGGAGCGTCTCGTCGAGGGTCCGCATGCGCGGGTCGACGGCGGCCGTCGGCGGCGGACAGGGCACGGGCGTGTCCGGTTCCGGCCAGTCCCTGGTGGCGAAGAGGACCTTCGCGGGGCTGTCGAGGATGTCGCCGAGCTCCTCCCGTACCAGCGGCCAGGGCAGCGTGGCCTGGCGGCTGTTCAGGACGGCGACGGTCAGGTCGAGTACGCGCTGGTAGTCGCGCGCGGACATGCAGGACACGGAAAGCCCCCTCCCTCCGCACCTCCACCGGATTAGAGGAGGCGCGCCGCGCCTGTCAAGGGTGGGGACCGGCCGCCCGCTACGCAAAGGTACGCATACCCCCGCCGCCCGGCGCGCGGCAGTCTGGCAACGCGGCCGGACGTGAGCCGCGTTCCTTCTCACGGGGGTGAGGAACATGGACGAGCGTGGCTGTCTGCGCGCGCCGGACATCGTGGCACCGGACATCGTGACACCGGTCGCGCGGCGGCATCCGGGCCCGTGGCTGCACTTCGGCGTGGCGCCCGCCCGGGACCGCCGTCCGGAGTTCTCCGCCGAACTGCACGACACCGCGAGCGAGTTGCTGGCCGACGGCCGGGCGGAGGAGTTCTTCTTCCTGCACAAGCACCCCGGGATGCGCGTGCGCTTCCAGGCACCGGCGCACCGGGCGGAGGTCGACGCCGTGCTGCGGCAGCGGCTCACGTACTGGCAGCAGGAGGGCCTGGTCGACGACTGGCACGCGGGGGTGTACGAGCCGGAGGAATTCCTGTTCGGCGGTCCGGTGTCGATGCGCAGCGTCCACCGGGTCTTCACCGCCGACTCGCTGGCGTGGCTCGGCTTCCACGCCACCTCGGGGGACGGCCCCGCCGGGCGGGAGGGTGCGGGAGCCCGCCCGGCGTGGGCCATGTCGCTGCTGATGGTGCGGGCGCTGCTCGACGCGCTGGAGATCGTCGGCTGGGAGGACCTGGACGTGTGGGACCGGCTGCGCCGGCAGACGGGCCGCAGGTTCGCCGACCACCCGCGGACGGCGGACGCCGAGGGGCTGCCGGCCGACGTGGGCCGGATCGAGGCGGCGCTGCGGGCCGGCTGGACCGACCAGCGGGCGCTGGCCGCCCGGCTGCCCGAGGGGGCGGTGCGCCGGGCCGAGGAGTTCCGCGCGGCCGTCGCGGAGGCCGGGGAGCGGTGGCGCCGCACGTACTTCACGTCCGGGAACGCGCTGATCGGGCCCCGCGAGGCGGCGGCGTTCGTCATCGTCTTCCACTGGAACCGGGCCGGTCTCTCGGTGCTGCGCCAGACCCTCATCGCGGAGGCGCTGACGGCGCGTCCGGGCGGAGGGCCGCGGTGAGCGGCGGGGGCGCGCGCCCGTACCGGGACGCGGTGCTGCTGCGGACCGCGGGGCTGCCGATGCGGCTGTGGTGCGCGGGCGGCTCGCCGGAGCTGTTCCGTCTGATCCGTGAACTGGAGCGCACCGAGGCGGACTTCGCCCGGACGAGCGCGCGGCTCGCGGACGTGATCGGCACGGTCGTCGTACCCCATCCGTCGCTGACCGTGGACGAGCGCCGTCATGTGCTGTCCGCGCGGCGGCGGCTGCACCGGGGCCGTCCGCTCACCGAGGCGGACCACCGGCGGATCGTGTCCGTCGCCCGTCTCGTGGCGCCCGAGGGGGCCCTGGCCCGGATCCTGGTCGGCACGCACGAGGCGGCCGGCGCGCTGGAGCGGCTCCGCAGGGAGGTCGCGCACCGCTTCGACGCGGAGAAGCAGCGGCTCGCCCCGGCGGGCCACGCGCTGCTGCGGGGGTCACCGATGGGGCGGCAGGCCCTGGTCGACGGCACGCTTCCGGTGGGCGCCGAGGTCGCCGAACGACTCGCCGCGGGACGTCCCTGGACGGACCGTCAGATGCGCAAGCGCGCGGACTACCTGTGGCGGATGATCGCCCGTGGCGCGGTGAAGGTGACCCCGCGCGGCTGGCTGGGCCATGTGGCCGTGGTGGGCGTGGCGGACGGACCTGCCGGACCGGCGCGTCCGCTCACGCTCACCGCCGAGGTGGCCACCGACTGGACCGAGAACCTCCAGGAGCAGTCCGGGGCGGGCACGGACGCCGCCACGTGGGTGTCGTTCAACCCGTTCCTGCGCGTGAGCCCCGGCCATCTGGAGGCGTTCGCCCTCGAACCCGGCGACGACACGCTCCTCACTCCCGTACGCATCCGGCGCACCCCCGCGGTGAACCGCCTGTACCAGGCGCTGCGGCGCGGCGCGCTCCCGCTCGGTGAGCTGGAGTCCGCGCTGGTGGCGCCGTCGGCCGACGAGGCTCAGCGGTCCGTCCTGCGCCAGTTCCTGCTGCGGCTGCACGAGATCGGCGTGCTTCAGCTGCGCCCGCCGGTGCGCGGGCGGCGGCGCTCCTGGCACGCGGCGGCGGAGCGCGCGGACGGCACCCGGGGCGAGCGCGTCGAGCGCGTCGACGGGGGCTACCTGGACGTGTACCGCCGTACCCCCAATGCCCTGCCCGCCGCCGATCTGGCGGCCCTGCGCGCGGCGATCGGGCAGGCGCTGCGGCTGCACGCCCTCATCGACGAGGACGCCGGACCGCGCCGTGTCCTGGCCCCCGTCGGCGTGACGCGCCGGGACCGGCCGGTCCTGGACATCCTGCGCGAGCAGCTCGCCGCCACCGGGGACACGCCGGTGAGCGCGCACGCCCCGGCCGCGGAGTGGCCCGAGCCACGGACGCCGGGGTCGGGGTACGCCCGGCTGCTCGACTGGCTCGACGGCCGCGTGGACGCGGTGCCCGACGGCGGGGCCATCGACATCGGTCGGGACGTCCTCGACCGCTTCGGCGCCCCCGAGGTGCGCCCCGACTGGCCGCTGGACTGCGTGGTGCGCCCGCTGCCGGGACGCCACTGGGCCCTGGACGTCACCGCGCCCGCCGGTGTGTACGACGCCCGCTTCATCGGCGCGCTGGAGCGGCTGCACGGACGGCTGCCGCAGGTGGAGGCGTACCGCGCGTTCCTGCGGCAGCTCGACCGGGAAAGCGGGGTGCCGTCGGTCGAACTGCTCTTCCCCGCCCTGTCGCGGCTCGCCGCCAACGCCGTGCGCAGGCCCCTGTACACGGGCGCCTGGACCGGCGACCCGGATCTGCCCGGGTACTGCGAGGTGCCGCCGGGCACGCGGGCGCGCTTCGTGCCGCTGGACGAGCTGACCGCCCGGTGGACGGGGGCGCGGGTCGTCGTCAGCGACCGTTCGGGTCCGGTGCGCCCGCTCTACCACTCGGCGCGCAACGCGCCCCGGCCCTGGGACCAGATGGCGTCGCTGCTGCTGCACGGCTCGCCCCAGTACGCGGCCAGGCGGCGCAGGCTGCGGCACTCCCTGGGCGCCCTGCCCAAGCGGGAGTACGTGCCCCGGATCACGGTCGCCGGTTCGCTGGTGCTGTCCGCCGCGCAGTGGCGGCTGCCCGTCGCCGCGCTGCCGCCGGCCGCCGCGCGCGAACTGGAGCGCACCCGCCATCTCGCCCGGATGCGCGACCGTCTCGGCCTGCCGCGCTGGGTCTTCCTGTCGGCGGCGACCGGCGCGGACTCGCCGCTGCCGTGCGACCTGGAGAGCCTGCAGGCGCTGCCCGTCCTGGAGCGGACCGGCGATCAGGCCTTCGCCTCGGGCGGCACCGCCGTCGCCGAGGAGATGCTGCCGTCCCCCGACCAGCTGCTCGTCGCGGATCTCGCCGATCCCGCCGGGGCACCGGTCACCGCGGAGCTCCTGGTCCGCGTTCCCCGGTCCACATGACCGGCCGGTCCGCGCGGTCCTCCGGTCGCGCGGACCGGCCTCCTGAACGCTGCGCCGCCCCACGGCCCTGCCGTGGCCCGACGGCGACAGCACCCGGAACCCCGCGTACCTGGAAGGGAGGTGAAGGCGATGGACGGTGAGGTGACCGCGGCCGAGGCACTGGTGCTCGACGACGTGGACGCGCTCATCGAGCAGTTGGAGACCCAGTTCGACGAGGCGCAGCTGCTCAGGGCCGGAACGATGGGCGCCACCGAAGGATGCACCAAGGTCGGTGGCTGCACGGGCAGTTGCCCGTGCACCGCGTAAGGGCACGACACTCCGCCGCACGGCGGACGACACCCGCGGACGTGGAAAGGAGGTGACAGCGATGGACACCACCGAGAACGAGGTCGAGGGCTTCGTCCTGGACGACGTCGACGCCCTCATCGACCAGCTGGAGACCCAGTTCGACGAGGCGCAGCTGCTGAAGGTCGGCACCATGGGGACCACCCAGGGATGCACCGCGGCCACGAAGTGCACCGGCTCCTGCCCGTGCACGGCCTGACGGCCGGCTGACCCGTCGATGCGTGCGGGGTTGCCGAACCGTCACACCGGAGCGGCCGATCGGCACTCCCCACCCCGCACACGGGCCGCCGGAGCCAGCCATGTCCCAGGGCTCCGGCGGCCCCTTCCGGCCCGCGCCCGCCGCCCTCGCCGCGGCACTTGTCCACCACCTTGGTCCACCACCTTCGTCCCGCACTTTCGTCCCTCACGTTCGTCCACCTCACGACACACATCGGAGGACGCCGACATGACCACCACCCACCGGGTCCCGAACTCCCTGTCCCCCGCGCTCTCCGCCGCCGTCCGCGAGCCCGCGCTCGTGGTGTCCGCGCGCGTCCTCACCTCCTTCGCCGACCGTGCGCCGCGCCACGACCAGGGCGAGGAGTACAGCATCGACTTCGGGCCCGCCGTCCTCGCCGCCCTGACCGCGTCGGCCTCCTCGTCGGGCACCCCGCCGCCGCGCGACGCGCCCGCGTCCCGGGCCGTCGCGGCGTGGCTGCGCCAGCTGCGGCACGGCTGCACGCACCCCGGCCTGTTCGGCTGGGGGCTCGGCGGGTATCTGCTGGGCCTGCGCACGGCGGCGTCCGTCTGGCCCGCACTCGGCGGCCTCGCCGGCACCGCCTTCCGCGAGCTCGCGGGGGTGGCGGGCCGCTGGCACACCCGCGATCTCGCCTGGTACGACTACGACGTGGTGACCGGCGCCGCGGGCACGGTCCTGGCGCTGGCCGCCGACCCCTCCTGCACGCAGGACGACCTGACGCACGCCGTCGGCCATCTCACCGCCCTGTGCGACGGCGGCGAGCTCTCGGGCCTGCGGGTCGGCCGGTACAAGGGCGAGGAGATGCGCGGCTGGAACCACGGCCGGGTCAACTCCGGTGCCGCGCACGGCGCGGCCGGCGTCGCCCTGGCGCTGTGCCGGGCCGCCGACACGGCCGGCCTCACCCCGCAACTGACGCTTTCCCTGGACCACTTGGCCTCGTGGTATCTCTCGCGGTACGAGTCCGGGGTGCGCGGCATCGTCGTCTGGCCGCCCGCCGGGAACCTCGCGCATCTGCCGAGCCGCCCGCTGACCTGGTGCTACGGAACGCCCGGGATCGCCTGGGCGCTGTGGGAGACCGGGCGGATCCTGGACGACGCGCCGCTGCGGGAGTTCGCGCTGCACGTCGCCGCGTCCTTCCTGCGCGGCTACGACGACGAGGCGGACCGGCCCGATCTGAGCCTGTGCCACGGGCTGCCGGGCCTGGCCCTGGTGTGCGACGCCTTCGACCGGCACGCCCGCCTGCCCGGGGCGGCTGCGCTGCGCGACCGGCTCGTGGGCCGCGTCCTGGAGCGGCTCGAAGAGGTCGTGGAGCTCGGGGAGCGGGACTGCACGCTGCTGACCGGTGCCACCGGCGCCTGCGCCGCGCTGCTGACCCTGGAGACCGGCGACCGCACCTGGCTGCCCGCCTTCGGACTGCGGTGACCGTGATGCGGACACCGCACGGTCCGGCCCCCGGCCGCGCTCGCGCCCTCCTGCGGCGCGTGCCCCGTCGGCACGGTCACGCGGACGGGCTCACCGCGGCGCCGGTGCGCTCCCTGGTCCGGCTGCTGCCGCGCGCCTCGCTGCCCCTGACGGCGGCGCTCCTCGCGCTGGTGCTCCTCGACGCGGCCCTTGCGCCCGCGCTGATGCTGGGCATCGGGGTCCTCGTGGGCCGCCTGCCCGGTCTGACGGCCGGGCTCGGATCGCCCGAAGGACACGGCGTGCTCCTGGCCTTCGCCGTCGTGGGCGGTGTGTACGTGGCGAGCCTCCTGGTGGAGCCCGCGGTCGAGACGACCGCCGCCCGGCTGGGCAGGCGGGTCACCGGCGGCACCGCGCGGCTCGTCCTGCGCGGCACGCTGCGCCCGGCGGGCATCGCGCCCCTGGAGGACCCGAAGGTGGCCGACCGGCTGCTGCTCGCCCAGGGCCAGGGCACCGGCATGCTTCCCGTGGCGCAGGCGGTGACGGCACTGCCCGCGCTCGTCTCCGCGCGGCTCGCCGGGGCGACCTCGGCCGTGCTCCTCCTGGGTTTCCACTGGTGGGCGCCGCTGCCGCTGATCGCCGCGTGGCGGCTGACCGGGACCTGGCGCGACCGCGAGATCCGGCGCGCGGTGGACGTGCAGGCGGGTTCGACGACGGAGCTGCGGCACGCCGAGTACGTGCGGGGCGTCGCGCTGGACGGCGCGGCGGCCAAGGAGATCCGGGTGTTCGGGATGACGCCGTGGCTGGTGGAGCGGTTCACCTGCGCGTGGCGGTCCGGCGCGGCCCGGCTCGGTGCGGGCCGGGGCAGGGCCGCGAGGCGTGACGTGCTCGCCTTCCTGCTCCTGTCCGGGGCGCACGCGGCGGTCCTCGTGCCGCTGGCCGTGGAGTCCGCGCACGGCCAGGTCGGGGTGGGGCGCACGACCGTGTACCTCCAGGCCGTCGTCGCGATCGCCGCGCTGGGCTGGCTCGGGGATCTGCAGTGGACGCTGACCCGGGCGAGCGCCGCGGTGCCGCCGGCGCTGGAGGTGGCCGCGCTGCCCGAGCGGGACCCGCTGGTCAGCGGCGCGCGTCCGGCGGCGGGTCTGCCGCGGGCGGGGATCCGGTTCGAGGGCACGGTGTTCGCGTACCCGGGGACGGTCCGTACCGTCCTGAACGGGCTCGACCTGTGGCTGCCCGCGGGTGGTTCGCTGGCCGTCGTCGGCGGCAACGGCGCGGGGAAGACCACCCTGGTCAAGCTGCTGGCGCGGCTGCACGACCCGGTGGCCGGGCTCGTCACGGTGGACGGCGCCGATCTGCGCACCCTCGACGTCGACGCCTGGCGCCGCCAACTCGCGGTGGTCTTCCAGGACTTCACGCGCTACGAACTGCCGGCCCGGGACAACGTCGGGTTCGGCGCGGTCGACCGGCCCCGGGACGACGCCGCCCTCGCGCGGGCCGCCGGGCTCGCCGGGCTCGACCCGGCGCTCGCCGGGCTCCCGCTCGGCTGGGACACGCCCCTGTCCCGCCGCTTCTCCGAGGGCACCGACCTGTCGGGCGGCCAGTGGCAGCGGCTCGCGCTGGCGCGGGCCCTGTACGCGGTGGAGCACGGCGCCCGCGTCCTGGTCCTGGACGAGCCCACCGCGCATCTGGACGTGCGCGCCGAGGCCGATCTGTACGAACGCTTCCTCGACCTCACCCGCGGGCTCACGACCGTCCTGATCTCCCATCGCTTCGCGACCGTCCGGCTGGCCGACCGCATCTGCTATCTGGACGGCGGGCGCATCGTCGAGCAGGGCAGCCACGAGGAGCTGGTGGCCCGGGACGGCCCGTACGCGCGGGCGTTCGCCCTGCAGAGCGCCGCGTACGCCGGAGGATCCCGTGCCTGAGACACCGTCCCGCCACCGCTCGCAGTTCCGCGACCAGGCGCGCGCCGCCGCCCTGCTCGTCGGCACCGCGTTCCGCGCCGACGCCCGCAGGGCGGTGGTCGTCCTGGCGCTCGCCCCGCTCGTCGGCGCCTGCGGTGTCGTCAGCGGGCTCGCCGTCCGCGCGGCCACCGACGCCGCGCTCCGGCACGAGCTGCGGCCCGCGCTGACGGCTGCCGCGCTGCTCGTCGCCGCGATCGTCACCACGTACACGGCCGGAGCGTTCGTCTCCGTCCAGCGCATCCATCTCCAGCAGCAGGTGGGGCTGTTCCTCGACCGGCGGCTGATCCAGCTGACCGGCGGCATTCCCTCGCTCGCCCACCACGAACACCCCGCCTATCTCGACCGCATGGATCTGCTGCGCGCCCACCGCGGGCAGCTCGGCGGGGCCTTCGGCGCGCTCGTGGAGAACCTCCGGGCGCTGTTCGGCCTGGGCACCACCCTGGCCCTGCTCGTCACGGTCCACCCCGCGCTGCTCCTGCTGCCGCTGTTCGCCCTGCCCACGGTGGCCGCCGCGCAGCGGGGCGCCCTGCTCGTCGGGCGCGCGGAACAGGAGACGGCCGAGGCGGAGCGGATGCGCCGCACCCTGCTCGAACTCTCCTGCTCCCCCGGCGCCGCACGGGAGATACGGATCTACGGCCTCGCCGACGAGCTCGCCCGTCGGCACGACACCCTGCACGCTCGTGTGACCGATCACCGCGACAGGGCCGAGATCAGGGCCGCGCTGTGGTCCGGCGGCGGCTGGCTGGTCTTCGCCGTCGGCTATCTCGGCGGGGTGCTGCTCTCCGTCGTCGCGGTGGCGCGCGGCACCGGCACGCCCGGGGACGTGGTGCTCACCCTGGTGCTCGGCGCACAGCTGCTGGGCTCCGTGTCGGGGATGGTCACGCTCGGCTCCTGGCTCCAGCACGCGCTGCGCGCCGCGGGCCACTTCCTCTGGCTCGCCGACCACGCGGCGCTCCCCGAGCACGCCGCCGCCCGCCCCGGCGCCGTGCGCGCCGCCCCGCGGCCCGGCGGCGAACTGGTCCTGGACCACGTGTCGTTCACGTATCCCGGCGCCGCACGGCCCGTCCTGAGCGACGTGTGCCTGCGCGTCCCCGCGGGGGCGACGCTCGCCGTGGTCGGTGAGAACGGCGCGGGCAAGACGACCCTCGCCAAGCTGCTGTGCCGGTTGTACGAGCCGACGGCGGGGACCATCACGTACGACGGCACGGACATCGCGGCGTTCGACGTGCACGCCTGGCGCCGGGCGCTGACGGTCTGCTTCCAGGACTTCCAGCGCTTCGAGTTCAGCCTGCGCAGCGCCGTCGGCGTCGGTGACCTGCCGCGCGCCGAGGTGCCGGGCGCCGTCGAGGGGGCGCTGGCCCGGGGCGGCGGCGCGGTGCTGCCCGGGCTGCTGCCGCAGGGCCTGGACACCCCGCTCGGCGCGGCCTTTCCCGGGGGCGTGGATCTGTCGACCGGTCAGTGGCAGAAGGTCGCCATGAGCCGCGCGACGATGCGGGAGCGGCCCGCGCTGCAGATCCTCGACGAGCCGGCGGCGAGTCTCGACGCGGCCTCCGAGCACGACCTGTTCGCACGCTGCGCGGCGGCGGCCCGTGCCTCCGGAGCCCCGCCCGTCACGGTCCTGGTCTCCCACCGCTTCGCGACGGTGCGCATGGCCGACCTCATCGTGGTCCTCGACGGCGGCACCGTCCGCGAGGCGGGCACCCACGACCGGCTCCTGGCCGACGGCGGCATGTACGCGGAGCTGTACCGGCTGGGCAGGCGCGGCAGCGAGTGAACTCTCCTGGTGCGGGGCGACCCGGCCGACGCGGACCCTGTACGGGGACCGCGTCGGCCGGGTCGTGTGCGGGGCCGCCTTCCGGTCGGCCCCGCCGGACTCACCCGCGCAGGAGCACCGGCAGCCGGGACATCCGGATCATCAACGGGCCCGGGAGCCACTGGGGTTCACCGTCGAGCGCCAGGTCCGGGAACCGCCTGAACAGTGCGGAGAGGGCCACCTCCGCCTCCTGGCGGGCCAGCGCGGCCCCCAGGCAGTAGTGGATGCCGTGGCCGAAGCCGACGTGCCCCTCGCCGCGCACGCCCTCGCGGCGGCGGACGTCGAAGGTGTCGGGGGCGGAGTGCTCGGCGGGGTCGGTGTTGGCGGAGACCAGCACCGGCTGCACCGCCTCACCCGCGCGGATCGTCACACCGCCGATCTCCACGTCCTCGGTGGGGTACCGCAGGGCGGTGACGCGCACCGGGGTCCACATCCGCATCATCTCGTGCACCGCGACGGGCCAGCGCTCCGGCTCCCGGCGCAGCAGGTCCAGCTGGTCGGGGTGGGCGAACAGACCGGCCACGGCGTTGCCGAGCAGATGGGCGGTGGTCTCGTGCCCGGTGTTCACCAACGTGATGATCATCTTGACCAGGTCGCGGTCGGTCAGATAGTCACGGTCCGCCGCCTGGGCCTCCAGCATGGCGCTGATGAGGTCGTCGGCCGGCTCGGCACGGCGCCGCTCCAGCAGCTCCTTCACCTGGTCGACCATCGCCTGGAGCGCCCCGGCGAAGCGCTCCGGGTCCAGGGTCAGCAGCGCGTCGCCCCATTCCCGCCACGCCGGGCGGTCGCTCTCGGGCACCCCGACCAGCTCGCAGATCACGGTGATCGGCAAGGGGTAGGCGAACGCGTTGATGAGGTCGACCGGGCCAGGGCCCGACGCCTCCAGCTCGTCCAGGAGCCAGTCGGTTATCTCCGTCACCCTGGGACGGAGGTTGGCTATGCGGCGCCCGCCGAAGGCCGGCGCCACGACGCGGCGCAGCCGGGTGTGGTCGGCGCCGTCCCGGTCGGGGAGCAGATCCGCGATGTAGGTGGCGAGTTCCTCCGAGACGCCCAGGTTGGCGACGAGCTGGATCTTCGGATCCTTGGCGTCCGGTGCCGCATTGATGTTGGTCACCACGAAGCGCGGGTCGTTGAGTACCGCGCGCACGTCGGCGGCGCGGGTCACGAACCAGGCCGGGTCCCCTCCCATGGTCCGCCCGAGGCAGACCGGCGCGTCCTCGCGCAGCCGCTTGAAGCCGCCGTGGGGGTCGGCCATCAGCTCGGGGTCCAGCAGGTTGGGCTCGTGGGTGGTGGTCATCGTCAACTCCTCCTCGGGCGCACGCCCCGTCCAGTGGGGGGACGGACACGGCGGCGCCGCTAGTGGTCGAGTGGTCGATCCGGCGCGGGGCGTCTCCCGCCCGCGCCTCGGTGCCGCCTGGTCGCCCTGGTGGGCGGAGGCCTTAGGGGCGGGGGTGGGCGGGGAGTTGGGCGAGGCGGACCATGAGGGGGTGGGGGGCCCATTGGGGCGGGGTCTGGAGGGTGAGGCCGGGGAAGCGGGTGAACAGGGCGGACAGGGCGATCTCGGTCTCCATGCGGGCCAGCGGGGCGCCCAGGCAGTAGTGGATGCCGTGGCCGAAGCCCATGTTCGCGCCGCCGCGTTCGCCGTCGCGGCGCAGCACGTCGAAGCGGTCGGGGTCGGTGTGGACCTGGGGGTCGGTGTTGGCGGAGATCAGCACCGGCTGGACCGCCTCGCCCGCGGCGATGGTGTGGCCGCCCAGCTCGACCTCCTCCAGCGTGTAGCGCAGCGGGCTGATCGGGAACGGGGTCCACAGGCGGATCAGTTCGTGCACCGCGCCGGGCCAGCGGTCCGGCTGCTCGCGCAG